>JAWXAM010000136.1:0-55069 GCA_034439495.1 Terricaulis sp. | reverse complement strand
GGGTTGCGCGTTGGTGACTCGCTTTCGCAGAGTGGCGATGTGGTGTTTCAGGGCATTCCGAACTTCGCGCCGGAAATCTTGAAGCGCGTGCGCGTGAAAGATCCGCTGAAGCAGAAGCACTTGCGCAAAGCGCTGGAAGCATTGGGCGAGGAGGGCGTGACGCAGGTGTTCAAGCCGGTGCAGGGCGGCGATCTGGTCGTCGGTGCGGTCGGTGCGCTGCAGTTCGACGTTTTGGATGAGCGGATGAAGGCGGAGTATGGGCTCGAAGTGATCTTCGAGACGTCGCCCTATCAGGCCGCGCGCTGGATCAGCGCCGATGCGCGCGCCGATTTGGAGGCGTTCGTCGACAAGTCGCAGTCGCAGATGGCCGAGGATGTGGACGGCTCGCCGGTCTATCTCGGGAAAAGCGCCTGGGAGATCGGCTACGTGCAGGACAAGAACCCGAAGGTTCGGTTCAGCGCCGTGAAGGAACGCGCGGCTTAAGCGGCGCGGCTTTCGCCAGCAGACTTGCGCACTTTAAAGAAGCGCACGGCGCGCTGAGCGGCTTCGACCGGCACGTTGTTGTACATGCGTCCGAACTCTTCCGCGCGCGTCATCGCTTCGTCGCCGCCGCCGACAAGAACCGCTAATGTCACGAACAGCGGCCGCTCGATATTGGCGGCGCGGCATATCATGGCGAGGCCTTCAATGTCACGGCGCTCCAGCATTCCGGCGACAGTTTGGTGGTCAATGCCGGTGAGTTCGGCCAGGCCGTAGAGGAAGTGCGCTTGTTTGGCTTCGCGATAGAGTGATACCAGGAGGCGGGCGCTGAGTTCGCCGCTGTTCTTTTTGGACTCGATGTAGGTCATAGCCTTGCGGGCTTCGGCGCTCACGTCGCTCGTTGTTTGGCGCATGCGTTCGCGGGCTTTGCTGAGCGCGGCGTCAAGCGTTGCGGGATCGACCGACGCGTTGCGCTGCATGATTTGATCGCGCAGGCGTGTCTCGACCACGAAATACATCTCGTTGAGCAGATCGAGCGGGAGGTCCGAGCGCTTCACTACGCCTTCGTGCAGCAGCGCGTTGCGGCGCGCGCGATCGACGGCGGTTTCCATGCCGGCGCGGGTGATCTTGGCGCGGTCATTGCGGATGAGAGCATCAAGCGCGTGATCGTCGCCGAAGCGGACGATGGCGTCGGAGAGGGTTTCGTTGACATCAGGGCGCTGGGCGACGGCCTTGATGTGCTGTTGGCTCTGGTAGTTTACGACTTTGAGGAGCGTTTCCTCGTCCAGCACCTTGCTGCGTTGAAGCACTGGGCCTGCGACTTCGAACGAGTGGTTGGCGAGATCGCGCATCAGGCCGACTGGCGCGTCGGCAGCGTCGGCGAAGGTGTGGGAGAGTTCGGCCAGCACCTCTTCCTGCATTTCGGCGGCGACCAGTTGGAGCACGTCGTCGAATAGGGCGGACTCACGCTCGCTGCGGCTGTTCGAGGTCTCGAAGAAGAGGTCGGTCACTTCACGCAGCAGATCGCGGCGGCGATCGCTGTCGGACAGGCGGGCCAGCTCCACGAGTTTAGCGAAACGACCGTGTGACATTGCCGAGCGGCTCCAACAAATTCCGCCGCAAACTAGCGCGCGGGCGGTAAGGAACTCTTACCGAAGGCTCAATTGCGCAGGCCTAAACGCAGTTCGGGCGTTTGGTCGCGGGGCTCGAGCCCCCCGAGCAGTTCGGTATCGTTTTCCTCGGCTTCCGCAGACGAGGAGGTGTCTGGCGCTGTTGGCGGAGGCGCGTGAGGCGCGGGCGGTGCTGTTAGGTTAACGAAAGCTTGTCGCAACGACGCTGGTGCGCGTTGGCTAAAGCCGCTCGCAACGCCGGATGGCGCGTCGGGCGTGGTCGCGCGCAATTGGCAGGCGCCTTCGGCGGTGTAGCTCCATGCAATGCAGAGTCCGTCATCGGCGCAAAGGCGCGCGCATGCCTGGATGTCACGCGCTGCGTGGGAGGCGTAAGCGCCGGCTGCAGCGGCCTCGCTGGCGAAGGCGAGGGCGAAAAGGGCGGTCGTCCAGATGCGCATAATGCAGATGCTTGGCGCGCATTGGTTAACAGAGGATTCAGTCCTCGGCGGAAAGCGCTTCGCGCCGGAGTTCGATGTCGAGCCATTCGCCCTCTGCCGCCGCGTGCTGGGCGCGGAGCGCGCTCAGTTTCTCGGCGGCCGTCGTGAAGGCGTTGGGATCGCGCGCGAACGTGTCCGGGGCAGCCAGTTTTTGCTCAAGCGCTTCGATCTCTCGCGTGAGCGCTGGCATCAGCGTGTTCAGTTCGCTTAGGCGCCGCTCGTCCTTATAGGCCAGCTTGGTTTGCTTCCTGGGCGGCGCGGGCGGCGGCGCCGTTTTGGGTTGAGCGCGCTGCGGCCGCGCGGCGACGCTGCCATAGGCGCGCTCGAAGTCTGCCCAACCACCCGGCGTTTCGGCCCATTTGCCGCCGCCGAGCGGGCCGACGATTTGCGTGGCGACGCCATCGAGGAAGGCGCGATCGTGGCTGACGAGGATCACCGTGCCATCGTAGCCGGCGAGCATGTCCTCCAACGCATCGAGCGTATCCATGTCGAGGTCATTGGTGGGCTCATCCAGCACCAGCACATTGGCGGGCTGCGCAAGCGCGACGGCGAGCGAGAGGCGATTGCGCTCGCCGCCTGACAATGCGGAGACGGGCTGGCGCAATTGCTCTGCGCCGAAGAGGAAGTCCTTGGCGTACGCTGCAACGTGGCGCGGGCGCCCGCGCACGATGACCTGGTCGCCGCCTTGCGGGGCGAGCGTCTCCCAGATTGTGGCGCTTTCATCCAGCATCGCACGGGACTGGTCGACGTAAGCGATCTGCAGACCTTCGCCGAGGCGCACGCTGCCAGTATCGGGCTCGCGTCGTTGCAGCAACAATTCCAGCAGCGTGGTTTTGCCCGAGCCGTTGGCGCCCACAACGCCGAGGCGATCGCCGCGCATGAGACGCAGCGATAGGTTCGCGATCAGCGGCTTGTCGCCATAGCTCTTGGAAAGGTTCTTAGCTTCGATGACGAGGCGCGCGGATTCGGCGCCGCGTTCGGCTTGGATGTCGGCGATGCGGTGAGTTGCTGCTGTTTCACGCTCGCGGCGTTCGCTGCGCATCGCCATAAGCTTGCGGCGGCGGCCTTCGTTACGGGAGCGGCGAGCAGTGACGCCGCGTTGCAGCCAATGCTCTTCCGCCTTCAGATGCGTTTCCAGACGCGCCAAAGTGCGCGCCTCTTCCAACTCAATCGCTTCGGCCCATTTTTCGAAGTGCGCAAAGCTACGGTCCAGCTTGATCACGCGGCGCTGACGAAGCCAAAGCGTTGAGTTCGAGACGCGTTCGAGAAAGCGGCGATCGTGGCTGATGATGAGCGCCGCGCCGCGGAAAGCGTTGAGCCGTCGCTCTAGATCTTCGATGGCGGCAATGTCGAGGTGGTTGGTGGGCTCGTCGAGCAGCAGGATGTCGGCGTCAGCGGCGAACGCGCGCGCTAAGGAAGCGCGGCGCATCTGGCCGCCGGATAACCCGGCTGGCGTGCGATCGGGATCAAGGCCAAAGGATTCAAGCGCCGCCTCGGCGGCATGTGTAGGCGTTGGCGCGAGTCCGGTGGCGACATTGGCTGAAGGCGCTTCCACGTATTCGCGCAGAGTCGCGAAGTCGTCGAAGCTTGTCTCCTGCGGCGCCCAGGCAATGCTTGAGCCCGAGGTAAATCCGATCTCGCCGCCGTCAGGCTCAACGAAACCGGCCATCATGCGCATCAGCGTGGATTTGCCGGCGCCGTTCGCGCCGACAAACGCGGCGCGCTCGCCCTTATGCAGGACGAATTCCGCGCCCTCGAATAGGGGCGCGCCGCCAAGATCGAGGCGTAGCTCTTTGATATGCGCCAGCGCTGGCCCCGCCATGGTATGCGCTGCCTACTGGAAGATGTCGGTCAGGTTTTCGATGTTCGACTCACCGAAGGCGTCGGCGAGCGTGTCGAAGAACGAGGCCATCTCCACTTCGCGCGGTGAACGCACGGGCTGTTCGTAGCCAGGCAGCGGATGGTTCTCCACGCCCTGGTGCGCGACGCGCATCGTGTCGGCCCAGATTTGCGCCGGCAGCGTGCCGCCCGTGGTGCGTCCCATGGAGGTGAAGTCATCGTGACCGACCCAAACGCCTGCGGTGTAATCGGCGGTGTAGCCGATGAACCAGGCGTCGCGCCAATCGGAGCTGGTGCCGGTCTTGCCGGCGACATGGCGTTCGCCGAGGCGCGCGCCGGTGCCGGTGCCGCGCAGCACCACGGCGCCCATCATCGAATTCATGCGCTGGACGACTTCTTCGTTGAGCAGGCGTTGGCCGCGATAGGGTGGGCGAACGTAAAGCTCTTGGCCGGCTGAGTTGGTAACGCGGGCGACGATATGCGGGTCAACGCGGTTGCCTTCATTCATGTACGTCGAGAACGCTGTGGTCATGTCCCACAACGTGGACTCAATCGAGCCTAGCGCGATTGACGGCGGCACGAACTGGCCACGGGCTGGCATGTTGCTGACCCCGAGGCGGCGCGCGACGTCGGCGACGCGGGGTGGGCCAACCTCATTGCCGACTTCCGCAGCGACGGTGTTGATCGACATGGCAAAGGCCGTGCGCAGCGTGACGGCGCCGCGATAGCCATCATCGTAATTGCGCGGGCGCCAGCCATCGATGACGACCGGTTCGTCGTAGCGGACATCCTCGGTGTCGAGGCCGGATTCGATGGCCGCGGTGTAGACGAAGGTTTTGAACGTCGAGCCGGGCTGGCGCTGTGCCTGGGTAACGCGATTGAATTTTGAAGTGTTGTAATCGGTACCGCCGATAAGCGCGACGATGCCGCCTTCGCGGTTGACGGCCATATACGACGCTTGCAGCGGCCGGCGGCCAAAGGCGCGGTTGCCGAGCCGGCGGCGGATCGAGTCCGAAGCCGTCTGCTGAACCCGGCGATCAATGGTGAGTTGGATGACGAGGTCCGGCGAGTCCGTACCGGCATGTTGGCGCGCTTGCTCGACGGCGAGATCGAACGCATAGCCGAGCGAGCGTTCGACGGAGGGGCGATCGACGACGTTGATCTCTTCGGCGCGCGCGGCGTCGCGTTGCTCCGGCGTGATGAAGCCGGCGACCACCATTGCTTCCAGTACGACGTGCTGGCGCTCGATTGCAGCTTCCAAATGCTGTGATGGCGCGAGATTGGACGGCGCTTTCGGCAAGCCGGCGAGCAGCGCGGCTTCGGCGAGTGTGAGTTCTGAGGACGGCTTGCCGAAATAGCGGCGCGCGGCGGCGTCGACACCGTAGGCTTGATCGCCGAGATAAACGCGGTTGAGGTAAAGCTCGAGAATTTCGTCTTTGGTCAGGCGCCGTTCTATGCGCGAGGCGAGCACCATCTCGCGCAGCTTGCGGTTGACGGTTTGGCGGCGGGTAAGGAAGAGGTTCCGCGCAAGCTGTTGCGTCAGCGTAGAGCCGCCTTGCACCGTTTCACCGGCGCGCACGTTGGCGAGGATGGCGCGCAACACCGCCATGCGGTCGACGCCAGCGTGCTCATAGAAACGGCGATCCTCGATCGCGAGGAAGGCCTGCGGCACATAGTCTGGTAAATCTTCCAACGTGGCGCGACGACCGTAATAGGCGCCGCGGACGCCCAGGATTTCGCCTTCGCTATCGACGAACATTACCGATTCTTGCCGGTTTAGCGCCCACAGCGCGTCAGCGTCCGGCACGCGCGGCAGACCCCAGTAGATCCAGACCCACACGGCGACCACCATAAATAGCGCGCCGGCCGCGGCGATGCTGGCCGCCGTGCGCCAGTTCCAGCGCGAGCGGTCGCCAATGATATCGCCAAATTGCTGCTGCGCCGCCTGGGCTCGCAGGCGCGCCCACTCGAGGTGGCGCTGAAAGTCTGGCCCTTGATCTGACAACGTGGTCTCCGGCGGGCTGTGTGTAACAGGGGTGTGGCTGAATTCTGGCCAGTGAAACGCGGATAGGGGGCCCGCGTATCCATGCCCCGGAACCGAAAGATGCCTGGATTCGCAGGGCTGGACGAAATGTCAATCCGACCGATCCGGTGCGGTGGTAGAGTTCTGGCACGGTCGGAAATTCAGATTGCAGGGGCGAGCGGCCTGAATGCCTTTGGAACGCTACGCGCGCTTGTCGCGGAAGCGGATCGATAGCTGCGCACGCCGACGCCGGTGAGACGGAACGTCACGCCGGTTAGGCGATCGTCCTGCCGGGACTGGCCCAGCCCAGAGAAGGTTCCGGCTGACGGATTTGCTGCAAGGCGGCGAAGGCCGGCGGATGCGGGCGCTTTAGCGGAAGAGATCATGTTCGATTGGATACGGAAACTCCGCGCCCCAAGCGCGGAGCGAAAACTCATGGCTTGGCACGCGCTCGGACGCCCGGCTTGGCCGATGCGCGATCCGGCGACGTTCGCGCGTGAAGGCTATGGCCGCAACGCCATTGCCTACCGCTGTGTGCGGCTGATCGCCGAGGCCGCTGCTAGCGCGCCGTTTAAAGTGACGCCGCACGATCATCCGCTGGCGCGTTTGCTGACCCGGCCCAACCCGGAACAGACCGGGATCGAGCTGCTGGAGGCGTTCTACGGTCACCTGCAGGTGAGCGGGAACGCTTATCTCGAAGCGGCCAGCATTGCAGAGACGGCGCCGTCTGAGCTTTATGTGCTGCGCCCTGATCGCATGAGCGTCGTGCCTGGCGCGGATGGGTAGCCGATCGGTTGGGAGCATCGCGTTGGCTCTGCCGTGCGCCGCTTCGAGCGCGATCCCGTCACCGGGGAAGCGCCGATCCTGCATCTGAAGCTCTTTAACCCGAGCGACGATTGGTACGGCCTCTCGCCGATCGAGGCGGCAGCGTATGCGATCGACATACACAATGCCGGCGGGGCTTGGAATAAAGCGCTGATCGACAATGCAGCGCGGCCTTCGGGCGCGCTTGTGTTCACTGGGGCCGGCGGCGCCGATCGGTTGAGCGAAGAGCAGTTTCGGCGGCTGAAGGTTGAACTTGAGGAAATGCATGTCGGCGCCGCTAATGCGGGCCGGCCGATGTTGCTCGAAGGCGGACTCGAGTGGCGGCCGATGTCGCTTTCGCCGTCGGACATGGATTTCATCGAGGCGCGCTTTGCGGCGGCGCGGGAGATCGCGCTCGCGTTCGGCGTGCCGCCAATGCTGCTCGGGATACCGGGTGACAACACGTATTCGAACTACCGTGAAGCGAACCTTGCGTTCTGGCGGCAAACGGCGCTGCCACTGGCGATGAAAGCTGCGCGCGCGATAGAGGCGTGGATCGGTGCGCGTTGGGACGCGCCCGCTTCGGTGCGTATTGATGCGGACCAGGTGCCTGCGCTCGCGGTTGAGCGCGAAGCGCTGTGGTCGAGCCTCAATGCGGCGGATTTTCTCGACGAGGACGAAAAGCGCCGTATCGCTGGCGTGGAGGAGCCGTTGTCATGCGGGTGACCATCGATCCGCGGATCACGTTCGCGTTGATCCTGGCGCTCTTTCTGCAGACCGCGGGCGGATTGCTTTGGGCGGGGCACGCTGTAGCGCGCCTCGAAGAAGTAGAGCGCGCGGTGGCGACGCAGCCGGAAGTCTCCGAGCGGCTGGCGCGTCTAGAAGAGCAATTGAGCGAAGCGCGCCGATCATTGGCGCGGATTGAAGAGCGGCTTGAGCGGTGATCATCGAGGGCTACGCCGCTTTGTTCGGCGCCGAGGATCATATGCGCGACATCGTGCGTGCCGGCGCTTTCGCTGCGAGTTTGCAGCGGCGCGCTGCGCCCATGCCGATTTTGGTCGAGCATGAGCCGCGTTTGCTGGCTGGCTTCTGGACGGATGTGCGCGAGGATGGCCGCGGACTGTGGCTGCGTGGAGATGTCCGAGACGAGTTGCCGGGCGCTGCGCGAGCGAAGCGCGCGCTGGCGCGCGGTGTTGATGGATTGTCGATTGGGTTTGTGCCGCTGAGCGCTCATCGCGCCGCCGGCGTGCGTGTGCTGACTGAAATTGAGCTTCTGGAGGTGTCCATCGTGGCGCATCCGATGCAGCCGCTAGCGCGGCTCACTCTTGCGCGAGAGTTCGTCCGCGCTGCTTAAGGAGAAAAACGTGAGAAATGGGAGATCGTGCAGGCGCGCAATTGTACATTAGTTGCGCCGAACGAGTATGAGCTTTCTGGTTTTCTACGCGGTCGCTTGGGCTCCGCGCATGCGATGCGCGTGCCGCATCCTGTAGGCGCGCGAATTGTGGTGCTGGATGAGCGTCTCGTTCGTGTCGATATCGCCGCGCACGAGTGGGGCGAGG
Source organism: Terricaulis sp. (assembly GCA_034439495.1). Classification (GTDB taxonomy): domain Bacteria; phylum Pseudomonadota; class Alphaproteobacteria; order Caulobacterales; family Aquidulcibacteraceae; genus Vitreimonas. The sequence continues at coordinate 46,758 of JAWXAM010000136.1, read as the reverse complement.
CGCTGCCGTTCGCGGCCCCGCCTGCCGGCCGCGTCGCAACAGATCCGCGTGCAGCATTGCAGACGCTGACGCTGCCACGCACGGCGCTCCGGCCGTGGGCGCCGGCGCACCTGAAGGCTTGGCGCGTGGCCGGCGGCGACGTCGAAATCAGCTGGGTGCGGTGCGCCCGGGTGGGCGGCGATTATTGGGGCGCCGGCGAGCCGCCGCTCGGCGCGAGCGCCGAATCTTATCGTCTGGAGGTGCTGGACGGATCGGACGTGGTCCGCGCGTTAAACGTCGCCAGCCCGTCCTTCCTCTATAGCACAGCCGATCAGACCGCCGATTTCGGGGTTTTGCCGGGGTCGTTGCACTTTAGGGTCGCCCAAATCGGCGATAGCGGCGCCACAGGCTTGAACAGCGAGTTAACCATAACATTATAGTCCGGCGGGCCAGAATGGCCGGGCTGACCTGATTCCATTGCCGGAGCCGGTCGGCGCTGCCACTTTGGGCGAGAAGGCCGGAGCCAGACTGACACCGTGAGTTGGGACCCATACGCCACCCTCGGCGTGAGCCGTTCGGCCACCGCTGATGAAATCCGCCGCGCCTATCGTGCGCTCGCAAAGGAGCTGCACCCTGACGTGCGCCCTGGCGATAAAGCTGCGGAAGACAGATTCAAGAAGGCGACGGCAGCGTTCAATATGCTGTCGGACCCCACCACAAAGGCGCGCTTCGATCGCGGCGAGATCGACGCCGATGGTAATGAGCGCATGGCGTTCAATGCTCGACCTAGGCAGGGCGCGCGCGCGCATGCGGGCGCGGGCGCCGGTCCTGGAGCAGGCCCTGGCGCTGGCGCCGGCGGGGACGCATTTGATCTAGGAGACATCTTTTCTGACCTCTTTGGTCCGGGGTTCGGCTCAAGCCGCGGTTATTCGCGCATGCGTGGCCGGGACATTCGTTTCACGCTCGAAGTTGATTTCCTCGATGCGATTAACGGCGCGCGTAAACGCATCTCGTTGGCCGAAGGCCGCACATTGGATGTCGCGATCCCTGCGGGTGTCGAGAGCGGACAGGTGCTGCGCTTAAAGAACCAGGGCGGCGCCGGCGTTCAGGGCGGGCCGGCTGGCGACGCTTTGGTGGAGCTGAGCGTCAAACCGCACGCGTTCTTCCGGCGCGAAGGTCAAGACGTGCACATGGATTTGAACATCTCGCTGACCGAGGCGGTCGAGGGCGGGAAGGTTCAGGCCCCGACGCCGACCGGCAATGTAACTTTGACGGTCCCGGCCGGCTCCAACACCGGTAAAACGTTACGCTTGAAGGGCAAGGGCGTGGCTGGCCAGGGCGATCAGTTCGTCCGGCTGCAGGTGGTGCTCCCGGAGATTCCGGACGAGGATCTGAAGAAATTCGTCAAGAAATGGCCCAGACGCGACTACACGCCGCCTCGGCCGGGTGGTTAAGCAGAAGCAGCGGTTACATTCAGGGCGCGTTCAGTGGCGCGCCGGTAAACCCTTCCTCGTGATGTGGGCAAAGTCTCTCCTCCTTTCCGCGGCGCTGCTTGCCGGTTCCGCCGTGGCCGGCGTCGGGGCCAGCGCGCTGCCGCTGCGCGCTGACGGGGTTGTGGCGGTTCAGCCCAGCTGGGTGATGCCTACCCAATATCGAAATGGCGGCCAGCAAGACGTTCGTCCCCTGCGCGATGTCGTTGAGGAACTTCGCTCTCGTTACGGGGGCGAGCTGATCTCGGCGCGCCTTGAGGACGGGGGCAGGCCGATTTATCTGATCCGTTGGCGAATGCCGGACGGCCAGGTACGCGATTTCCGCGTGGACGCGGCCCGATAGGGACTAAGTGCACGCATGCGGGTTTTGGTAGTCGAAGACGATAAGAACCTGCGTGAGCAGCTCTCCGGGGCGCTCACTGATGCAGGCTATACGGTCGATACCGCCGACAACGGCGAAGAAGGCCAGTTCCTCGGTGAGACCGAGCCCTACGATTTGGCGATCCTTGATCTGGGCCTGCCGAAGGTGGACGGGCTTTCGGTCCTGAAGGCCTGGCGCAAGGACGGCCGCTCAATGCCGGTGCTTATCCTATCGGCCCGCGATCGCTGGAGCGAGAAGGTCGAGGGCCTCGATCTCGGCGCGAACGACTACGTCACCAAGCCTTTCCATATGGCCGAGTTATTGGCGCGCGTGCGCGCCAATGTGCGCCGCCAAACCGATCACCAATCCTCGGTACTGGAAGTTGGCGACCTGCGGCTTAATGCGGCGACGGGCCAAGTCACGGTCAATGGCGTGCCGGTGAAGCTCACGGCGTACCAATACAAGGTGCTCGATTATTTGATGCACCACGCGGGCCGCATCGTGTCGCGCACTGAACTGACTGAGAAAATCTACAGCCAAGATCACGAGCGCGACTCCAACACCATCGAAGTCTTCGTTGGCATCCTGCGCCGCAAGATCGGCTCTGAGCGGATCATCACGGAAAAAGGTCTGGGCTACAGGCTGGTCGATCCCGCGGAACAGCAGTGACTGAGGCGGCGGGGGGCTTTCTCAATCGATTTCGTGAGCTGATCCGCCGCTCGCTCGCTGCAAGGCTTGCGACGATCGCCACTGTGAGCGTCATTGGCCTCGTCGCTGTCGGCGTGATCGCCTATGCGCAATTCAATCGCCAGATGCTGCGCATCCTCATCGACCCAGAAATTGGGACGGTGATGGACAATCTCATTGGCAATTCTGGACCTGGTCTTTCTGGGGAGATCGCATTGCGCGATTTGCCCTATGACCCGCGCTATTTGCAGGCCCTCAGTGGTCGTTATTATCAGATCGCGCGTCTGACCGATGATGGTTCGGTTCTTGTTGAGGTGATTTCCCCCTCGCTGTTCGACGCAGGCATCGAACTCGATCCCAAATTGCTGGCTGAGATGCAAGCGCCGGGCGCGCTCAGCGAGCCGCACTTTTTCACCATCCCCGGCCCAGACGCAGATGAGCCGCTGCGCATAATTGCGCGCGTTGTTGAAATTCCGGAGCTTGATGGGCGCTATCTCTTCATCGTTGGCGTCACGCCGCGCTCTATCCTGGCGCCGGCGGCGAATTTGGTCGGGCTCGCTTTCGCGGTGTTCGTGGCGTTCTGTGCGCTCATGGTGGCTTTGGTGACGCTGCTGCAAGTTCGCATTGGACTAGAACCGCTCAGTGAGCTCAGACGCGATATCGTCAATGTTCGCCGCGGTGATTCCGAGCGTTTGACGGGCGAATATCCAGCCGAGCTTAAGCCGGTCGCCGAGGAACTTAATGCACTGGTCGATCACAATCGGGAAGTCGTCGAACGCGCGCGCCGCCATGTCGGCAATTTGGCGCATGCGCTGAAGACGCCGATCGCTGTGTTGAAGAACGCCGCACATGACGGGCAATCGGACGCGGTGATGAAGGCGTCCATCGAGGAGATGGAAGGGTTCGTCGAGCGTCAGCTGCGCCGTGCACGTGTCGCGGCGCGGGCCGAGGCGCAGGCTGGCGCGCAGACCATCGCCTACCGGACGCTCGTGCTTCAGAACCTCGAAGATCTGATCTTCATGATGGAGCAGAAGTACGACACGCAAAAAGCTGTCGACATCTCGATTGAGGCCGAAGGCGACGTCACCTTCCGAGGTGAACGTGAAGACTTGCTCGAGATGGCTGCGAACCTCATCGACAACGCCTGCAAGTACGGCAAGAGCCAAGTCATTGTACGTCTGCTGCCGGCGTTCGAGAGCAATGGTTTGTTCGAGATTGTGGTGGAGGATGACGGCCCGGGGCTTTCCGAGGCCGATATCGCCAAGGCTATGGCGCGCGGCGCGCGCCTGGACGAAGCCGCGCCCGGCCAGGGCCTAGGGCTCTCCATCCTGAAAGAGACCGTCGACCTCTACGCTGGGGAACTGCTTTTTGAGCGCGGCGAATTGGGCGGGCTCAAAGCGCGCCTCCGGTTGCCGGCTACGGACTAGCCTGCGGCGTCCGAACGGATTTCGCGCCGCCCCAAACAAGGCTAGGCACTCTCCCTGTGTGGACATCCATCATTGTCTTAATGGTCGGCGCCGTTTTGGCTGCGGCGGCAGCCTTCTGGGTGCTGCGGGCGTATCGCCGAGCCGGTGGCGGCGCAGCGGGCGCGCGCCCCGCCCTGGCGGCCTGCGTTGCGGTGATCCTGGTCGGGCTGGGTGTCTATCTGTTTATCGGCAGGCCGGAATTGCCCGGCGCGTCTTACGCGGAGCGCTTCGAGGCCCTGCGTACGCGCGACCCGACTACGTTCACCGTGGAGGAGACGGTCGTGATCTGGACCGAGGCGGCGCGCCAGCATCCGACCGATCCGGTGCCGCGCCTCTATCTTGGCAACGCTCTGATGCAAATGGAGCGGCCGCAGGAAGCTGCCCGCGCCTACGACGCTGCATTGCAGCGCGACCCTCAACTTGCAGCGGCGATGCTGGGACTTGGAAGAGCGCTGGTGGTTATCGAAGGTGGACCGATTACGCCCGAGGCGCTGCGCTTGTTTGAACAGGCTGGCGCGCTGATGAATGATCCGGCCCCGTGGATATACCAAGCAGTGGCGGCGATGGAGCAAGGCCGTGAAGCTGATGCCCGCCGCTTTTGGGGTGAGGCGTTGACGCGCATGTCGCCAGACGATCCGCGCATCGAGATGGCGCGCCGCATGAGCACGGGAGGCTGATATATGCGCCGTCGTGACCAGCGTTTGATGATGATCGCAGCGGCGGGCGCCGTGCTGGTGCTTGCGGCGACGCTCACCTTCGTGGGCCTGCGCGATTCCATCACCTATTTCGTCGCGCCTTCCGAGTTGGCTGAGAAAGCGCAATCCGGTCAGCGCGTCCGGCTCGGCGGCCTAGTCGTCGACGGCACGCTTCGTCGCGACGAAGATGGCGCCATGCGCTTTGCCGTGACGGATGGCGCGACCCAGGTCGAGGTTCGCTACGCGGGGATTTTGCCGGACCTTTTCCGCGAGGGCCAAGGCGTTGTCGCCGAGGGCACATGGACGCCTGGCGCAGCCTTTGAGGCTGATCGCGTGCTGGCGAAGCACGATGAGAATTACATGCCGCGCGAGGTTGCTGAAGCGATCAAGCAGCGCGGCGAATGGAAAGGCGAAGACGCGCCATGATCGCAGAGATTGGCGCGTTTGCCGCGGCGCTAGCGCTCGCGCTTAGTCTTGCGCAAGGAATCATGGGGCTCACGGCCTCGCGCCGCGATTCACGTGCGCAAGCGACGGCTGCAATCGCTCAAGCGGCCGCTGCGCTTTGCATCTTTGCGTTCATATGCCTGATCATCGTGTTCGTGCGATCGGATTTCTCTGTCGCCGTTGTGGCCGCCAACTCACACATTGATAAGCCGCTCGCCTACAAAATAGCGGGGGCCTGGGGAAACCACGAAGGTTCGATGCTGCTGTGGTGCACTGTGTCGGCGCTGTTCGGGGCGGTTCTTGCTTCAACGCGTGGGCGTCAAAGCCAGGGTCTTTGGTCGCGCAGCGTTGGCGTCCAGGGTTTGGTCACTGCCGGCGCGCTAATCTACACGCTCTTCTTATCTCCGCCGTTTGCGCGGCTCGATCCCGCGCCGATGATTGGATCGGGCCTGAATCCGCTTTTGCAGGACCCTGCGCTCGTCATCCATCCGCCGCTGCTTTATCTCGGCTATGTTGGGTTGAGCGTGCCGTTCTCGCTCGCCATCGCAGCGTTGATTGAAGGCAAAGCTGATCAGGCGTGGGCGCGTGCGCTGCGACCATGGACGCTTGCGGCCTGGATGTTCCTCACGGCGGGCATCGCGATCGGCTCGTACTGGGCTTATTACGAACTCGGCTGGGGCGGCTGGTGGTTCTGGGATCCAGTCGAGAATGCGAGCTTTATGCCGTGGCTGATCGCGGCGGCGTTGGTGCACTCAGCCATCGTTACAGAGCGGCGCGGTTCGCTGGCGAGTTGGACGATGCTGCTCGCGATCATCGGATTTGGTCTCGCTATCCTCGGCACGTTCTTAGTGCGCTCCGGTGTGCTGACCTCGGTGCACGCGTTTGCAGTCGATCCGCAGCGCGGCATTGCGATGTTGGTGCTTCTGTTCATCGCGCTCGGCGTCGGCTTTGGCCTCTACGCTTGGCGGGCGCCGAAATTGGCGCAGGCTTCCGGTTTCGCAGCGGTTAGCCGCGAAAGCATGTTGGTCTGGAATAATTTCGGGCTGGCGATTGCGGCAGCTGTCGTCCTGATCGGCACGCTGTACCCGCTGATCGTGGAGGCTATGGGCGGCGGCCTGATTTCAGTCGGCCCGCCTTTCTTCAACGCCACCGTTGCGCCTTTGCTCGGCGTTCTTCTTCTGTTGTTGCCGCTGGGGCCGATGCTAACGTGGCGCGTTGGCGACTTGCGCGCGGCGCTGATGCGCCTCGCGCCTGCGGGTGCGCTCGCGCTTGTTACGCTGGTGACGGCGCTTGCTTTGTCTGGTTGGCGCGCTGTGCCGGCGATTGGGCTGGCGCTGGGCGTGTGGCTCATCGCTGGCGGTTTCATCTATCTGTGGACCCGCATCGAGCGGGGCGAAGGGCGCAAGCTTGCAAAGCTGGCCGCGCTGCCGCTTGCGGTTTGGTCCATGAGCCTCGCGCACCTAGGCGCTGGCGTGCTGACGATCGGCGCGATTGCCGAAACTGCGTTTCGCAGTGAGCGCATCGTGTTGCTCACGCCGGGCGAAAGCGTGGATTTCGTTGAGCGCCGGTTGACGCTTCTAGGTGTCGGGCAAACCGAAGGGCCGAACTACACGGCGACTCGCGCCGAATTCCGAGTGGAGAGGGGCGCTGCGGTGCAGCGACTCTCAGCGGAGCGGCGCTATTTCACCACATCACCGATGCCGACAACCGAAGTCGGCATTCTCTCTGGAATTGATGGCGATCTCTACGTGGCGCTTGGGGAGGCGGCGCGTGATGAGACGGGCGCTTGGTCGGTTCGGCTTTATCACAACCCGCTGGTCTACCTGATCTTCCTCGGCGCGTTGATGATGGCCTTTGGCGGGGTGCTCAGCCTTATCGCGCTGAGCCGGCGGAAGAAGGTGAGCCCGTGAGCATCGCCGTTATTTTGATCGCAGCCCTCGCGCCCGCGATCCTGGCCGATCCGGCCCAAGAAGCCCGAGCCCGTGCGCTCGACTCTGAAATTCGGTGCGTGCAGTGCGAGAACGAGCCGATCGCCCAATCCACTGCCGATATCGCTGTGGATATGCGCCGGCTAGTCCGCGAGCGGATTGCCGCGGGGGACAGCGACGCTGAAATCCGATCGTATTTTCGCACCCGTTACGGCGACTTCGTTCTTTTCCGGCCGCCCTGGGACGCCCGGACCTGGGCGCTTTGGGGCGCGCCTTTCTTGTTGTTAGCCATTGGCTTGGCCGCAGTGCTGCGGCGCCGCCGCCCTCCGGAACCGCTCGTCCCGGAGGAGGGGGAGCGCTAACCCGTCGTATGGCTGCGTCGTTTGGTCGAAACTGGGGATAGCGACCGCAAAAAAGCCTCTGAGCGCCACCCTACTTGATCGCAACTTCGCCCCAAACGGCCCTTAACCGGCCTTCACAGCCGATTATCTAAAGGGCTTGCAAGTGCTCGGGGCTATGCCTCCAATCACAGGGTTCACCTGAGGGTCTCCATGACTGACGCAGCGACTATGAAATATCTCCGCCGCACCGCCATTGCGGCTGGCGCCACCTTATTGGTGTTCACCGGCTTTGCCGCGGCGCCGATCACCAACGCGCAGGAGATCAATCCGTCCTCCGTCGCCCCGCCGAGCGGCGCGCCGATGAGCTTCGCCGATTTGATCGAGCGGGTTCGACCCGCGGTCGTCTCGATCTCAGTGCGCCAGCGTCCGGGCGCGGTGCAGCAGCCGCTGGAAGGTCTGCCGCCCGGTTTCGAAGAATTCTTCCGCGGTCGTCCAGACCGTCAGGGCCCGGCGCCGACATCTCTCGGTTCGGGCTTTTTCATTGATCAGAACGGCACCATCGTCACCAACCACCACGTGGTTGAAGGCGCCGAAGAAATTACCATCCGCACCAGCGAAGGGCGCGACATTCAAGCTGATCTCATCGGCTCGGATGAAGCCACCGACATCGCGGTATTGCGCGTACGCGGAGGCGGGCGCTTCCCGTTCGTTAGTTTCGATGACGCCCGCCACGTTCGCGTTGGCGATTGGGTCGTCGCCGTCGGCAACCCGTTCGGGCTCGATGGTACGGCCACAGCCGGCATTGTGTCCGCCATTGGCCGCCGTGACGCCGGCTCATCGGCTTATGTCGACTACATGCAGATCGACGCGCCGATCAATCGCGGCAACTCTGGCGGCCCGACGTTCGACCTCAACGGCAACGTTATTGGCGTCAACAGCGCCATCTTTTCTCCGACCGGCGGCAATGTCGGTATCGGCTTTGCTATCCCGGCCAATACCGCGCGTTCGATCGTGCAGCAGCTCATCAGCGGCGGACGTGTCACGCGCGGCTGGATTGGCGTTTCGATCCAACCGTTGGATGAAGATATCGCCCGCAGTCTTGGTCTCGAAGAGCCGCGTGGCGCACTTGTCGCCAGCGTCGTGCCGGATGGCCCGGCCGCGCGCGCGGGCATCCAACAAGGCGATGTGATCCTGACGTTCAACGGGGAACGCATCGAAGACAGCCGCGATCTCACTCAGCGCGTCGGCAACACTGCGATCGGCAACAATAGCCGCGTCGAAGTTCTGCGCGCCGGTCAACGCCGGACGCTGAATATGCGCCTGGCCGAACGCCCGTCCGAGCAAACGCTCGCTAGCACGCAAACGACGCCGAACCAGACGCCGGCTGAGCCGCCGGCCGAGAGCGGCGCGGGCGTCGCACAAAGCTCGCTCGGGCTTTCGGTGCGTCCGATGACGGCGGAGGATCGCACGCGTGCGGGTCTCGCCGCCAACGAGAGCGGCCTTATCATCACGGCGATCGAGCCGAATTCGGATGCGGCCGAGAAGGGCATTCGTGTTGGCGACATCATCATGCAGGCCGATCAGCGCTCGATCCGCACCGTGCAAGAGCTTAGCACTGCGACAGAAGCGGCGCGCCGCGCCAATCGCCCGCTGTTGCTGCAGGTCAGCAATCGCGCCGGCCGCGGATTTGTCGCCGTGGACGTTGAATAATGAGGAGAGACGCTATGAGGGTGCTCCTGGTGGAGGACGACGCCGACATGGCGGAGAGCCTGCGCGCGTCGCTGGCGGCCGATGAACACGAGGTCGAGATTGCCGGTGACGGCGAGCTTGGCCAGTCCATGGCCGCCACTGGCGGTTATGACGTCATCGTGCTGGATCGCATGCTGCCAAAGAAGCTCGGCGTTTCGGTCGTGCGCGAGCTGCGCGAACAGGGTGTTTCGACGCCGGTGCTGATCCTTTCAGCGCTGCACGATGAAGATCATCGCGTCGAAGGCCTCAACGCCGGCGCGAACGATTACCTCGGCAAGCCGTTCTCGACGCGCGAGTTGTTGGCCCGCGTCCGCGCGCTTTGGAATGGCCGCGACCGCGACGTGCAAACGCGTTTGCAGGTCGGTGATCTGGAGATGGATTTGCTTGCGCGCACGGTTAAGCGCGGCGGCAAGAAGCTGGACCTACAACCGCGCGAATTCCGGCTGCTTGAGTATCTCATGCGCAATTCCGGTCAGACGGTGACGCGCAAGATGCTGCTCGAAAATGTCTGGGACTATCATTTCGATCCGCAAACGAACGTTATCGACGTGCACATTTCGCGGCTGCGTTCGAAAATCGATCGTGATTTTGCGCAATCCCTGCTGCACACGGTCAGAGGATCGGGTTATCGACTGGAGGCATGAGGCCAAGCCTCGCGCTCCTTCGCACGACGACATTCCGGCTTGCCCTCGCGCAGGCCGGGGTCGTGCTCATGTTCGTCGTTGCACTTCTTGTCTATGTGTACTTCGCCACTATCGGCCAACTGGTTGCGGATTCTGACGTCCTCGCGGACCAGGAATATGCAGCGCTGGAGCGCGCCTATGCCGAAGGCGGCATCCGCCGGCTAAACCAGGAAGTTGTTGAGCGCGCTGCGCGGCAGGGTCCGCTGCTTTACGTGTTGGCGGAGGGCAATGGCCTCGTCGTCACTGGCGACTTTCAGCAATTGCCGTCTTTGCCGGGCGAGAGCGTTCAGCGCATCGATTTTGGTTTTGAGTCCACAGATGCAGAAGGCGCGGCCCAGCGTGGCCGCGCGCGGGGCAAGGTGGGCCGGCTTCTCAATGGCCCAATCCTGCTGGTCGCGCGCGATCTTGGCGACAGCGAGGTCATGTCCGGCCGCATCACGCGGGTTCTTTGGACCGTCGCAATTCTGGGCGTCTTTCTCTCGATTGCGAGCGGCCTGATCGCGTCATGGTTGGCCTCGCGCCGCGCCGAGGCGCTTGCCAGCACGGCGCGCGATGTCATGGCCGGGGATTTGAAGCGCCGAGCGCCAGTGCGCGGCGAGGGTGACGAGTTCGACGCGCTTGCCGAGGCCATGAACGCGATGCTCGATCGCTTAGAGCGGTTAATGCAGGTCTCGCGTACTGCCGGTGACGCGATTGCGCACGATTTGCGTTCGCCGCTGACGCGCTTCCGGCAAAAACTCGAAGCTGCATTGGAGGCGCCGGCCGATACAGCGAATGATCGCGAAGCGCTTCGCAAGGCGCTCGAAGAAGCGGACAGTCTGCTTGATATGTTCGCTGCCGTGCTGAAGCTTGCACGCGTTGAATCGAATCCCAACTGGCGCTTCGAACGCATCGACGCGAGCGATATATTGCGCGAGTTGGTCGATTTTTATGAGCCCGCCGCAGAAGAACAGGGACGAACGCTTCGAGGCGAGATTGCGCCAGACCTGTTCGTGAACGGTGAAACGGGGCTATTCACGCAAGCGGTCTCCAACCTGGTCGAGAACGCCCTGAAATATACGCCCGAAGGCGGACACATTGCATTGACGGCTGCGCGCCGCAGCGACGGGCGCATCGAGATCGCAGTTTCGGATGACGGGCCTGGCATTGCGCCGGCGGATCGTGACCGGGTCCAAGAACGCTTCGTGCGCCTTGAAAGCGCGCGATCATCGCCGGGTGCTGGACTGGGCTTGAGCCTTGTTGCGGCGGTTGCGCGCTTGCACAGGGGGGGGCTCCATTTGCGCGACGGGTTGGATAATGGCGAGGGCAAGGGGCTCGGCGCTGCGCTCGTTCTGCCGGCGGCCGCCTGATGCGCGCCGTTGCGCCAGCTCTCGCACGCGGGGCGCCGCCACCGGCTTTTGCCGGCACACATTGGGCGGGCGCCGCCGCAGCTGCTCTCGAATCCGCCCCGTACCTAAAGCGCTTGATGGAGCGCCGCTCGGATCTGTTGGCGAATGCAGACTCAGCCTGGGCGGATCGTCTGCGCGCTGACGCTTTGGCGACCGCAAACGCAATTGCAGATGAGCCGCCCCCGATCGAAGAGGCAATGCGGACTTTGCGGCGTGCGAAGGATGCGCTGCATCTTTGCGTCGCGCTTGCGGATCTAAACCGCACTTGGCCTTTGCATCAAGTCACTGGGGCGATCACAGATTTCGCCGACGCTGCGTTGCGCGCCGCACTTGCTGTCGGCGCGCAAGAGAGCGCCCGCCGCGGCGATTTTGAGCTCGGCGCCTTGGGCGGCGAGCGCGGGCCCGTGCCCGGCTTGACGCTCATCGCCATGGGCAAGATGGGTGCGCGTGAACTCAATTATTCCAGCGACATCGATTTTTCTGTGTTCTTCGAAACGCAGCTGCTCTCGGAGGCAAAAGCACGAGAGCCGCGGGTCGCTGCAGTACGCCTCGTTGCGCCAATTGTGCGTATGCTGGAGGAGGTGACGGCGGATGGCTATGTCTTCCGCACGGATCTGCGCTTGCGGCCTGATCCGGGGTCAACCCCCGTGGCGGTCGGGCTTGCCGCTGCTGAGCACTATTACCAAAACCTCGGGCAGAATTGGGAGCGTGCTGCTTTCATCAAAGCGCGCGCCGCTGCCGGTGACGTGGTTTGTGGGCGCGAGTTTTTGGCGTCGCTCGAGCCGTTCATTTGGCGCAAGCATCTGGACTTCGCCGCGGTGGAGGACGTGCACTCGATCAAGCGGCAAATTCTCTCCGCACACAAAAGCGCAGAGCTTGGCGATCCGGTTTTTGATGTGAAGCTCGGGCGCGGCGGTATTCGCGATATCGAACTCTTTGCCCAGACGCAGCAATTGATCCTGGGAGGGCGAAATCGGAAGCTGCGGACGCAGGGCACGATCAGCGCGCTCGACGCTTTGTCGGAGGCGGGCGCGATCTCGGGCGATGCGCGAGATGCGCTAAGCGAAGCCTACGTGTTCTTCCGTGAGATAGAGCACCGCATTCAGATGCTGGAGGATGCACACACGCATCGTGTCCCCGCTGATCCCGAAACGCGCGCGCGGCTTGCTGCGCTGTCTGGATTTGAGGGCTTGGACGCGTTTGATGCCGCGTTGATCGAGCGGCGACGCATCGTTTCGGACGTTGACCACCAGCTCTTTGGCCGCGGCGAGAGCCTGGCAGATCCGTTGGGTAGTTTGATCTTCACGGGCGTGGAGGATCACGCCGAGACGCTCACGACGATCACGTCGCTCGGCTTCACGCAGGCTGCTTTCGTCAGTCAAACCATTCGCGGCTGGCATCACGGCCGCATTCGCGCCATGCGGTCCGAGCGTGCGCGTGAGATTCTGACGCGGCTGACACCCCGCTTGCTGCGGGCGCTCGCAGGCGCCGGCGACCCTGACCAGGCGTTTGTGCGCTTTTCGTCTTTCTTTGCAGGCCTCTCGGCTGGCGTTCAGCTGCTCGCGCTGCTCGATGCGCGGCCTGCATTCTTGGATTTACTGGCGCGAATACTCAGTCTCGCGCCGCGCCTTGCGGACGACCTCGCACGGCGGCCGGCCTTACTCGACGCCCTGATCGAGCCCCGCTTTGCGCTGCCCCTATCTAGAGACACGCCAGGGGAACAGCGGGCCGAATTGGCTGAGCGCCTCTCAATCGCGACGAGTTTCGAGCATCGTTTGAACGCCGCGCGACGCTTTCAACGCGAAGAGGCCTTTCGTATCGACGTGCAAGTGCTCGAAGGTCAGGCGACCGCCGCTGATGCTGGCGCGGCGCACGCGGAGCTTGCCGAAGCATGCGTCGTCGCCATGGCGGAGGCCGCATTGGCGGAAGTTGAGCGCACCAACGGCTCGCAACCCGGTGCATTTGTCGTGCTAGCGCTGGGCAAGTTCGGCGGCCGCGAACTCGCGGAAGGCTCTGATCTGGATCTTATGCTCGTCTATGACGCGCCCCCCGATGCAGCCGCGCCCGGCGAATTCTACACGCGCATGACGCAGCGTTTGATCAGCGCGCTCTCAGCGCCAACCGAGGAGGGCGCGCTCTACGAGATCGACACCAAGCTCCGCCCGTCCGGTTCCAAGGGGCCGGTGGCCGTGCGGCTGTCTTCGTTTGAGCGCTATTATGCCGAAGAGGCTTGGACATGGGAGCTTCAGGCCTTGACCCGGTTGCGGCCTGTGGCCGGGGACGTCTCGTTGAGCAAGCGAGTTCAGGAAACCGCGATGCGAACCCTGGCCGCGCCCCGAGAACAAGCGAAGGTTTTGGCGGATGTCGCGGAGATGCGCGGGCGCATGGAGCGTGAGCGCGCCGCGAAGTCGATTTGGGATTTGAAGTTGGCGCCAGGCGGCTTGGTGGACATCGAGTTCATCGCGCAGGCGCTACAGCTGGTGCACGCCGCGGATGCGCTGGATGCTCTCTCGCCTAATACCGGCGAGGCGTTGCAGCAGTTGCACTCTGCGGGGAAACTCGATGCGCAGGCGTGTGCAAAGTTGACCGAGGCTTGGGCGCTTTGGAGTGCGCTTCAACATCTGCTGCGCATCTGTGTTGCCGGGGAGTTCAAACCCGACGATGCGCCGGCGCCACTGCTGGAGCGGTTAGCGGCGTTGGGGGGCGTGCCCGACTTTGAAGCGCTGGAAGCGAAGGTGCGCAGCGTGCAAGGGCAGGTGCGGGAGTTGTTTACGCAGATCGTCGGCCCGCTTGGTGACGGATCGCAGGCGCTGCGGCGCTGACTACTCCGCTGCAGTCGCTTCTGGCGAGGCATCACGCTGGCCGCCGAAGCGGCGTGGTAGCGTAACCGTCACGATCGTGCCGCGACCGACTTCGCTTTGGATGGCGAGTTTGCCGCCGTGCATTTCGGTGAGCGACTTGGTCAGTGCAAGGCCGAGGCCGGTGCCGGAATTGTTGCGCGTCAGCTCTTCTTCGACTTGCTCGAACGGCCGGGCGAGACGCGGCAGGTGTTCGGGCGGGATGCCGCAACCGGTATCGACGACGCGCAATGTCAGCGCCTGCGGATTGGCGCGTGCGTGGACCATGATGGCGCCCTGATCGGTGAACTTCACAGCGTTCGAGAGCAGGTTGAGCAGGATCTGCTTGATGGCGCGGTGATCGGCTTCGATCTCGGGTAGCTCTTCTGCGTCGACGACGATGGACAGGCCCTTTTCTTCAGCTTTGCGCTTGGTGAGACGCACGGCCTGCTCGATAGCGACGCTCGGATCGAGCGGCTTCGGCGACAGCGTGAGCTTGCCGGCTTCGATCTTGGCCATGTCGAGGATGTCGTTGATCAGCTCGAGCAGATGGTTGCCGCTGTCGAAAATGTCGGTCGAGTATTGCTTGTACTGAGGGTTGCCGATCGGCCCGAACAATTCCTTCGCCATGATTTCGGAGAACCCGATCACGGCGTTGAGCGGCGTACGCAGCTCGTGGCTCATATTGGCCAGGAATGTCGACTTGGCGCGGCTGGCTTCTTCGGCTTTTTGGCGCTCTTCGTGCGCTTCGCGCGCGAGCGCCTTGATCCGATATTCCTGGCTCTCGGCGCGGCTCAGCGCATCGGAGAGACGACGCTCGTTACGCGCGAGTTCTTCTTCCTTGCGCTTCAGTGGTGTGATGTCGACGCCCACGGTGATGACGCCGCCGTCGGCGGCGCGGCGCTCTACAATGTGCAGCCAGTCGCCGGTCGAGAGCTCAATGATGCGAACATCTGGGTTGGTCGCGTCGTGCTTCTCACGGCGGATCGCGGGCGTGGCTGCTGCTGCGATCGCCTCATACGAGGCGCGCTGGCGCAGGATTTCGGGCCCCAGTTTGAAAGCGTCGGCGAAGCTCTGGTTCCAAAGCAGCAAACGCTTACGCGCGTCCCACAGCGCAAATGGGCCGGAGAAGTTTTCAATGGCGGCGCGCAGCTGGCGCTCGAGCCGCGTTACGCGTGCTTCTGCCTCGTGGCGCTGGGTTGCGTCGATCACGGTGGCGAAAAGACGGGTTTCGGCGCGGCCGCTCGAGTCCTCGACCGCAGCGCCGCGCGCTTCGATCCAGGCCAAGCCGCCGCCACGCGTTACGCGGAAGCGCGCATCCAGGAGGCCGGACTGGCGGGCGCGGCGGAATTCTTCATCGACTCCAAAGCGATCCTCGTTGACGACGATTTCCAGCAGCTCACGCAGGCTGATCGTGTCGCGTGGCGCGCCGAGCAGGCGTGCGGCTTGCTCGGAGAGCTGAACTTCGTCCGCGCCAGGGCGCCATTCCAGAACGCCGACCTTCGCGCCGTCCGCTGCGATGCGGAAATGGGTTTCCACGCGCACAGCTTCCGCTTCGGCGAGGCGCGCGCGTTGCGCATTTTGGCGCATCAGCAAGTAAAGCACGCCCATGGCTGCGAGCGGCGTGGCGGCTAGCAGGGCGTATTGCAGCAAAGCCGCGAGCAGCAGAGATATCGTGGCCGGCGCTGGCGCAGCGGTCATGACGCGGAAGCCGCCGATCTGCGCGGTGGATTCAACCGCGACCCAGGTCGCGCCTTGGCCGTCGCGGATCAGTGCTCCGCCTTCGGTGTTGGAGCGAGTGGCCGCAAGCACCTGTTGTTGCGCGCGGATGCCTGCCTGCTGCAGAGCCGGCGAGGCGTAGAAGATATTGCCGTTCGGAGTGGCGATAAGCACCCGCGCGTCGGCCTGCAGTTCCGGCAGCAGGCGTGCGGGATCGATGATCGTAACGATGCGCCGGTCGCCGATGCGGCGCACGATGACTGGCGAAGTTGCGAGCTCGCCCATGTCTGGGGCGCCGGCCCAAAGCGGCTCGGCGCCAGCGGCGTTGAACGCGGCAGTCGCGAGCCCGGCGAACTCGGTATTTGTGATGGCTTCGATCGCGCCGCTCGGGCCGACGATTGCAGCGGCGGTTGCGGGTGAAGCATGGGCCGCAGCGTTGGCGAGCCCATTCGCGTCCCCGCCGTTGGTGCGTGCGAGTTCGGATGCGCCAGCGCCAGCGCCGACGGCGATTGCAAGGTTGGCGTTGACGCGTTCAGCGATCAGGCCAGCTGCTGACGCTTGAGCCGCGATGGTTGTCTCAGCGGCGTCATCGATGTGTGATTTAATCTGCGCGCCAGTCGCAACCGCGAACGCGATGACGAACAGGGCCACCAGCGCCATGAAGGGCCGGCCAGCTTTATCCTGCGACGCGGGCCCGGCGAGGCCGGGTTCGTCAAGAGCTGCAGTGTTCGACACAAGACTTCCCCGGCCGCCCCGAATCGCCGTTCGGAATCCTGACAAGGTGTAAATCGTAACGAGCGAGTAAACACTCTGTCGAGCCGGTCGCTGGTTCTATTCCGAGCAACGTTCGCAAGTGTCTCTGAAAAGACTCACGCGAGCGTACGTTCCACCATCTCTCTGGTGTTTTTGGAGAGATTGGTTAACGCGCCGAGGTGTTCCAACGCTGCCTTGGCATGCGCTTGACGCACCGAATCGAATCGCCTCCACGATTCAAAAGGTGTGAGTAACCGCGCTGCCAGCGCCGGGTTGAGCGGATCGATCTGTTCCGCCAGCGATGCGAGGAAGCGATAGCCGCCGCCGTCGGCGGCGTGGAAGGCGCGCGGGTTGCGCATTGCGAACGCGGCCGCCAGTGAACGCACCCGATTTGGGTTCTTCACGTTGAAGTCGGGATGCGCGCGCAGGTTTTCGACGCGGGCGAGCGTATCGATGCGCGGGGCGGAGGCTTGCACCGCAAACCACTTGTCAATCACCAACGGGTTGGCGCGCCAGCGTTGATAGAAATCGGCGAGCGCCCCCTCGAAAGCGTCACTGCCGCTGGCGCCGAGCGCCTCGAGCGCTGCGATGCCCTCGGTCATGCTGCGCGCGCCGGCGTACGCCGCTTCGAAGGTCTCCGTTTGCGCCGGGCCAAGCGCGGCAAGCAGGTCCAGCGCGGCGGACTTGAGCGCACGGCGGCCCGCGGCGTCGGCGCTGGGGGAGAACGGTGTTTCACCGAGCGCCTTTGCGATGGGCTCGAGGCGATCGTGAAGAGTCTCAGCAACAAGTTTACGCAGGCTTTCTCGGGCGTCGTAGAGTTGCTCAGGGTCGGGCGTGTGCGCCGCCAATAGAAGTTCGTTCAAGTCGGGCAGGCGCAGTGCGAGCGCGGCAAATGCAGGATCTTCCTGTGCGCGGTCGAGTTCACGGCCAAGCGCTTTTGCCAGCGCGGGCGCAGCGTCCTTCGCGTCGCCCAGAAGAACAGCGCGGGCGATGGTTTGTCCTGCTTCCCAGCGCGTAAAAGCATCGGGATCATGGGCCATTTGAGCCAAGCGCTGATCGATCGTTAGATCATCGTCGAGCGTTACTGGGGCGGAGAACCCGCGCAACACCGAAGGGATCGGCTCTTCTACGACATCGCTGAAGCGCAGGACGGTTTCGGCCTCGGTGATGACCACATGATGTTTGAGCGCCGAGATCGCGCCGCCTTCTGCTTTCGAGGCGATAATGGCGCCGTCGGGCGCAATGAAGCCGATCTCAAGCGGGATTGGCGCTGGCAGCTTCACGCTCTGGCCTGGCGTTGCCGGCGTGCGCTGAGAAAGCGTCAGTATATACGTGCGCGCCTGCTTGTCGTATGCGCCGCGCGCCTTTAGCGCCGGCGTGCCGGCTTGTTCATACCAGCGCATAAAATCGTCTAGCTTGCGGCCGGACGCTTCCTCGAAACAGCCAATAAAATCTTCAACCGTTGAGGCGGTGCCGTCGCGGCGCTCGAAGTAGAGTTGCATGCCGCGGTCGAACGCTTCGGCGCCGATAATCCGCTTCAGCATGCGAATAAGTTCGCCGCCTTTTTCGTAGACGGTCGCGGTGTAGAAATTGTCGATCTTTTGGTAGCTCGACGGGCGCACCGGGTGCGCAAGCGGGCCTGCATCCTCGCCGAATTGCCGCGCGCGCAGGCGCTTCACGTCCTTGATGCGCTGTACCGGGCGCGAGCGCTGGTCGGCTGAGAATTCCTGCTCGCGGTAAACGGTCAGCCCTTCCTTCAGACAGAGCTGGAACCAATCGCGACAGGTGATGCGATTGCCTGTCCAGTTGTGGAAATACTCATGGCCGACCACCGCTTCGATTGCTTCGAAATCCGCATCGGTCGCGGTGTCGGCATCGGCTAAGATGAGAGCCGAGTTGAAAATGTTGAGGCCCTTGTTCTCCATCGCGCCGAAATTGAAATCGCGTACGGCGACAATGTTGAAGACGTCGAGATCATACTCGCGCTTAAAAGCTTCCTCGTCCCACTTCATCGAGCGCTTCAGGGCGTCCATCGCATAGCGCGCGCGCTCGGAATCGCCCGGGTCGACGTAAATACCGAGCGCGACGTTGCGGCCGTTCATTGTGGTGAACGTCTCGTGGATCGACTCGTACTTGCCGGCGCAGAGCGCAAACAGGTAGGCGGGCTTCGGATGGGGATCGATCCACACCGCAAAGTGACGCCCGCCTTCCATGTCGCCGCTCTCGGTCAAATTGCCGTTGGAGAGCAACGTTGGGTATTGCGCCTTATCGGCCTCGATGCGCACCGCGAAGCGCGCGAGCACGTCGGGGCGGTCGAGGTAGTAGGTGATGGCGCGAAAGCCTTCCGCTTCGCACTGGGTGCAGAAGCGGCCGCCCGACATATAGAGCCCATCGAGGTGGGTGTTCGTAGCAGGTGAGATCCGCGTGACGATGTCGAGCCGGAAGGAGGCGGGCGGATCGAGAATGGTGAGCTTGCCGGGCTCGACGCGATAGCGCGACGCATCGAGAGGCGCGCCATCGATCGCAACACTCTGCAATTCCAGCCGCTCGCCGCTCAACTCAAAAGGTCCAGCCGTGTCGCCGCTACGACGCACGTGGCTACTCGCGGCGACCAAAGTCTGCTCAGGCTCAAGCGAGACGACGAGCGCGATTTCGTCGATCAGATAGGGCGGCGGTGTGTAGTCGACGAGACGGACAGTGACGGCTTCAGCGTCGCGCATGCAGAGGCTCCGGTTAGAGCCCTGATGTGAGCCGCCAAGCGGTCAAAATCAATGCAGCTATTCAGCCGCTACCACGGCATCGACGCGCGGCGGGGCGCTTTCGTGATAGATCGCCGCCAGGACCATTTCGGCTTGCCGCGCCAAATCAAGCAATTGGCCAGGCGTTTCGTGCGGATTGTCCTGCGCGAACTCGATGAGTTCACGGGAAACGCGCATCAGCCGCAATGCGTTGGCGATGATGCGGGACTGATGTTCCACGCGGGTAGGGTCGCGGTCGTACTCGGCCATCGGCACACGCCAACCGCCCCAATCCTTCTCATCGGTAACTACGACCGGGAACGTGCCGGGGTAGGGATGGCGCGGATCGCGCGCATCCGCGGATAGGCGGTTTACGGCGCGCAGGATGCGCCAGTTCTCGGTCTCGATCAGGTCCGGCTTTTGCGGTTCTTTGTCTTCCGCCGCCAGCTCGTGGGCCTGGAAGTCGCGGCCGAGGCCAGTGTCATAGGTAACGCGCAGCGGCTCTTCGACGCCCTTGACCCATTGCGGATGGACGTTCTCGATCACCGCCCACGTCGCCACTGGCTTCACGTAGACGCGCTGACCCTTATGGAAGACGGCCTTCGCCATGGACTACTCACCCCAATATCTCCGAGGATACTAACGCATCTCGCTTTAGCCTTCGTGAAGAGGCGTTGACGCCAAGACACTCTTTCGCGCCATCCGCTGGGCGCGTTAAGGTGGCGCAAACCATAAGTCCCGGGAGGACGCGTTGAATTTTGATTTTTCCGACGATCAGAAGAGCCTGAAGGATCAGGCGCGCAAATTCCTGTCGGAGAAGGCCAGCTCCAAGGTAACGCGTAGCGTTCTCGACGATGCCGAGAAGTCCTACGACAAAGACCTCTGGCGCGCGGTCGCCGAGATGGGCTGGCTGGGGGTTGCGATCCCGGAGGAGCATGGCGGCTTGGGGCTTGGCCGGCTTGAACTGTGTGTGTTGGCCGAAGAGATTGGGCGTGCCGTCGCGCCTATCCCGTTTTCGTCGACGGTGTATTTTTTCGCTGAAGCTCTGATGCTCGCCGGCAGTGATACGCAGAAGGCAGCGCATCTTCCGAATGTCGCAACCGGCGAGACGATTGGCTGCTTTGCTGTGTCCGAGGGGCCGGGCGCACCAACCGCGGCGACCATTCAAGCGAAGTTCGACGGCTCGACGCTTAGCGGCGTGAAAATACCCGTGACGGACGGTGACTGTGCGACCCACGCGGTTGTCGTCGCCAAAGAAGGCGCTGGCGTCTCGCTGGTGTTGGTCGATCTCAACCAATCGGGCGTCACGCGCTCGACGTTGAAGACACTCGATCCGACGCGCGGCCACGCAAAGCTTGAGTTCAAGAATGCGAAAGCTGAGCGGCTCGGCGCTGTTGGCCAAGGTTGGGAGTTGGCCGAAGCGGTTCTGGACCGCGCCGCGGTGCTGATCGCGTTCGAGCAAGTCGGCGGCAGCCAGGCGTGCCTTGAAATGTCGATCGACTACGCCAAATCGCGCTACGCCTTCTCGCGCCAGATCGGCTCTTTCCAAGCGATCAAGCATAAGCTCGCCGACATGTACGTGAACATCGAGGTCGCGCGTTCGAACGCATACTACGGCGCTTGGGCGCTTTCGACCGAGGCTGCGGAGTTGCCGTTCGCCGCCGCCGCATCGCGGGCCGCCGCGAGCGACGCGTACTATTTCTGCGCCAAGGAAAACATCCAGACGCATGGCGGCATGGGCTTCACTTGGGAAGTCGACTGCCACCTCTTCTATCGCCGCGCCAAACTGCTCGCCGTACAAGCGGGAGCGCCGGCGGTGTGGAAGGAAAAACTGGTGAAGCGGCTTGAGCAGAGGAACGCGGCGTGATGGCGCGCGTGATCTTCGAAAAGCGCGACGGCAAGTACGACGCCATGTTTGTCGAACGCGCTGGCGCGCTTGAAGAGATCGCATGCCCGAAACAACCGCCGATCCCGCACGACATGTTCCACTACGCCATTGAGAACGTGCTCAAGATGCGCGGCTTTATCCATCGCGCCGCCGCTGGCGAGGGCGTGGGCTTTCGCATGACGCTCGAGGCTGAAAGCGAAGCGGTGGAGCGCTTGGTCGAAACCATGCAGGCCGATAGCTGGAGTGGGCGCCCGCCTGCAGCGGAAGTGATCGACCTCTTTCACACTACTTGTGAAGCGCGCGGCACGCAGCCGATCGCGCTGACTGACGAAGCAATTGTCGCCATTCGCTCAGAGATTGATCGTTTGGCGGCGCAATGGTCCGCGGTTCCCACGCGCGGCCAAATGATTCTTGAGATTTGATCGGAGCGCACAATGGATTTCAACGACACGCCCGAAGAAGCCAAGTTCCGCGCCGAAGCGCGTGCGTTCCTTGAAGCAAACGTGAAGCCGAAAAGCGCCGAGAGCGAGCGGCTGCAGCGCAAGCTGTCGCCGGCTGAGTATTTGAAAGCGGCGAAAGCCTATCAGGCCAAGAAGGCTGAGGCGGGTTTCACCGGCATCACCTGGGCGAAAGAGCAGGGCGGCCGCGGCCTGCCGCCGATTTACTCGGTCATCTTCAACCAGGAAGAAGCGAAGTTCGACGCTCCGGCCGCGCCATTCTCGATCGGTCTTGGTATGTGCGTGCCGACCGTGATCGCATTCTCTGACGAAGCGACCAAGGATCGTTATGTCGCCAAAGCGCTGCGCGGCGAAGAGATTTGGTGTCAACTTTTCTCAGAGCCGGGCGCGGGTTCCGATGTCGCCGCCTCGAAGACCAAAGCCGTACGTGATGGCGACGATTGGATCGTCAACGGTCAGAAAGTGTGGACGACAGGCGCGCAATTCTCAGATTACGGTATCCTGCTGGTGCGCACGAATCCGGACGTGGAGAAGCACAAAGGCCTCACCATGTTCATCGTCGACATGAAGCAGAAGGGCGTCGAGGTTCGGCCGATCCACCAAGCCTCAGGCGGGCGCGAGTTCAACGAAGTCTATTTTACTGACGTGCGTATTCCGGATTCCAGTCGCTTGGGCGATCCGGGCATGGGCTGGAACGTCGCGCTGGTTACGCTCATGAATGAACGTCTCGCTGTCGGCGGCTCCTACGGCCCCGATTATAAGGAAATCCTGGATTTCGCGCGCGGCATCAGTTCGCCTACCGGCGAAGGCGCGTTGATTAAGGACGAAGCCTTCCGTCAGAAACTCGCCGATTGGATCGTGCGCGCCGAGGGTTACAAACTCGCGAAATTCCGCACCATGACGGCGCTCTCGAAGGGCCAAACGCCTGGCCCAGAAAGCTCGATTGGCAAGGTCATCAACGCCAATCAGATGATGGACATCGCCAATACCGCGATCGAAGCGCAGGACCATTTCGGCATCATCAACGATCCCGATCTCGCCCCGCTCGAAGGCGCCTTCCACCAAAGCTACATGTTCGCACCGGGGCTGCGCATCGCCGGCGGCACCGATGAGATTTTGAAGAACATCATCGCCGAGCGGGTGCTGGGGCTTCCGCAAGATGTGCGCGTCGATAAGGGCGTTGCGTTCAAGGATCTGCCGAGCGGGCGGTGATTATTCTGTAGTCCGTCCGTCGAAGTGTTCTTCTTCAACATCTGCCTTATCCGGCGCTACAACGCCGTCTTGGTGTTCCGGCGGGCCGTAGAGCGTGTAGAGGCGCAGCGGATCTGACCCGGTGTTGATCACGTTATGTTGTGCGCCTGCCGGGACGATGATGGCGTCATCGTCCTTCACCTGACTTCGTTCGCCGTCGATGACGACTTCCCCCTTGCCGCTCTCGATACGGAAGAATTGGTCGTGCGTGGCGTGGACTTCCGAGCCGATGTCTTGACCGGGCTCAAGCGACATCAGCACCAGCTGGAGGTGCTCGCCTGTGTAGATGACGCGGCGAAAGTCGGTGTTCTGCGTGGTCAGGGTTTCGATGTTGTCGACAAAGCCGGTCATTGGGCGCCTCGATTGATTGCGCCGGAGCAATGCGGGGACTGCCGATTGGTTCCCGCTAGACCAGCTCCTCGAACAGCATCGGCTCTTTCGCCCGCCAGCCTTCGATCTGCAGCATCCGGAGTTTCGTCGCGATGCCGCCGCTGGCGCTGAAGCCGGTGAGCTTAAAGTCGGCGCCGACGACGCGGTGGCACGGGACGACGATCGCGAACGGATTGCGGCTCAGCGCTTGGCCGACGGCGCGCGCGGCGCTTGCATCGCCAATAGCGCGGGCGATTTCGCCATAGGTGCGCGTGTGGCCCGGCGCGATCGCGCGTGTGGTTTCATAAACGCGGGCGTTGAACGCCGGCGTGCGGCTCATATCGAGCGTGATGGTGCGCAGCGATTTTTGCTCGCCGCTCAAAAGCGCCGCGATATCGGCGATGCCGCGCGCGATCTGCTTTGGCGGCTCAAGCTCATCAGCACTCGGGCAATAGCGCATTAGCCGGGTGCGGGTCGCGTTTTCGCTCTTCTCCGGGAGCTGCACGCCAATGAGTCCGCGCGGCCCCCAGGCAATGCCGCAGCGGCCGATGGCGGTGTCGAACAGGGCGTATGCGTACATTTCGCCTCTTGAATGGAACGACTCTAAGGAATAGAACATATAGAGAACATGAGTCCTCGTCCAGTCCTTTCCGAGCCGATGAATGGCTTCAACAGCTTTCTGGCCCAGATGGCCGGAGGGCCTTTGCATGAGATCGGCCCGGCCGATCCCGGTTCGGAGCCGGCGGCGATCGGTTTTGCGCTCAATCTGGCCGCTTCTTGGGCAAGGCAAGCGGGGGTGATCTGGGCCGGGGAAGAAGGGGTGTTCGCCGAAGACGGCGCGCCTTATTCGCCCGGGCTGGCGCAACTCGGGCTCGATCCTGGCCGGCTCATAGTCATTCGCGCGGCTAAGCGCGAAGATTGCCTGTGGGCGGCCGAGCAGGCGCTTTCGGCGCGGGGCGCAATTGTCATTTGCGCGCTGAGCGGGCGCGGCAAGCCGCTCGATCTGAAAACCACGCGCCGGCTTTTGCTTTTTGCCGAGCGAAATGGCTCCAAATGTCTGCTCGTGCGCCCGCGCGCGGAAGCCAGCGCCGCGTGGACACGCTGGCGCGTTGCGGCAGCGCCAAGCCGCGCTGAACCCCGCGAACTCGGGCCGCCCGCTTACGCCATCGAACTCATGCGCAGCCGTGGCGGCCCCGCCGGCGCGCGCTTCACCATTGAATGGAACGCTCATGTCCGTGCTTTCGAGCAACGCGACGTGGCTCGCGATCTATCTGCCGCGTCTGAATACGGACCGGCTGATCAGATCCGGGCGCGCGCCTGAGCAGCGCCCGCTCGCCATCTACGCCAAGGAGGCCGGCGCTTTCCTGCTGACGGGCGTCGATGCGCGTGCGTCTTCGCTTGGGTTGAAGCTTGCCATGTCGCTTGCCGATGCGCGCGCAATGCAGCCAGGGCTTGCCGCCATCGAAGCCGAACCGGAAGAGGATGCCCGCGCGCTCGATCACATCGCCGCCTGGTGCGAACGCTTCACACCGCTTGTCGTGATCGATTCACCGGACGGCTTGTTTCTAGACATTAGCGGCTGTGCCCACCTGTTCGGCGGCGAAGCAGCGTTGCGCGATCAGATTGTAACGCGTCTCGCTGCTCAAGGCTTCGCTGCTCGCGCTGCGCTTGCGCCAACGCCTGGCGCGGCATGGGCTTTGGCGCGGTATAGTAGAGCGATGCAAGCTTCGGCGGATGCCGTGCAAACGCTCGCGCCGCTGCCGATAGAAGCGCTGCGGTTAGAAGATGCGTCCGCAGCGTTGTTGCGGCGATTGGGGCTCAAAACCATAGGCTCATTGCTGACAGCGCCGCGTTCCTCCTTCACGGCGCGCGCCGGGGAGCGCGCCATGTTGCGGCTGGATCAGGCGCTTGGCCGGGCCCCCGAAATACTCAGCCCGCGCCGCCCAGCGCCGCCGGTGTTCGCGCTTCGCCGTTTCCTAGAGCCGCTCTTCAGCGTCGAGACCATCCTGATCGCGACGGAGCATCTCTGCGCTGATGTCATCGAGAAACTCGAACTGCGCGGCGTCGGCGCGCGGCGGGCGGCTTTGCATCTGTTCGGCGTTGATGGTCGTGACCGCGTGATTGAGATTGGCGTCAGCCGCCCCGAGCGCGAGGTGAAGCCGTTGCTGCGGCTGTTCCGCGAAAAGCTCGGCCACGCGGCCGAAAATCTAGACGCTGAGTTTGGCATTGAAGCGGCGCGGCTCGACGTTGTGCAGATTGAACGCATCGAAGGCGGCGCGCGTACACTCGCGGCGGTGGAGGAAGCCGATGCCGGCGCGGAGAAAATAGCGGCATTGGTCGATGTGCTCAGTGCGCGGCTTGGGCCAAAGCGCGTGTTGCGGCCTAAGTTCAGCGAAGTGCATGCGCCGGAAAAGGCGGGCGCATGGAGTGCCGCTCTCAGTCGCTCAGCTGAGAAGACGCCCACAGGGTCTCCGCGCGACGGCGTCATGCGTCGGCCCCTCACTTTGTTCTCGCGTCCACAACCGATCGAAACGCTAGCCACCGTGCCGGACGGCCCGCCGATCCGCTTCCGCTGGCGGCGCGTGCTGCACGAAGTCGCGCGCGCGGAAGGGCCGGAGCGGATCAGCGGCGATTGGCTCGGCGGCTTACCGACGCGCGACTATTACCGCGTCGAAGACAAAGAAGGTCGCCGCTACTGGCTCTACCGCGAAGGTTTCTACGGCGAGAGCGACGAGGCGCCCCGCTGGTTCGTGCACGGGCTGTTCGCATGAGCTTCGCCGAACTTTGCGTCACGACGAATTTCTCGTTCCTCCGCTCCGGCTCGCACCCGGAAGAGATGGTGGAGCAGGCGGCTGCGCTTGGGCTTGTCGGGATTGGCGTTGCAGATCGCAATACGCTGGCAGGCGTGGTGCGCGCGCATGTGAAGGCGAAATCGGTCAAAGACGAGAAGGGGATCGACGTCCGCGTCATCGTCGGATCGCGGCTGGTGTTCCGCGACGGTACGCCGGATTTGATCGTGTATGCAAAGGATCGCGCCGGCTACGCTAACCTCACGCGCTTGCTTACCATCGGCAATCGCCGCGCGCCGAAAGGCCAGTGCTGGCTCGATTTTGCCGACTATCTTGCGCATGCCGAAGGTCTGCAGACCATTCTCATCCCCGAGTTCGCTCTGGGCGATGAGCCCGATGCAATGGCGCGCTATCTCCGTGATGTCCGCGGCGCCTCCGGCCAAGTTTGGCTCGCGGCGCCATTCCAGTTCAACGGCGAAGATCGCCGCCGCATTCGGCAACTCAAAACACTGGCGGCGCAAACCGGCGCGCGTTTGCTCGCAACGACCGAGCCGTTAATGCACCACGGCGACCGCCGGCCCTTGCTTGATGTGGTCACATGCATTCGCGAGAAGAAAAAACTGGATGAAGCATCGGCCTTACTCGCGAAAAACGCCGAGCGGCAGCTGAAGCCGCCAGGAGAGATCGCGCGGCTCTATAAAGATGCGCCGGAAGCGGTGGCGGAGAGCTTGCGCTTTCTTCGCGGCATAACATTTTCGATGGATCAGCTGCGTTACGAGTATCCTGAAGAGACGGCCGAAGGCTTTACCGATCCTCAGCAAGCGCTTGAGCATTTGGCCTGGGAGGGCGCGCAGCAACGTTATCCGGATGGCATCCCTGAAAAGGTGAAAGCGTCCTTGGAGCGCGAACTCGATATCGTTGGCCGCATCAAATACGCGCCTTATTTTCTTACCGTCGCCGACATTGTGAAGTTCGCACGGTCAGGCTTCGACAAGGACGGCAATAAGGTCGACCCAATTCTGTGCCAAGGCAGAGGATCGGCCGCCAACTCCACAATTTGCTACTGCCTCGGCATCACCTCCGTAAACCCGGCGAACAATACGCTTCTGTTCGATCGTTTCGTCTCCGAAGAGCGCAATGAGCCGCCGGACATCGATGTCGATTTCGAGCACGAGCGGCGTGAAGAGGTGATCCAGTACATTTACCAAAAGTACGGACGCGATCGCGCAGGCCTAGCCGCCACTTTAATCTGTTATCGCGGCCGCAGCGCGATACGCGAAGTGACGAAGACGTTCGGTTATTCCGAGGATCGCATCGCAAGTTTGGCCAAGACGCTGCATTGGTGGTCACGCGGTGTTGAAGACAAAGACCTTAGAGAGCAGGGCTTAGACGTAAGCGACGTCAAGTTGATGCAGTGCGTCACGCTCGCCAACGAGCTGAACGGCTTTCCGCGCCATCTCTCGCAGCATGTCGGCGGCTTTGTCATCACGCGCGAGAAGCTGCACGATGTCGTGCCGGTGCAGAACGCCGCCATGGAAGATCGCACTGTTGTGGAGTGGAACAAGGACGATCTTGAGGATTTGGGAATCCTGAAAGTCGATGTCCTGGGCCTCGGCATGCTCACTTGCATCCGCAAAGCCTTTGATTTGTGCAAACAGCACTATCCAGACGATAAAATCTTGAGGCTCGATTCGACGGAAACGAATGACCCGCGCGTTTACGCGATGCTGCATCGCGCCGATTCAATCGGCGTCTTTCAGGTCGAAAGCAGAGCGCAAATGTCGATGCTGCCGCGGCTAAAGCCGAAAGAATTCTACGATCTCGTCATCGAAGTGGCGATCGTGCGGCCAGGCCCTATCCAAGGCGGGATGGTGCATCCTTACTTGCGCCGTCGCCAAGGTTTGGAAAAGGCGACAGCGCCTAAGCCAGAATTGTGGGACGTGCTGAAGCGAACACTAGGCGTGCCGCTGTTTCAAGAGCAGGCGATGCAGATCGCTATCACCGCTGCGGGCTTCACGCCGCCCGAAGCCGATAAACTTCGCCGCGCCATGGCTACGTTTAAACGCGTGGGTACGATTGGAACACTGAAGGCCAAGTTTATCGAGGGCATGATCGGCAATGGGTATGAACGCGATTTCGCCGAAGCATCGTTCGCGCAGATAGAAGGCTTTGGTGAGTACGGCTTCCCGGAAAGTCACGCGGCGAGCTTTGCTATTCTCGTCTACGCGTCCTCTTGGTTGAAATGCTATTATCCCGATGTTTTCGCCGCTGCTCTGCTAAACGCACAGCCAATGGGTTTTTACGCGCCGGCGCAGATCGTGCGCGATGCTGCGGATCATGGTGTTGAGATTCGGCCAATCGATATCAACAATTCGGAATGGGACAACACGCTGGAGCCCGGTCCCGAGGCTGCGCTTCGCTTGCATAAACGCCACAGCGATATGCTCGAGGATGTTCGCTCCACGCACGCCATGCGCCTTGGCTTTCGGCAGGCGCAAGGCTTGAAAGAAGTGGAGATGGAGCGACTAATCGCTCATCGCGGCGCTGGTTACGATTCCATTCGAGATGTCTGGCTCCGCAGCGGCTTGCCAGCGTCCAGTATTGAGCGACTGGCGGATATCGACGCTTTCCGATCGCTCGGTTTGGATCGGCGTGATGCGCTCTGGGCGGTGCGTGGATTAAATCGTGTTGGCGGCCAAGAGGATTTGCCGCTCTTCGTGCAAAGCCACGATCCGACGAAAGAGCCGGACTTCGATCTGCCGCCGATGCCATTGGGCGAGCATGTGGTTGAGGATTATCGCACAATTGGGCTCTCGCTAAAGACCCACCCCGCCGCGCTCCTTCGCGGCGAGTTGAGCGCGCGTCGCACCATCAAAGCGGAGCAATTGACTGAAGCGCACAATGGCGAACGTGTGCGCGTTGCGGGCTTAGTGCTTGTTCGCCAACGGCCAGGTACGGCGTTCGGCGTTATCTTCATGACGCTGGAGGATGAAACCGGCATCGCCAACATCGTCGTCTGGCCGAAATTGTTCGAGCAATACCGACGCGAAGTGTTGGGCGGGCGGCTCGTCGCCATCGATGGGCCGGTGCAGAAGGAGGGCGGCGTGATCCATGTCATTGCCGAGCGCGTGCACGATTGGAATCCGTTGCTGGCTGAACTTTCCGAAGCGGGCCCGCAGCTCGATGCAACTTCGCCAACCGACGAAGCCAAGTCCGGCGACCCCGGCGGCTCTTGGCGCGGCGATCCGCAGCGTCACCCGCGCAACGTGCGCATCAATTTAAGTGCGGCGGCAAACGTGATGCCGAAGGGGCGGAATTTTCACTAGCCCCGCCAGCGCGCAAAGATCGCTGTCGGCAGGAGCAAATCGCGCCCCTCATGCGGCAGCGCCATTTCACCCGTTTGCCACTCTCCGCCGCTAAACATCTGCTGCGCCGTTTGCGCGAGCGCCAAATATGAGAGCCGCACCGCGTACACTGTCGCAATCATGAAGCCTTTGGCGCTCGCACGTTCATTCGGATCGGTGCGCAACAGCGTTTGGCAAGCATCGAGCAGCTCCGGCAGATTCTCTTCGAGCCGCCACGTCTCGCCATCCGGTCCGCGCCCGAATTTCGGAGGATCGAGAATGACGCCATCATACCGGCGCCCACGGCGGATTTCGCGCTTCACAAACGTCAGCGCATCGTCGGCGATCCAGCGGATCGGCGCGTTCTCCAGGCCCGCTTCGCGCTGATTGTCGCGCGCGAAACCGATGGCTTTCTTTGACGCATCCACGTGCGTCACCTTTGCACCGGCCTTGGCGCAAGCGAGTGAAGCGAGCCCTGTGTAGCCGAACAGGTTCAGTACTTCCGGCTGCGCGCCGCGATGCGCTTGCAGGCACTCGCGCGCATAGCGCCAATGCACCGAGTGCTCGGGGAAGAACGCGAGGTGACGAAACGGCGTCGGCCGCGAGAGAAACGAAAGATCGTCCCATTTCAGCGTCCAGCTCTGCGGCAGCTCGCGATTGAAACGCCAGCGGCCGCCGTCGTCGTCCTCGCCGCCAACGCCAGTGAAGATCGCATCGGCGCTATCCCAGTCGCGCGCGGGCAGAGCAGGCGCCCACAGCGCCTGTGGCTCCGGCCGCACGAAGCGATACGGACCGACCTGTTCGAGTTTGCCGCCATTGCCGGAATCCAAGATCCGGTAATCGCGCCAATCGTCGGCCACCAAAATCTCAGGCGCGCGCGCCGTCATATCCGCGTCTCCGCCATAGATCGTAGAGCATCACGCCCGTTGCGATCGCCAAGTTCAAACTATCCGCCCGTCCGCGCATCGGCAGCTTCACCAGATGATCGCAGGCGGCTTCCATATACTCGGGCAGACCCGATTGCTCATTCCCCATCAGCACAATCGCCCTTGCCGGCGCCGGCGTGCCGGGATCGAGCGGACCGCCCTTGAGCGACAACCCGAACATCTTGGCGCCACGCGTGCTCTTGTAGTGCATAAGATCATCGAATGAAGCGCGTGCGAGCTTCATCGCAAACAGCGAGCCCATGCTTGCGCGCACGGCCTCGACAGAAAACGGATCGCAGCTCTCGCCAATCAAAACCACACCGCCGGCGCCGGTCGAATCTGCCGTCCGCAAGATGGTGCCGAGGTTCCCGGGATCGCGCACGCCCTCCAGCGCGACAATAGTCGCGCCTTCCAAATCATCTAGCGTTGAGAGCTTCTGACGGTAGGCGCCGATCACGGTCTGCGGGTTATCGCGCTTGCTGATCTGCGCCAGCACGGTCTCGCTCGTCTCGATCGTGCGCACGCGCCGCCGCTCGGCCTCATCGATCAGGGCGCGGACCTGCTCACGCGTCATCGCCGCGGGCGAGAAGAGCAAAATCTCTGGCCAAACGCCGAGATCGGCCGCTTCGACAGCCAGCCGAGCGCCCTCGGCGAGAAAGAGCCCGGTCTCAGCGCGGCCCTTCTTCGCGTGCAAACTCTTCAGCGTCTTGATCAGCGGGTTGGACGCGCTGGTGATCTGGTGCGCCATGGTCTCTTTCAGGGCGTTCGCCCGCCCGGGTGTTTCCAGTTTTCGCCTAGTTCGTCAGGCATTAGAAGGGCGTTAAGCTTGGCCGAAAGGCCATCAGGGCGCACGCGGCGCGAGAAATTATGATCGGCCTCATACTCTCCCAGGTGATCTTGTTCATCGCGGCGGGCCTGTTTGGCTTCGCCGCTGGCTGGCGCATGTTCGCTATGGTGGCTGCCGCGCGGGTGCGCGAGGCCGAACGCGAAACCGACGAATTGCGCCGCCACCTGACCGACGCGCAAGTCCGGCGCGCCCGCGGCTCATGAGCGAGTCTAAACCTCAACTCACCGACCGTGTGCCGGTCGGCACGGTGATCGCCGCCGGCTTTGCGCTCATCGCCATGGTGCTCGGCATGGCTGCGCCGCATGACGGCTCGGCCTGGCGGATGCCCCAGGTGCTGGAGCAGCGTATTGGCGCTGCGCTCACCGCCAATGGCAACCCGGGTCTCGATATTGAGATGGATGGCCAGCGCGCCATCCTGCACGGCATCGTCGAGAGCGAAGACGATATCGCTATAGTTCAACAAGCCGCGCTCACGGCTGCGGGCCCCGGCGGCGCTTGGGAGGGCGGCGTCATTGCGGTTGACGTGTCTAACGTCAGCGTCGGCGAAATTGAGAGCCCATATGCCTGGAGCGTGCGCCGCAACGGCGCGCGCGTCATTCTCTCCGGAGCTGTGCCCAGCGAGAACGTGCGCGGCGAACTCATCGCCGCGGCACGCGGCGCCTTTGCTAATGCCGATCCGGTCGACGAAATGCGGGTCGCTGGTGGCGCACCGTCTTTCGCATTCGGTGAGCTGGCGCGGCAAGCGGTCCGCTCTGTCGCGCGCTTGGCATCCGGCGAAGCACGCATTGTAGACACTCAGGTTGCCGTGATCGGGGATGGTGACGCCGAAGGCGTCGCCGCGGTTCGCGCTGCGTTCGTGTCCCCGCCGCCGCCGTTCCGAGCGCGGCTTGCTGTCACGGTGGACGGGCTCGATGTCGAGCACCCGGAACTGCAGGGCCTTAATTTGGCCAGTGGCGATGCGGAGACGTGCGAGCGCGCGTTCGATCGCTTGATGGAACGCAACGTCGTCAACTTTCGAGCCGGCTCCGCCGCGATTGATCCTTCAAGTCGCCGCACGCTAGACGCCCTCGCGTCCGTCGCGCTGCGCTGCGACCGGTTCTCGATCGAAGTCGCCGGCCACACCGACAACCAAGGCGAGCGCGAGCCCAACATGCAGCTGTCGCGACAGCGCGCGGATGCCGTCGCAAGCTATCTGACGGCGCAAGGCGTGTCGCGTTCGCGGCTTACCGCGCGCGGCTACGGCCCAGATAACCCACGCGCCAGCAACGCAACTCCTGCTGGCCAAGCGATCAACCGTCGGATCGAGTTCTATGTCACCAGCTGAGGCGCGATCATGATTTATCTGATCGGACAATTATCGGTCTGGCTGTTGCTAACGGCAGTTTCAATGGGCGTCGCCGGATGGATGTACGCCGCGCACCGCGCAACGCCCGCACGGCTTTCGCAGCGCCGCGAGCGCGAGCGCCTCGTCCGCGACCTAGGTCGCCTCGCGGCAGGCGACGGCAGCGCCAATGACGATCCAGAGGCTGATCGCGCACGCGCCGAGGCTGAAACGAGCCTCACCCGCATCCGCGAAAGCCGCATCGCTGAACTCGAACATTCGTTGGAGCAGGCGAGGGCGCGCGCCAATGACGCTTCCGCCGAAGCCGCCGAATTGCGACGCCAACTCGATGGCGTTGACACCAACACCGAAGAGCTCGCGCGCCTGCGCACGCTGAGTGCGTCGCTGGAGCAAACACGCGCTCGCGAAATCGAGGCAGAGGTGCAGCCTGTCGTGGACGATGATGCGGTTGCACTGCAGGCATGGCGGCTGCGCTATTTTGAGCAACGCGTGCGTTATCTCGAGAGTAACGCACGGGCACCGATCGCCACTTTGACAGATGCAACGGAGGAGTCTTCAGCGTTGCCGGAGTGGCAGGCGCGAGAGGCGCAAGCACGCGCCGCGTTCTTGGAGCAAGAACTGCGTGCCCTCTCTTCACCCGCTGCGCCGGACTCGGCGTCTCTGGACGAAGCGGCCCCCTTCGCAGCCGATGCCGACGTTGACGTGCTTCTGCGCTGGCGGCTGCTCTATCTCGAGCGCCGCGTCGCGCACTTGCAGGCGCAGGTCCCGCAAGGCCCTCAGCAACTCGCGCCTCTGGCCGCGCCGGAGCAGGAGGCCGCCCCTGATCCAGATCGTTGGAAGTGGCGGGCGCGCTATCTGGAATCTCGCGTGCGCCACCTCGAGCAACGTCCCGTTGCTGTCATGCCCGCCGCCGCGCCGCTCCGAATTGCAGACGTCGACGCCGAACAGAAGGCGCCTGAACCGGTTAACGCCGCGCCGCCAGCCACGCGACGCGCCAAGCCGCCGACTTTGGCTGCGCCGCGCGATGGCGCGCCGGATGATCTCACGCTGATTGAGTCCATCAGCCAAATGCAGCAAACGACGCTGTATGCGCTCGGCGTCTTCCACTTCGAGCAGATCGCCGCGTGGACGCCTGAGCACGTCGCTTGGGTCGATCAGTATCTGCGCTTGCGCGGCCGCATCGACGAGGAAGAGTGGCTGGAACAGGCGGCTGATCTCGCACGCGGAGGCCCGGCGGCCGCGCGGCGGGTGTTCGAGGAGCAAGACTGAATGCTGCTCAGCAGCCCGCAATCACGACGGCCAGCACTTCAGCGCCATAGCGCTTGAGTTTCGTTTCACCGATGCCCGACACGCGCCCAAGCGCCGCCATGTCAGCGGGTTTGGCTTTAACAATCCCCGCGAGCGTAGCGTCCGAGAACACGACATAAGGCGGGACGCTGGCGTTCTGCGCCGTCTCGCGGCGCCACGCGCGCAGCGCCTCGAAGAGCTGCGAATCCGCACCGCTGAAGCCGGCTTTTTCAACGTCGCGCGCCGCGCGCCGTTCCTCTTTGCCAGTCCGCTTCGCCGCTTCGCGCATGCGTACCTGCCGCTCTTTGCGGAAGATCGCGCGAACCGCTTCCTCGTCGCCGATGCTTAGCGTTGGACGCTGATCGTCGCCCTCGCTGAGCACGCCGTCGAACAGCAATTGTTCGATGACCCCGCGCCAGACGCTTTCGTGCTGGTCCGCGCCGATTCCGAACGTGGTGCGCGTCGCGTATTGTTCGTCAAGCGTATCGCCGGTCTTGCCGATCAGGTGACCCACAACGCGCCCGCGCCCTACGCGCTGGTCCATACGCATGACAGCTGAGATCGCCTTAGCCGCCAATTCGGTTGCGTCGATCGAGACCGGCGGATCGGTACAAATATCGCAAACGCCGCAGGGTTCTGCGTTCTCCTCGCCGAAATAGCGCCGCACCCCGGCGCGCCGGCAGGTGAGGCCATCGAGAAACGCAAAGAGCTGGCGCGCTTTCTTGATCTGCACCGAGCGCACTTGCTCACTCGCATTGCTCTGGTTGGCGAACATCACGGCGCGTCGCAAATCGGCGGCGCTATAGATGCAAAAGCCTTCCGCCATTTCCCCGTCGCGGCCGCCGCGGCCGACCTCCTGCCAATACGCCTCGATCGATTTCGGCGAGTCGGCGTGGATCACGTAGCGCACGTCCGGTTTATCGACGCCCATGCCGAACGCGATGGTCGCCACCATCACGACATCGTCGTCTTCTTGAAATTTGTGCTGCCGGTCCGCGCGGAGGCCTGCCTCCAGGCCGGCATGATAGGCAAGTGCGGGAACGCCGGCCCGCTGCAGGCCCTCCGCTGTCTTCTCAACATTGTCGCGCGTTGCCGCGTAGATGATGCCGGACTTGCCGCGCCGAGCCCGCACGAGGTCGAGGATTCGGTCCTGCACCTTCGCCGGTTTGCGTTCGGCCGCCAGCACCAGATTTGGCCGATCGAACGAGTCGATGAAGCTCTTGGCATGTGCGAGTTTAAGCTGCGTCCGGATGTCGGCTTGCGTCTTCAAGTCCGCGGTCGCCGTTACCGCCATGCGCGGTACGTTTGGAAACCGTTCCGCTAACGCGCCCAGCGAGCGATAGTCGGGGCGGAAGTCGTGCCCCCATTGGCTCACGCAGTGCGCTTCGTCGATGGCGATGAGCGCGAGCGGACATTGCTGCAGGAAATCCAGCATGCCGGACGCCATCAAGCCTTCCGGCGAAACGTAAAGTAGATCGAGCTGTCCCTCGCGTGCGGCCGAGAGCCAATGGTGTCGCGCCTCGCGGTCGAGCGTTGAGTCAAGCCGCGCCGCCGCGACGCCGGCTGCGCGCAGCGCCGCGACTTGATCTTGCATCAGCGCGATCAGCGGCGAAACGACGAGGCCGACGCCGGGGCGCAATATGGCGGGGATCTGGTAGCAGAAGCTTTTGCCGCCGCCGGTCGGCAGCACCGCCATCACGTCGCGGCCTTCCAACACTTCGGTGATGACTTCGCTCTGCAACCCGCGAAAGTCGCTGTGACCGAACACGCGCTGAAGCGTTTCGCGGGCGGTGGTGAGAGTCGCTGCGGTCACATCCGCGTCGCTACACGTGAACCGGGGGCGGGCATAGCTCAGCGTCGCGTCATCCCCGGCAATAAGCGCAAAACTTGTTCCCTTCCGGATCGCTGACATAGGCGCCGTAGAAGGCTGGATCGCTTTCGCCGCGCACGCCGGGCGCGCCTTCATCCTTGCCGCCAGCGCTGAGCGCGGCGGCGTGGAACGCGTCTACCGCCGCACGAGTCGGCGCCTTGAACGCCAGCATCGAACCGTTGCCGAAGTTTGCGGGTTGGCCGTTCTCCGGCGTCGCTAGCAGAATCTGGACGCCATCATCGCCGCTGCCGTTGGGGCCGTACCCCGCCCAGATGCCGCCTTCGAAGCTGCGCGCATAGCCCAGGGGCTCGAACGCCGCGTCGAAGAAGGCGCACGAGCGCGCAATGTCGTTCGAACCGATAGTAACGTAGCCGATCATGCCAACTTCCCGATGCCGCATTGATCTTCAGGACGGCGCCTCTGTCAAGAACAAAAAGAGAACAATAGCGGGAGGTTCGGTGCAAGCCCAATGCGCCGACGCAAATCGCCGCTTGTCCGCCCCAATACACCAGCCAGCCGGCGAAGCTGCGCCAGTAGGCGAGCGTTGGATTGGGGTCCGGGTGGAACATGTTCCAACCGACGAAGCCGTCGGAGATGAAGAACAGCGCCGCGCCCGCCATCACCAGCCAGCGTGATGCAGGCAGCGTGAACGAGCAGAGCGCCATCAAAGTCAGCACGCCCGTATAGACGCTGAGCGGCACGAACATCGCGTTGTCGCGCGGCACCAGCAGGTACGTCATGACGAATGCGGCGGCGATGAGCGCGAGCGCGCCGATGAGGCGCGGCGGCTCTTTCAGCGCAGCGACGACGCCGATACCCGAGCGCAGCCAGATAGTGATGTAGAAGAGGTGGCCGATCAGGAAAGCGAGCGCGCCGTAAAGGAACGTGTCCGGACTCCACGCAAGCAGGGCATCGCCAAGCGCGCCGAAGAGGAGGCCGGCGGCAAGCAGGCGCGAGCGCGCCAGCAGCGCGATGAGGCCGAGGGTGATGATGCTCGACGCCTTGAAGATCGTGCCGACAACGAAAGGCGGCGCACCTTCGTAGAGCGAGGAGCCGAACGCGCCGTAGGCGATGGCTAGGATGGCGGAGAGGGCGAGGAGGGCTCGATTGATGTTGGTCACGTATCAATCCCGCCGCGCCGGCTGCGCATAGCCGAGCTTCTCGTTCAGCGCCCCCAACAAATCCTGTGCAATATCCGCAATCACGCCGCCGGGCGGATACACCGCCGCCGCGCCCATCTCCTTCAGCGTCGCCACATCTTCTGGCGGGATGACGCCGCCGATGACGATCATGATGTCGGGGCGGCCGCGCGCTACCAACGCGGCGCGAAGCGCTGGCGTGAGCGTCAGGTGGCCGGCCGCGAGTGAAGAGACGCCGACGACGTGCACGCCTTTGGCGATGGCTTGTTCGGCGACTTCCTCGGGGGTGGCGAAGAGCGGCCCGATCTCCACTTCGAATCCCAGATCGGAAAACGCGCTGGCGACTACCTTCTGCCCGCGATCGTGCCCATCTTGGCCCATCTTCGCGACGAGGATGCGTGGGCGTTTGCCTTCGGCTTCTTCGAACGCGGCGACGCTTTGGCGTGCGCGTTCGAGTGGCGCATCGGCACCGGCTTCGCGCGCGAACACGCCGGTGACGAGCCGGATTGGCGGCTGGTGGCGATTGAACGCGCGTTCGAGCGCAGACGACATCTCGCCGACGGTGGCTTTGGAGCGGGCGGCTTTGACGGCGAGGTCGAGGAGATTGCCTTTGCTGCGCGCGCCGTTCTCAAGCGCTTCGAGCGCGGCTTGCACGTCGGCGGGTTTGCGATCGGCCTTCAGCCGCGTCAGCTTTTCCAGCTGCATCGCGCGCACTTTGGCGTTGTCGACTTTGAGGACAGGGACGTCCTCTTTCTCATCGAGCTTGAACTTGTTGATGGCGACGATGGTCTGATGCCCGGTGTCGATGCGCGCTTGCGTGCGGGCGGCGGCTTCTTCGATGCGCGCTTTCGGCAAGCCTTGGTCGATGGCTTCCGACATGCCGCCGAGCTTTTCGACTTCCTCGATGTGCGCCCAGGCTTTTGCGGCGAGATCGGCGGTGAGGCGTTCGACGTAATAGGAGCCGCCCCACGGATCGGCGGGGCGGGTGACGCCGGCTTCCTGCTGCAGCAGGATTTGCGTGTTGCGGGCGATGCGGGCGGAGAAATCGGTGGGGAGCGCCAGCGCCTCATCGAGGGAATTGGTGTGCAAAGATTGCGTGCCGCCATAGGCTGCCGCCATCGCTTCGACGCAGGTGCGGATGGCGTTGTTGTAAACGTCCTGCGCAGTGAGACTCCAGCCGCTGGTCTGGCAATGCGTGCGCAGAGCGCGTGATTTATCGTCCTTTGGATTGAACTCCGCCGTCAGCTTCGCCCAGAGGAGACGCGCGGCGCGGAGTTTCGCGATCTCCATGAACGGGTTCATGCCGATGGCCCAGAAGAAGGAAAGACGCGGCGCGAATTTGTCGATGTCCAGACCCGCTGCGACGCCAGCGCGAATGTATTCCACGCCGTCGGCGAGCGTGTAGCCGAGCTCAAGGTCCGCCGTCGCACCGGCTTCCTGCATGTGATAGCCGCTGATCGAGATCGAGTTGAACTTCGGCATCTCCGTCGCGGTGTAAGCGAAAATGTCGGAGACGATGCGCATCGAAGGCTTCGGCGGATAGATGAACGTATTGCGCACCATGAATTCTTTGAGGATGTCGTTCTGGATCGTGCCGCTGAGCTTGGCGTGCGGCACGCCTTGCTCCTCACCGGCGACGATATAGAGCGCCATGATCGGCAACACCGCGCCGTTCATCGTCATCGACACGCTCATCTGGTCGAGCGGGATGCCGTTGAAGAGCGTGCGCATGTCGAGAATGGAGTCGATGGCGACGCCCGCCATGCCGACATCGCCGACAACGCGCGGATGATCGGAATCGTAGCCGCGATGGGTGGCGAGATCGAAAGCGATGGAAAGGCCCTTCTGCCCGTGCGCCAGATTGCGCCGATAGAAGGCGTTCGAATCCTCCGCCGTTGAGAAGCCCGCATATTGCCGGATCGTCCACGGCTGCTGCACGTACATGGTTGGGTACGGCCCGCGTCCGAACGGGGCCAGGCCGGGGAAACCATCGACGAAGTCGAGGCCGTCGCGATCTGCGGCGGTGTAAGCGGTTTTCACCGCGATGCCCTCGGGCGAAAGCCAGGGTTCGCCGGACGGCGGCGCAACTTCGGCAACATCGCTGTCGAGCGCGAGCTTAGAAAAATCCGGTAACGTCATGCGTTCGGCTTCCGATTGGAATGGCGCGGATAGTCTGGACCGCCGGCGCCCTCGCCGGCATATGGTGTTTCAACAAGCAGGCTTTGAGCAGGTTGAACGGTGCCGGCGAGGGCGCCGGCGGTCCAGATGAAGTGCTCGCTCATCGCGTGCTTCCCGCAAACGCCGCCAGCGCCGCCGCATCACCGCGAAACGCGTTCAAATCGATTGGGCCGCTGACGCCGCTCTTGTGGCCGCGATTGTGGTGTTGCCAGATGATCCAGTCGCGCTGTCGAAAGCGCGGTTCGACGCCGAGCGAGCGGGTCCAGAAGCGCTCACCGGTCACGTCCGCGAGGTGCGCGTCGTGAAATTCGCGCGTCGTATAGATGATCGGCCGCACGCCGTAATGCGCTTCGACGCGATCCATGAAGATGCGCGCTTCGGCGACGACATCCGTCATCGTTGGGCCGCGTCGGCAAGGCCCCATGTGTTCGAGATCGACCGCGGCGGGAAGGGCGCCAGCTTCGCGCGGGACAACCGCAATGAAGTTCGCCGCTTGGCGCGCGCCGGGCTGGCAGAGCGTGAAGAAATGATAGGCGCCGCGGTAAAGCCCGGCCGCCGACGCTTCGCGCCAATTGAACGCAAAGCGCGGGTCGACGTGATCGGCGCCTTCGGTGGCTTTAATGTAGGCGAACGCCACATCATCAGCCGCAAGCGTGCGCCAATCGATCGCGCCCTGGTGCCACGATACATCAACGCCATGCGTGTAGCGCCCCGCCCACGGCGTCCACCACCCGCCAGCCATCGCGACGAGCGCAAGCGCGAGCAGCGCGCAAGCTGCGCCAAGGGCCCAGCGGATCACGTCTTGCGCTCCAGCGGCGTCTCGCGCATGCGGCCGTTTTTCTCCTGCCAACGCTCGATCGCGGCGCCGAGGCGCATGTCGTCTCTCATCCGGTCGCGCAGCAACGCGCTGTGCGTAAGCACCGCAAGCAAGAACGCGCCGAACACGTAAAGAAATGTCGGCAGCGCGAGCCCAGTGAGCAAAAGATCGACGATCCAGATCAGCGCTAGGAATACTCCGAATAGCGGGATCATCACCGCAATGAACGCTATGCCGCTTGTGCGGCGCTGCCGGTCAGCGACGGCGAATGCCGCGGCGTCGAACGCATCGGCGCGCTCTAGTTTCTCGATCGCGGCGATTACTTCGGGCCGCATCGGCGTGTGGGGCAGGAGTTGGCTCATCCGCCAACGCCCAGCGCTGCATGCAGAAGCGAAAAACGCATCACTCTGATCGCTCCGGTCGCAAGCCCGCGTAGCGTGTCATCGCACGCTCGACCCGCGCCAATGCTTCGCCCTCCGCTGTGCGGCGCCATGTACCACGGATTGCGTATATCCCCGCCAGAGCGCACGCCGCGACTACCGCGGCGATCACCTGCAGCGCGTCAGACAATCGAAACGCGATCGTGATCGCTATGCTCATTATCGAGAAGAGTCCGGCCCGCCAGATGTCGAGGTAGCTCATGCGGCGCCCGCGCAGATATTGCGCCTGCTGCTCGGCCGCCTCAAGAGCTTCTGGGCCTGTGCTTTGGTCCGTAGCGTCCTCAAGACGCTGCGCCGCTTGTATCGCTGTGGAGTAAATGTGTTCGCTGTGGAGTGCCGTCATGAGCGCACTCCAAGCGCTGCATGCAGCGTCTCCAACTCGGCCAAGAGGTTGACGCCGACATAAATGAACTGATCCACGCCCGCCGCCGGCAGCTTGACTTCGCTTTCGCCCGGCTTGCCGGCAAGCACAACCCAATCAGCGCCCGCTGCTTTAAGGCGCTGGGCGCAATTTTCCGCGTGTTCGGCGTAGCAAGTATCGGTGCTTGCGATGACGGCGACGCGTGTGCTGGATGCGCGG
Source organism: Terricaulis sp. (assembly GCA_034439495.1). Classification (GTDB taxonomy): domain Bacteria; phylum Pseudomonadota; class Alphaproteobacteria; order Caulobacterales; family Aquidulcibacteraceae; genus Vitreimonas. The sequence continues at coordinate 5,975 of JAWXAM010000136.1, read as the reverse complement.
AAAGCATCCACCAGTGCTTCCATGGTCGCGTGCGCATCCTCTTCGCCGATGCTGGCGATGCCGCCCGTTGCGAAAAAATTGCGCGCGAACTGCGCGCGTGGACCGAACTCGGCAAGGCTCGCTATATTGGCAAAGAAAATGCGTGCGCCGCCTTTCTCTGCGCGGTCGCGCAGCGCTTCGAACGGCGCCGCCCATCGGATCGGCGTAAGCGCCAAGTCCGACGCAGTCTTCGCGCTCTGCGACATGCGCTCGAGGAATGCGGGCACCTGTGCGCCCAGCAAGGGAAAGTCCGTAACGCCGGTGATCGTCTCGCGCCGCGTTGCGATACGCTTTTGTCGCGCCGCGCGGGCATCGCTCACCAGCGCGCCTAACGCGCCGGCTTGATGCGCCGCGACAATGCCGCCTTGGGCTTCGATCGATTGCATGATTTCCCAAGCCTTTGCCGCAAGCTCTCGCGTCAGCTTCTCGACGAACCATGCGCCGCCAGCCGGGTCGGCGACATGTCCGAGCCGGCATTCCTCCATCAGTACGTTCTGCGTATTGCGCGCGACCCTGCGCGAGAACGATGTGGGAAGCCCCAAGGCATCAGTGAACGGGTAGGTAGTGACATCGTCAGCGCCGCCAATGCTGGCGGCGAGCGCGGCCGTTGTGACACGCAAAATGTTCGTCTGCGCGTCGTGGCGCGTCATCATGCGGCGAGACGTGAAAGCGTGGATATGCGCAGCCCGATGCTCGGGGCCAGCGCCGCTGGCTTCCAACACGCGCGCCCAACATAGCCGTAGCGCGCGAAGCTTTGCCGTTTCCACAAGAATGTCGGGGCCGGTGGAGACGGCAAAGGAGAGGGTGCTCGCTGAATTTGCAACGTTGGATTCGCTTGCCTCCAGCGCACGTAGATAATGAATGCCGCTCGCGAGCGCGGTGGCGATCTCTTGCGCCTCCGTTCCGCCCGCCTCATGCACGGCGCGTGCGTCCGCGCGAAGGAAGCGCGCTGCCGGATAATCGGCGCGGTAGCGCGCTGTGAAATCGAGCGCCTGCGCGTGCTCTTCCGCGCACAATTTGCCAGAGCGCAACATTGCGCCAATGGGATCAAGCCCAAAGTTCGTGCCTTTGACGGCAACGCCCTTCAGCTTATCGCGCAGCAGCTCCGCCGCCCACGCGCCATGTTCGCCTGCATCAAGGGAAACCGGCGCGGCCTCTAGGATCACATCCGCCAACGCCAGATCGAGATCGCGCGATTCGCGGATAGCCACCCCGCGCGCGCCATCCGGATCGATCACGAGTTCGATGCCGCTAACGCCGCCCACGAGATCGGCGAGGATCTCTCGATTGGTTTCCGCCGAATCATGGTGCTCGAACGCTTGCCGTATCGTCCAGCCCGCGTCGGCGGCGCCGCGCACGAACGGCGCCGCGCCCGGCATCCCCGAGACATCCTCCGCCGTCGCGACGTCGCTCTCGCGATAGAGCGGCTCAAGCTTGATATTGTCCGCGGTCTCGCCGACCAGCCGCGACCAGGGCGCGCCCTTCAGTCCGCGCTCGACCAGGGCGCGCCAATCCGCCTCGTCGGCGTGTTCGCCCAAGTGCAAGCCGGTCTCAGACATTTTTACTCCGCTTGACGCCATGTCAGGATCGACGCGCTTTTCGCCGCACTGTAGGCGTGAGGCAACCGGAGAAAAGCATGGCCCTGCCGTCCTTGTTCGACAAGTTGCGCCTCCCAGCGGTAGGCGCGCCCCAATTCATTATCGCCAATCCCGAATTGGTGATCGAGCAGTGCAAGGCCGGCATCGTCGGCTCGTTCCCGGCGCTCAATGCGCGGCCGGAGCCGTTGCTTGACGATTGGCTGAACCGGATCAAGGACGAACTCGCCGCTTACGATGAAGCGAACCCGCACGCGCCGGCGGCGCCGTATGCCGTCAACCAGATCGTGCACAAAACCAATGCGCGGCTGGACCACGATGTCGAAGCGTGCGTCCGGCACAAGGTGCCGATCGTCATCACCTCGCTCGGCGCACGCCCGGAAGTGAATGACGCGATCCATTCCTATGGCGGCATCGTTCTGCACGACATCATAAATATCAAATTCGCAGAGAAAGCGCTCGAGAAGGGCGCAGACGGTTTGATCGCGGTTTGCACCGGGGCGGGCGGCCACGCCGGCTCGCTCTCCCCCTTCGCGCTCATCAGCGAAATCCGTCAGTTCTTCGACGGCCCGCTTCTGCTCTCCGGCGCAATCGCGACCGGCCGCGGGATCCTCGCTGCGCAAGCGCTAGGCGCTGACCTCGCCTACATGGGCTCGGCTTTCATCGCGACGAAGGAAGCCAACGCGCCTGAGGCGTATAAGCAGATGATCGTCGACTCGACCGCGGGTGATATCGTCTATTCGAACCTCTTCACCGGCGTGCTCGGCAACTATCTCAAAGGCTCCATCGTCAATGCCGGCCTCGATCCCGACAACCTCGCCCAAAGCGATCCGACCAAGATGAGCTTCGGCGGCGGTGAAGGCTCAAAAGCCAAAGCCTGGAAGGACATCTGGGGCGCAGGCCAAGGCGTGGGCGGCGTCCACGAAGTCGTCAGCACCGCCGATCTCGTCGCGCGCCTCAAGCGCGAATACGACGATGCAAAACGCGGATTGTGCGCCAGCTAATCCTCGCATTTTGAATGTACAGCGGCGCTCTTACGCGTTGCATCTCAAGCATTTCCGAACTCACCGCGTCTAAGTCCCCGCGCGCCAATCCGACCGACCCTACATCGGCATAGGCTTCTCGCCACAAACGAGGAGCCCATGAACACACCAATCCCTGAAAAATCAGCGATCCAATCGCTGACCCTACGCAGCGCCGCCGCCATAGCTATTGCCGCTGCGGCCGACCGTGTCGGCGTCGTCCTTCCCGAGGGCGCGGCGCAAGAAGTCGCCGGCGCCCTGATCGATCTCATCGTCACGCTCGGCCTGATCGGCGTCGCCATTGGCCGCACCCGCGCTCGTGCGCCTTTAGCCTGAGGAGTTCTGAATGACCAAGATCCTGCGCACGTTTGCGCTCGCCATCGCGCTCGCCGCCACGCCGGCTTGCGCCAGCCTTGAACTTCCAAACCCGTTCGCCGCCGCCAGAAGCGCCGATCAGCACTCTTACGCCCTGCTGCAAACCTATGCGTCGTTGGTGGAAGAGGCCGCTGACATCGTCCGCAACCCGGCGACACCGACCGAAGCGCGCCGTGCGATCGGCCAAGCGGAGCGCACCGCGACGCCAACCATTGAAGCGCTTGCCGCCGCGCTCGCCGCCTACAACACCGCGCGCAACGCCGGTGACGCCGAAGCCGCCCGCGTCCGTCTCGACCAAGCGCGCGCTGAGGCAGAAGCGCCAGTCGCCGCGCTCGCATCCCTCATTGACACCGCTCAGCACTAGGAGATTGGCTCATGAATAAACTCATGCTGCAGGTGCAGTTGCTGCTCGCGGCGCTTTCGGCGTTGCTGCCGCTCGTGCCGCTCGAACACCGTGGCCGCGTCGCCGAAATTCTGGAGACCGCCGCCAAAGCGCTCGCCTTCACTGGCGTGCTTGGCGCTGGCGCCGAGGATATCGCGGAAAAGCTCGCCGCCGTGCGCGCCAATGTCGAGGCCATGGCGGCGGCCGGCCGCGCTGTCACCGACGATGAACTCGCCGCCGCCATGACGCGGGTGCGTTCGGCGTCCGCGGATTTGCGTGCGGCGCTCGCCGCCGCAGGTTGACCTCAGCACCGGCGCGCCGTTTTGTGCGCCATGGCCAAATACATCCTCGCGATCGATCAGGGCACCACCTCGACCCGCGCCATCGCCTTCGATCTCGACTTTAACCCACGCGCCACCGCCCAGATCGAACTGCAGCAGCATTACCCCGAACCCGGCTGGGTCGAGCACGATGCGGAAGAGATCTGGGCGGCGACGCTGAAGGTGTGCCACCATGCGATTGATCAAGTCGGCGGCGCCGAGAGCATCGCCGCCATCGGCGTCACCAATCAGCGCGAGACGACGGTGGTCTGGGATCGCGCCACCGGTGCGCCGGTGCACAAGGCTATCGTCTGGCAGGATCGCCGCACCGCCGATCTGTGCGCAAGCTTGCGAGAATTCGGCTACGAGCCACGCGTCCAAGCGACCACGGGGCTGCTTCTTGATCCCTATTTTTCCGCCACCAAAATAGCCTGGATTCTTGACCGGGATCCAAGCTTGCGTGCGCGAGCCGAGGACGGCGAGTTGGCCTTCGGCACCATCGAGACATTCCTTATATGGCGCCTCACCAATGGCCGCTCGCACGCTTCCGACGTCACCAACGCCGCCCGCACTTTGCTGTTCGACATCAACACACGCGCCTGGAGTGACGACATGTGCGCGCTGTTTCGAGTGCCGCGCGCGCTCTTGCCAAAAGTCACGGCGTGCGATGCGCATTTCGGCGATGTCGACACCGCGCATTTTGGCCGCGCCATTCCGATCCACGGCGCCGCTGGCGATCAGCAAGCCGCGCTTGTCGGCCACGGCTGCTTAAAGCCTGGCATGGCGAAGGCGACTTTCGGGACCGGTGCGTTTCTGGTCATGAACACCGGCGATGCGCCGCCGCGCTCGACCAACCGCTTGCTCGCCACGATCGGCTACGAGGCGAAAGGCGCGTCTGCTTACGCGCTCGAAGGCTCGATCTTTTCGGCCGGCGCGACGATGCAGTGGCTGCGGGATGGTTTGAAGCTGATCAAAACCTCCGCCGAATCCGAAGCGATTGCGGCCGCTCTGGCTGACAATGGCGGGGTCTATCTCGTCCCGGCTTTCGCCGGCCTCGGCGCGCCGCAATGGAAGGCGGACGCGCGCGGCACGATCACTGGTCTGACGCGCGATTCCAGGCTCGAACACATCGTTCGTGCGGGCCTCGAAGCAGTGGCCTACCAAACCGCCGATCTCCTGGACGCTCTCCGCGCGGATGGCGCGCCACGCATCGAATCTCTGCTGGTGGACGGCGGGCTGACGGCCAATTCCTGGGCCATGCAATTTTTGGCGGATATCTGCGAGGTGGAGGTCGCCCGCCCACAATTTCAGGAGATGACGGCGCTCGGCGCCGCAAAATTGGCCGCGTATGGCGCGGGCGAAATTCGCTCATTGGACGCCGTTGCGGGGCCTGCTCCCTCCTCTTGGCAGCCGCAAATGGCGCTCAGCCAACGACACGCGCTTCGCGTCGGGTGGAACGCCGCCGTCGCCGCGGCATTGGCTGCCGCGGCGAATTGAGCCGAATGTGAGAGTTGCGCGCGGAGCGTCATCGGCCTAAACGCCGCGTTCGCACGCGCGAGCGAGCCCGTAGCTCAGTCGGTAGAGCATCTGACTTTTAATCAGAGGGTCTCGGGTTCGAATCCCGACGGGCTCACCAAATCCCTCTTCGTTTATCCCGGGGGCAGAGGCGTGGCTGCTGGAGCCGTCGGCTCCGTTGTGGTGCTCGGCGCGGGAAGTTCTTCGACAACTGGTTCAGACGGCGCTGACCGCTGAGACGGCGCAGGCGCGGCTGCGGGGGCAGGCTCCGGAATTGCCGGCGGATCAACGAATTCATTTGCCTGCGACGCCACATAACCGGCGTTCATGTCGTTCTGCGCGAGCGTCGTTTCTTCAGTAGGCACTATGCTCTCGCCGCCCCGCGGCAAATTCATGAAGCCGACAGCGCCGGCGACCAGAAGGCCGCCAATGATTGCAAAACGAAGGATCGGGCCGCTGCGCGATTTTGGAGCGTGCGGAGCGGCGTATGGGTCGCGATCATGTGTCTCCACGGGAACTTTCTCCGGTTGATTTCCTACCATAGCCAACCCGAGTTCGGCGCCCCAGTTCCATCACGCGCGCGTGTGACGGCTCAGCAACATCCGCGAGGAATTGCCGCGATTCGGCGCCATCACCGCTGGCTAGGGCGGATTGGGGGCAGCATTGTGCCTTCCTCCTCGGATTTCAGTAGCGGGGGAAACCTCGGGGGCCACGGGCTCTAGAGTGT
>JAWXAM010000135.1:0-9900 GCA_034439495.1 Terricaulis sp. | reverse complement strand
GGCAGCGCTGAAGGCGGCGATGTTCTGGCCACGGCCAACGCGGTGTTCATCGGGCTCTCGGCCCGCACCAGCGTCGACGGAGCTCAAAGTCTGGTGCGGCTCCTCGCCGAGATCGGCCAAAGCGGCGTGGTGGTGCAAACGCCACCCGGCGTGTTGCACCTCAAATCCGATTGCGCGCTGCTGGACGAGGAAACCATCCTCTGCACGCCCAGGCTGGCCGCTTCGGCGCCGTTCCCGGGGTACCGGCTGCTGCTCACCCCCGCTGGCGAGGAGGGCGCGGCCAATGCGCTGGCGGTTGGCGACCAGATTTTGCTCAGCCAGGGTTACCCCGGCACAGCCGAGGCGCTCGCCGAGGCCGGCTACCGGGTCACAACCCTGCGGACCTCCGAGATCGCCAAGATTGACGCCGGCCTCTCCTGTATGTCGCTGCGCTGGCGTGCTTGAGATAAGGCCAAGAAAAGACTAGGAAAACTGAGGCTGCAATCGGCTCAGCGCGCGCCCCATCAGGCGTGAAAATAGCGGGAAAATGTCCCGCTTCCGCATTGACGCTGTGGCGGGCTTTCATTTATATCGCGGCTCCCCGCCCGGGCGAGCTTCGTTCGGGCGCGCATAAGTTTTGGAAGACAGTTCGATGTTCGCGGTAATCAAGACGGGCGGCAAGCAATACCGGGTGGCCAAGGACGACGTTATCGTCGTCGAAAAGCTGGCCGGTGATGCAGGCGCCAAGATCACCTTCTCAGACGTGCTTATGACGGGCGACGGCAAGGGCCTGAAGCTCGGCAAGGATCTGGGCGGCGTCACCGTCACAGGCGAGCTGATCGAAACCAAGAAGGGCGACAAGGTTACGGTGTTCAAAAAGCGCCGCCGCAACACCTATCGCCGCAAGATTGGTCACCGTCAGGCCGAGTCGCACATCAAGATTACCGCCATCGGCGGTAAGAACGACAAGGAATAAGAGGGCGTCATGGCTCACAAGAAAGCAGGCGGTTCGTCCCGCAACGGTCGTGACTCCGCCGGTCGTCGTCTTGGCGTGAAGCGTTTCGGCGGCCAGTCGGTCAGCGGCGGCGAGATCCTCGTCCGTCAGCGCGGCACCAAATTCCATCCGGGTTCCAACGTCGGCCTCGGCCGCGACCACACGCTGTTTGCTCTTTGTAACGGCCAGGTTGCGTTCGCGACCAAACGCGATGGCCGCACTTACGTATCCATCGCACCGCTCGCGGTGGCCGCGGAATAGGCGATAACGGAAGAAATTCCCGGATCGCCTGACAACAGGGCGATCCGGTTCCCAAGATAGCGTGGGGCGCCCGGATCAAGGCGCCCCTCTTTTTTTGCCCCACGCGTTAGAGCCAAAGGAGCGGCTCATGCGTGACGTGATCGAGATCGAGACCAAGAGATTGAAGCTGCGGCGCCTGCGTATGTCCGATGCGCAGCGTATCGCAACGCTTTGCGGCGATCCGTCCGTTGCGCGCATGATTGCGCGCGCGCCGCTGCCGTATCTGCCGGTCGCCGCTGAAGGCTGGATCATGACGCTTCGGGCACGCAAGCCACTGAACGAAGAATTCGTCTTCGCCGTCGATCTCGAAGGCGAGGGGCTGGTCGGCGCGATCGGCGCGCACAAGGCTGGCGCGTCTGCGTTCGAGGTCGGCTATTGGCTCGGCCGTCCGTACTGGGGCAAGGGCTTCGCCACGGAGGCGTTGCAAGGCTTCGTTTCTGAAGCCAAGGCGCTGGGCCAATTGCTGGCTGGCCACTTCGTCGACAACCCGGCGTCCGGCCGCGTGCTGCAGAAGGGCGGCTTTGCCTATACCGGCGAAACCGCGCCGCTCTTCTCGCTCGCCCGCGGCGAAAGCGCCCCGTGCAAGCGCATGCACTATACGGCCGATCACGGCTTCGGCCTGCACGAAGCCGCTTAAACACGAGAGTTTGCGCCGGGCGGCCATGGCGAGGCGGCCCGGCGCACGCTACATATCGGCGATCAGGAGCATCACATGGGTTTGCGCGTAGCCGTCGTCGGCGCCACCGGAAACGTTGGCCGGGAAATGCTGACCATCCTCGAAGAGCGGCTCTTCCCCGCCGACGAGATCATCGCGCTTGCATCGCGCCGCTCAGTCGGCGTCGAGGTCAGCTATGGCGACCGCACGCTCAAGATCAAAGACATGGAGACGTTCGACTTCACGGGCGTCGATCTGGTGCTGATGAGCGCCGGCGGCGCCGTCTCAAAAGAATGGTCGCCAAAGATTGGCGCGACCGGCGCCGTCGTCATCGACAATTCCAGCGCCTGGCGCATGGATCCGCGCGTTCCGCTGATCGTGCCGGAAGTGAACCCCGAAGCGATCGCCGGCTATGACAAGCTCAACATCATCGCCAACCCGAATTGCTCTACCGCGCAGCTCGTCGTCGCGCTGAAGCCGCTGCACGACCGCGCCGGCATCAAGCGCGTCGTCGTCTCGACGTACCAATCGGTTTCCGGCGCCGGCAAGGACGCGATGGACGAGCTCTGGATGCAAACCAAGAAGCTCTACGTCAATGACGAGATCAAGCCCGAGCATTTCCCGAAGCAGATCGCCTTCAACGTCATCCCGCATGGCGGCGACTTCATGGAAGACGGCTTCACCACCGAAGAGTGGAAAATCGAAGTCGAGACCAAGAAAATCCTCGATCCTAAGATCAAGCTCACCGCCACCTGCGTACGCGTGCCGGTGTTCGTCGGCCATTCCGAGTCCGTGAACATCGAGTTCGAACGCGAGATCGAAGCCGACGAAGCGCGCGAACTGCTGCGCGAGTCGCCCGGCCTCATGGTCATCGATAGCCACGAAGACGGCGGCTACGCTACGCCGATCGATTGCGTCGGCGAGTTCGCCACGTTTGTCTCGCGCATCCGCAACGATAAAACCGTCGAGCACGGACTTTCGCTCTGGGTGGTCAGCGACAACCTCCGCAAAGGCGCCGCGCTCAACGCGGTGCAGATCGCCGAGCTGATGTTGAACAAAGGCTTGTTCAAGCGGCTGCGCGCCGCGTGATCGCTGCGAGATGTGAGCGCTGCTCACATACTCCGTTACAAAATGTGTTCGCTATCCGTCGCGCAGCGGCTGGTGATCGTGCGCGCGTAGCCTATGTAGAGCGCGCGGGGGACATGCATCACCATGAGCGCCAAGATCGCCATCGAACAGCCGTCCGAAGCGGACATCGACGCAATTCACGCGGTTCTAAAGGAGAGCTACTGGTCGCCCGGCATTCCGCGTGAATCCGTCGCGCGCGCGTGCGCGAACTCTATGTGCGCCATCGCCCGCGATGACAGCGGCAAGCTGATCGGTTTCGCGCGCCTCGTGACTGACAAGGCGACATTCGCGTGGCTTTGCGATGTCGTTGTATTGCCTGGCAAGCAAGGCAAGGGCCTCGGCCGCGCCATTGTGCAAACTTTTCTACGCCACCCAGAGCTCCAAGGCCTACGCCGCTGGCTGCTTGGCACCAAAGATGCGCACGGCGTCTACGCGCCACTCGGCTTCACGCCACTCGATGCGCCTGAGCGCTTCATGCAAATCCGCAATCCATCGCCATACGGGCGCACAACTTCATGAGCGAGGCTGCGCCCATCACTGCATCGCCTTCGGAGGCGGAGCGTCGCGCCGGCTTTATCGCCGCGGCGTCGGCCTACGTCATCTGGGGCTTCCTGCCGCTTTATCTGAAACTTTTGGCGACGATCGATGTACGCGAAGTTTTGGCGCAACGTATTCTTTGGGCCGCGCCCTCCGCGTTCATCGCGATTTTCATCATGAGCGGCTGGCGCACCGGCTGGCGGGAAATTGCTACTGCTTTCCAAGCGCGCATGCTCGCTACGCTCACGGCCTCAGCCTGCTTTATCTTCGTGAACTGGGGCCTCTACGTCTATCTCGTGCTCAACGAGCGCGTGATTGAATCGGCGCTCGCCTATTTCCTCGCTCCACTCGTCAGCGTCGCCGTTGGCGTGCTCTTCTTCCGTGAGAAGATCACCACACCGCAGATCATTGCGCTCGCGTTGGCACTCGTCGGCGTCGTTGTGCAGGGGATTGCGCTTGGCTCGCCACCTTGGATGGCGCTGGCGCTCTGCGCGACATGGTCGACTTACGCCGTAATCCGCAAACGCGCGCCGGTGCCCGCCGCCGTTGGTCTGTTCATCGAAAGCCTCGCGCTCGCGCCGGTCGCCATCGGCTTATTGTTCTGGGCCGCTAGCGAAGCGCCACTCGCGTTCTCCACCGATTGGGGCACGGCGATTCTGCTGGCGATCGCGGGCCCAGTCACCGCGATTCCGCTGATGGCGTTCGCATTCGGCGCGCGGCGTGTCAGCTTTGTAACCCTGGGCTTGCTGCAGTTTCTCGCGCCGACGCTGCAATTTACTACCGGGATCGTGTTTGGCGAAGATTTCACATTCCTGCGCGGTGTCAGCTTTGCGCTGATCTGGGCTGGCCTTGCCTTCTTCTCCTGGGATACGCTGCGCCGTGCCAGGTAAACATGAGCGATCTCACCTACTACGCTATCGGCGACGTGCACGGCGAGCTCGCCAAGCTCGACGAATTGCTGCGCTTCATCCTCGAAGACGCGGAACGGCGCCAAGCGCCGCACAAGATTGTCTTCCTCGGCGATATGATCGATCGCGGCCCCGATAGTCGCGGCGTTATCGCCCGCGCCATGGCGCTGACCGAAAGTGGCGAAGCGCTCGCTATCAAGGGCAACCATGAAGAGCTCATGTTGCACGCATGCGCTAACCGCGAATCGGTCAGCATTTATTGGTGGGCCGAGAACGGCGGCGACGAAACCATAACCTCATACATGATGGCGAATGGCGCCAAGGACGATTTCCGCGATGCCATCGATACCGCACACATCGCTTGGATGCAGGCGCTCCCCACCATGATCCGCGATGAAGAGCGCGGCCTGGTATTCGTACATGGTGGCATCGATCCAAAGACATTTCCGCTCTGCAGCGATGAAATTCGCATGTGGACGCGTTCGAACAAATTCTTCGATCCCGGCCGCTGGCCGAAGCGTGCTGAGCTGGAAGGCGTGCTCGTCATTCACGGCCATACGCCGACGCATGATTTCGAGCCGCATAGCAATCCGCGCCGCATCAATGTCGATACTGGCGCCTGCTTCGGCGGCCCGCTTACGGCTGTGGCGCTGGCGCGAAACGAGCGCCCACGCTTCCTGCGCGCCGCATAGCAGCGATCAGCACGACCCACGCGGCCACCGGGCACAGCGGCAACGGCGCAAGATATCCAAGCGCAAGCGAGAGCCCCGCGCTCCAAGCCAGCACGGCCGCCACCAACTCAAATCGATCCCGCGGCACGCCAAGCAACGCTGCGCCGAGCGCCAGCAGCGTGAAGTCGTAGAAAAATAGATACGGCGAAATCAGCAGCGTGGCGGCGCAAAGCGCTGCACCTTGCGCGGCTCGATCACTGCGCAAGAAAATTGAGACCGCCACGCCGATCGCCGCCAACGCACTCGCCGCCTGCAGCACCAGCGCCACGATGTGCGGCGCACCGAACCCGAGCGCGCTCGCATACAGACTCGCATAGGCCGGCGTCGTAATCCGCTGGTCGCTGATCATGCCCTGCGATGCGCCAAGGTTCTCCAGGAACCGCCCATACGCATCGAACCCGAACACCACGCCTGCCAACACAACGAACGCAATCGTACTCACCGCCGCCGCCGCGAATGCGCGCCACCTTCCGCTCAGCGCCAGCAGCAGCGGCCAAAGCACCGCCAAATGCGGCTTGATCACCAGCAGGCCAACCAAAGCTCCGGCCGCCAGCGGTCTTCTATCCAGCCACACCAGCGCGAGCGCGTTGACGCCAGCGATCAGCAGCGCTGCTTGCACGGTCCCGAGGTGATAGAGCGCGGCCGGCAGCGTCACCGCAAAAATCAGCGCGCGTGCATCCGGCAAAACCAACCGCGCCGCGCAGAAATAAATTGCGCCGCTGGCCATCAGAAATGCGATCGCCGCGACCGGGTAGGGCAGCAACGCCAATGCGCTGACGATGAGCAGAAACGGCGGCGGGGAATTCCAGGGCGCGACATAGGCCGAGCCCGGCGCTGCAAGTTGATGATAGCGCGCGATCGTATCAACGTTATGGACCTCTACGGCCGCGCCATCGAGCGCCGCACGTCCAGCGCTCCAAAATGCAATAAAATCCCCAAACAGCGGCTGTCCATTCGCCAGCACCAGCCCGCGCGCGCCGAGCAGCAAGTAAGTCATCACTGCAACAAGCGCTGCCGCGATCAACAGCGCGCCGAGCTCCAGCGCGCGGCGGCTCACAAGCATACGTACAGCGCGTCAATCAGTTTCAGCGATCGCGGGTCGCCCATGATGTGGTGCGATTGCGCGTTCATCACATAGCCGGCTGAGACGCCGGCTGCCGGATCGCCCATCCCCATCGAGCCGCCATTGCCCGAATGGCCAAATGCTTCCGGGTTCGGTCCATAAAACCCAAACGCGTTGCCGATGATGCCAGCGCGCCAATCGACCTTGAACGGCAATACCAGATCATCGCCGATCCAGACGCGCCGTGTCAGTGCATCGAAGGATTCCTGCGAAAGCACGCGCGCGCCATTGATAAGGCCGCCCGTTGCATACGCTTCATAGAGGCGCGCCACAGCTAGCGCCGTCCCATGGCCGTTCGCCGAGGGGATCTCGATCGTCCGCCATTGCGTGGAACCCCGCACAGGCATCGACCATTTGGAGAAGAACGCGGCTTTGCGCGGCGGCGTGATCTCGCCGAAATCGCCACCGCGCGAAGGCTTTTTCATTTCTGGCGTACGTGCATGTTCGCTTTCACGCGTGCCGATCCAAAAATCGAGACCGAGCGGCCCACAAATGCTTTCGCGCAGGATCGAGCCGAGCGAGCGTCCGCTCGCACGCCGCGCGATCTCCCCCGCGATATAGCCCCACGTCATCGGGTGATAACCGCTCGCGCTGCCCGGCGGCCACATCGGCGCAAGCGCCGCGATTGCTTCGGCGCATGCCGGCGGATCAAGCCACAAATCGGGATCGATCGGTTCGATGAAGCCTGGCACTCCGGCCTGATGCGCCAATGTCTGGCGAATGGTGACGCGATCTTTTCTCTGCGCGCCGAATTCGGGCCAAAGCTCAGCCAAGGGCGCGTCATAGTCCAAGTCGCCAGCATCGTGCAGCATCGCCAACACCAGCGCGCTGACGCCTTTAGTGGTCGAATACACCGGTACGAGCGTGTCGCGCTCCCAAGCCCGCGTCCGCGCGCGATCGGCCCAGCCGCCCCAGAGATCGACGACGATCTGCCCGTCGCGCACCGCCGCGAAACCCGCGCCGAGTTCATCAGAGGCAAGCTGCGCCTCGAACACCTCACGCACGCGCTCGAATCCAGGTGCGACGTAGCCTTCCGCCATCACACCAGCTCCGTGTAACGCGCGCGCGGCCATGTCACCGGATCGTTCAGCACGTCCTGCGCCGCCGGCAGCAGTAAGTCTTCGCTATCCGCCGCCATCGAGCGCACGATCACATCGAACACAGCGCCCGTCGCGCCCTCGAGCGCGATCGCCAGCGCATCGCCGCGCACCCGCCGTGCCACGTAGAGCGCGGAGAGCAAATCGCCCGCGCCCTTCGGCGCCCGCGGCAGCCGCGCCGTCTCGCAAAACCAATCGCCGGTGGGCGCCGCCAGGAGATTGCCGAGCCCCAGCGCCGTGCGAATTGATGACACCAAAACCGGCTTTCCAAAGCTCTTCGCCGCATCGCGCGCCTGCGCCAAGCCTTCGAGCTGACGCCCCGCCATCAAGCCCAGCTCAAACAGGTTCGGCGTCAGCCAATCGGCCTGCGTACATAAGCGCCCCAGCACCACATCCGTGATCGCCTCGCTCACATACGTGCGGCCCTCATCGCCCAGCACCGGGTCGCATACGAACAGCGCCTGCGGGTTGGCCGCCTTGATCCGCGCCACGGCATCCAGGATCACCGCCACTTGCTCCGCCGTGCCGACATACCCGGTCAGTACCGCATCGATCTCACCGAGCAGCGCATCCGCCGCCAGCGCATCCACCATCGAAGCCAGCATCTCCGCCGCGATCGGCCCACCGCCGGGCGCGCCATGATCGGGCCGCCGCCCCAGCAACACCGTGGGGAGCTGTATGACGCGCACGCCCAGCCGCTCCATCGCGAAAGCCGCCACGGAATTGCCAACGCGCGCGCCGGCCACCTGGCTTTGTATCGATAGAATGGTCTTCACTTCGCCAATCATGTAAGCGATTGCCGCTCCGCTCACCATCCCCGAGACCGAACATGACAGCTCGCCCCCGCCGCTCTTGCCTCTATATGCCTGGCGCCAATCTGAAGGCGATGGAAAAGGCGAAGAGTCTCGCCGCCGACGTGCTGCTGCTCGATCTCGAAGATTCCGTCGCGCCGGACGTTAAGGATTTGGCGCGCGCCCAAGTCGCGGACGCGGTGAAAGCGGGCGGCTACGGCAAGCGCGAGGTGATCATTCGCGTCAACGCGCTCGCAACGCCGTGGGGCAGGGACGACATCGCCGCCGCCGGTCCCGCGCGCCCGGATGGCATGCTGGCGCCGAAGGTCGAGAGCGGCGACGAAGTCCGCGCGGTCAACGCTGCGATGGATGCTGCCGGTTTCGCGGCCGACGCATCGCTCTGGGTCATGATCGAAACGCCGCGCGCGATTTTGAACATCGCCGACATCGCGGCGGCGGTTAAGGGCACGCGGCTCTCGTGCTTCGTCATGGGCCTCAACGATCTCGCCAAGGAAACCCGCGCCCGCGCCGGCGCCAACCGCGCACCGTTCTTCGCCGCCATGTCGCTCGCTGTCACCGCCGCACGCGCCGAGGGCCTCACTGCGATCGACGGCGTCTATAACGACATCGTCAACGCCGACGGCTTCCGTGCCGAATGCGAGCAGGGCCTCGAGTTCGGTTTCGACGGCAAGACGCTCATTCACCCAACCCAAATCGACACCGCCAACGCAGTCTTCGCGCCGACGAAAGACGAAGTTCAGCGCGCCCGCTCCGTCATCACAGCCTTTGCACTCCCAGAAAACGCCGGCAAAGGCGTCATCAAAGTCGACGGCCGCATGACCGAATTGCTGCACTTGGAAGAAGCCAAGCGCGTCGTGGCTGTGGCGGATGCGATCGCGGCGTTGGCCTAGGGCACCCACACTTCCAAATGCGTCGGTGGCATGTTGGGAAACTGCGCGCCGATGGCACGCGTTTCGAACGTCAGTCCTTCGCCGCGATAATGTGCGTTGAGCGCCGCCGCCAGTTCATTCGCCGCGCTCTCCTGATCTCTCCCAAAATAGCGTACCTGCGCCGTGCGTGGAAATTCGCTCGCCGCGACCGTGCGAACACCGCGCATGACCCGAAAGTTCGCCTCCCCGAGCGGGCCACGCAACGGATCGACCGACTCTGCCGTTCTGCCGCCGCCTTCGCGGACATGGAAAAACACCTGGTAGCTTTGCGCACGCGGGGCGTAAGCGCGCTGAACGATCTCACGCGCTGAATCTGCGCGGGCGCCCACGTTTGCGCGGACGGAAGGATCTATGCGCGGCGCTTGTGCGATGGTTGTTTGCTCCCTGGTCGTAGCTGGCGTCGTCGGCGCGTCGTCGGCGACACGGACCTCGGGCGCAGGCGTGGCCGCAGGCTCGGGCGCGGGCGCGATCACGCTACGTTCAGCATCGAATTCCGCGGTACACGCCTGTGGTTCAGCTTCCTGCTGACTTCGCAAGAGTGAGAAGAAGTCGGTGCGGAATTCGCCGCGTGGCGGCGTGCGGTTCGCAACCAGGAAGGAGATCAGGTAGGTTCGGTCCGCTTCGGTGAACGCATCGGCCCCCGTATCGCTAATCTCGGCGGCCGTCGCCCGCGCGTACATGTCAGCGCGGACGTTGCAGTACACATT
>JAWXAM010000134.1:0-33513 GCA_034439495.1 Terricaulis sp. | reverse complement strand
TGCAGCGCAGCTTTCGATGCGCGATACGCCGTCCATCCACCAAGCCGATTGTCTTCGATTGAACCAACGCGCGCCGAGAGCGCTGCAAAGGCGGCGCGCCGATCGCGCGCTAGGAGGGGCAGGAAATGCTTGGCGATAAGCGCAGGCCCAGTTGCGTTGATCGCGAAGGCGCGCGCGAATGCGTCGGGTGAGATGTCGCGCCAGGTCTTCTCCGGCTGCAGCGCCGTATCATGAAGCACGCCGGTCGCGACGATGACCAGATCAAGCGGCCCGTCCGCACTGACGCGCGCCGCAGCGTCCGCGATAGAGACTTCATCGGTCAGGTCAAAGCGAAACGGGACAATCTTGTCGCGCACTGCGGCAGCCGAGGTGCGCGCGCCGGCGTAGATCTGTGCGACGCTTTCGTCCGCCGCCAGAAGTTCGGTCAGTGCGGCGCCTATGCCGCCGCTCGCGCCAAACACGGCTGCTCGCATACCCGGCTGAAACGACGTGAGCCGCGTCACTGCAAAGCCTCCAGAAATTTGCGTGCGTCGTCCGCAATCTCCGCGCGCCGCTCGTCGCTCATGCGCTCCAGCGTTTTAAACATCGGCGCCATCCGCGGATTGCCTTCGAGCTTGTCTCGATTGCGCGCAAGGAAGTCCCAGTAGAGATAATTGAAGGGGCAGGCCTTTGGCCCGGCCTTGGCTTTCACGTCGTAAACGCAGCTGCCGCAATAATCAGACATACGATCGATGTAGGCGCCACTGGAGGCGTATGGCTTAGAGCCGACGACGCCACCGTCCGCGAACTGGCTCATGCCGATCGTGTTCGGCGCCTCGACCCATTCGTAAGCGTCGGCATAAACGGCAAGATACCATTCGTGCACTTGGTAGGGATCGACGCCTGCCAGCATTGCGAAATTGCCGGTCACCATCAGGCGCTGAATGTGGTGTGCGTAGGCTTCACGCTTGGTTTGTCCGATGGCGGCTTTCAAGCACGCCATCTCGGTCTCGCCGCTCCAGTAGAACCATGGCAGGTTGCGCGTCGCCCCAAGTGCGTTCTCGTGGAGATAATCCGGTCCGCGAAGCCAATAGACCCCGCGCACGAATTCTCGCCAGCCCAAGATCTGACGAATGAATCCCTCGGCATTGTTCAGCGAGACGCGTCCTGCGCGATACTCCGCTTCCGCGCGCCGGCAGATATCCCGCGCATCAAGCAGGCCCGCATTGAGATACATCGAGATCACGGAATGGTAGAGAAACGGCTCGCCGCTCAGCATCGCGTCCTGGTAATCGCCGAACGAGGGCAGGGCGTTCACGAGGAAATGCCGCAGAGCTTCTTCGGCCTGTGCGTGCGTCACAGCAAACCAGAAAGGCTCAAGATCGCCGACATGATCGGCAAAGCGCGTCGCAACGAGATCGAGCACTTCGCGCGTGTGCGCATCTGGTGCGAAATGCGGCGGCTTCGGCATGAAGAGATCAGCGTCAGCGGGTTTTCGGTTCTCGCTGTCGTAGTTCCAACGCCCACCCGCCGGTTCTTCGCCGTCGAGTAGAACCCCAGCGCAGCGCCGCATTTCGCGATAGAAATACTCCATGCGCAGCTGCTTGCGCTCTTTCGCCCACGCCCGGAACGCCGCGTGCGAGCAGATGAAGCGGCTGTCCTCACGCACTTCGACCGGGATGCCCAGCGTCGCCTCCCAGCTTTCCATCTCCGCAGCCAGCCGATGTTCCCCCGGCTCAGTCAGCACCAGCTCTGCCGGCTTTAGCTCTGAGACAGCCCGCGCGATCTCCGTGCCTAGCGATCCGGTGTTCAGGGGATCATCCAGCTGGACGTAGCGAACGGTTACGCCTTGCTCTGAAAGCTCGTCAGCGAACGCGCGCATTGCCGCAAACACGAAAGCGATCTTCTTCTTATGGTGTCGGACATAGGTCGCCTCCGCCGCCACTTCCGCCAGCATCACCACGTCCCGCGCGGGATCGAGATCGCGCAGGGACGCCATCCGCGGCGAGAGCTGGTCGCCTAACAGAAGTCTCAGAGTTTGAACCACATTGACGATACGCGTGGGCGTGGGTCTTGGATCGGGCCGCAATCCACTTTACCAGCTGCATATGGTCAAGAACGCCAACGGCGAGCGGCGCGATAAGGCAAACTTGCCGCAGAAAATCTGTGCAGCGTGCCGGCGGCCGTTCGTGTGGCGCAAGAAGTGGGCGCGCGATTGGGAGAACGTGCGCTTTTGCTCAGACCGCTGCCGCAGCGCGGGAGGCTAAATCTCTCGGCGCGGCGCCGCCGTCGCCGGATCGCCAGTGTTCGGCGTGCCCCTCGGTTCTATCAGCAGCACATGCGCTTCGCGCTCTGCATAGGGCGCGTGCTCAACGCCTTTCGGTACGACGTAGATTTCGCCCTCTTTCAGCGCCACATCGCCATCGCGCAAGCGGATGATCATCTCGCCCTTCAGGACCTGAAAGAAGTCATCGGTGTCGTCGTGCTTGTGCCAGGGAAATTGGCCCTGGAGCTTCACTACCATCAAGTCGTGGCCGTTGAACGCGCCGACAACGCGCGGCTGCCAATGGCCTTCAAACAGCGAGAGCTTCTCGGCGAGATTGATTTTGTCGGCCATCACCGCTCCAACGGCTTCACAGCGCCGGCCCGGTAGAGCTCGATCGCCCAACCAATCTGCTTGGCTCGCCAATTGCCGCAGAAATACAGAATCGGGAAGACCAAGCTGCCAATCAGCATAATGACGATAACGGTTTGATATTCTCGGATGAATGCGCTGAGCGCATCCGGCGCAGCATCCGAAAGCAGGGCGGCCAAAGCAAACGGGGCCGAGACATAGCCCAAAAATATCGCGCGGAAGAGATCGGTTGTGCGTTGCTCGTTCACGCGCGCGATCGTCGATAGCGCCTCCAGCGTTTCCGGCGATGCGCCTTCGAGCGCCTGCGCCGCGCGGCGCGTATGCTTGCTCTCCACCATCATTGTGGTGATGTCAGCGCCGATCATGCGCCAGGCGTTCAGGTCGAAGAATATGTCGAACACGAAGCGCCATAGCGGAAAGTGCTTGGCGACGCCGCGCCAGCGCCGCTGCAGCTCTGACGCCTCAACGGTCATGAGTGCGCAAAAATGTCGGTATCTTCCCAGCCAGCGAGATCGAGCGCTGCCCGCGTCGGCAGGAAATCGAAGCACGATTGCGCCACTTCAACGCGGCCCTCACGGACCAGCATAGTGTCGAGCCGCTCCTTCAACGCATGCAAGTGCAGCACGTCGGACGCGGCGTAAGCGAGCTGCGCGTCGCTCAATTCCGGCGCGCCCCAATCGCTTGATTGCTGATCCTTGGAAATGTCGCGGCCGAGCACTTCCTTGGTGAGATCCTTGAGGCCATGGCGATCGGTGTAGGTGCGCACCAGCTTCGACGCGATCTTGGTGCAATAAATCGGCGCCGCGATCACCGAGAGGTCGCGCATGAACATCGCCACATCGAAGCGCGCGAAGTGAAAGAGCTTCAGCACGTCCGGATCGGAAAGCACGCGCTTCAGGTTCGGCGCGTCATAGCTGCCGCGGTCGAGCTGAACCAAGTGCGCCTCGCCCTGGCCGTCTGAGATCTGCACCAGGCAGAGCGGATCGCGGATCAACGAGAGCCCCATCGTCTCGCTATCGACGGCGACCGCGCCGTTGAACGAAACGCTGGCGGGCAAATCGCCCTTGTGCAGATGGACCGTGATGTTCTTGCCATCGACGGTGAGAGAGAGCTTGCGGGTCATGGCGGGGGATTAGTCCAATTCCGCGCCGTGCGCTAGCCGCCCGTTCGCGCCACCCAGCCATCCCGCAGCTCGCGCTTCAGCACTTTGCCGATATGGCTGCGCGGCAATTCCTCGACCAGCTCCACCGCGCTGATCCGTTGCGTCTTGCCAAGCTTGGCATTGGCGAAGGCGCGCAGCTCGTCCGCGCCGGCGCCGCGCGAGACCACGAACGCCACCGGCGTCTCACCCCATTCGGCGCTTGCCACGCCCACGACCGCGACATCGGCCACATCCGGATGCTCGCGCAACACCGCTTCGAGATCGCTTGGGTAGACGTTGAAGCCGCCCGAAATGATCATGTCCTTCTTGCGGTCCATGAGCTCTAAGAAGCCTTCCGCATCGTAGCGGCCAACATCGCCGGTGCGGATGAAAGCCAAGCCCTCGGGCGAAACCCAAGTCGCGGCGTCGGTCTGCTCTTTGCGGTTGTGATAGCCGTTCATCATGATCGGCGAGCGACCCACCAATTCGCCAACTTCGCCGCGCGGCACCTCTTTGCCGTCGTCATCGATGAGCCGAATATCGTGCCCCGGCGCCGGCGTGCCGACCGTGTGCAGCTTGTCCGGGAAGAGATGGGCGATCAGCACGCAGGTGCCGCCGCCCTCGGTCATACCGAAATATTCAATGAGCCCGCCCGGCCAGCGTTTGACGATGTCAGCCTTCAACGCCGCCGCGAACGGCGCCGAGGTGCAGAACTTCATCACGAAGCTGGAGAGATCGTAGCTGTCGAAGTCTGGCCGCGCCATCAGCCGCGAGTATTGCACCGGCACCAGCATCGTGTGCGTCGCGCGATGACGCTGCGCCAGTTCGAGATAGGCGCCCGCCTCGAATTTCTTCATCAGCACCCCCGTGCCGCCGAGGCCGAGCGTGGGAAAGAAGCTCACCAAGGTCGTGTTCGAATAAAGCGGCGTTGAAAGCAATGTCACCGCGCTCGGCCCATACCCCATCGATTGCGCGCGCATGATGTGATGGAAGCGCATGCCGTGGCTCTGCACGATGCCCTTCGGCGCGCCCGTGGTGCCAGACGAATAGATGATGTTGAACGGCATCGCCTCGGTGATCGCGACAGGCTTGGGCTCGGCGCCCTCCGGCGCCAGCCAATCGCCAAACGCACGCCCATGCGCTGCGCCATCAAGCGCCACCCAAGCCGGCGCAATGTCCCCGCGTACGCCCTCCAAGGCTGCGCTTACCTCTCCATCGGCAAAGAAAATACGCGCACCGGAATCGGCGATCATGCCGGCGATACTCTCCGGCGTTGAGGAGGGCGCGATCGGCGCCACCGCCACGCCCGCGCGCAACGCGCCGAGAAACACGATGGCGTATTCAAGTGAAGTCGCCGCACAGATCGCAATGGACTCGCCCGGCGCGATCTCATCACGCTGCAGCGCCGCTGCGACGCGATCCATCCGGGCATCGAGTTCGGCATAGCTGAGTTGTCGCGTGTCCTGGATCAGCGCTGCGTGCTGAGGTTGAGCGGCAGCCAGCTCATCAATCATCTCCGAGAGCGTCTTGAAGGATTCACTGCGCTCCATCGATCGCCTCATACGTCACCATCGTATAGCGCGTGCGCTCGGTTTCGCGCATGCGCTGGGCGATGACTTCGTGCAGAGCCGGATCCCAAGTCGTCCAACGATCGATGAACGCATTGGCGCGCGCACGATCGCCGCTGCGCTGAATCGCCAGCACCTCGCGCAGCAGACTGGTCACCGCATCCGGATAACGCCGGTAGTCGATGTGCAGGCGCCCGTCCTCAAACCGCAGCGCGCCGCGATCGAGAAACCAATTCCACTGCATCAACTGCATGGTCTGATACGGCTGTTCGCGGCGCGGCTGGTTCTTCTGCAGCACGCGGCGAATACCGGAGGCGTAGATGCTGCGCAGCTGCGCGTCGGTGATGCGGCCGCGCTGGTTGAGGAGACGCACGGCCGAAAGTGAGACAAGGTCGGCTTTCATCTCTTCCAGCAGCGCAGACGTATCCTCCAGCGCTGCATCGAGATCGCGCCCATCGCTGGTCTGATCGACGCCCAGATAATGTCCAACCTCGTGCCAAAGTGTCCGGTAGAAGCCGCCCTCGGCTGTGAGATCTCCAGCCTGGTCGGCAATCACCGCCGCCGTGAACGCGCGATGCGTTTCGGCAAACAGTTCATCATTGAGCAGAATGTTGCCGCGCATCAAAATCGTGCGGCCGTATTGGCGCGCGAGATAGGCGTCATTCGGCAGGATCGTCGCCGTATTGGCGCCGCGCGCTTGGCCGAAATCGGCGATGATGTTGTAAACGCCGACCGGAATATCGCTGCGCACTTCGCGATGCTCACTATAAGGCAGCGCATTCTCAACCGCCTGGATATCGGCCAGCGCCGCTTGCAATTCATCACTGCGCGGCCGGTCGCGGACCAGCAGCGAGAGCGAGAAGAACGTCTTCACGCCATAGAGCGCGTCGTCATAGGTCTCGTAGGCGCCGATCTGTGCGTTGAGATTGCCGGTGAAATCGCCCGTCACCCACGCCGCATCGCCGCCCTCATAATCGTCGGCCAGCAAATCGCGCGCCCGCAAACGCAAATAGCGCGCGAACGCCTCATCGCCGCTTTCGACATGATCCGCCGCCGCGATCAAGCGCTCATAAATAAAGAAGATGTCCTCGGCATAGGCCACCGAATAGGGCACGGCGAGATAGGTCTCGCTCGTCCGCAAACGATCGCGCAAACCCGGATGCAACGTGTCGAGCGTCGGATAGCGATCGAGCGCCGCCAGCGCGCGGCGACGATTTTCCGGCGTCGCCGCCCAGACAACGCCGCGATCGTCGATCAATTCGGCGCGGCGTTCAGGGTGCGCTGCAAGAAACGCGTCCATCGCCTCGCGCGTCGTGCCCGCCGGATAAATGTTGCGCGCCGGCGTCTCGCGCTCAACGCTGAGGAATGGCTCCCGCGTATTGTCGAGCGTCGATGCGATCGGGCCGGAGTTGAGCCGGAAGAGATCGCGATGCGCGCTGAGTTCCGGATGCGCCTCCAGATAGACGCTCGCCGCCACGGCCTGCGGATGGCGCTGGTCGAGATAGAGCCGATGCATCCGCTCGCCCGCCGCCAACAGCTCGCCCACCGCCTCGCGTTCTCCGGGCGTCAGCGCCGAAAGATCGGCGTTCAGATGTAGCCGCTGTGTCCGGGCCAGGATTGGCTCTATCCGCGCGGGATCCCAAGCCGGCGCGATGCCGGTCGTGGAAATGGTTGTGGTGGTCGCCGCCGGCGCGCTGGCGCAAGCGGCGAGGATAAGGCTCAAAGCCAAAGCTGAAATACGCATGAGGCCGCGTAGCACGCGGGCGAAGGGCGCCCAAGAGCGCTGCGATGAGATGGCCTGCCATCCGAAGCTCGCTCCGCGAGCGTAGGATGGTGCCCGGAAGAAGTGGCCGGCGACCAAGAAAATCCGCTGTTTTCAACCAAAACTCAGGTGACCTGAGCGCGTTGGTGTAGGGGGTAGTGTAGGGCCAGCCGGTGGCGGCGCAACCGCCATGGTTTATGAAGCCAACGCACGCTCCCATATTGGCGGCATGATCCTGACCAAAAACGAGATGACGATTATCGCGGGTGTGCTCGCATTTTGCGCCGCGATCCTTTGGCTAATCGCCACGGTGGTGAAGGTGCGGGTGAAGCCCGACACCGGCGCCGGCTATCAAAGCGCGCGCATCAGCAGGAACGGCATCGACACGCTGGAGACCATGCGTGAGCAAGCGAAATGGAACACGTGGGCGGCGGCAATGACGTGTTTGGCGACGCTCGCTCAAGCCATGGCCGCCTTCACGCCGTGAGGTTCGAACCCGGGCCAGACGTTCGAACCCGGACTCCGCTCCGGCCTGCATCTGCCGCCCGTGGCAGCATGGGCCGGCAGACAATGTCCGACATTCGAGGCCACCGATTCGGCCGCGAACCGACACGAAACGCGCAACTGACGCGGTTTTGCGGCGTTATTAACAGGTTTAACCGGTCTCGAAACATGCCTCAACCGGCCTAGGTCGCCTCCGAAGTCTTCACGCGGAAGCAATTCGAGGTAAATTGTATTATACAAAAATGGCCTGAAAACAAAATCATACAAAGTCGATTGCTTCTGGCTCTGCGGTACTGTCGGCGGCGTCGGATATCCGAAGCAGAAGAATTCCCCCGCGCAGGCGTTGACGCCCCGGTAGGGCATGGTAAATGGGGAATGGAGCCTAGACCCGGAGCCCCCAAGCAGGTGTTCGAGACCTGCGGAAGGGGCTCCGGTTTTGGGTCCCTGGCAGTCCGGAATTGCCTCCGAAGCCGGGGAGAGAAGCGGGTTTAGGCCCCGCGCCTCACGCATGAGCGCGTGCGGAATGTGGCCGAAAAACTGCGTCGATTCAAGAGGCTGTCACTCTTGGAGGATTGCGGCATGGCCAAGTCATTGCATCGCAAGCGCTTTAAGCGTCGCCCGCGCGTATTCCGCGCCCCGCGCCGCGCTTTCTACCTGCGGCTCTAACGGGCCGGAAGCGAACGCCCGAGGCCGGCGGCGCTAGCTGCCGGCCGAACGGCCCGCCTTTGTAATAATTCCTGAGCGCGGGGCCCCGCCCCGCGCCAACCGGGATCGAACCATGAGTGACGAAAAGCGGGATCAATCGTCGATCCAGTTTCCATATGTCGATCTCGACGAGACGATAAAACTCGCCGGCGCCATGCTCGCGCGCGGCGGCGTTCCGCTGGATCGCGACCAGCTGGCCTCTGCCGTTGGCCAAGTGCCGAATAGCGGCGCCTTCGGCGCGAAGGTCGCGGCGGCGCGCATGTTCGGTATCATTGAGAGCAACCAGGGCAAGTACGCGCTGACGCCACTAGGCTTCGACATCTTGGAAACGTCGCGCGCGCCAGCGGCGAAGGCCGAAGCGTTTTTGAATGTCCCGCTTTACAAACGCATGTTCGAAGAGTTTCGCGGTCGCCAACTTCCGCCGCGCCCTGCGGGCCTGGAGCAAGCGATGGTCAGCCTGGGCGTCGCGAAAAAGCAGAAAGAACGCGCGCGCCAAACATTCGACCGATCGGCGCGAACGGCCGGATTCTTTTCCACGGCGGCCGAAGATCGGCTCGTGCAGCCTGTCGTGTTTGCTACGTCGGACGCGCCCGTCGAAGCCGTGGCCACCGCAGAGCGCTCGCCACCTCCGCCGCAGCCTGAGCACACGACGCAAGCGACGCAGCGGCCGCGCCTTCACTTCTTCATCGAGGGGCTACTTGATGAGCTGCCACCAGCTAAGTCT
Organism: Terricaulis sp.; assembly: GCA_034439495.1. Classification (GTDB taxonomy): domain Bacteria; phylum Pseudomonadota; class Alphaproteobacteria; order Caulobacterales; family Aquidulcibacteraceae; genus Vitreimonas. The sequence goes on along the minus strand of JAWXAM010000134.1, from coordinate 24,495 downwards.
GAGTGGCCGTCCGATGCGCGTGCGAAATGGCTTGATGCCGCAGCTCACGCCTTCGACCTGATTTACAAGGGCGGCACCGGCGACATTTTGATTGAAGTGAAGGTCACCAAAGAAGCGGGATGACTGCAAAATTGCGATTCTGCTTAGCGGTATCCCGTTCTAGCAGGGTGACCCATGCCTCAGAAGCTTGCGAGCAAGGGCTACGAAATCCTGTTCACGTCTCACGCCGACGCAATTCTCGGCGTTCACGTTCCCAATGAAGGCCAGAACTCGAGTCCGCGCCCGATGTGGCGCTGCTTGATTTTCGTTACACCGCAGCAGCTGGCGACGTGTTGGACCTGATTCAGGTGCTTCGACGCGGTGCTGCGCAGGAGGCATGAATGTCTACGACTCACACGATGCCGGACGACACAGAGCTTGAGCTGTTCCGAACGATTTCAGCAGCGCAGGACAAATACACATACTTCATGCTGGGGGCCACAGGTGCGGCGCTTGGCTTCGCGCTGACGCAAACGCGTGATGCATCTCTGACCTTGAGCCTCATTCCGCTCGCGCTCGCGGCGGCGTGCTGGATCGCAAGCTTTTATTGTGGCAGCCGCAACATCTTGCTGCGGAACGCGACGATATTCGCCAACATCAATATGCTGCAAATCAAGCGAGGTGCCGGCATGGCTCATCCAGACCCAGCGGGAAGGCTCGCCCAGGTCCAGGGAGTCTCGAAGGCCATGTACGCCAACGCCGACTCGGCGGCCAAGCATGCGGTCTGGCAGTTTAGATTCTTCGTCGCGGCGGCGGTCCTGTATATCGTTTGGCACTCATTCGAGATGTACTTGCGCGGATAGCAGCATGAGTGATGGCAAGAGACCAATCGACAAGAAACGTGACGCCGCGTTGTCGTTTACGATCGGTCACGGTGGTGAACCCGGAGTCGAGATGATCGTCGTCGGCGACCGCATGCTGACGGTGACGACGAAGTCCGTCATCCAAACTCAACTGGCGGACCAAATTGATCCGGAGCGGACTGACATCACGTTACCCAACGCGGTGCAGCAGAAAGTGCTGAGTTACGGATCGCATGACGCGATCATCTGCCGGACACTGCTGACGGGCAAAGCTCTCTTCTCGGAGGGATGGCAGGGAAAGGGTTTTGACAAAGACGCCGCGTTGTCCCTGTCGTTGCGAGCCGCAGAGTATCTGTCGGCGATGTCGAACGCTCACGCTCAGCTGAGAGGCGAATGGGAGCAGGCAGCAGCCGAACTCAAGCGCATGAATGGGCAGGCCCCGATGCTTCCAAGCATCAAGGACCTGACCACTCGCTGTGAGAATTTCGTCGACACTTCGCGGAAGTGTTTGATGCTTGTTGTCCAGCTTGCGGCGTTGTTTTACCCGAAAGCGTCAAACGAAAAGGCTTGGCGTCAGACCGTTGAAACGGCGCTGGCAAATCGATTTGCCTCAGATGCGTTGGGACGCGAAGCCTTCAAAGAAGGTGCCGATACGATCGAAGCCGTGAACAACTATCGCAACGCTTGTCACCACCCTGACGAAACTAAGCGTATGATTGTGACTGGCTTTGAGTTGCGCGCTGGTCCGAGAATTTTCGCGCCGTCAGTCGAGTTCGTTCATCCTAAGACGCCGATGAAACGCGACGACCTCTTGGCCTTCATGCAAGAGATGATTGAGCGCGCAGGCCTCATCTTTGAGGGAATGTCGGCGTTGCTGTGCGATGAGAATATCCCCAACACCGGGGGACTCGAGGTTCGAATTGGAAGACTCCCCGACGATCAGGCGCACCATGGCGTTCGCTATCGGTACTACCCTGTGAAAATCCCGGGGAAGGCTTAGCGCGCTGCCTTCGCGGTGCAGATCGTCGCCGCCCTGCAGGGCCAAAAACCGAACTAAGGTTTTCGCACGACTGCGACGGGGGTATTCGGGAGGTCATGGGCGTTCGCACGGTGACATTCCGGTTGGAAGGCGGACGCTACGTCTTCGCTACAAGCGACCGCGAAGTCTGGATCGTGAGCCAGCACAAACAAGAGGCAGCAGAGCTCTTCACGCGCGTTGTCCGCGCTTTCGCTGAAAAAGGCGTGAGATTCTACATCGAAGCTTACGAAGACTTGGGGCCTTGGCGCCGGACGTTGCGCGAAGCCGGGGCAACGAGCCGCCTGCGTCTGGGAAAAACGCCACCGCCATTAGACCGCGTTCGCTGGCAGATGCCCGGAGCACCTGTTGCAGATGCTCCGCCCCCGGTGTTCCAGTCTTGGGAAGATTATATGGCAAGGACGACGCTCCAACAGCGAATGCCTCGCTGCTATGCGGCATCGAAGAAGGCCAACCGCAAGCGCTTGATATCTGGGGCGCCGTTTACTCGCATCACCGCAGCTGACGTCTGGCTAGTCATAGAGGCGGCTCGCGGTCGGTGCATTCATTGCGGCTCGCTTGCCGTGGAAAGCCGGCCGTCCAAAGCCAACGGTGCGCCTGCGCCATGGGCGCAAGTTGGAAGGCGCATTGGAAGTCTCGAGCATCTCAAGGCCCGCGTCATCGGCGGCGACAACTTCAAAGAGAACCTCGCGTGGGCTTGTTTGTGGTGCAACACTTGGCCGAACGAGCGCCGACGCGCGGCCGAGGATCATGGTGGGTTTTACCCTGACGATGCCGTGCAAGATTCTTTAACTATCGCCGGCCATGTGGTGGGCGATGCGTGATTCAATCGAACTACCCTGGGTACTTCGCGGCCATGAGCGCGGGCCAGAGCGCTTCGCGAGTTTCGAAGATGCTGTGAAGGCTGTCGATACTTGGGAAGCTGCGATATGCGCCTGGATTGAGGGCCCGAACGGCGTTCGCTTGCTTTGGGACGGACTCACCGCTCACCGCGCAGGATGGAAGCCAATCGCTTTCGCGTAGCGCTTACGTCGGTTGCGACGGCTGCGAGTACGCGCACGAGTCTCTGCATAACTCACGCACGCGGCGCCGAGCGCGATCACGGCAGCGAGCAAATTTAAAACCGACTCCAACACGCGCGACCCCAAAGGGAGGGCGCCTCGCCCATCCAATCTGTTGCTGATGTCGCCGTTGTCGCTGATTCGACCCTTTCCAACTGGTGAATCCGGTTAACGTCCTCAACCGCTTAAGGCGCTTCAGCTACCTCTAGACGGAATAACGACCCAGCCGCTGTCGTTTATCTCAGGCGTCACGCCTTTGGCATCTAGGCGCGCGAGGAATGAATCGTCGGCGACGATGCCGTCGTGGTTGCCGTCATCGCATGATCTACAGATCATATCATCCCATGCGCGGACGTAGCGCCCATCATAAGCGTTTGGGCCGAACCTGAAATCCTGTTGGCACAAGATGCATGTCTGCATGTTGTAGGTCGTCATGTCGTGAACTCCAGAGCGGCATCACGGGCCGATGCTAAATCGTTCAACTGCAGAGTAGATACTTTCGTAGTCAGACCGGCGGAGCTCGCCGTGATATTCAAACTCTTTCTTTTTGGCGATGCTCTGCAACACGCTGTAGTGAAGCGGCAGAGTCTTATTGGTCATTTCCTTTAGTTTCGGCATCAACGTGCTGTCGCGTATCTGAGTATCGACCTTTTCCGACAAGACGGCGTCCGCCATCAAACGTGCTTGATAGAAATACGCTTCGCCAGCAGTGGCGATGGCGTAGAAATGGTCGAAGGTCGGTTCCTCGGCATCGTCATATGCTTTCAGCACTGAGCAATACCGTTCGAATGCGGCCTTGTGCTGCTCGATCAAGCGCTCTGTATTTTCGTAGTTTGTCTGCTCAATGTCCTTTCGATCGCGCTTTGACAGCGTGAAGTGAGAAATTAGGAAACCGAGCACAAAAGTCCCGATTGGTATGGCGACATCTGTCAGCCAGCTTGGGACTCCGGTGGAGGCGGTCACTTGTCACGCACGCGCAGCAGCAGCGTTTCAACTGTGTCGCCTTCGGACGCGTAGATCTTGCTCTTGAACCCGGGCAACTGCGCTTGCGCTGCTCTGCGGCCGGCTTCTTCGGACGACACGCCTTGCCGCTTTAGTTTTTCAACTTCAACGAACCAGATATCGCTTTCAGCTTGGGTCGGCTGCCGGCCCAAGCCGTACTTGATCATTAGCGCGTGCCTGATATCGGCCATTGTAATTCTCCTCTAAATAGTTCGGACAACCTGAGGTGATTCCCGCGTCGAGCCGAGTTTAACACGAACTCGCGCTGCGTCCGCAGAAACGCGGCTCGTCATCGCGCATCGTGAAAAAGCGATTGGAGTTCTCGCCGCAGTTTATGAAGTAGACGCCGCGATGGTTGGCGCTTCTGTCGCCGTATTCGATGCGACGACACTGGCCGGAGGCGAGCAACTGTGCCGCCGCAGTTCGCAACGCCCTAACGTCGGCTTCGTCGTTTCCATCTTCGCCAACAGCGGGGATACCTTGAATGCGTGCGTCCATGAGACCGGGCGCGAGATCAGGCTGGGGCAGTGGCGCTGGCTGCTCGCGCGAGAGGTGAGATGCCCGAACCCAGCGCGGTTCGTACTCCAGGCCCGTGACTCGAACCCATGCGCCGCTGCGGTCGGTGACTTCGAGGCGTTGTCCTCGGTAAATTCGGTTGTCAACGACTCCGCCGCCGGGTTCGGTGCGCTCTTCCGTCATTTCGACGTTGACGAAATAGGTGTTTGGTCCAAGTGGCGCATCAGCGACCGTTGCCGGTGTCGGTGCGTCGGCCGGGGTATCGGGCAATCCGAGTTCGCAGGCGCGATTCATTTCCACGTTTGCGCGTTCAATGCGCTCCACCGACACTTGTAAGAGCATATCAGCGGCTTCACCGGAAACGCCGCCGCTCGCTCGCCCTTGAGTCGCCATCGCCTCTTGGAGTCGCACCGTTGCCTCGTCGCTTTCGGCGCGCGCTTGGCGACAGGCCGAAGAATTGATGCCTGTCGCGGGTCCGCACGCGGAAAGGAATAGAAGCAAGGCCGCAGATGCGGCGGCGAATTTCAGCATCGCTAGGGCCTCCCCGCCCATCGCGACCTTATTGCGAGATCGCCCTGGCGCCACCTGGAATTGTGGCGCTCGGACGCTAGCCGGCCTCTCGTTGGAGGATCGCTCACCAACGCCACGAGGTCATCAACCGAGGAGGCGACTCGAAAGAAGTCCGGGTCTTCGTCTCCGACCTCCAAGGCCGCTCGAAGTCGGGTAACGGTGTTGGTCATGGCGGGCTCCTGGGCATGGACCTTCGCCGAATTCTAGCTCCGGAGCCTGAGTGTCGACGAGAACAAAACAAGAACAACATGGGCCAGCCCTCTACCCGCGCTGCTGGCATCGATTTCAAAGGCAATCGACCTAGCGGGCGCGGGGCGGCGTGCTGCCGCGCTTCCACTTCACGCGCACGGTCGTGCTCCGAGTCTGGACGTGAACGTCGAGACTCTCCGATGGGCGGGGCCCACGCGGGATCAGAGCGACAATGCGGCTGAGCAGAAGCACGACGGCGACGCCAAGCTCTATGAGCATGTGGCGAGATTCCCGTCATGAAAACGGCCGCCTTTTTGGGGCGGCCGGGAAGTGCCCGCAGCAGCGAGCGCTATCGGTTTGTGGCGTTATTCGTGCCAAAGGGCAACGGGTGCTGTGGGCATGAAAAAGGCCCTGGGCGTGAGCCTCAGGACCAGCGACGCTAAGCGCCTATGTTGGGGTTTTACCGGTCAGTTCGTGTACGCGAACTTAACGACGCGGCGGCCCCCATCATCGAGTCCGCAGTCAAGGGCTACGCGAGGAGTTTGGAAACCCGCCAGCTGCTCGAACCTGTGGAGGCGAATGGGGGGCTAGTCATGTTCACGAGGGCGAAGCCTGCGTTGGCTCCCTAGTCATAGTCACCCGATGCTGTAACAGGGCCCTGCGCCGGGCCGGGACGGTATTCCCCCTTTGGGTCCCTCGCGAATACTGTCGATCTTTGGCCTTAGACTTCAGTCTTCGACCCAACACACCCAACGTACCCCTGTAGTCATGACGGATGCTAAAATGACTAGCCCGTGACTAGAGTTTCAAGCGCGTTGGGTTGATGCCGCCGCCGCCGCAGCAGGCCGCCGTGTAGGGCGTGTAGGGCTAGCCCGTGACTTGGCGGCTTTGCCTGCGTTGGGTCGCCGCCAGCCTACTAGTTGTTGTGGTTAGGCTTTTCTCTGAACCGCAAGCCGTTGATGTCAAAGGCTGAAATCCCCGATGAGGCACCATGGCGGCCTTTGCCTGCCGGCTGCGTTCGGCGATGCAAGTATTCGCGAGTATTGGGCGGGTTAAGCTCTTGGGGGGTTGGGTTGACCAATCCGCGCCGAAATCAGTGCCGTTAACCATACACGTTCGAATTCGGAGGCTTCGAAATTAATCGATTAACGATAAAGTCTTCTCTTCGAACCCGGGTCGGTAAATGGCGTGTGTGACGAGACTTGAACTCGCAACCCCGGCTTCGGTGCAACCGTGCTCTATCCAGTTGAGCTACACACCTGAGTATGTACCTCGCACCAGTATTCTCTGAGCGAATACAGCCCACCCAACGCGCTTGAACAGCCTGGAAAGCGTGGGCCGGCGGCGGCGGATGCGGCGCCCCGCAAGCTGGAGTGGTCTATGGTCTAGGACGTTTCACCCATTCGCGGCCGCTTGGCCTGCATGGGTTCTAAAGGCCTCTACGGCCTCGTTTTGAATCTATGTTTGAATCAGGAAAACCACCTAGACCATAGACCACTTGCCCTGTGGCCTTGAAAACAAAGGCGCAGAGGCGGTCTAGGTAGTGGTCTAGGCACTTAAACACTTCCTAGACCCTAGACCACTTTGCCCCGGCCGCAGGCGTTTGGGCCGCCGAAGCCGGCATTAGGGCCCAGACCACCTAGACCTCAGAACCGCTTCCCGCCGCCCTTCTTCGCGTCGCTGAGTTGCACGATTACCGGCGGGGCGTCGCCGCTGACGCGGTTCACGGCTTCACTGAAGCTGCCCAGCTCCAGGCCCCACTTGCGTAGGGTCTCGGCACCCGGCTGGCCCTTAAGCGCTGCCCATCTGTCGGCATTCGCCAACGCCCAGAGGCTGACGCGTTCGCGGTCGCCGACGCGCTGCTGGCCAAGGGAGACGGCACCGGCGGACTTGAGCGCCCGCCGGAGATCATAGGAGCTGACCTCACGCTGGTAGGTCTTCGCCGCCCGGCCGTCCCCGACGATGACGCCTTCTGCGAGCTGGCGCCGGGCGACATCGATTTCGATGAGTTCGGCGGCGAAGGGATCGCCGCGCCGGGCGATCAGGTCGGCGACATCGGTAACGACGGGGCTTCTAACAACGTCGATGAGTTCGAGTTCGGCCTCGGTGGCGTAAGGACGGCGTGCGGGATTGAAGGCGCTGAGATCGCGTTGACGCAACCACGCCAAGAGCTTGGCCGGTCCGTTGTCCGCTTCCCAGGCATCAAGCCGAGCGTAGTGCTCATCCGGCCGCCGCGCCTCTGTGTGATGGATGACGAAGAAGCGCTGGTTAGCAGCGTCTAACCCAACACACGCGGGATCATTGGAGAAGATGAGGAACGTCGCGCCGTGCGGGATGTACTGCGTATTCTTCTGCATCAACCGCACGGGCGCCTTTTCCGATCCCATGACCTCTTTCAGCCGCTCCAACTGGCGGAAGGGAATGTTGGCTTCGGAGAAGACGATGAGGTTGCCGCGCGCGAGAAAGGCGCCGGCTTCGGCTTTTTCGCCGTCGAGTTCGCCCAAGGTCCCGTTCGTTCGGTTTTTCTCACCGATGACGCGGGAGAAGATGTTTGCGATGGCTTCTTTGCCAACTTGGTGTTCGTCGGAGATGACGATCACGCCCCAACGCACGTGACGGCGCCAAGACGCCGGCTGCACATGCGCCGACATCCAGTCCAGCACGTCTTCAGCGTGATCGCCGAAAATGTAGCGGGCGTGGTCGAGGAAAGGCCGCACGTCGTCTTCAGTCGCGGCGACTTCAGGCCATGGCGGCGGCGTCCATATGTTCGCGACCCAACGCCCCTCTAAGTTGAAGCGGGCGTCGCGACCGGGAAGCCGGACAATGTCTTCGGCTTGCTCGCAAATCGATCGAAGCTTCCGCTTGATCTGCACTTCGCTGAAGTCGTCACCGTACCACTTCTGGAGATCGGCGACGGCGTCGGCCTCAGGGCCTGCGGATCGATCGGCGACGCGGAACACGCGCTGGCCGGCCGGGAGGTAGACATAGCGTTCGCGCGTGATCGCAGCCGCTGCCAGAAGTCGCGCCGCGTCCAACTTCTCTTGCTCTTCAGGCGTGAAACCATAGGCATGACGTAGCAGCCATTCCACGGCCGCAGGCGGAAGCTGACTCGTTCCTATGGCATCGATGACCCAAGACTCCGGCCGTCGCTGCTTTTGACCATGGCCGTCTTCGCTCGCGCGCTTGGCCAGGTGTCGGAGAGTTTCGAACTGTGCGGCCGAGAGTTCGCAGCGGCGGCGCCGGAGCCAGACGACGACGCGCTTGATCCCGAACGCCGAAGAGAAGTCGCCGACGTTGACGCGCTTGCCCGTAGTCGCGGGTGCGTCGGACCGGCCGGCAACGCGAGCGCGGTTCGGTTTCTTGGCGCCGTAGGTTCTGGAGAAAGGACCCGTCATTGCGCGACCTCGATTCCGGCCGCCGCCGCGAAATCACGCAAGGCCATACGGGCCACGCATTCCGGCCCCGCTAGGATTTCGTCAGCCCATTGGGGTTGCGCCGTAACAAGAGCTTCGATTGCGGGATAACGATAGTCAGGGGCCTCGTGACGCAGCTGGTCGAGCAATCGATCGAAGTCGCGAAGCAGGAGCACGGCGTCGGCGAAAGGCACAAGCTCGGCCTTGCGCCGCTGCTCGATGAATGCCGGATGTCGGCGCTCAAATTCCCACCGACGCTTACGAATCATATCCAACGGGACGCCGTCGTCGCGCCATTCGGTGGCGAGGCGTGAGCATTCCCGATTCCATTCCTCGTAAGTCAGGGCTTGCGGATACTCGACGACTTCGGCCTCAGGCCAGACGCCGGAGAGTGCGCGTCGGACATTGGCGGAAGTCATCCGGCCGTTGTTGGCGATGTAGTGGCCGGCCTCGGCTTCGTGAGCGCGCACGTGGTCTGTGAGATCGCGACGGAAATTCGGGTTGACGTTGCAGCGGGCTTCGATCCGCCAGAGACGGACCTCGAACTCACGAAGCCGCAGCGGCGGGGGTGTTTTGGTTGGCATGGAAGGCCTTCAGGTCAAGCGATAGGGATCACCGGCGAAGCCGGTGTGGTGGCGTTTCCCGTTTCGATTTCTCGCGTTCGCTTCTTAGCCTTCGCGACGGCCGAAGCCGTACTCCAACGCAAACTAAAGCAATCGCGGCGCCACGCGCTTTGATTTGCTTTGCTGCGCTTTATCTAGGAGGACAGAAAATGCGAGAGCGCTAGCTCGTCTGCATGTCGTCCATTTCTACTTACATGAACTCCCGTTCTGCATCTAGATGGTCGAACGGCTCAGCATCGAAAACAAACTGCGCCTCTGAGCCGTTCGACCGTCTAGCCTCAAAATGCGTTTTGTGCTCTACTGCTTGACGCTGAAGCACGGCTTCGGCCCCCACACAATTTAGGATTCAAACGATGTCGGCTTCAGCCGTCACGCTCATTGCGCCCGTTGCCATCGCGCGCCGGAAGACTGGCTTCGGCTCGGCCGCTGCCGGCCGTCGTCTCACTGTAACCGTGGCCGAAGGCCAAGCGCGTCATCTCGAAACCGTTGCCGCCGATCTAAATATCCCCGTCGCCGCGCTAGCGCGAACGCTAATCGCCGAAGGTCTCAAACGAGTAGCATGAAGATCACTCCCGCATTTCTCGCCGCCATTGCCTCAGCGCTTCCCGACGTTGACGAGAGCACACGTCAACGCGTCGCCGCACAGCTGATTGAAGGCGAAGGCTGGGGCTGGTTGAACACCCGGCCGCAGCATCTCGACACCGAAGCCAAGGCGCTCGCTGACAGTGCTCACGCTGTCGCCGCCAAGCTGAAGCCCAAAGCCTCAACGATTTCAGCAGATTTCGCCGCTCACGTGCGAACTATCCTTGCGAAGATCGAACCCAACGCACCCGAAGACCGCATCGCCGCCCTGACTGCTCACGCTGCGAAAGAACACGGCTTCTCAGATTGGTGTGACGCCGAGTTTCTCGTAGGCGGACCCGGCCGATTCGTCGCGGAGACGATCGCCGCGTATGTTGCCGACGAAGCCGCAGCTGCCGAGGCCGCCAAGCGACGTCACGAAGTCGAAGACGCTGACATCTTGCGCGGCGGCTTCAGCGAAGAAGGCTTCCGCAAGCTCGATCCCGCGAAGCGCTTGGAGTTAATGCGGAAAGGTGAGGCCAAAATCTGGGCCGAAGGCCGCGACCCATCCAAAGTTCAAACCCAAGCGGCGAAACCCGTCGAAGTTCGCGAGCGCGCGATTAAACTCGGTGTGCCTGCTGAAGTGTTTGCAAAGCTCTCACCCACCCAACGTCTTGGACTCGCCTACAAGGCCGATGCTGCCAAGAAAACTGAATCGCCAAACGTCGCCGCCGCACGTGCTCGCGTGGCCGCCGGGAAAGCGTCTCCTGCGGATCGCATGATGATCGCTGACTTCGATAAGAAGCGCGCCCAATGACAAATTCGAACTGGGGCCCGGTCACTGCGACCACGGCGACGTCGGCCAATCTCAACATCGCCGACTACATGGCGCCGCCGGCAATCATTCGCGGCGAACTCGCAGAGCGCTGCCGGAAAGCATGGCGCGTCGCCGACAGCATCACGCGGGCTGCCGCTTGGCAACTGGAGCCGCGCGGCTCATCTACGAAGTACGTCATGATGGCCAGCGCTCTGAACACCGCAGTCAATGAGATCGTTGGATTGCTTGAAGCCGGTGCGGGTGATCACGCGATATACGCCGCCAATGGATTCCGCATCCTATGCCAGTTCGAAGTAGCGCAAGCGGAGCTGTTCGCGCTTGTCGACTAATCATTGGCTCGGCCGACGACACAAACAGATTTGCGTGAACGCTTCGAAGCAGAGCTTCAGCGCAACGAAATAGAGCTTCGGGGCAGCAAGTAGGAAGTTTCCCCTTACTTCCGAACACCCTGCCTCAATAGGCGGACATCGACCACAGACCGATGTCCGCCAGAATTCCCGACGCGCGCTTACCGCGTCGTCTCCGCCTCGCGGAGATAAGCCGGCGACGTTTCCGTCAGTCTCGTCGCTGGTGAGCTTTTGGCGGTTGGCCCCGCCCGCGCGCAGGGGCTTTGCAGCGCATCGCCAGCGGGCACGTGCCGCTGGGGGGAGATAACACGATGACCTTGAAATCTGCATTCGCTGAGCGCGACCGACTCTGGCGCGTTTTCTCTTCGCACCGTGGCTCGTCTGCGACCGAGGCCGAACGCGTAGAAGCGCGTGGCCGATACGCTGAGCTTGGTGCAGAACTAGAGCGGCAACGGCGCCTTTGCGGCATCGGCCCGGCCGCAAGTGATCGATGAACCGCGAAGATGCCCAAGAGAAGATGGCGCGATGCCTCGCAGTCGGCGACTTCGAAGGCGCGAAGGTCGCGTACGCCAGCGCCTACAGCACATCGCATGGCAATTGGGCTTCCAATTTTCAGCGGTTGGCGAGGACTTTGGCACCGCGTGTTGCCGAACTGAAAACTCACGCGGGGATCGAAGAGCGGGATTACACCGCACTTGATTCCGACATCGCCGCAGAGATTGCGGCCATAGACGGCGACATTCGCGGAGCGCAAGCCATTGGCGACTTCAAAGTCGTGGCGCGGCTGAGAAAAACAAAAGCGGAGTTGATGAAGCGCGCGAAGCGGCTGGGCCCCGGAAACGTGGCCCAGAATCGCGCGGCGTTGGACACGGCGTTAGGTCGCCGGCCACGCAATCCCGCGATTGTCGCGCGTGTCGACGCACTGGTGGCTGGCCATGCATCAATGCTCGCGTGCTTCGAGTCCAAGATTCCGCTCTCGCCTCGCGACCACGAACGCCTCGAAGCCGAAGTGAGATGGCTCCGAGAAAAATGCCCAACGCTTGTGACCGTTACTGGAGACTAGAGCATGCCTGCACATCGCGGCCGACAATGCGCGCAACTGACGCCGCTTAAGGGCGCTTACTATCCCGACGAAATTCCCGAACGCTCAGCTGAAGCATTCGGACGGGTTCGCGACGGCTTGGCTGGTGCAAAGGCGCTCGCACCCAGCTTGGATGGGCGGGGCGCCGAAGCCCAACTGTCTTTAATCCAGACCGCATGCCGACAACTGCGCCGGCTCTACTATCGAGCTGCGGATTTGCGATTCGAAGAGCCACGGGACTCTAAGTGACTGCCCATGACTTTCAGAGCCTACGTTTTGCCTTGTCCTATCTCTGGGCTCGCCTGCGTTCGGTCATCACATGACCGGTCTTCACTTCGTCGGAAACCCGTGCGCCGCATGTGCGAGCACACTTCGCTACATCTCCACGGGAAAGTGCGTCCGATGTAAACGCGAAAGCACAAAAGCTTGGCGTCTCGCAAATCCAGACGAGGAGCGCGCGCGAAAGCGACGCTGGCGTCGGGCCAATGCCGAACATTTGCGGGAATACGAGCGCCAGCGCTAGCCACAGCAGCAGGGCAAGCAGCAGCAACCGCATATCCAACATACTGGCGACGCGGTGACCTTGTGATATCGTAGGGCCTCTTGAAGGGGCTCATACGTGTTCGTCGATTGGAATTTGCTTCTTACCACCGTCGTAGGGAGCGGCGCCGGCTTTGCCGTCGTCACGCTCATTTTCGAACAATTCCGTTATAAAGAGCAGCGAACTGAAACCGCTGGCTATCTGGCCCTCCAACTTGCGTTCAACTTCGAAGCCTTCGCTAGCCAATGTTCCGACGTGGTCTCAGACGACGAGTTAGCGGAAGAACATGACGGCCACGTCGGTAAGCGCATCGGCGGCGTTCCCCCATTTGCTGCTTTGCCCGAAAGCGAGGCCTACAAGCTGCTGCAAACTAGCTTGCTACATGAGGTCATGGAATTCCCCCAGCGTCGCGAACTCGCGCAGCAGCGTGTGAGTTTTTGGTGGGATGTCGTAGGCGATGACGACAGCTACAAAGGCGCAGCAGTGGAGCAAACGCTTCTGCTTGGCGATAGAGCCCTGAAATTGGCTAAGCGGCTTCGACAGACCTATCGCCTACCGTCACGGGATTTCAATGTCGATGACTGGAATCTCGAAACCCATCTCGACAAAAAGGCCCGCGAGGTCAAAGAGAACCAGCGGCGAAGAGAGCAGCCGAGCGACTAGCGTGAAAGCGGCTTCGCGGGGATCAATCCCTGACAAATGACCTCCAGCGGCAATACACTTCCCGGGAGAGCTTTGAACTTTTCTGGGGTCTTGTGCAGGGTCTCGTTCAAGGCGATTGCTTCCTTCACCGTGCGGACAAGCACGGCGCTGAACTTGCTGGGCATTTTGAAGTCACCCTTGCAGCGCCATTCGCGCTCATGAAGCCAGCTGATCCATCCGGTTGTCTTGCTGACCTCAAATCTGACCACACGCCATAGCTCGTCTTTGGGCACACCGATTTCGTCTACTTCATCGTTTGAAAGATAGAGGACGGGACGGCAGCCGTGGTTGTAGGCCCAACGCTTCGTCACGATGATGCCGTAGGGCTCGTAACGCGGGTTTGTTGGATCGGAGTCTCGCGGGTTCAGGACATATTTCAGCGACGCGAAGGGAACATCCATGAAGCAAGCTGCCGGGTTCGGGCCCTTGATAAAGCCCTTGGCGCTGTCGCTGCCCCAAATCTCCCCCTTCTTCAGGATGTGAAGCAGGTTGTCGAAGGCGCTATAGCCGTCCTGCCGCTTCGAGTTTTTCGTCAAGTGGACAAGGTAAGGCGTAAGGTCGGGCCTATCAAAGAAAGGCAGGTCTTCAAACTCTAGCACGCAGTCCCCCTTTCTTCGGCATTAGTTCGCCGGGCTCATAAATGCTGTCGTCGACGCGACCCAAGAACCCGTGCGCTCGCGTCAGCTCTGAAGCCAACTCAGCGAGCATCGGGGCTGAGGCGCCGTACTTCGCGGTCACGCCTTTTTGCGAGTGCCCTAAAACGTACTTTCTCAGGTTCTCGCGGACGTTAGCTTGCTGCATGGCCTCGGCGATGCCGTGGCGTAGCGAGTAGCAGGTGAGACGCGGCGACTTCGGAATCCCGGCGGCGCGAATGACTTCATTCCCAAGGGCGCTGAGACTCTGGGCTGAGTTGGTCTTGACCTCTTTCACGAAGACGAACTCGCCGGGGGCTGCTTTCACCGCAGCCTTCGCGGCCTTCAATGCTTCACCGATAAGGGGGACGCTTCGCGAGCGCGTGGCGGTTTTCAATCGACGGTCATCATGCGGCCTCACGATGACGTGGGGAATCGCATGGTCGAAGACGAAGTCGCGGACGCGAAGGCCGATAAGCTCTTTGGGTCCGATGCCCGTGAGCTTCATAAGTGTAAGCGCGTGGCGGGTGCGCGGCTTCGCCTTCGGCAAGTACGCGTCCAGCGCCTTCAGGTGCTCAGCGTTCAACGGCAAGCGGTCGTCAGCGGCTCCGCCGGCAGCGACGCCGTAATCGAGTTTCCGCCAAACGCTGGAGGCCGGAAGATCGAAGGCGATGAGTAAGCGCGAGTGAATGCCTTGAAGGGCCACGCTCCGGCGCTTCACCGTTCCCGGCGCCCAACCGAAAGCCTTCGCCTTCTTTATCCAAAGCTCCACGTCAGCGCGTTTGAGTTCGAAGAAGTCGCGATCACCAACCCACGCGATGAATTTATCGACGGCGAATTTGACGTACTTCTCATCGCGGCTGCCGCCGTACTCTTTGGCGTCCCGCGCATAGGCGGCGCTGAGAGGCATGGTGAGCGGCCGGCCGGAGTCGATCGCAGCAAGCGCCGCGCGATCCTTAGGCAAAAGCTCCATGTGACCTTTGGCGCCGGCCTCAGCCCAAGCATTGAAGGCGTTCGCCATCATGTCGGCGATTGCCGTCGCCTGCGCGTCATTGCGTAGGGCCAGAAGCTCAGCGAGTTCGAAGACTTCGCCAGCTTTCCACCGGCGAACGACGGCGTCGTGTAACGGCGCCAGTTGAGCGCTCGCGGCGTTAGCTTCGCCTTCAGTTTTGTAAATGGCCGATTTCCATTCGGTATGTCCGATGGCCTTCGCCAAGGCAGTCGGGAGAATCCGGCGGCGGTAACGCCAGCCAGTCGGCAACGGTTGCACGTATGGAAATTTCACAGCGGCCTCGCTCGTTTGAGCGCTCATGCCAGCCTCCGTGTAGGGCTCCGTGTAGGCCTACAGCGGCTTCAGTGAAGTTCTGGTTGAGAAAACCCGTTGAAATCACGGGTGCGATGCCGCCCAGAGAAAAAGTCTTGGTGCCCGGAAGAGGACTCGAACCTCCACGCCCTTGCGAGCGCCAGCACCTGAAGCTGGTGCGTCTACCAATTCCGCCATCCGGGCACATTAGTCGGTAGAAGTCGGCGGGGTTTAAGGGAGGCCGGGCGGGGCGTCAATCTGGCCTCGGTGGGGGCGCCGGGAGAGGCGCGGCAATCTATCCGCCCCTCCATTGGCAGGGTGTATGCTTGGCCTTCGCGCCGGCCTCCTGTACCCACCGCCCCCATGACTCCGCGCGACAGAATCCGCAACTTCTCCATCGTGGCCCATATCGACCACGGCAAATCCACGCTGTCCGACCGCCTGATCCAAACCACGGGCGGCCTCACCGCGCGTGAGATGACCGAGCAAGTGCTCGACAACATGGACATCGAGAAGGAGCGGGGGATCACCATCAAGGCGCAGACCGTGCGCCTCGATTACCGCGCCAAGGATGGCCAGGACTACGTCCTCAACCTGATGGACACGCCCGGCCACGTCGACTTCGCTTACGAGGTCAGCCGCTCACTCGCCGCGTGCGAAGGCGCGCTGCTGATCGTGGACGCGAGCCAGGGCGTCGAGGCGCAGACGCTGGCCAACGTCTATCAGGCGCTCGATCTCGATCTCGACATCGTGCCGGTGATCAACAAGATCGATCTGCCCGCGGCCGAGCCGGAGCGCGTGAAGCAGCAGATCGAGGACGTCATCGGCCTCGACGCGTCGCAAGCCATCCTCGCCTCGGGCAAAACCGGCGAAGGCATCACCGACCTTTTAGAGGCCATCGTCACGCGCCTGCCGCCGCCGAAAGCCGGCGATCGCGATGCGCCCCTGAAAGCGTTGCTGGTCGATGCCTGGTACGACGCTTATCTCGGCGTCGTCGTGCTCTTCCGCGTCATCGACGGCGTGATGAAGAAGGGCATGCGCATCAAGCTGATGCAGACCGGCGCCGACTACAACATCGACACGCTCGGCGTGTTGCGCCCGAAGCGCGAAGACGTCGCCGAACTCGGCCCCGGCGAAATCGGCATCTTCACCGGCTCCATCAAGGAAGTCGCGGACGCGCGCGTCGGCGACACCATCACCGAAAACCGCCGCGAGACGGCCCAAGCGCTGCCAGGCTTTAAGCCCGCGCAGCCGGTCGTCTTCTGCGGCCTCTTCCCGACCGACGCCGCCGACTTCGAAGATCTCCGCGCCGCCATGTCGAAGCTCCGCCTCAACGACGCGAGCTTCAGCTACGAAATGGAAACCTCAGCCGCGCTCGGCTTCGGCTTCCGCTGCGGCTTCCTTGGGCTCTTACACTTGGAAATCATCCAAGAGCGCCTCAGCCGCGAGTTCGACCTCGATCTCATCGCGACGGCGCCGAGCGTCGTTTACAAGGTCCATTTGAACACCGGCGAGATCAAGGAGCTGCACAATCCCGCCGATCTGCCGGACCCGACCTACATCAAGGAAATCGAAGAGCCGTGGATCAAAGCCACGCTGCTTACGCCGGATGAATATCTCGGCTCGATCATCAAGCTCTGCCAGGATCGGCGCGGCATCCAGAAGGAGCTGAACTATGTCGGCTCACGCGCGATGCTCGTCTATGAGCTGCCGCTCAACGAAGTCGTGTTCGATTTCTACGATCGCTTGAAGAGCGTCTCGAAGGGCTACGCCAGCTTCGATTATTCCATCATCGATCACCGCGTCGGCGATCTGGTGAAGATGTCGATCCTGGTGAACGACGATCCGGTCGACGCGCTCTCCATGCTCGTGCACGCCGGCCGCGCCGAAAGCCGTGGCCGCTCGATGGTGGAAAAGCTCAAAGAGCTGATCCCGCAGCACATGTTCAAAATCCCGATCCAAGCCGCGATCGGCGGCCGCATCATCGCCCGCGAAACGCTCTCGGCGCTGCGCAAAGACGTGACGGCGAAGTGCTACGGCGGTGACGCCTCGCGTAAGCGCAAGCTGCTGGACAAGCAGAAAGCCGGTAAGAAAAAGATGCGCCAGTTCGGCAAAGTCGACATCCCGCAAGAAGCGTTCATCGCGGCGCTGAAGATGGATGGGGATTGATCTAACCTACGTTTTCCACTCATCTTCAATAAGCGTCAAAGGCAAGAACACGCCTGTGCCTGAGGATTTGGATTGTGATCTGCGCTCCTCCTCGCGATGCATCGCGAGCGACAAATAGGTGAGCGCGGCCCGCGTCAACTTTAGTACTCGAAGCGCTTTGCGTTCGAACTCTCCTCTCTCTACCGAGTAGGTGAATGTGTCTGGGCGGGTGATGTCCGAAAGAGGAGGTAGCATCATCTCATGAATCTTAAGGTGGCTGTGCTCTAGGTGATTGCGAATAGCGTATAGCGCGGCAGCATCAGGCTCGGTGACGTCTCGCAGTGACTCGTCAAACACATCCTTTGCAAGCCAATACAGACCACGAAGGGGCCAATTCTCCGATGCGGTGAACTCGGGACGGAGGGTGCGTTTCTTCGCATCACCGTGGTACCAAACCGTGCGGAAGTAGACGGCTGTAGGTTTGATGCCCAAGGCGAGATACGCATTTAGGAAGTAGGCGATTTTGTCGAGGATTGAGTAACCTACTCGGTACGCGATCTTGGCCTTCTCCACTGCAAGCGAGTAGGCGGGATAGTCGAGTGTGTTGTAGAGAGCGACCTCCCGGTCCGAGAAATGCACGCCAACCTGATGTGTGCCATCGTACAGCATCCAACGCGCTGACGCGAACTCCTGCTTCATCTGATTGAAAAAACCAATGAGCGTGGGCGGTTCGTCAATCGAAGTAGTGAAAGAAGGAAGCAGCAATATATCGTTTGCAGCGATACTGCGTGCGCCAAGGTCATTCAGTGGGTTCAAGAATAGCTTATTTTCAAGACACCACTGCCGATAGAGTCGCTCGTCGTGGTTCGAGCCCATTGAATGTGCATCTAGGTCGATAGCAGGAAGATTCTCAATAAAGGGAGCGATGCTCTCGCGAACTCTTGAGAAGTACGCTGACGCGTCGTTGGCATTGTCCCCGTCATACTCCGCATCGTCGTCCAGGGCCGAAGACAAAAGTCTGTCCGCTTCTTGGAGAAATACGCCTTGATGACCGAGGTCGTAAAGCGCGCGCGCATACTCAGTTAGACCATAGCCGCTATTGCCGCGAGCCATTGCGAATGTTGGGCGAATGTCGAGCGCGCGCCTCCAATATTCTTGCGCTTCAACAAAGCGTCCTACCGTGTTCAGCTCGTTCCCGAGGTTGGTGAGGATTTGGCAGCGACGCTGGTCCTCGAGATCGTCAAATCCGGTGTCGCGGATCGACTTACGCAACCACAGCAGTTCGTGCTGGAGTTCCGGCTGTTCCCAATCCCAAGGACCCTTGTACTTCCGAGCCCGCCGGTTACCCCAAACATTCGCTCTGAAATAGTGAAGCAGTGCTGCCGACTTTGGTGCCGTTTCTTCAAGTTCGTCGCACCATCGCAGTGCCTTATCCTCGCCGTCGATGCGTTTGAAGTCAGCGGCGAGGTCAACGAGTTGGGCAATTGAACTCAGTGCCTGATCATGTCCGAGTGCTCGCAGATCGTCGATCTTCATCAGTTGTTCGAAAGCGGCGGCCGTATTGGTCATCTGGTTGGCTCAACGACGGGTGCAAAGTCGACTAAGTTCTCGACAGTTATTAGCGCTAAATATCCGGTACAACACAGGAAACCTGACCGGCAATCTAGCCGGTGGGGAGATTCATGGACGTTCAATTGCGTCCAAGAGCAAAAATTCGGCAAGGCGCTGGCGGAGTGGTTCAGGGTTGGCGTTCACGCCATCCATAGGCGCGCACTCAAAAACCTTATCCCACACCCCCAACACCCATCGTACACTCCCTCCATCACCCCGCAGAGAGCAGTTGGTACCCTGTTCGAACCGATGCGGTGTGATGTGATTGAGCGTGAAGTGCCGATGTTCTTCCGCCAGCCAGCGCCACTCAAGGCTGGCCTCTCGCGCGCCAGGGTTTCGGCAAGCGAGCGTGCGGAGGTGCGGGGAAGCTTTTGACGTATGTGCGCAGAGCGCACGCGCCTAACAGCGCGTGGTCAAGCTAGGCAGCGGCGCAGCGGAGAACGTGAAACCGATCGCATCGTCATTGAAGCCCGCCGTGTCGCAACGCGCGGGGAAACGAGGGACTGGCGCGAACTCGCCAACCTCCACGCACTCGGCGTAACCGCCTCCGGGAGTGAAAAACCTCCTGCGTCGGAGCCGACGTTTCAACGATCACGGGACGCAGTGGTGATGCGTCAATCGCGCCGCTCCAACGGCGCAACTTGCTCGGCGCAAATCCACTGCGTCCCAGCTCTCTTTTTTTCGCGCACCCGCGCCACAAGGATGGCGCGCGCCTATTAGCGCGAGCGGCAGCGTGAGGTGTTGAGTTCGCCTTTGTCGCCGTCTTCGTATTGGACGCGAATGTCGAACCGGTTCGGGCTCATCTGCGTGATGCGCGCCGGGTACCAATTCTCGTCGCTCCAGCGGCACGAGAGCACTGTGCCGACTTGCCAATCGAACGGGCGCACGTTGGCGGCGGGCTGCGCGCCAGAATCGCCGTCGTCATATTGCAGAGCGAGTTCATCGCCGGTGCGCGCGGTGACGATGGCGGGGAAGTACCATTCGCGATCGTCCTGCCAGCGGGCGAGCACCCAATCGCCGGTGGCGAGCGGCGCCGGCGCGGTGGCGCAGCCGAGCAGGGCGAACGCGGCGGCTGCGGCCGTCGCCATTTTCAGAAAAGATTTCATGATGTCCCTCGCCCCTATGCCAGCGTCAGGGTCGCGATTCTTGCTGCGGGCGCAAGCAACGTGCACAGGCCCGGTAGGCGGCGGCGCCAACGCTGCGTGACGCGGGGCACATCGCGCGCGGCGGGGAGCGGCGATCAAGGGTGCGTGGACAGGAGCCTTCGGGCGCTCTACCGGTCGCCAGGCGCGCACCCCTAAAAGCGGGGGTTCGCGGGGGCGGTTCGGGGCGCTCTAAGCTCGATCCTAATTTTTGGACGCTTCCAGGAGGGTTACATGCGTCGGATGATGTTTGCGGCTGCGGCGGTATTGGCGCTGGCGGCGTGTAACCAACAGGGCGGTGGCGGGCCGGCTTTGCCAACGCTGCAAGCGGGCGCACAGGCGCCGTCCACACAAACGCCGCCGACAGGCGAGGTGACGCAGATTCAGATCTCGGATGAGAACCGGCGGATGGTGGAAGCCAACGTGACCGATCTGCTCAATCAAATCGGCGAAGGCGCAGCGCGCGGCGCCACGCCGCCTGAAGGGTTCCAGGAGCGCATCGTGGCGCTGCAGCCGGGCACGGATAGCCGCTTCGTTATCAGTCTCACCGGCGGGACGAACTACAGTTTCATCGGCGCGTGCGATGCCGATTGCTCCAATGTCGATATCGAGCTCATCGATATGACGACTGGCGGCGTTGTTGGCTCCGATATGCTCGATGACGATTATCCGGTCGTGCATTACGCGCCGCAGGCCAATGGCGATTATATGGTGCGGCTGCTGATGCAGACCTGCACGCAAGCGCCTTGCTACACTGCAGCGCGGGTGCTGGCGCACCCCACCACAGCGGGCGAGGCCGGCAAGTAACGCCTAGGCGTACGGAAAGCAGTCCTCGCGCTCCAGCTCCAAGCTGAAATGGCGCGCGAGGGCTGCGATCGCCGCGGTATGGGCGGTGTAGGGATCGCCGTTCTCTGGGCCGACAATGACGATGCGGAAGTTCGCCTGGTTGCGGCCCTCGGGCGGCAGCATGGCGGTGGCGAGGCCTTCGCCGTCGTCGGCGCGCAGGGTCAGGAAAAGCGGCATGGTGCGGGCGATGTGGCCTTTGAGGCCGATCGCTTGTTCGAACACCGGTGTGTTCGGCGGGGCGCGGTAGCTTTCGCGCGCGGCGGCCTCATGGCGGCGGAAATATTTATCGACGGCGTGGCGCATCAGCGCCGCTTCCGCTTCGGCCTCAGCTTCGGTTTCAAGACTGAACCATGTCGCGCCGCCCGGCGCGTCGCACACGTAACGCATGCGAACAGTGTAACGCGGAACTTTCAACAAGTGATGGACGCAGCGCAGTTCAGCGCCGCGTCCACCCCGGAGTGTGATCAGCAGGGCACTTCTGTCAGCACGTAACGCTGGTTGTAGGTGTCCCACGAACGCTCTGTGCAGGCTTCGTAGGGCTCCTGATCGGAATAGCTCTCGTCGCGATAGATACGCGGCGGCTCTTCATAGCCCTGGCGATAATAATCTTGGCGCGGCGGCGGCGCGCGGTCGTAGTAGCCGTCATCGCGGCGATGGTTTTGGTTGCTGGCCAGCGAGCCGACGGCGAGGCCCAGCACCAAGCCGACAACGCCAGCGGCGAGGGCGTCGTTGTCGTCGTCGCGGTGGCGGCGGTGGTGGTAGCGGTCGCCGCGGCCGTCGTAATAGCCGCCGCGATGATCGCGGGCGGCGGCGGAAACCGGCGCGAGCGCGGTGGCGACGACGGCGAAGGCCGCGAACAGGGTGACAAACTTGCGCATCATGTGGGTGCTCCCGCCAGTAGCCTCGGCCTAGCTGGCTGAATCCTGGCTGAACGGTTTTGGCGGATTATTTTCCGCGGTGTCGGATCACGCGGCGCGCCAGCGTCTTTATACCGAGAACAGAAGGAGAGCGCTCATGTCTTATGTAGATGGTTTCATCCTGGCGGTGCCGAAGGCCAAGCTCGACGATTACAAGGAAATGGCGACGCTTTCGGGCGATGTCTGGCGCGAATATGGCGCTGAAGATTATTACGAATGCATCGGCGACGATGTTCCCTATGGCGAACTCACGTCGTTCCCGCGCGCCGTCCAGGCCAAGGACGACGAAGTCGTGATCTTCTCTTTCGTGACCTACAAGGATCGCGCTACCCGCGACGCTTGCATGGCCAAGGTCATGGAAGACCCGCGCATGAAGGCGCAGATGAACAAGGATGTGTTCGACGGCAAACGCATGATCTGGGGCGGCTTTGTGCCGTTCATCGAGCTTCGCCGCTAAACAAAAAAGGGCGCGGACATTGCTGTCCGCGCCCGAATTGTAAGTGCCTATCGGCTTAGCGCTGTTCGCTTGTCTCGCCGGTCGGGAAGCCGCGCGTGCGCAGCAGAGCGTTCACGTCCGGATCACGGCCGCGGAACTGGCGGTAGGCTTCCGCGCGGTCCGTGGTGTTGCCCGGCGCCAGGATGATGTCGCGCATGCCGGCGGCGACGGTCGGATCGAACACGTTGCCGGTGGCTTCGAACATTTCCCAGGTGTCGGCGTCCATCGTCTCGGACCAGAGGTACGAGTAATAGCCCGCCGAATAAGCGTCGCTCGAGAACAAGTGCCCGAACTGCGGCAGGCGGTGACGCATGGCGACTTCCCGCGGCATGCCGATGGCGGTGAGCGTTTCACGCTCGAAGGCGTCGACGTCCGTCACCGGCTCGGCGCGATGATGCAGGTTCATGTCGACCAAAGCGGAGGAGAGATACTCCACCGTCGCGTAGCCTTGGTTGAAGGTCGACGCGTTGTTGATGCGATCGACCAAGGCTTGCGGCATCGGCGCGCCGGTTTGGTAGTGGCGTGCGAATTGGTCGAGGATCGGGCGCGACAGCACCCAATGCTCGTGCACTTGGCTCGGATACTCGACGTAATCACGCGGCGTGTTGCCGAGGCCAGGATAGTTCACGGTCGACACCAGATAATGGATGGCGTGGCCGAACTCGTGGAACAGCGTTTCCGCGTCATCCAGTGAAATCAGGATCGGCTCACCCGGTGCGCCGCGTACGAAATTGTTGTTGTTCGACGCGATCGGCGTGATCTCGCTGCCCATGAAATTTTCATGGCTGCGATAGGTGTTCATCCACGCGCCCGAGCGTTTGCCGGTGCGGGCGAAGTTATCGAGATAGAACAAGCCCTGATACGAGCCATCGCGGTCGTTTACTTGGAAGACGCGCACGTTCGGTTCGAACACCGGCACTGTGCCGGTGATCTCGACGAAGCTCAGACCGTAGAGTTGGTTGGCCATGTGGAAGGCGCCGTTGACCATGTTGTTCAGCTCGAAATACTGGCGCACTTCGTTCTGATCGAGGTTATAGCGGTCGCGGCGGACTTGCTCGGCGTAGAAATTATAGTCCCACGGCTCGATTGTGATGCGCGCGCCTTGGCGGTTGGCGATGGCTTGCATGTCCGCCACTTCTTCACGCACGCGCGCAACAGCGGCCGGCCACACACGCATCATCAGGTCCTGAGCGCGCTCTGGGGTCTGCGCCATGGTGTCAGCCATGCGCAGGTGAGCGTGCGTCGGGAAGCCGAGGATTTGCGCGCGTTCGGCGCGCAGGGCGAGGATCTCAGCGATCACCGCGTTGGTGTCGTTGGCATCGCCATTGTCGCCGCGGTTCTTGAATGTCGTCCACACGCGTTCGCGCAAGGCGCGGTTGGTGGAGAAGGTCAGGAACGGATCGACGCTGGAGCGCGTGTTGACGATCGCCCACTGGCCCTCATGGCCGCGTTCGGTCGCGGCGGCGGCGAGCGCTGCAACGATGTTCGGCGGCAGGCCGGCGAGATCGCGGCGGTTGGTGATCATGATCGCGGTGCTCTCGTCCGCTAAGAGGCGGCGGCCGAAGTCGGCGAATTTGGTCGAGAGCTCTTCATTGATTGCGCCGAGGCGGGCTTGTTGCTCCGGCGTGGCTGCCGCGCCAGCGCGGACGAATTGGTCACGCGTGCGTTCGAGCAGGCGGTTCTGCTCGGCCGTGAGATTCAGCGTGGCGCGGTTTTGATAGAGGTAATCGATCCGCTGAAAGAGCGGGCGATTGAAGGTGATGCGGTTGTACGCCGCCGTGATGCGCGGCGACCATTCCGCTTCCAGCGCTTGGATTTCAGCGTTGCTGACGTTGTCGGTCATGACGCCGAAGATCGTCGTGGCGCGATCGAGATGGCGACCGGCGTCTTGCATCGCGGCGATCGTGTTGTCGAAGGTGGGGCGCGCCGTGTTGTTGGCGATCGCTTGCACTTCGGCTTCCTGCAGCGCGAGGCCGATCTCCAGCGCCGGCGCGACGAGTTCTGGGCGGGCTTGATCCCACGGCGGCACGCCGCCATGCGGGCCGGTCCAAGGCTTCAGCAACGGGTCTTGGTTGGCT
>JAWXAM010000133.1:0-16460 GCA_034439495.1 Terricaulis sp. | reverse complement strand
GGGGTGGGGTGATGCCCGGCGCCTCAGATTCGGCCATGGCTTCACGAAATTCCTTGGCGGCGAGCAGCACCCCACCCCCCGGCCCCCTCCTCTCCAGCGGAGGGGGAGTCGTGCTCGAAATCGGCTTCGGCGGTGGGGAGCACCTAGTAGCGCAAGCTTCCGCGCATCCAGATCAGCGCTTCATTGGTGTCGAGCCCTTCATCAACGGCGTCGCCTCATGCTTGCGGCACATCGAAGAGAGCGGCGCGCAAAACATCCGGCTGCACCAGGGTGATGCGCGCGATGTCGTCGCGCGGTTGCCGGATGCCTCGCTCGATCGCGTGTACATCCTGTTTCCCGACCCGTGGCCGAAGATGCGTCATCACAAGCGGCGCCTGATACAACCGGAGTTCCTCGGCGAACTCGCGCGTGTGATGAAGCCCGGCGCGGAACTTCGCTTCGCAACGGACTGGGCCAACTACGCAGCGTGGACGCTGGAACACGTCACGCGTGATCCACGCTTCACATGGCTTTCAGAAAGCGCCGCCGATTGGCGCACGGCTTGGCCGGGGCACGTGAAGACGCGTTACGAGCAAAAGCAACTCGGCGACTGCGCCCCAGTGTGGCTGCGCTTTGAAAGATCAGCCTAAATAGCCTTCTGCAGAATGCACCGAAGGAACTCGAATGCCGACACGCCGCCGCTTTGTCCTGCTCATGTGCGCGGCGCTCACTGCATGCTCGACCGTGGCGAGCTTAGAGAGCCGGCCGCTGCATGCCGGCGTGTCGCGCACCTTCGCCGCGGACTTCGAGAGTGTGAGCGCTGCGGTTGACGTTGCGATGGAAACGCTGCCGGTGAACATTATCGCGCCGGTTGAGGTTGCGGGCGCACGGGTTGCGCGCTTCGATCGGCCGGTCACGTCTACAGGTTGGGGCGAGAGCGGGCGCGTTGTCATCGCACAGGTGGACGCGAGAACCACGCGCGTTACCGTCGCTGTCGATCCGCGCGATCCGGCGCAGCCGGTGGAGCGCACCGAACGCGGCTACGCGGACGAGATTTTTCGCGAGGTGAATGTCGCGCTTTGGACTGGACGCGCGGGTGTCGCTCACGTCACACCGACGGATGCTGACACACGCTAAGTCAGTTGAGCGCCACCGGCGCTGAAAGGCAAAGCAATGACTGCGAATCCGAACAAGGCCCTCTGGGAAAAGGGTGATTTCACCCGTTTGGCCGAAACCATGCGCGAGAGCGGCGAGGCGCTCGTGCGCGATATCGGCGTGAAGCCGGGCCTGCGCGTGCTCGACCTTGGCTGCGGCGACGGCACCACCGCGATCCCGGCAGCGCAGCTCGGCGCGGATGTGTTGGGCGTCGATATCGCGCGCAACCTAGTCGAGGCCGGCAATCGCCGCGCGCGTGACGCTGCCCTGACGAATATTCGGTTTCAGGAGGGCGATGCTTCAAATCTTGAAGGGCTCGAAGCGAACACGTTCGACCTCATCGTCAGCATTTTCGGCGCGATGTTTGCGCCGCGGCCGTTGGATGTCGCCAAGGAGATGGTGCGGGTCACCAAACCCGGCGGTCGCATCGTGATGGGAAATTGGATTCCGGGCGATCCGACTTTGGTCGCGCAAATCCTGAAGATCAGCGCGTCCTATTCACCGCCGCCGCCGGAAGGCTTCGTCAGCCCGGTGACGTGGGGCGTCGAAGCGAACGTGATCGAGCGCTTCACGGGGGCGGGCGTGCCGGCGGCGAACATCGCGACCGCGCGCGAGACCTATTGGTTCAACTTCGAAGGTCCGTCGGAGGCGTTTGTCGATCGCTTCCGCACCTTTTACGGCCCGACGATGAACGCGTTTGAAGCGGCAGAGAAAAACGGTCGCGAGGCTGAGCTGCAAAAGGAGCTCGAAGCGCTGTTCGGGGCGCAGAACCAAAGCGGCAGCGCCGAGCGCACCTCGATCCCGGCGACCTATCTGCGGGTGACGGTGACCAAATAGGATGTTCGGCTGGTTCGGTTCGTTGGAATCGAGCCAACAGCGCCGTAGGGGCTTGGCGCTGGGTCAAAGACCCGCTATATCGGCTCCAACATCTTCGCTGATGCCTCCGACGGAGGCGCAGCGGCGGGCCCCGGGTCCGCCGCTTTTTTGTTACTTGGAGCCGGGTTGCGCACCACTAACCCCGTTGAAGAGCGCGTCGTCGCGCTGATTGAGTCGACCGCCACTGGCCTCGGCTACCGGATCGTGCGCGTGCGCCTCTCTGGCAACCGCCGCAAACGCCTGCAAATCATGGCCGAGCGCCTGAGTGACGGCGAAATGGGCATTGGCGATTGCACCAAGCTTTCGCGCGCTTTGGCGCCGGTGTTCGATCTCGAGGATCCGATCCAAAGCGAATACGACCTGGAAATCTCTTCGCCTGGCATCGATCGCCCGCTGATGCGGATCGAGGATTTCGAGCGTTTCAAGGGGCATGAAGCCAAGCTCGAAACTGCAGCACTCATCGATAATCAGCGCCGCTTTAAAGGTGTCATCGCCGCTATCGAGGGCGACGTGATCGTGCTGAAGACGGACCAAGGCGAAACGCGCTTGAAATTTGCGCAGCTGTCGGACGCGCGCCTCGTGCTGACGGACCAGCTGATCGCTGAAGATTTGAAACGTGCCAAGGCGGCCGAGGCCGCCGGATTAGATGCTGACGACGAAGGACAAGACACATGAGCACCGGCATTTCTGCAAACCGGATGGAAATCCTTCAGATCGCTGACGCGGTCGCGCGCGAGAAGTCGATCGACAAAGAGATCGTCATCCAGGCGATGGAGCACGCGCTGCAAAAGGCCGCTCGCTCGCGCTACGGCGCCGAGCACGACATCCGCGCCACCATCGACCAGAAGACGGGCGAGATGGAGCTGAAGCGGGTGATGACGGTGGTGGACGAGTCGATGCTCGATCCGGAAACCCGCCCGTTCAATCCGTCGACCGACATCATGCTCGACGTCGCCAAGAAGACCGATCCGGAAGCGGTGCTGGGCAAGGAATATAGCGAAGGTCTGCCGCCGATCGAATTCGGCCGCGTCGCCGCGCAAACCGCTAAGCAGGTGATCAACCACGAAGTGCGCGAAGCTGAGCGTGAGCGTCAGTTCAGCGAGTACAAGGATCGCATCGGCGAGATCATCAACGGTGTCGTGAAGCGCGTTGAATTCTATAACGTCATCGTCGATCTCGGCCGCGCCGAAGGCGTCATCCGCAAGTCGGAGAGCATTCCGCGCGAAAACCTGCGCGTTGGCGACCGCACCCGCGCTTACGTCTATGACGTCCGCCGCGAGACCAAGGGCCCACAAATCTTCCTGTCGCGCGCGAAGCCGGAATTCATGGCCCGCCTGTTCGCGCAGGAAGTGCCGGAGGTTTACGAAGGCGTGATCGAGATCAAAGCCGCCGCCCGTGACCCGGGCTCGCGCGCCAAGATCGCCGTCATCAGCCACGATAGCTCGATCGATCCGGTCGGCGCCTGCGTCGGTATGCGCGGCGCGCGCGTGCAAGCGGTGGTCGGCGAACTGCAGGGCGAGAAGATCGACATCATTCCATGGTCGTCCGATCCGGCTACTTTCATCGTCAACGCGCTGCAGCCGGCGGAAGTCTCCAAGGTCGTGCTCGATCCGGAAGAGGCGCGCGTTGAAGTCGTTGTCGGCGAAGCGCAGCTTTCGCTCGCGATCGGCCGCCGCGGCCAGAATGTGCGCCTGGCCTCGCAGCTCACCGGCTGGTCGATCGACATTCTCACGGAAGCGGAAGAATCCGAGCGCCGTCAGAAGGAATTCGCGACCCGCACTGAACTCTTCGTCAAGGCGCTCGAAGTGGACGAAATGTTCGCCCAGCTCCTGGCCTCGGAAGGCTTCGAGACGGTCGAAGAAATCGCCTATGTCGACCAGATGGAGCTGGCCTCGATCGAGGGCCTCAACGACGAAATCGCCGACGAGCTGCAAGCCCGGGCGCGCGAGTTCCTCGACAAGTTCGCGGCTGAACTCGAAGCCAAGCGTGTGGCGCTGGGCGTGGCCGACGATCTGAAGGGCGTTCCCGGCATTACCGGCCCGATGCTGGTGGCGCTCGGTGAGAAGGGCGTCAAGACGCTCGAAGATTTCGCCGGCCTGGTTGGCGATGACATCCGCGGCTATTTCGAAACCAAGAACGGCGAGCGCGTGCGCGAGCCGGGCGTGCTGGAAGATTTCCAGCTGACGCAAGAGCAAGCCGACGCGCTGGTGCTCAACGCCCGCGTCGCCGCCGGCTGGATCGAAGCGCCGGCCGAGCCGGAGCCCGAGCCGGAAGCGGAAGGAGACGCCGAAAGTGTCGCCAGCGTCTTCCCAAATAGAAACTGAAACGCCGCGCCGCGATCGTGAGCGGCGCTGCATCGTGAGCGGTCAAAGTGAGAGCGAAGTGGGCTTGATCCGCTTCGCGCTCGCTGGTGACGGTATGGTGACGCCGGATGTGGCGGCGAAGCTGCCAGGCCGCGGCGCTTGGGTGCGCGCCGACCGCGCCAGCATCGAGCTGGCTGCCAAGAAGGGCCACTTTGCGCGGTCGTTCAAACGGCAAGCCAAAGTTCCCGAGGATCTCGCTGGACTGACTGAAAAGCTGCTCGTGCGCCGCTGTCTCGATCAACTTGGGATGGCGCGCCGTGCTGGCGCAATCGCGACCGGCGCGACGCAAGTTGAGGGCGCGATCCGCTCAAAACCGGCGCTTGTGCTGATCGAAGCAGAAGATGGCGCACAAGAGGGTCGCGAAAAGCTGATGAGCCTCCATATAGGGCTCTGGGGCCGCCCGCCGCGCGCCGTTGGCTGCTTTACAGCCGAGGATTTGGGCGTGGCGCTGGGGCGGGAACGTGTGATACACGCATGCCTGCTTCAAGAGCGCTTGGCGGTGGGCTGGGCGGCGGAAATAGGCCGCTTGGCTGGATTCCGCGCCATCGTTCCAAGCTCTTGGCCCGATTCCTGGCGCTCTGTGTCGTGGAAACTGGGCGGCGCGGACGCTGGAGCCAACCAGAGCCGCGACGAGCGCACCGATATTTGACGACGACGAAAAACGAACGACCGACGAACTGACGGCGAATTTAGGATTGGCAACTCGACTGCATGTCTGACGGCAACGAACAAAAAGACGCTCCCTCCGGCCGCAAGCCGCTGACGCTCACCCGCACGGCGAGCGCAGGCACTGTGCGCCAAAGTTTTTCTCACGGCCGCACCAAGCAGGTCGCCGTCGAAGTGCGCGAGAAGCGCTCGATCAACCGGCCTGGCGCCGGCGGCGCAGGCGCCGCTGCACCCGGCCCGGGCGTGCCGCCGCCACTGCGCAGCACGCGGTCTGCAACGCCAGCCCCTGAGGCGGCGGCGCCGAAACCGCAACCGCAACTCGGCGGCATCAGCGACGAAGAAGCGCGCCGTCGTGACGAAGCAGTTCGCCGTTCGTTGGCGGAACGCGAAGCTCGCGAAGAACGCCAGCGCGCCGATGATGAATCGCGCCGCGCCCTTGAAGATGCGCAGCGCCGCAAGGCCGCTGAAGATGAAGCGCTCGCCGCTGAGTCCGATGCGCGCCGCCGCGCCGAACAAGAAGAAGTCGCCGCCGCCGCCGAACCGGCGACGGAGCAACGCCCGGCCGCTGCGGCGGGTGCCGCTGCCCCGCGCCCAGGCGCTCCGCCACAACGTAACGAGGCCGGCCTGCTCGACGAGCTCGGCGGCCGCATCAAATCGGCGCGCAAGCCGATCGCCGCTGTTCCGGTCAAGCCCGCCAAAAAGGGCGAGCCTGAGCGCCGCAAAGGCAAGCTGACACTCGACATGGTCGAGCGCGAAGTGGCCGGCGATGACGATCGCGTCCGTTCGCTCGCGGCCTATCGCCGTGCGCAACAAAAAGAAAAAGAACGCCGCGCCAAGATGATGGGCGGCAGTGGCGAGCGCGAGCAGATTAAGCGCGAAGTCATCATTCCGGAATCCATCACCGTGCAGGAGTTGTCCAACCGGATGGCCGTGCGCGTGGCCGACATCATCAAATTCATGATGCACCAAGGCCAAATGCTGAAGCAGAGCGACGAGCTCGACGCCGATACGGCCGAACTCATCGCCACCGAGCTTGGCCACACGGTAAAGCGCGTCGCCGAGTCCGACGTTGAAGAAGGCCTCGAAGGCGATATCACCGATACGGACGAGAACCTGCTGCCGCGTCCGCCGGTGGTCACCATCATGGGCCACGTCGACCACGGCAAAACGTCCTTGCTTGATGCTTTGCGCCAGACCGACGTCGCCGCTGGCGAAGCGGGCGGCATTACCCAGCACATCGGCGCCTATCAGGTGCGGGTGAAGAGTGGTGAGCGCGTCACCTTCCTCGATACGCCTGGCCACGCCGCGTTCACCGCCATGCGCGCCCGCGGCGCGCAGGTGACGGACATCGTCGTGCTGGTTGTCGCCGCCGATGACGGCGTCATGCCGCAGACGGTCGAAGCCATCAATCACGCCAAAGCCTCGGGCGCGCCGATCATCATTGCGATCAACAAGATCGACAAAGAGGACGCCAACCCGACACGCGTGTTGACCGATCTCCTGAAACACGAGATCGTCACTGAAGCGCACGGCGGCGATACTCTCGCGGTTGAAGTGTCGGCCAAGCAGAAGTTGAACCTCGACAAGCTGGTCGAGACCATCCTTCTGCAATCAGAAGTCCTCGATCTGAAAGCCAATCCGGATCGTCCGGCCGAAGCCACGGTCATCGAATCCAAGCTCGATCGCGGCCGCGGTACGGTGGCGACGGTGCTGGTGCAAAAGGGCACGCTGAAGCGCGGCGACATCGTCGTCGTCGGCGCCCAGATGGGCCGCGTTCGCGCGCTCACCAACGAGCGTGGCCAGCAGCTGCAAAGCGCCGGCCCATCCGAGCCGGTCGAGATCATGGGTCTCGAAGGCGTGCCAGATCCGGGCGATACGCTAAACGTCGTCGAGAACGAAAATCGCGCACGCGAAGTTGCGGATTATCGCGCTCGCGCCAAGAAGCTGCGCACCACTGGCGGCGGCGGCCAAGTCCGCACCTCGCTCGAAAGCATGATGGCGAAGTTCAAGGACTCGACAGCGAAAGAGCTGCCGATCCTGATCAAGGCCGACGTGCAAGGTTCAGCTGAAGCGATCGTCGGCTCGCTTGACAAGCTCGCGCACGAAGAAGTGCGTGCTCGCGTGGTGCTCTCGGGCGTCGGCGCCATCAACGAGTCGGACGTGCAGCTCGCCAAGGGCTCGGGCGCGCCGATCATCGGCTTTAACGTCCGCGCCTCGAAAGAAGCGCGCGATCTAGCCGAGCGTGAAGGCGTGGAAATTCGCTACTACGCGATCATCTATGACCTGATCGACGACATCAAAGGCGTCATGTCCGGAATGCTCGCGCCGCAAATGCGCGAAACCTTCCTCGGTAACGCTGCCGTGCTCGAGGTGTTCAACATCTCCAAGGTCGGCAAAGTCGCCGGCTGCCGCGTCACCGATGGCGTTGTCCGCAAGGGCGCGAAAGTCCGTATCCTGCGCGACAACGTCGTCATCCAGGAAATGGGCGTGCTGAGCACGCTGAAGCGCTTCAAGGACGAGGTCGATCAAGTCGTCTCTGGCCAGGAATGCGGCATGAGCTTCGGCCCGTTCCAGGACATCAAGCAAGGCGATGTCATCGAGTGCTTCAACGTTGAAGTGGTGCAGCGGTCGCTCTGAGGCGTTTAGAATGCGCGGCGTTGTCGTAGCAGCATTAGCGGCGGTATTTGCGCTTAGCGCCTGTCAGCGCCAAAGCAGCGATGAAAAGCTGCCGGGTGAACGGCCGGCGACGGTGGTTGAAGCGGAAACCCGCGTCGACGCCGTGCCGCAGGAAGAACCCGCAGTCGCGCGCTCGCAATGGCGCGCGGTGAGCGAGCAAGCGCGCACCGTCACCGGCAATCTCCGTGTCAGCCTTGAAGGCCGACGCGGCGGCCCTGTTGTGTTTGCATTCGCGAACGGCATCACGGTTCGGGCCCAGCCCTATAATGTGGTGCCGGCGGATCAGCGCGCGGCGTCGGGCGGGCAGAGCTTTGCGGCAATTCTCGCCGGCGATCCGCGTGTCGATGCGCACCTCTACCGCGTACAGACCGAAAACCTAATTCCCGGTCGCACCGGCGGGCTCTGCGGCGAGCGCGAGGCGCGGCACCTAGCGGTGAGCGAGTTCGTGGACTCAAGCGGCCGTTGGGTGTTCAAGCTCGCCGCGTTCGCAGGCGAAGCACAGCCGCCGACGAGCGCCGATCCCGAGTTTTGCGCGGCCTTCGCGTTCACCGCGCAGTAGAAGCAAAGAATGAAACGCAAATCGCGAGGTCAGGGGGCCCAGGGCCCTTCGCAGCGCCAGTTGCGCGCCGCAGAACTGGTGCGCCACGCGCTGGTGGACATCGTCGCGCGCGAAGAGTTGCGCGATCCCGATCTCATTGGCGCTTCCATTACGATCGGCGAAGTGCGCGCCTCGCCCGATCTGAAGCACATGACCGCGTTTGTCTCATCGCTCGGCCCCACCGATCCGCGCGTGATCGCCAATGGCCTAACGCGCATCTCCAGTTTCGTACGCGGCCGCCTGGCGCGCAGCGTGGATCTCAGGTTCACGCCAGAGCTGCACTTCCAGCCCGACGTCTCCTACGAAGAGGCGCGCCATATCGATGAGCTGCTGGCGAGCCCGGAAGTGGCGCGCGATCTGAAGCGCGAGGGCGAAGAGTAAGATGGGCCGCCGCAAAAAGGGCGATGACGTCTCCGGTTGGGTGGTGCTTGATAAGCCCGACGACATGACCTCGACGCACGCCGTCGCCGCCATCCGCCGCCTCTTCAATGCGCAAAAGGCTGGCCACGCCGGCACGCTCGATCCGCTGGCGTCCGGCATTTTGCCGATCGCCCTGGGCGAGGCGACTAAGACCGTGCCGTGGCTGATGGAAGCGCGGAAGACCTACATCTTCACCATCAAATGGGGCGTCTCGACCGACACCCAGGACCGCGAAGGCAAGTCGATCGCCGAAAGCCCGGTTCGCCCCACAGCCGAAGCAATCCGCGCCGCTCTGCCGGCCTTCATTGGCGAGATTCAGCAGATCCCGCCGCAATTCAGCGCCGTTAAGGTCGATGGCGAGCGCGCCTACGATCTTGCCCGCGCTGGTGAGACGGTCGAGCTCGAGCCGCGCCAAGTCACGGTTTACGAGGCTGAACTGGTCGAAACCGAGAGCGATCTCGCCACTTTCCGTTTCCGCTCTGGCAAAGGCTTCTACATCCGCGCCCTGGTCCGCGATTTGGCGGCAAAACTTGGCGCAGAGGGCCACGTCTGGCGCCTTCGCCGCACCGCCGTTGGCCCCTTCACCGAGGCTGAAAGCGTCACACTGGACGACTTGCAGCTTTTAGGTCAAAAGGGCGCCGCGTCAGAACGCCTGAAACCCGTTGAGACCGCGCTGGACGACATCCCGGCACTGGCCATTAACGGAGAGGACGCGTTCAAGCTCAGACAGGGACGGCCCATCGTTCTTCTTCCGCATGTGATGGAGAGCCTGAAGCCTCAGTTCCGAGACCGCACCATCGCCGGGCAGGATGCCTCCCGTGCGGTGGTTGCTCTGTTTCAGGGCAAAGCGGTTGCGCTGGGTGACGTGCGAGCTGGGCGCTTTGAGCCGAGCCGCGTCTTTAACATCGCAGATTAATAAGGAGTACCGATGTCGGTTACCGCAGAGCGCAAGCAAGCGCTCATTAAAGACAATGCGAAGAGCAAGAACGACACCGGTTCGCCGGAAGTTCAGGTTGCGATCCTCTCAGAGCGGATCACCAACCTCACCGAGCACTTCAAGACGCACAAGAAAGACAACCACTCGCGCCAGGGCCTTCTGAAGATGGTCTCGCAGCGTCGTCGGTTGCTCGACTATCTGAAGGATCGCGATGTGCCGCGCTACCAAGCGCTCATCGAAAAACTGGGTCTGCGCCGCTAAGCGCTGTCCGGTGAGGGTGCTGGCGCAAACGCTACAGACCTCGCGCGACCACTCTTCAAAACCATTCCCGCGCTCGCGCGGGTTGCGAACCTCCGCCCATCCGGGGCGGAGGCAATTCGCGTAACGGATCGCCGTTGCGCATGTACGAGGCCTGAGGAAGCACCGGCTTCCGGCCTGGAGTTAGATGTATGTTTGATACCAAATCCGTTTCCATCGATTGGGCGGGGCGTCCGCTCACGCTCGAAACCGGCCGCGTCGCGCGTCAAGCTGACGGCGCTGTGTTCGCCACGTGGGGCGAAACCGCTCTGCTCGCGACGGTCGTCTACGCGAAGGAAGCAAAGCCGGGACAAGACTTTTTCCCGCTGACCGTGAACTACCAAGAAAAGTACTTCGCCTCTGGCCGCATTCCCGGCGGCTTCTTCAAGCGCGAAGGCCGTCCGACTGAACGTGAAACGCTGCTGTCGCGCCTGATCGACCGCCCGATCCGTCCGCTGTTCGTCGATGGCTTTAAGAACGAAGTCCAAGTCATCATCACGGTGCTGAGCTGGGACAATGAAAACGAGTCCGATCTGCTCGCCATGGTCGCGGCCTCGGCTGCGCTGACCATCTCCGGCGTGCCGTTCATGGGCCCGATCGCCGCCAGCCGCGTCGGCTGGATCAACGGCAAGCCGCAACTGAACCCGACGATCGAAGAAATGAAGACGAGCGAGCTCGATCTCGTCGTCGCCGGCACCGCCAACGCGATCATGATGGTCGAGTCGGAAGTGAAAGAGCTCAGCGAAGCGCAAATGCTTGAAGCGCTGGCGCTCGCGCACAAGGGCATGCAGCCGGTGATCGACGCGATCATCGATCTCGCAGAGCAAGCCGGCAAAGAGCCGTTTGCATTCGATCCGCCGGATCACTCGACGCTGCAGAAGAAGATCTTCGACCTGGTCGGCGGCGATCTCGCCACCGCCTACAAGATCACCAAGAAGGACGAACGCTACGCCGCCGTCGGTGCCCAACGTGATAAGGCGAAAGCGGCCCTGGTGAAGTCGGACGCGAACCCGGATGGCGTCGACGCCAACGTGTTCAAGGAAGTCTTCAAAGCGGTCGAAAGCGACATCGTCCGCAGCCGCATCGTCAAGGAAAAGGGCCGCATCGATGGCCGCGCCGTCGACAAGGTCCGTCCGATCGAATCGATGGTCGGATTCCTGCCGCGTACGCACGGCTCGGCGCTGTTCACCCGCGGTGAAACGCAATCAATCGTCGTCGCCACGCTCGGCACCGGCGAAGATGAGCAATTCATCGACGCGCTGGGCGGCACCTACAAAGAGCGCTTCATGCTCCACTACAACTTCCCTCCCTACAGCGTCGGTGAAACCGGCCGCATGGGCGGGGCCGGCCGCCGCGAAATCGGCCACGGCAAGTTGGCGTGGCGCGCGATGAAAGCTGTTCTGCCGACGGCTGAGCAATTCCCGTACACGGTGCGCCTCGTCTCCGAGATCACCGAGTCGAACGGCTCGTCCTCGATGGCCACGGTTTGCGGCTCTTCGCTCGCGCTCATGGATGCCGGTGTGCCGATTTCGGCGCCGGTCGCCGGCGTTGCGATGGGCCTCATCCTGGAAGACTACGGCTTTGAAGTTCTGACCGACATCCTCGGCGACGAAGACCACCTCGGCGACATGGACTTCAAAGTGGCGGGCACCCAAAAGGGCATTACCTCGCTGCAGATGGACATCAAGGTCGCTGGCATCACGCAAGAGATCATGCAGGTTGCGCTCGACCGTGCTCACGGCGCGCGCCTCCACATCCTCGGCGAAATGGCCAAAGCCATGGACGCGCCGCGCGGTGAAGTTGGCAAGAACGCCCCGCGTATCGAGCAGATCAAAATCCCGGTCGATAAGATCCGTGACGTGATCGGCACCGGCGGCAAGGTGATCCGCGAGATCGTGGAAAAGACTGGCGCGAAAGTGAACGTCGAAGACGACGGCACGGTGAAGGTGGCCTCCGCCAACGCCGAGTCGATCGAAGCGGCGATCAAGTGGATCAAGTCGCTCACCAGCGAGCCGGAAGTCGGCATGATCTACGAAGGCAAGGTCGTGAAGGTGATGGAGTTCGGCGCGTTCGTGAACTTCTTCGGCGCCAAGGACGGCCTCGTTCACGTTTCTCAGCTGGCGCGCGAGCGCGTTGAGAAGCCGGGCGATGTGGTCAAAGAGGGCGACACCGTGAAGGTGAAGCTCCTTGGCTTCGACGATCGCGGCAAAGTGAAGCTCTCAATGAAGGTGGTCGATCAAGCCACCGGCGCTGATCTCTCTGCTGAGATGGGCGAAGAGGCGATCGACGAAGGTCCGCGCCGCGAACGTAGCGACCGCGGCGACCGCGGCCCGCGTCGTGGCGGCGGCGGCCGCGACCGCCCGCGCCGCGAAAGCTCGGGCGACTAAGCCCTAGCGCTAACGAAAAACGGAAAGCCCGCTTCGCAAGAGGCGGGCTTTTTGTTAGCGGCGCTCTGAGATCATGCGTTTGCGATCCGGCGGTTCAATGCTCTAGTGCCCCCATGGCCGTCGTCACCCTCGCCAAGTTCACATCCTTCCCGGAAGCAATGGTCGCGCGATCCTTGTTGGAAGCGGAAGGCATCGGCGTCGTCATGCCGGAGCAGGGCTTGGTCGCGGGCCAGCTAGATGCTGGCGTCATGGGCGGTTGGCGCTTGCTCGTCATCGAGGAAGAGCTTGAGGCCGCCCGCCGAATCCTGATCGACGCGCAGGTTCCCATCTAACGGGGAACACGCGGGCGCGTTCGCCGTTTGCCTCCCTGGAGGAGAGCCGGATGCTGCAGCAATTCGAACATCGTCTCGCGCGTCAGCGCACCGAGCGCATGGCGTACGGCGTCGTCATCCCTGAAGCGGCCGAGAACACGCCGGAAGCGCACGAAGGCTTAGCCGACGAAACCGGCATCGAGATCGACAACGCCATCGAGCGGCCGAAGGACTAAGCCTTATTCCTCGCCCGTGCTTGGCACGCCAACGATGTGGAAGCCAGCATCGACGTGGATCACTTCGCCCGTCGTTGATCGGCCAATATCACTCAGCAGCCACAGCGCGCAGCCGGCGATGCCTTCCATCGTCGTGTCTTCCTTCATCACCGACCATTCACGGCCAGTCTGAATAAGCCCACGTCCGCCTTGAATACCGGCGATCGCAAGCGTGCGCATTGCGCCGGCGCTGATCGCATTTACGCGAATGCCGCTGGGGCCCAGATCGCGCGCCATGTAGCGCATCGATGCTTCAAGCGCCGCCTTCGCCACGCCCATCACGTTGTAGCTCGGCAGCACGCGTTCGGCGCCGAGATAGGTGAGCGTGATCATCGAACCGTCGCGCTTCATCAGCTTCGACGCACGCTTGCCCGCGGCGACGAATGAGAACGCGGAGATGTCCATCGAGCGCAGGAAGTTTTCGCGCGTCGTGTTCTCGACGAATGAGCCCTTCAGCTCGTTCTTGTCGGAGAAGGCGATCGAGTGGACGAGGAAGTCGAGCCCACCCCATTCCTTGCCGAGGCGGTCGAAGACGGCGTCGAGGTGCGCGTCATTGGTCGCGTCGCACTCGAGCACGATCTTGGAGCCGACGCTTTCCGCCAACGGCTTGATCCGCTTTTCCAGCGCTTCGCCCTGATAGGTGAAGGCGATCTCCGCGCCTTGCGCCGCGAGCTGCTGAGCGATGCCCCAGGCGATCGACTTGTCATTGGCCACGCCCATGACCAGCCCGCGCTTGCCGCGCATTAGCTCGCCCTTCGGAAACACCCACTCGTCGGCCATCTGAAGCTCCTGATTTCTTGGCGGGCACCTGCCGACAGAGAGGGGCGCGGGTCAAGGCCAGCGACCCGTCCTTGACAAGATACGCTTTCGATGTATCTTTTACTTCGATATATCGAAACACACACGGAGTTTGAATGTTTCATCATCAGAAAAGAATGCACTGTCGGCACATGCGCGGCCCCCGCCGCGACGCTTGGGACGGCCAGCGCGAGCATGGCCATCACGGCCGGCGCCACGGCGGCGGCATGCGCCGCATGTTCGACCAGGGCGATCTGCGCCTCGTCGTCCTCGCCCTTCTGGGGGAACAACCCCGCCACGGCTACGAGCTGATCAAGGAGATCGAACAGCTTTCGGGCGGCCTCTATGCGCCCAGCCCTGGTGTCATCTACCCGCTGCTCACCATGCTCGAAGAGATGGGCCTCGCGCAGCAGGAACCCAGCGAGGGCGCCAAGAAGCTGTTTGCACTCACCGAGCAGGGCAACGATGAACTCGCCGCCAAGCGCGCCGACGCAGAGCACTTGTTGCAACGCCTCGCTGCAGCGAAGGAGCGTTTCTCCAGCGGCCGCGCGCCGCAAATCGTCCGCGCAATGGAGAACCTCAAACTCGCACTGCGTCTGCGCATGGAGCGCGGCCCGCTGACAGAAGCGCAATTGCAGGACGTCGCTGCTGCGATCGACGCCGCCGCACAAGCAATCGAGCGCAGCTGATCCCGCGTTCGACCGGAACTGCGCGCCTAGACTCGCGTTTGTGCCCCGAGCGTTGAGACGCACAAAATCTAGGAGCGCCGAGTGGCGAAAATTCACGAGGCCCGCGTCGAGCAAGATGCCGATGGCCGGGTGATCATTGAACGCCCGAAGCGCGGCGGCCTTGGCTTCGGCTTC
The DNA here is from genome assembly GCA_034439495.1 of Terricaulis sp. Classification (GTDB taxonomy): domain Bacteria; phylum Pseudomonadota; class Alphaproteobacteria; order Caulobacterales; family Aquidulcibacteraceae; genus Vitreimonas. The sequence continues at coordinate 1,859 of JAWXAM010000133.1, read as the reverse complement.
GGCGTGCTTGTCGGCATCGTCTTGATCGTCGGTGCGATGCTCGCGTTCGTTTATAGCCAAGGCTCTTTCCAGCAGGCGGCGATTGAAGCTGATCGCATGTTCACGAGCGTCGAACGCCAAGCCGACGCAACCATTGATGGCGCGCAACAGGCCGCAAATGAATCGAGCGGCACTCTGACGAATTAACCCCTCGTCTCTGGGCATCGCTTGAGAACGCCGGCTCGCAAGGGCCGGCGTTCGTCTTTTCAAGATTACATTAAGCTTGCTGCTTTGCGGCGGGTTAAGCGCTGTGCGGTATGTGTGATGCTCCCCACGGAGCTTTCGATGCACAACGCCGCCCTGATGAGCCTTGCCGACGATCTCGCCGCCGACCGCCGCATCAGCGCGGACGAAGCGCTGCGTATGCGCAAGGAAATTTTCCCGGATGGCGTGGTCACGCGTCAAGAAGCCGACGTGATGGTGGCGTTGCAGGATCGCGTCGCCAACACCGACGAAGCCTGGGCGAGCGCGTTCGTTGAAGCCATCGTCGATCACGTGCTGCAGAGCGGCGTGTATCCCGGCCATGTCGATGAAGGCACAGTGACGTGGCTGATCGCCAGCTTCGGCCATGAAGGCGCCGCCGAAACCGAATTGGAAACCGTGCTCAAAGTTCTAGAACGCGCCGAAAGCGCGCCGGAATCACTGAGCGCGTTTGCGCGCCAGCGTGTGTCGGCGCATGTCGCGGGTAGGGCGTTGAACGCGGCGGACGTCGCGCTCGTGCGCCGGTGCCTCTATGCCGCTGCCGGATCTGGCGCAGTCGCCGTCACTGAGGATGAGGCGCGCTGGCTGTTTACGCTCGACGCTGAGTGCGATGGCCGCGCCAATGACGAAGCCTGGGGCGATCTCTTCGTCAAAGCGATGCTCAACCATCTGATGGGCCGCCGCGCGCCGAAACTGCTCGAAGCTGAAAGCATGGCGGCACGCCAAAAGTGGCTGCATAGCCCGCAAAAAGGCGCGGTGGCTTTCTTGAGCAGCATGTTTGAGGGCGGCTTTTCCGCGTTCCGCAAGAAGCTGAATTACAACGCCACCGAGGCGTTCGAGGCCCACTACGAAGCGGTGAACGCCGAGTACGAGCAGGACTCAAAGCTCACGCTCGTTGAAATGGCGTGGGCCGTTGGCATGACCAAGGACGACGGCAAGCGCACCGCCAATGAAACGGCGCTGCTCGCGGCGCTGAACGAACTCGAACCGCAGGCCTAAACGATCAGGCCGCGACCCGCGTAAACGCCAACGTCGCGTTGGTGCCGCCGAAGCCGAACGAATTGCTCAGCACGCAATTCAGCTCGCGATCGACCCGCTCACGCAGGATCGGCAAATCTTCGAACGCCGGGTCGAGCTCTTCGATATGCGCGCTCTCGCACGCAAAGCCGTTATTCAGCATCAGGATCGAATAGATCGCTTCCTGCACGCCGGCCGCGCCGAGTGAGTGGCCAGTCAGCGACTTGGTGCTCGAAATCATCGGCGGCTTCGAACCGAACACCGCGCGCACCGCTTCCATTTCTTTCACATCGCCCACCGGCGTCGAGGTGCCGTGGGTGTTGAGATAATCGACCGGCCGATCGAGGTAGCGCATCGCCATCTGCATGCAGCGCGCCGCGCCTTCGCCTGAAGGGGCCACCATGTCGTGGCCATCGCTTGTCGCGCCATAGCCGGCGACTTCTGCGTAAATCTTCGCGCCGCGCTTCTTGGCGCGCTGATACTCTTCCAGCACCAGCACGCCGGCGCCGCCCGCGATCACGAAGCCGTCGCGGTTCTTGTCGTACGCGCGTGAGGCCTTCTCCGGCGTGTCGTTATATTTTGAACTCATCGCGCCCATGGCG
>JAWXAM010000132.1:0-45927 GCA_034439495.1 Terricaulis sp. | reverse complement strand
CCAGCGGTGGCGGTGGTGGTGGTGGTGGCGTCACCGGCGGCGCAGGCGGCGTCACTGGCGGAGACACAACTGGCGGCGGGCGCACCACGGGCGGGCGCGGCGGACGCGGCGGCGTCACTGGCGGCGGCGGCATCACCGGCGGCGACACGACCGGCGGCGGCTGCGGCGGCGGATACGATTGCGCATCGCGCAACTGGCGGATGCGCCGCTGCGCCTCGTCGCGATAATCGCCGTCTTGCTGCGTGCTGAGATAAAGATCGTAAGCATCGATGGTATCGCGCCGTGCTGCACGATCCCAAGCGGTGCGATCCTCGGCGCGGATTTGATACACCGCGCGCTCCGCATCGCGGCGATGCGCGCCATCGGGATAATCGCGCAGATAACGCTCGTACTCGCGGATGTTGTGGCGACGCCGCGCATTGTTCCAGGCGTAATCGTCTTCGCGCCGGAACTGATCGAGCGCGGCGCGCGCTTCTGTTGCGTACGGCGAACGCGGATAGGCGTAGATAAAGTCTGCATAAGCGCCCGGCGAGTTCAGCCGCCGCGTGCGCACCCAGGCGCCTTCATCCGTATTCCACAAATAGGCAAGCCGCTCGCGCGCGTCCTCGGCGTGAGCGCCACCCGGCCAGCGCTGCAAGAACGCTTCATAATGCTCGATGCGGTCAAACCCGACGGCCTCTTCCCAAGCCGCGCGCTCTTCTGCCGCGAGCCGGGGCGCCGCCAGAATATCGCGCCGCCTCACTGCTTCGACAACATTGCCGGACCAGTTATAGCGGGTGACATAGTCCTGATACGCGAACTCGGTGTCGATGCGGCGTGCCTGCGCCCACGCTTCGCGCTCTTCAACCGCCAGCGCTTCCAGACGCGAACGCGCCTGCCCAGCGAACAACCCGTTCGGATACTGCCCGAGATAGGATTGATAGAGCTGCGGCGAGTCCGCCTGCTGCGCTTGCGCCCACGCACGCGCGTCGAGCTCCTCCAGCGTCGGCGCCGTGGCGCATGCCGCCACCAGCGCGACCACCGAAGCAGCCATCATCATCCGAAAACGCCAGAAGCTCCCAGCCATCCGCTATCCTCCCGTCCCTGACTCTGCTGTAACACGCCTAGCTGAACCGTGGCAGAATGGGGGCGGAAAAAATGGGGGCGATGACGCTAGGTCCGGCGTTCTGGATTTGCGCCGCGCTCGGTGTCGCCGCCGCGATCGCGTACGGGACGTACTATTTGCGCCGGCCGCCAAGCTGGCCGCGCGCGCTGGTGAAGACGGGCTTTCTCGGCTTCATCGCCGCCGCGCTGATCATCGCCGGGGCGCCCTTCCCGCTGATCGTCGCAATCGTTGCATCCGCGTTGGGCGATTTCTTCCTGGCGTTCGACAAGAAATGGACGCTGCCGCTCGGCATTCTCTCTTTCCTGATCGCGCAGCTCGCTTACGTGCTGATCTTCTTCTTCCTCTGGTTTTTCTCCGGCGACAATTCTCCGCTGTGGCCGCGCTATCTCGGCATGGCGCTGGTGATCGCGACATCGCTGGGCTTTCTCATTTGGATGGCGCCGAAGCTGGGCTGGATGGCGCTGGCCGTGATCCCCTACGCGCTCGCGATCACACTCATGGGCGTCACCGCGATGTGGCTGCCTTGGCCGGGCTGGCCCGCAACGATTGGGGCCGTGAGCTTTTTGGTCAGCGATTTCGTGCTGGCGGCGGAGCTGTTTCGTTTACCTGCGGACTCTCGCGCGCGCCGTTGGACAGGGCCGGTGGTGTGGTGGACTTATGTCGCCGCGCAGGTTCTGATCGTGTGGGGCGTGGTGGCGCTGGTGTTTGCGAGCTGAGGAGAGTGCGATGCGGGCGATGATCTTGGCGGCGGCGTGTCTGCTCGCGGCTTGCGGGCCAAGCACTGAAAGCTCTGATGATGTGCCGGATCCAAGTGAGCGCGCGCTGCCCTATGGCGTGGTCCTTGGCCTCGGCAATAACTGGACGCTCACAGCGGATCCCGATCTGTTGGCCGTGTCGTTCAGCGTCGATGACGGCGCTGTGGAGGCATCCGGTGTTTGGACGCCGCCGCAAACAATGCAGAGCGGCTATCGTCTGATGGCGGACGAGATCACGCTCGATCTGGTCGAGACAAACTGCACGATGGACGGCGTCCCCTATCCGATGCGCGCGACGGTGAGCTATGGCGGTCAAGCCTATCCCGGTTGCGCGGCGATGCGCTGGGACCACCAACTCATTGCGCTGATGCCTCAGATCGACGCTTGCATAGCGCGCTCGCCGCAGACGCGCTGGGTCACATATGCGGGGCGGCAAGCCGACGGAAACATGCTCGTTCGGCTCAGTGGGGGCGATGCGTCCGACTGCACCGTAGCGCCTGGCAATTCGCCGGAAGTCATCAGCTTCGGCCCTCGCAGTGAGACGCTCGTGGTCGCGACGGAACACGCGGCGCTCTTCGTCCGTGGCCCGGGCGAGAATCCGGGCGGCCTATGTTACGACGCGCCGGAGGTGCGCGGCGCGGATGATGCGTTGCTCGGTTGGATGATGGACCCGATGGGCTGCTAGTCGATCGACGGCAGGTCGAGCCCCTGCTCTTTCGCGCACGCGATTGCATCTTCGTAGCCAGCATCGGCGTGACGCATCACGCCGGTGCCTGGATCATTCCAAAGCACGCGCGCGATGCGCTTCGATGCCGCTTCGGTGCCATCGCACACGATCACGACTCCCGAATGCTGCGAATAGCCCATGCCGACCCCGCCGCCATGATGCAGCGACACCCAGGTCGCGCCGCCCGCAGTGTTGAGCAAAGCGTTGAGCAACGGCCAATCGCTGACCGCGTCGGAGCCATCGCGCATTTTTTCGGTTTCGCGGTTCGGCGACGCGACTGAGCCTGAATCCAAATGATCGCGCCCGATCACCAACGGCCCGATCTCGCCGCGCGCCACCATCTCATTGAATGCGAGACCCAAGCGATGGCGCTGGCCCAAGCCCACCCAACAAATCCGCGCCGGCAAACCCTGGAACGCGATCCGCTCCTTCGCCATGTCGAGCCACCGATGCAGGTGCGCGTCGTTCGGGATCAGCTCCTTAACTTTGGCGTCGGTCTTGGCGATGTCGTCCGGATTGCCCGTCAGCGCCGCCCAGCGAAACGGCCCGACGCCGCGGCAAAACAACGGTCGCACGTACGCCGGCACAAATCCCGGATACGCGAAGGCATTCTCAACGCCGTTATCCTTCGCCACTTGGCGAATGTTGTTGCCGTAATCGACCGTGGGGATGCCCATGTTGTGGAAGTCGAGCATCGCTTTCACATGCACCACGATCGACGCAGACGCCGCTTCGCGCACCGCTTCCGGATTCTGCACGCGCGTTTGGTTCCAGCGCTCAACGCTCCAGCCGGCGGGCAGATAGCCATTGACCGTATCGTGCGCCGAAGTCTGATCCGTCACGGCGTCGGGGCGAATGCCGCGTTTGACCATCTCCGGCAAAATCTCCGCCGCGTTGCCAAGCAAGCCGACTGAGATCGCTTCGCCCTTCGCACACGCCTCGTTGATCATCGCCATCGCTTGATCGAGCGTCTCGGCGCGTTTGTCCAAATAGCGCGTCTGCAGACGCTTATCGATGCGATCGCTCTGGCATTCGATCGCCAAGCAGCAGGCGCCCGCCATCACCGCCGCCAGAGGTTGCGCGCCGCCCATGCCGCCGAGGCCGGCCGTCAAAATCCATTTGCCCTTCCAATCGCCGCCAAAATGCTTGCGGCCCATTTCGGCGAACGTCTCGTACGTACCCTGAACGATGCCTTGCGTGCCGATGTAAATCCACGAGCCGGCCGTCATCTGGCCGTACATCATCAGGCCCTTGCGATCGAGTTCGTCGAAATGCTCCCACGTCGCCCATTTCGGAACGAGGTTCGAATTGGCCAACAAGACGCGCGGCGCATCCGCATGCGTCTTGAACACGCCAACCGGCTTGCCACTCTGAATCAGCAGCGTTTCGTCTTCCTCTAGACGGCGCAGCGTCTCAACGATCTTATCGTAGCTCTTCCAATCGCGCGCCGCGCGGCCGATGCCGCCGTACACGACCAACTCTTCCGGATGCTCCGCCACATCGGGATCGAGATTGTTCATCAGCATGCGCAGCGCCGCTTCCGTCAGCCAGCTCTTGCACGTGCGGTCGTTTCCACGCGGCGCGCGGATCACGCGCGATGCATCGTGACGGGGATCCATGAGAAAGCTCCGGAAAATTTCGAGCGTTCTAGCTCAGACGACGCGCCCTGCAAACACGCGTTCACGCAACAGCGGCGCGCCCAGCCAGTAGCTCAGCTCCGCCGGTGACTTCACGTCCCAAACAGCAAGATCGCAGGCCTTGCCGACTTCGAGCGTGCCGACATCGTCCGATATCCCGAGCGCGCGCGCGCCTTCGCGCGTGATGCCGGCTAGCGCTTCTTCCGGCGTCAGCCGAAACAACGTGCACGCCATGTTGAGCGACGCCAGCGGCGAGGTCATCGGCGATGTCCCCGGATTGCAATCGCTGGCGACCGCCATATGCACGCCCGCTGCGCGCAGTTTCGCGATTGGCGGCAATTGCGTCTCGCGCAAGAAATAAAACGCGCCCGGCAGCAGAACGGCGACTGTACCGCTCGCCGCCATCGCTGCGATGCCGGCGTCGTCGAGATGCTCAAGATGATCCGCCGAGAGCGCTTGATAGCGCGCCGCCAAAGCCGCGCCGTTCTGATTGCTGAGCTGCTCGGCATGCAGTTTCACCGCGAGGCCATTCTCGAGCGCAGATGAGAACACATAGTCCACCTCCTCCGCGGTGAAGCCGATATTCTCGCAGAACGCATCGACAGCTTCCGCTAGCCCCGCCGCTGCGATCGCTGGGATCATCACGTCGGCGACGAGTTGCACGTATGCGGCGCGATCATCCTTAAACTCCGGCGGCAGCGCGTGCAGCCCCAAGAACGCGCGCTTCACGCGCACGTCGCCGCGCGCTGCCAGTTCACCCGCCGCTTCCAGCATCTTGATCTCGTTTTCGAGATCGAGCCCGTAGCCCGACTTAATCTCCACCGTCGTCACGCCCTCGCGAGTCAGCCCGGCCAGCCGCTTTGCCGCGCTTGCCACCAACTCCTCGCGCGAAGCCGCGCGTGTCGCCGCCACGGTGGAAACAATGCCGCCGCCGGCGCGTGCAATCTCTTCGTAGCTCTTGCCCTGCAAGCGCATCTCGAACTCGCGCGCCCGGTCGCCGCCGAACACCAGGTGTGTGTGGCAATCGACCAAGCCGGGCGTGATCCAGGCATTGTCGCAGCGCCGGACTTCGTGCGCGAGATCGACGGCGTGTCCCGGGAGGTCGGCCGCGAAGCCAACCCACGCAATTTTGCCGTCCTTCGCCGCCACCGCGCCGCGCTGAATCTCGCCGTACGGCTTGCCGCCGGGCGTCATGGTGGCGAGGTTCGCGTCAACCCAAAGCGTGTCCCACATGAATCTTTTATGGACCGCCGGCGTCCCGCCGGCAAACGCCAGTGCTGGCAGGCGAGACGCCGGCGGTCCATAAATCCCGCATGACCGATTCCGATTGCCGCTCCTGGTTTTCCGCCGCCGATCTGCTGACGCAGGACGCCGGCGCGCCCGTCGCACTCATCGGCGCGCCTTTGGGCCTGGGCTCGATCACGCCAGGCCGCTGCGATCTCGCGCCCGAAACGGTGCGCACCGCGATGAAGCGGATGAGCGTCTACGATCTAGAAACTGGAACCGATCTCTCAACACTGCGCATCTTCGATGACGGCGACATCGGCCTTGAGGAACTGCAGCCGGCCAACTCGCTCGCGCCGATGATCGAACGGATCAGCCGGCTCACACAGCAGCACGAACTCACCATCGTGCTCGGCGGCAATAACGCTGTCACGCGCCCCTGCGTTCACGCACTCGACCCAACGCTACAGCGCGTCGGTGTGCTGACGCTCGACGCGCACTTCGATCTCCGCGACACCGATTGCGGCCTCACCAATGGCAACCCGATTCAGGCACTGCTCGAAGACGGCTTGCCTGGAGCGCATATCGCGCAGCTGGGGCTGCTCCCTTTCGCCAACACAAAGAAGGCGCACGACAAAGCCAAAGCCGCCGGCATCACCGTCGCCACCGCCGCCGCGTGCAAAGCCGAAGGTCTCGCCGCAATCGCCGAGCACGCGCTGGCGATGCTCGCCTCACGCTGCGATGTTATCCATGTCGATTTCGATATTGATGTGGTCGAGCGCAGCGCCATGCCCGGCGCACCAGGCGCGCGGCCCGGCGGCGTTCCGGTGCAAGCCTTCTTCGATGCGACGCGCTTGATCTGCGCGCATCCGAAAGTGCGTAGTGTGGACCTTACGGAGTTCGACCCTTCACTCGATGTCGCCGCCATTAGCGCACTCACAGCAGCGCGCTGGGTGTGCGAAGTGTTGGCGGGATTTCAGCAGCGCTAACGCGCTCCCCTCCTCCCTTGCGGAGGAGGGGATGACGGGGCTACTCCGCCAAAAACGCCACAACCTCGCGGATAAAGCGCTCGCGCTGATCGATCATGATGAAGTGCCAGGCATCATCGACTTTCACGATCCGCGCATTCGGCAGGTTCGCGTACGAGATACGCACGTAGCCTTCATATTGCTCCGGCGTGATCGGCGCGCTCGGCGGGATCACGAACAACACCGTTGTCGGCGCGGTGATGTTCGCCAGCTCAGGGCGCAGATCGGTGACGATCAGCTCGTGAAACGCATTCGCCGATGTCGCGCGATCGCTGAGGCGCGAATATTCGACATGCTGGGCACGTGCGCTTTCGGTACGGATCATCGTTGCGATGGTCGCTTCAGCGACGGAGGTCTGATCGGCCGGCGCGGCCATCATGCCGGCGCGCACTTGGTCCGCCACCGGGCGCACGCTTTCGGCAGTCGCGCCGGGCGGGCCGAACATCGCGCCCATCCATGGAATCATGTCGACAACCATCAACTTACCGACGCTGTTCGGATGACGCGCCGCCAGCATCATGCCCATCGTGCCGCCCATCGAGTGGCCGATCACGGCAGGGCGTTCGAGCCCCTGCTCTGCGATATAGCGCGCGATCTCTTCGGCCACCGGCGCCGCGACCGGACCCTCAGCATTGCCCGCCGCCGGGAAGCCGCCAAAACCATTCAGCTGCACCAAATGCACAGTGTAGCGATCATCAAGCGCGTCGGCCGTCTCCGCCCACACATCGCGGTGCGAACTGAGGCCAGGAATGAAGATCACATCCGGCCCGCTGCCGCGTGTCACCACGCTGATACGGTCGGACGTGAAGCTCTGCCTCGGCGCCTCAGGCGCAGACGCGCACGCAGACGCCATCAAAGCGGCGGCCAGCACCATAAAGCCACGTCTCTTCATCAAACCCTCCACACGCCGCGGCGCGGCTCCAAACCAGTCACATCAACAAAATGATGCAACAGCGCGCACAGCGGCAGTGCGCTCGGTCAGTCCTGGCAGGTGACAAACATCACGCCCGGTCCCGCATGCCAGTCCGCCCGCTAGTCCATCGTCACAACAAGTTTCCCGGTCGCGCTGCGGTCCATCAGCGCCCGGATCGCCTTGCCGCCGTCCTTCAGCGGATAGTGCGCGGAGATACGCGGGCGAATTTTTCCTTCGGCATAAAGCGCGAAGAGATCGCGCACATTGCCTTCGTGCAGCTTCGGCTCACGCGCGACGCTCGCGCCCCAGAACACGCCGACGATGGACGAGCTCTTCAGCAGCGTCAGATTAAGCGGCGGCGTTGGGATGCCTGCCGGAAAGCCGATCACCAGATAGCGCCCGTTCCAATTCATTGCCCGCAGCGCCGGCTCGCAATAATCGCCGCCGACAGCGTCGTAAATCACGTCGGCGCCGCCGCCGGTGACTTGCTTGAAGCTTTCGGACAATGCCTTGCTCTGATCCTTCGCGAACGCGCCGGGCGGATAGATCACCGTCGCGTCCGCGCCGGCTTCCATCGCAAACGCGGCTTTGGCTTCGCTCGACACCGCGCCAACGACGCGCGCGCCCATCGCTTTGGCCAATTCGATCGCCGCGACGCCAACACCACCGGCTGCGCCAAGGATGAGCACTGTCTCACCGGCCTTCAGGTGGCCACGGTCTTTCAAGGCGTAATAAGATGTGCCGTACGTCAGAATGAACGCGCTCGCTTCATCGAACGGCATCGCATCCGGAATCGGCATGATCCGCGCCGCCGGCAGCTTGATTTTCTCAGCATAGCCGCCCCAGCCCGATGAGCCGATCACGCGCTGACCAACCTTCACGTGCGAGACGCCCGGGCCCACGCTCTCCACCACGCCGGCGACTTCGCCGCCTGGCGCAAATGGGCGCTCCGGTTTGAACTGGTATTTATCCTCGATGATCAGCGCGTCGGGAAAGTTCACACCCGCCGCCTTCACCGCAACCACCACCTCGCCTTCGCCAGCGACCGGGTCCGGCGCATCGGCGAACTCCAACTCTTCCGGCGGTCCGATTTTGGTGCTGAGCAGCGCTTTCATGTTCGTCCTCGACTTGGCTTCGCCCTCTTCTTTCGGGCATTCTCTCGCCCACGGCAACGTGCCGCGAAGGGAGCGCCCATGACCCGCACCGGCTTTTACTGGCGCTTAGCGCTCTCGATCGTCATCGACATCGCCGACTTTACTCTGGGGCGCATCCCGATCTTCGGCACGGTGACCGACGGTATCGGCACCATCGTTATGTTCGCGCTGTGGGGGCCGGCTGGCCTCGTGAACGCGTGGGAGCTGATCGACGTCACCGATCAGGCCGACGGCTTTATCCCCACCGCCACCCTGATCGCGCTCTATGTCGGCTGGCGACAAGGCATGTTCGGCCGGCGCGGCGGCGCAGAGGTCACACCGACGGAACAAACCCCTAGGTGAAACCGCGGCAAATCTAGGTATAAGCCGCCCATGACTTCGACCTGGGCGATTGCCCTTCATGGCGGCGCCGGCGCCATCGCCGAACGCGCTTATCAGCGCGAAGAAGAACATATGGCGGCGCTGCTCGACCGCGGCTCGGCGATGCTGGCTAAAGGCATGAGCGCGCTTGATGTCGTCACCGCCATGGCCGGCGCGCTGGAAGCCAGCGGCTTGCATGTCGCTGGCAAGGGCGCTGCGCCGAATGCTGATGGTGTTGTCGAACTCGATGCCTCGCTCATGGATGGCGCGACGCGTGCGGCGGGCGCGGTTGCGGCGCTGCGCGGCTTCACCTCGCCGGTGCGCGTTGCGCGCGGCGTGATGGAGAAAACGTCACACGTCCTTCTCGTCGGCGACGGCGCGGCGCAATTCGCAACGAACGAAGGCTTTGAGAAAGTCGACGATCCGAAAACCTATTACGTGCCGGCCGAGAGCGGCCTCCCCGGCGGCGGCACGATCGGCGCGGTCGCGCTCGATACCAACGGCAATCTCGCCGCGGCGACATCCACCGGCGGCCTGCATGGCAAGATGCCCGGCCGCGTCGGCGACACGCCGATCATCGGCGCCGGTTGCTGGGCCGATGAACGCGCGGCCGTTTCTTGCACCGGCCTCGGTGAATACTTCATGCGCGTGAATGCAGCGGCAGATGTTTCGGCGCGCATCGCCTATGCTCGCCAAACTCTCGAACAGGCGGCGGCCGGCGTGATCGAAGATGTGCGCAAGCTCGGCGGCTATGGCGGGCTGATCGCAGTGGATAAACACGGCAACGTCGCCGCACCGTTCGCAAGCCAAGGCATGAAACGCGGTCTCGCCAATGCGCGCGGGCTACGCGAAGTGAAAACATTCTAGCAAAGGTGATCCGATGAAGAAGTTGCTCGCACTCGCCCTCGTCGCCGCGCTCGCCGCCTGCGGCACCACCGCGCAAACCGGTGGCCCACGCACCGATTGGCGTTGCGACGGCGGCGCCGCGTACTCCGTACGCATCACCAATGCTGGCGCAGCGGAAATCTTCGCAGGCGGGCAGCTCTATACGCTTGCAGCCTCCGGCAGCGGCTACAGCAACGGCCAAGTCTCCTACGCCGACAACGGCACGCTCAACGGCGCCAATGGCGGCCCGTACACAAACTGCCGCCGGAGCTGAGCGATATGATGCGATCCATGATCCTTGGCGCGTGCTTGCTCGCACTCGGCGCCTGCCAGAGTGCGCGAGACTTGTCACAAGGTGAGCGGCTCAGCTGGTCGTGCGCGAACGACAATAGCTTTAGCCTGCGCACTGTGGGCGATTCCGTTGAAGTTTACGCCGGCGGTGAAACCAACCGACTCGCGCCCGTCGCGACCGAGAGCGGCCGCTCCTACTCCAACGGCGCGATCACACTCACCGAAGCCGGCGGCCGCGCCACGCTGAGCGGCGCGAACGGCGGCCCGTATGAAAACTGCCGGCGCCGCGGCGGCGATTGGTTGCCGGACCTCCGGTAATGCGCGGCTATTTCGGCATTGGCGCCGAGGACATTTCCAAGCCCATGAACGTCGGCGCGCTCATGCGCACCGCGCATGCGTTCGGCGCGAGCTTTTTCTTCACCGTCAACGCCCACCCGAAAGTGCGTGAAGCCTACAACGCGGACACCTCGCGCAGTTTCAAGCACGTGCCTTACTATCCGTGGAATAGCGTGGATGAAATGCGCTTACCGAAAGGTTGTGCGCTCGTCGGCGTCGAACTCACAGATGACGCGGTTGAGCTGCCACGCTTCCAGCATCCGCAGGCCGCTGCCTATGTGCTTGGCCGCGAGCGCGGCTCGATCAGCCCCGAATTGCTTTCGCGCTGCCAGCACGTGGTGAAAATCCCGACCAAGTTTTGCGTCAATGTCGGCCTCGCCGGCGCACTCGTTATGTACGACCGCCTGCTCGCGCATGGCGGCTATCCCGCGCGCCCAATCATGCCGGGCGGCCGGCCGCCGGAGATGAGCGAACGGCTCAAGCCGAAGAAGTGAGCCAGCCCGGCGGATCTGGACTTTCGCGCAATGTACGCGGCGCGCTGTGGATGCTCGGCTCCGCCGCTGCGTTCACGCTGATGACGACGCTCGTGAAATATCTGGGCGACGGCTACTCCCCCGCGCTGCAAACCTTCTACCGACAAGCCGCCGCCGTGATCGTACTGGTGCCGATCATTGCGCGCGATCCGCGCGCGGCATTCAGCACCACTCGCCCCGGGATCATGATCTACCGGGCGCTGGTCGGCACGTTCTCAGTCATTCTTGCGTTCTACGCTTATCAGGAATTGCCACTCGCCGAGGCCAACGCGCTTTCATTTACGCGCACGCTCTGGATCGTGCCGCTCGCGGTGCTGGTGCTGCGCGAAAGCATCGGCCCGTGGCGTCTTGGGGCGACGATCGTCGGCTTTCTCGGCGTGCTGCTGATCCTGCAGCCAACCATGAGCGGCCACGGCAGCTTGCCCGCCCTAGCCGCGCTCGCCTCCGCTGCTCTGTTCGCCACCACCATCACCGGCATGAAGATTATGACGCGCGACAATAGCGTGCTGGTGCTCACGACGTGGAGTGCGGTGCTCGGCCTCCTGCTCGCAGCGCCGGTCGCTGCGTTCGAGTGGCAATGGCCGACATGGCCGGACCTCGCGCTGCTCTCGATCATGGGCGTCGCCGGCCTCGTCGCACAAAGCTGCTACATCAAGGGCATGGCGATCGGCGATACGACCGCGATGGCGCCAATCGACTACAGCCGGCTGCTGTTCGCGCTCATCGTCGGCTTCGTACTGTTCCAGGACGTGCCCGATCCGCTCGCTATGGCCGGGGCAGCGATCGTCATCGCCTCCACATTGTTCATCACCTTCCGCGAAGCGCGGCTGAAGCTGCCGAAACGCCCGCCAAGCGACCAATAAAGAAGCGCCGCGCGATCAGCGCGGCGCTTCAAAATTACAAATGTCGAATTCAGCTGACGGGCGGCGTCCCGCCTCGGTTCTTCAGCGCTGGCCATTCGGCGAACGCGAACCAGCCGATGAGAGCGATCGGCACCACCCATCCAATGAGCGGAATGATCGAGGCCAAGAAGATCAAAGATAGCGCGCCGCTGTAACCGGCCTTCGAAAAGATCTTCCACCAAAACACAATGAAGAGCACCAGCATGGCCAAGCCGACGAGCAGGAAGATGCCCATCAGGCCGCTCATTGCGGCGATTGCGGCTGTCGGATCACCACCAGAATAGTCTTGCATATGTTTGCCTCCCTCCGCCTCTTGGCTGAAGCCCTGGACTTTCAAATGAGCCGGCGGCCGCGTCAACGAAGATACGGAACCTCGCCCGTTGGCGGCGTCCTATGCGGTGTTGGGGATTGCGGCGCCTGCGAAGCGTGCCCATAAACCGGGCGTGACCGCAGCCCCTCCCTCCCTCGCTGGCCTCTCCAAACCGGAGTTGGCCAAGAAGCTTGTCGCCGTCGGCGTTGAGCCGAAGAAGGCCAAGATGCGCGCCGAGCAGCTCTGGCGCTGGATTTATCATTACGGCGTCACCGATTTTGGCGCGATGACCAATGTCGCCAAGGAGCTGCGCGCCACACTAGCCGATCACTACACGTTGGCGCGCCCGGAAATCGTCACGCAGCAGATTAGCCAAGACGGCACACGCAAATGGCTGATCCGCCTCGGCCCCGGCATAGAAGCGGAAGCTGTGTTCATTCCCGGCGTCGGCAAGGCCGGCGCGCTTTGTGTTTCCAGCCAAGTTGGCTGCACGCTGAACTGCACCTTCTGCCACACTGGCACGCAGAAGCTCGTCCGCAATCTCACCGCCGCCGAGATCGTCACGCAAGTGATGATCGCGCGCGACGCGCTGGGCGAATGGCCGACAGCGGAGCGCCCGCTCAATGACGGCGACCGCCAGCTCACCAACATCGTGTTCATGGGCATGGGCGAGCCGCTCTACAATCTCGACCATGTCGACACCGCCATCGCCATCATCTCGGATGGCGACGGCATCTCCATCGGCCGCCGCCGCATCACCGTCAGCACCGCCGGCGTCGCGCCGCGCATCAAAGAGCTGGGCGATCGCACCGGCGCCATGCTCGCCATCTCGCTGCACGCCACCAACGATGAGCTGCGCAACCAGCTCGTGCCGCTGAACAAGAAATACAATCTCGAAGAATTGTTCGCCGCGATCCGCGAGTATCCGGGCCTCAACAATGCCAAGCGCGTGACGTTCGAGTACGTGATGCTGAAAGGCGTCAACGACTCCCTGCCGGAAGCTAAGGCGCTTGTGAAGTTGCTCGCCGGCATCCCGGCCAAGATCAATCTCATCCCGTTCAATCCGTGGCCCGGCACGAACTACGAGTGCTCGGACTGGGAAACGATCGAAACGTTCGCCGAAGTCTTGAACCGCGCCGGCTATTCCTCGCCCATCCGCACCCCGCGCGGCCGCGACATCCTCGCCGCCTGCGGCCAGCTGCGCAGCGAAAGCGTGAAGCTTCGCGCCAGCGAGCGGCTGAAAGCGGAAGCGGCACAGTAAAGAGCTGCGCCGTGAAAAATCCCGCTGACGCCCAAAATGAGCTAGGCATCGCCTACCTTAAACAAGGCCAGCACCAAAAGGCGCTTGAGTGCTTCAAGCGGGCGGCGAAGCTCGATCCCCGGTTCGCCGCCGCACACAACAATCTCGCCAGCACGCTTATCGAGCTTGGACGCCCGGAGAAAGCGCTCGCCAGCTTCAAATCGGCGCTGCAACTCAATCCGAGCTATGCCGAAGCGCATCAAAACCTGGGAGTCGCGTTGCGAATGCTTCGCCGCCACGACGAAGCTATTGCGCAATTCAAAAGAGCCTTGAAGCTCAAGCCGGATTACGCCGACGCGCACAACAATCTTGGCATCGCCTTCGACGAACTCAATCAGCACGATGAGGCAGCCGCATGCTACCGGCGCGCCTTGGCGCTCAAGCCAAATTTCGCTGACGCACACAACAATTTGGGCAGCGTGCTAAAAACACAGGGTCGGCTGAACGAAGCTATCCAGTGCTACATGCAGGCGCTGAAGCTCAACCCGGGCCTGGCCCCGGCGTACAACAATCTCGGCCTCGTTTTGAGGCTGCAGCGCCGCACGCCTGAAGCGGTGGAATGCTTCATCCGCGCGTTCACGCTCAATCCGCGTTTCGCCGACGCGCATCTCAATCTTGGCGTCGCATACGCGGACCTGCGCCGCCCCGAGGAGGCCGTACAAAGTTTTGACCGGGCGATCGAGCTCCAATCGGACTTGGCTCTGGCGCGCGCGCAACGCATGCATCAGCGCGCGCGACTGTGCGATTGGACAGGCCTTGAGACGGATCGGGAGTTTGTCACCACCCTGGGCGTATCCGGCGGCGTCGTGCCGCCCTTCTCCATGCTCTCTTTTGACGATCATCCGATGCGCCAGCGCATTCGGGCCGAGCGCTTTGCTTCGACGACCTACCCGCCACGGCCGCGGCCGCCCTTCCCGCGCCCGGACGCGAGGCCTGAGCGGTTACGCATTGGCTATTTCTCGGGCGACTACTGCAATCACGCTATGATGTTTCTGATGGCGGGGCTGTTCGAGCATCACGACAAGAGTCGCTTCAGCCTCACCGCTTTTTCATACGGGCCGACCGCCGACGATGCGATGCGTGCGCGCGTCAGCCGCGCATTTGACGTATTCCATGACGTCCGCTTGCAAAGCGACGAGAGCATTGCAGCCCTCGCGAAAGGCGAGGGCATCGACGTCGCAGTCGATCTCTCGGGCTATTCGGAGCGCAATCGCGCCGGCGTTTTCTGGCACGGCGCGGCGCCGGTGCAGATCAATTATCTGGGCTATCCCGGCACCATGGGCGCGCCCTTCTACGATTACATCGTCGCCGACAAAGAGTTGATCCCCGGCGACGCGCGCTCCGCCTATACGGAGAGCGTCATCTACATGCCGCACACGTACCAAGTTAACGACAGCGTACGCAAAATCTCGGATCGCATGTTCACACGTCCGGAAGCCGGACTGCCAGAGCAAGGCTTTGTTTTCTGCAGCTTCAACAATACCTACAAGATCACGCCTGCCGAGTTCGATATCTGGATGCGCCTTCTCCAACGCGTCGATGGAAGCGTTCTGTGGCTTTTGGCGAGCAACGCGCGCGTTGAGATCAACCTCGGGATCGAAGCCGCTAAACGCGGCGTCGATCCGGCGCGCATCATTTTTGCTAAGCCCCTGCCGCTAAGCGAGCATCTGGCGCGTCACCGGCTTGCCGACCTTTTTCTCGATACGTTCAACTATAACGCCCACACCACTGCGAGTGACGCGCTGTGGGCCGGGCTACCGATTGTTACCAAACTAGGTCGGTCTTTTGCGGCCAGAGTCGCCGGCAGCCTCCTTGCGGCGCTCGACATGACGGCGCTGGTGACTGCGTCTGAGGAAGAATACGAACAGCTCGCTTTTGAACTTGCCGCCGATCCTGCGCGTCTGAAAGACATTCGCCAAAGAATTCACGCGAACGGGAAGACAGCGCCTCTCTTCGACACAAAGCTGTTCACTCGCCATCTCGAAACCGCCTATGAGAGCGCGTACCAGAGATTTTTCGACGGTGAGCCGGCGGCCGATTTCGCCATAGATCCCTAAGGAAAGGGCAAACGATGACGACGCCGCGGCTTGAAGCACCGGGCGCCATCCTGCGCCCGCTTGAACTCGCTGATGCCGATGCGCTCTACGCAGCGCACAGCGATGAAGAGACTCACCATTATTGGTCGAGCCCCGCGCACAAAAGCGTCGAGCAAACGCGCGACTACATCGCCGACACGCTCGCCCTCCCGGGCGCACACGTCTGGGCCATCACCGAAAACGGCGGCGAGGCGCTCGGCCGCATCGGGCTTTTCAGCGAGCGCGACGGCGTCGGCGAAATCGGCATCATCATGCGCCGCGAAGCCACCGGCCGCGGCCTTGCCTCGAAAGCGCTGAACCTTGTCGTCGAACACGGCTTCGGCCCGCTCGGCCTCCATCGCATCGCCGCCGACATCGATCCGGATAATCTAAGCTCGATCAGCCTCTTCCTGCGCGCCGGCTTCCAACGCGAAGGGCTGCTGCGGGGCAATTGGAAAACCCATCTCGGCATCCGCGACAGCGTCATCATGGCGAAGCTGCGCGACTAAGGCGAAGCCAATGCTTCATTCGTCGCCCAGCACTTGCCGTTTGGGCAGCCTCGCCGCACATTGAGCCCTCATCAGGGTGCGTTGACATGCGAGTTCGATACTGGGGCACGAGAGGCTCGATCGCGACACCGGGTCCGGCGACGTTGCGCTATGGCGGCAACACATCTTGCGTTGAGGTCCGCTCTGACTCCGGCGCTCTTATCTTGCTCGATTGCGGCACTGGTGCGCACGCACTCGGCCAGACTCTGCAAGGCCCCTGCTCGGGCCACATCCTGATTTCGCACACGCACTGGGATCACATTCAGGGGCTGCCATTCTTCGCGCCGCTCTTCGTGCCGGGCAATGTCTGGCACATTTACGGACCGCGCGGCATCGGCCAATCGATGCGCGAAGTGCTCGCCAAGCAAATGGAGTACGATTATTTCCCCGTCGCGCTGAACGCGTTTGCGGCGGAGATCCATTATCACGACGTCGTCGAAGGCGGCTTCAGCATCGATGACGTGCGCATTAAGACGCAATATCTCAATCACCCGGCGCTCACCGTCGGCTATCGCATCGAGGCTGATGGCGCGACCGCCGTTTACGCCACCGATCACGAACCCAACAACGCCGACGCCGGCCAAGGCTGCTGCAACGGCGCCGAAGGCGGCGATATCGATCACGTCGAATTCCTGCGCGACGCTGATCTCGTCATTCATGACGCGCAATACACTGCCGCAGAATACCCCGCGAAAATCGGCTGGGGGCACAGCACGATCGAATACGTGGTCGACGTTGCGATCGCCGCCAATGTTCGCCAAGTCGCGCTCTTCCACCACGACCCATCCAGGAATGACGATGCTGTGGAAGGGCTTCTAGCCGCTGCGCGCGAGCGCGCCGAAGATGCTGGCTCGGACCTGATCATCACCGCCGCCGCAGAAGGTCAAACCATCGAACTGCGCGGCGCGGCGGATGATGCGCGGTCCGTGCCCTTCCTGCCGTCGAGCTTGGTCAAGCCGGGTGGCGACATCGAAGAAGAATTGGTGCTGATCAGCGGCGTTGGCGAAGCCGAGTGCGCGATGCTCGCAGCTGCGGCTAAGGCCGACGGCATCCCGAATTGGTCGGAGCTTTCGCCCGAAGCGCTGAAGATCACAGCGCAGGGCGGCAACCCCTCGCTCATTTTTATTGGCGACGACATCCCCGGCATCGACCCGATCGAACTTTGCCGCGAGCTGCGCGCGTCTCAGTCTGAAATCGACCGCCAAATTCCAATCATCGTCGTCACCGATCAAGCCAATGTCGATCCAGAGCGCGGCGAAGCCGCGGGCGTCACCGATTGGCTGACGCGCCCGTTCAGTATCCAGTACGCGCGTTCGCGCATGCGCGCCTGGCTGATGCGTTCGATGCTGCGCTGGCGCAAAGCGGTGCTGCCGATCAACGAGGAGGCACGGCTTGAAGCGGTGCGTAGTCTCGGCCTTCTGGACACCGAAGCCGAAGAACGCTTTGACCGTCACACCCGCATCGCCGCCGCGGCGCTCGACGCGCCAATCGCACTGGTGACGTTGGTCGATCGCGACCGGCAATGGTTCAAATCGCATTTGGGTTTCGATTTCAGCGAAACTCCGCGCGACATCGGCTTTTGCTCACATGCAATCCTCGATGACGCGCCGCTTGTCGTTACCGACGCGCTTAGCGATGACCGTTTCGCCGAGAACCCCGCTGTCGTCGGCGATCCGCACGTGCGCTTCTACGCTGGCATTCCGCTGAAGCTCGCCAACGGCGCCCGCGTCGGCGCGCTTTGCATCGTCGATCATCGCCCGCGCACCATCAGCCCGGCTCAACTCAAAATGCTGCAAGACATCGCGCGCATGGTCGAAGAAGAGCTGGAACAACCCGCAACCGACACGACACGCGCGGCGAGCTAAGCGCGGTCCCGCGCAATATAAGCGCGCGCAATCAACGGCTCACGCGTATCAACGCGCGCATCGCTCCACGCAGCGGAACAACCGATCAAACGAGGTCGTTGTTCGCGAGATCAGATGGAGCCTCACATTATGCGTACTTTGCTTTTGAGCGTTTGCGCCGTTTCACTTTTTGCCGGAACCGCAATCGCACAAACCACCGCCCCAGCCACCACCGAACAAGCGCCAGCTGCGGCAACCGCGCCCACGACACCGCCTGCCGTCCAATGCGTCGGTGCAACGGGCGTCGTTTACTTTGACCTCGGCTCAACAAACCTGAACGCAGAGAGCGAAACTTCGCTGCGCGACATCGCCAATGCCCGCCGCGCCGAATGCGCCACGCAAATCACGCTCACCGGCCACACCGATTCCAGCGGTTCAGCCGCGCGCAATCGCCAAATCGCAACGCAGCGCGCCGCCGCTGTACAAGCGCAGCTCGTCACGCTCGGCGTGCCGCGCGAGGAGATCGCAGTAGGCGTCGCCGGAGAAAACGTGCCGCAAGGCGCCGAAGATCGCCTCAACCGCCGCGTGACGATCACGCTGACGGCCAGCCCGCGCGCCCCGGCCGTCGCGCCCGCGGCGCCGCCTGCAACCAACTAGCTCCTAGAACCCGGCGTGAGCACCCGATCACGCCGGCCGTGGCGCTAGGTAAGGCCGCGCATTTGAATTGCGCTTGGGCGGCAATGGTGGCTTGCTGACCGGAAAATAAAATCCGGGAGGCGGCCATGCACGATCTGGTCATTCGCAACGGAACAATCGTCGATGGTTCAGGCGCGCCGCGCTTCGTGGCCGACGTGGCCATCGATGGCGGCCTCATCACCGCGATCGGTCCCGATCTGCCAAAGGGCAAGGAAGAGATCGACGCTGCCGGCAAGATCGTCGCGCCGGGCTGGGTCGACATTCACACGCATTATGACGGCCAGGCCACCTGGGATCAGGAAATGGCGCCGTCGTCCTGGCACGGCGTCACCACAGTCGTGATGGGCAATTGCGGCGTCGGCTTTGCGCCCGCGAAACCGGACAAGCACGATTGGCTAATCGGCTTGATGGAAGGTGTGGAGGACATCCCGGGCACCGCGCTCGCCGAAGGCATGAGCTGGAATTGGGAGAGCTTCCCAGAATATCTCGATGAACTCGAGCGCCTGCCGCGCACCGTCGATGTCGGCACGCATGTCCCGCACGGCGCTGTGCGCGCATACGTGATGGACGATCGCGGCGCCCGCGACGACACGCCAACCGAACACGAAATCGCCCGCATGTCGCAATTAGTGGAAGAAGGCCTGCGCGCCGGCGCGCTCGGTTTCTCGACCTCACGCACCATCCTGCACAAATCCGTCGATGGTGAATTAGTGCCGGGCACCAGCGCCACGAAAGAAGAATTGATCGGCATCGGCCGCGCCATGGGCCGTGTCGGCTACGGCGTCTTCGAAATGGCGTCGGACCTGAAGCGCGAATGGAACGAGTTCGAATGGATGGGAGAACTCAGCCGCGAAACCAAGCTGCCCGTGACTTTCGCAGCGCTGCAATCGATTGCCAAGGAACTGCCGCTGGATGAGCAGATCAGCGAAATGCGCGCGCAGAACGCCAAGGGCGCAAACATCGTCGCGCAGATCGCGCTGCGCGGAAATGGCATCGTCATGGCGTGGCGCGGCACCGTCCACCCCTTCCGCTTCCGCCCGGCCTGGGCGGAAATCATGAACAAAAGCTGGGACGAACAACTCGCGCATCTGCGCGATCCGGCTTTCAAGCAACGCATGATCAGCGAAGACAGCGTCTTCCCGCAGAGCGACCTCATCGGATTGATGATGGTCGTCGCCGGTGGTTGGTCCGTGCAGTACGAAATGGGCGAGGCGTTCAATTACGAGCCCAAGCAAGATGAGACCATCGCCGCGCGCGCCGCCGCCGCCGGCGTATCGCCGGCGGAGTACGCCTACGATCTCCTGATGCAGGATGACGGGACGGGCTTCATTTACTTCCCGATCCTCAACTACGCCGACGGCAATCTGAACTTCCTCGAAGCTCTGCAAACCGCCGACGATTGCGTGAACTCACTGTCCGACGGCGGCGCCCATTGCGGCACCATCTGCGACGCGGCTTCGCCCACCTTCATGCTGCAGCACTGGGTGCGCGACCGCGCTGGCCAACGCATCACGCTTGAAAACGCCGTGAAACGCCAAGCCCGCGACACAGCCGTGCTTTACGGCCTCACCGATCGCGGCCTCATCGCACCTGGCTATCTCGCCGACATCAACATCATCGATTTCGACAAGATCAAACTCGGCAAACCGTGGCTCGCCTTCGATCTCCCAGCTGGCGGCAAGCGCTTGCTGCAGAAAGCAGATGGCTACGTCGCCACCATCAAGTCGGGCCAGATCACTTTCCGCGACGGCGCCTATCTCGGCGTCCACCCCGGCAAACTCATCCGCGGCCCACAGCAAACAGCGGCGGCGTTAGCGGCGGAGTGAGCTCACATCTGCTCGATAAACGTGACGCTCTGCAAACCCTGGTGCGATGCATCGCGTGATTTGCGCGCGCGGATGTCTTGCACCATTTCGAGCGCGCTCTTCTTCGGCTTGGAGAGCGCCGCATCGCTCACACCGAGCGGGGTCACGCGATCGCCCCAGCGCACCAAGTGCGCGCACACAGTGAGCCCCGCGCCGAACGCCGGCAGCAGCACCAGCGCACCCGGCTTCATGCGGCCCTCTTCCAGAGCTTCGGCCAGCGCCACCGGCACTGTCGCCGCGCTCATATTCCCATAGCGCTCGACCGTCAGCATCACCTTATCCATCGGCACGCCGCTGCGATTCACCACCGCTTCGATGATGCGCAGGTTGGCTTGGTGCGGGACGACGAGATCGATGTCATCCGGCGTCACGCCGCACTTTTTCATCACCGCTTGGCTGGCCTGCACCATGCCGTTCACCGCCCGCTTGAAAATCTCCGGGCCGTCGAAATCCCATTCAGTATCGCCTGAAGTGACGCCGCGATTGGTGTACGCCGTGCCCATGCCGCGCACGCGCAATGTCTGGCGCGCATCGGCCAAACAGCCAAGCTGCTCGCCGAGCACGCCTTCTTCCTTGTCGCTCGCTTGCACGACGACCGCCGCGCAGCCATCGCCGAACAGAACTGCGACGTTGCGATTGTCCCAATCCATGAACGGCGAAATGATCTCGACGCCAATGACAAGAGCGGTCTTCACCACGCCGGTGCGGATCATCGCCGTCGCCGTGCTCAAACTGTAGAGAAAGCTGGTGCAGGCCGTGTTCACGTCCATCGACGCCGCACGTGTGGCGCCGAGCGCCGTCTGCACGCCGCTGGCCGAATTGGGCACCAGCTCATCGCTCGAACAACTGCCGTAAACGATGAGATCGACATCGGCCGCATCAACGCCGGCGCACGCCAAAGCTTGCTTCGATGCCACCACCGCCATCTCGATCGCGGAAACGTGGCTGACCCGCCGCTCCTTCATGCCAGTGCGGCTGACGATCCATTCGTCATTGGTGTCGAGAAAGGTCGAGAGATCGGCGTTTGTGAGCACGGCCGGCGGCATGCATTTGCCCCAGCCCGTGATTGCAGCATGTGTCATGAAAACCCTCTGGTTCCCACACCGCTAGCAAGACCGAGCGGCCGCGTCATCCGGGCAATGCCGCCGCGCGATGCTGCATTGCACAAGTTTGCCCGGTAGCCCTAGCCCGGCCTCAAATTCGTCCTAGCTCTCCCTGCATGAAACGCATTCTCGCCCTCGCGCTCACCCTTTCCTTCGCCGCCTGCACCGCCGAGCCGCCGGCCGCGCCCAGCGCGCCAGCCGCGCCGGCGCCCGCCGAGCAACCCATCGACGCCAACGCGCTCTCCGCCAATGGCTGGGGCCCGCTGCGCATCGGCATGACCATGGCCGAGATCACCGCCGCCCTCGGCCCTGACGCGAACCCCAACGCCGTTGGCGGCGCCGATCCGGCGGTGTGCACACAGTTCCGTCCTGAGCGCGCGCCTGAAGGCATGCTGCTGATGGTCGAGAACGGCGTGCTCAGCCGCATCACACTCATGCGCACCAATGTGCTGAAGACCGACCGCGGCTTCGGCCTCGGCGATAGCGCCGCCGCCATCAAGGCCGCCTACGGCGCCGACGCCATCGCGACGCCGCACAAATATATCGGCCTACCGGCGGAATACATCGCAGCGTGGGTCAATCTGCGCCCGACCGAATACGTGCAAGACGCCAACGCCCGCGGCATCGTCTACGAGACCGACGCGCAGGGCATCGTCCGCCAAATCCATGCTGGCGGGCCGAGCATTCAATTGGTCGAAGGCTGCAGCTAGGCGCTAGCGCGGCGCAAAACTAACTACCGCGCGATCCGGATCAGCCGGATCGCGCGCAAGCGTGACATCACCAGCCACGGTGCGCAGCGTGTAGGCGCCGCGCTCATCAGTACTCACAGTGAAATCCCGCACTTTTTCGCCGACCGCATATTCCTCAAGCCGAACGACGCCGCGGCCCCATCCATCAAAGCGATATTCAGCCGTGAGATCGACGGGTATCTCCACCGCCCGCCGCTCGAACACTGGTGCGTTGACATAGTCAAACGATCCCGTCGCCGGTGAAAATTGCGACCAAAGATACGGATTGAGCCGTGTCGGCGCGATGGCGGCTACCGCAGGGGATGTCCGCAATAAGCATAGGTTCTCGCGCTCACCACCGACAACGCCCGGCAAGAAGCACCACAAATCGCCGGACGCATTCACCGGCCCACCGATCGCTACGAACGTGCCGGCATAATAGCCCGGCGCGCCAGCCGGCGCCTGCACGCCCGACACCGTGATGCTAAAGCCGATCACATCTTCCGTCAGGACCGCAGTATGGCGATAGCGAAACGGGAAGCTGATGATGGCGTCACCGTCCGCGATCGGCCCCGACGCAAATGTCGCCTCACCGGCCGCTTCGATCGTATCGGAGTGCAACACGCCAGGCAGGCCCGCGCGCTCCGCCAATGTGAGCGGCGGCGCAGCGTTCGCTGGCGGCTCCGGGATCGTAGCGCACGCGCCAAGCACTGCGGCGAACGCCAACGATCCGAGCCGCGTGATGGTTTGAATATCGAATGTCATGACGCCCCCGCGCTTGCCGCCGCAGTGAACAACGCCTGATTGAACCATGCAAGCGTCAGTTCGCCGCCGAACCGACTTCGTTCGCGCTGCAAATCCCGACTCATGTTAAGCGCGCCTGATGCAAGCAGTCGCACAAGCCACCGCAATCGTTCTCGCCGGCGCATCGCTGGGCTGGATCATGCTCTTCTCGTTCGTGCTCTCGCCAGCAGCGTTCGCGACCTTCGACGCGGGGCGCGCCGAGCGGCTGGTGAAGTACGTGATGAACCGGGGCCACGGCATCCTCGGCCTGATCGCGCTGCTCTCAGGCGTCGCCGCCTTGTTCGCCGGCGCAGTCGCTGGCGCTGCGGTTGCCGCCATCGCTGGCGTGTTCGCGTTCATGTGCAAATTCGCGCTGGCGCCGCGCGAAGACAAGCCGCTGAAAGGCCATCGCGTGCTGAAGACGGCGCGCATCGTCGCCTCCGGCCTCACGGCCTTTATCGCGCCAATCCTGATCGCTTCGATCGTTTTGACGCTGATGGGTATTTAAGCCGCAGCCGTCGACTTCGCTTCTTCGAGCGCGCGCTTGGCGCGTGCGATCCACGTTGCGACATCATCGACTGTCGGCGCCGGCGCCGAGCCCCAAGCGCGCTGACCTTCGTCGGACAAGCCCCAGCGCGCGACGCCGTCGCAGAGTTCAGTCGCGTCCATCAGCGCCAGCTCTTCGATATCGCTGATGCCGCACGCCACCAGCGCCTGCGCCTCGCGTGAGCGCAGCCCCGGCACCGTGCACGCGAGCAAAGCTTGCGCCTGCCAATCGCGGATCACTTGCGCCGAGATGTGGCGCACGTCGATCTGGCTCTCGCCCTCTTCCGGCTTCAGCGCCAGCAAATCAGCAATCGTCTTGACGCCAACAGCTTCGAGGCGCTTGGCCGTCTTCGGCCCGATCGACGGCGCCTGAACAACTGGCGCGCGCTCATTCAAAGTCGCGCGCGGCAGTGTCTTGTCGACCTTCGCCAGCGGCGCGCCTTCCGGCAGCTCACGCGGCAGCGGCAGCTCTTTCGCCGGCTTCTCCGCTTTAGCTGGCTTTTCGGCTTTCACCGGCGCCGGCGCGACATCGTTTGCAGGCGGCGCAGCCGCAGCGGCCTCTACTGACGGCGGATCGAGTTCGATCACCTTTTTTGCAGGTTTGGCGGGCTTCGCAGTTGCAGGCTTTGCGGCGGTTGCAATCTTCTTCGGCTTTGCCGCAGCCGTCTTCTTCGCCACCTCGCGCGACGGCGCGCCTTCGCCGGCTTTGGCGCCCAACTCGCGCGGCCACTTCGCATCGAGCGACGAAAGCGGCGTCTTCATCACTTCAGCCGCGTACAATTCACGCACGACCTTATCGTCTTCACCGAGCGTGCTGCGCACTTTGCCGGTGCGCTGGAATTCTTCGTACTGCGCCTGCACTTCGCGTCGCGCCGCCGCATCATCCATCAGCTTCAGCACGCTTTGGATCGGCGCGCCGAGCGCAAGGAACACCGCCTCCAACGATCCGCCAACCTTCGGCGGCGCGACAGCGGCCTCGGCAAACGCACGATCCAGAATGCGCGAGAACCCAATCGCCGCATGGCCGACCAGTTTGGCGATCGCATCTTTCAGTTCTTGATCCAACCCAGCCGGCGGATCTTTCACGCCCTTAGCAAGGTCATAGTGATCGATAATCAGCTCGTACGACTTGGTCGCCTCTTTGGCGCCGGCGCGCACCATGTCGCCGAGCCAGCGATCGCCGCTCGGCACATTGACCGCCGGGTAGCCGCCGAGATCGTTTTCGAGAATGTGCTGAAACGTCTTGTACGATTTGGAAAAGCTCCACTCCACCGCGCGGTGGATGACGCCCTCTTCCTCAGTCTGGTGCGTATGGAAAGGCTGGATCGGGTCCACATAATAGTGGCTCATCACCCCGGCCGACCACGCCGCCTGCTTCCAATCCTTCGCCGCCAGCGCGCGCACCGTGCGGCGATACCATTCCTCGCACGCGTCGATGGCGCCGCCCCAATCATTGTCGCGGACGTGCAGCACGTGGTTCTTGAAGTCTTTGAACACTTCGTCAGGCGCCTTGGCGCCAGCGAGATATTCGGCGTGATAGTGCAGCAGCAGATTGCGCCACTGCTCCGCCTCAGCGCTTTGCAAGTGCCGCAGCGCGTCAACCGCCAAGCGGTGATGGTTCGAACGGCAGCGCGTCTGAAAGACGACCGCATACAACAAAGACATCTGGCCCGATCCTCGCCCCAGGCATGAATGCGAGGTTAAAGGTCTCGGGCCAGACTGGTTAGCGATCGGTTAACCCGCGCGCGTGATCCCCCAATCATCGCACAGGATGCGCACCAGCCGCTCGTGCCGCTCCTCGATCGCCTGCAGCGTCCATTCCTGGATCGGCCGGATATCTTCCGTGAGCTTGTGGATCGGCGCGTTCGGCGTCTCGAAGTAGATTTTCTTCTTCTTGTCGTACGGCTTGTTGTCCGCGTCCTTATTCTGCTCGTAGGTGATCAGCACCAAATTTCCGAGCAAATGCGCCAGCTCCGCGCGTAACGCCGGATCGGGGATGCGCTCGTTCCACCACGAACCGCCGCTCTTCGGCAGAATGTGCTCGACGGTAACATCGTCCGTCATGGTCAGCAGATTGCCGCCCGGCATCGCCGCCTCAAGCCGCATCATCAGCATCCGGCGCTGGCGATCGCGCTTGCGCGAGCGATTGAGCGTGAAGATCAGCCGATCGCTCTCCGCCGCGCTCAGCACGAGCCCGCCTTCGCTATAGAGCGCCTTGTCATCACCGACCTTCTTCACCGCCAACGCATAGCGTTTCTCGCGCACGCGGTTGTCGATCGCCGAAAGCTCGCAAGCGAAGGTGAAGCCGTCCAAGGCTTGGAAAAACTTCCGCGCCCGCTCCGGCTCGTGCGAATGCTCCGCCAGGAACGCGATCGCCGGCGGGGCCCAATCCCACTTCTCCACCTGCTTCATCAGCGCCACGCGGCGATTCACGTCGGCGCTTGCAGCGCCCACATTCACCGAGCCCGCAAAAATCGAACGCAACGCCAGCGCATACCGCGGCAATTGTTCGAACAGGAATTTGTAGACGCCGCCGGCATTATCGACGGCGCTGCGGAATGAAGCCAGATCGCCCGGCGAGCGCATCTGCTCTCCGGTGAGCAGGAACGGCATCATGTAGAGCAGCTTGGCGAAGTCCTCACGCTCGAACAGCGCTTCGGTCTCCTCCCATTTGCGCGCGGCCGCATCGGCCTCGGCGTTCGAGAGCTTCGAATTCTCGATCAGATCGCTCTTGATGATGTCGGCGCTGGAGAGCGGTGAGCCGCGCTTGTTCAAAGTGTGAAACACGGTTTGCGCGCAGCCGCGCTCGTCCGCATCGACAACGTTCAGCGTGCAGCACCGCGCCACGTACGACATGAAATTATCGAGATCGCGATCGCTTTCGATCTTCGCCAGCTCGGCTTCGATGGTGCGCGCCGCCAGCTTGAACAAATCCCGCGATT
This sequence comes from Terricaulis sp., assembly GCA_034439495.1. Taxonomy (GTDB): domain Bacteria; phylum Pseudomonadota; class Alphaproteobacteria; order Caulobacterales; family Aquidulcibacteraceae; genus Vitreimonas. Next base: position 19,337 of record JAWXAM010000132.1, on the reverse strand, counting down.
CAATCCCGGTATCCTGCTCGCGCGAGAGCGCCGCCATGTGTCCGGGCTCTTGCACTTTGCCGAGAAAATAGTTCGCGTCCTCATCGCGCAGAATGAGCCGCGGGCGATCGCCATCCATGATCAGCGTCTGATACGGTTTAGCCCTGCCAGGCATTCTGTCGCGCGCGTACGCAAACAACATCGTCAGCGTCGCCAAACGCTGCTGGCCGTCCGAAATCTCAAGCTTGCCGTGGTTCTTCACCAGCACGATCTGACCGATGAAATAGAAGGGCGCCTTGCGCTCGTGGGCATCCCACAAGTCCTGAATCAGCTCGCGCACTTCGCTGTCTGTCCAGGTGTATGGCCGCTGATAGCGCGGCACCTTGAGATCAGGCTTGCGCGTCAGCACCGCGCCGAGATTGAGAATTTGCGAGGAGAGTCCAAGCGGCGTGTTGCCAAATGCTGCTGCCATACCCGCGCTCCCATTATCTTCCTTGTGCGGAAGATCGTTACCGGGCCGGTATAGCTAGGCAATGCGGCGCACGCTGTTTGTCATCGCAGACTTTATCTTTGTCGCCGAAACGACACGCCTTGCTCACGCGGAGGCTGAGTCTGCAATCGGTGCGGCGTCGAACACAGGCGCGCCGCCGATTTGAGCAAAAGTTGCAAAGCCGCGCGCATCAAAAGCGCCGAATACGCTTTTGGCTGCGTTAGCGTCAGTGAAGCCCGCGCGCCGCATGCGCGGGTCGCCATGTTCGGCGATGAGTACGTGCGCCACCCGGCGCGCAATCGCCTCGCCCGAGTCCAACCATACCACTGCGCGCGGCGCCGCCGCAGCCAATTCCTGCGCCAGCAACGGAAAATGCGTGCACGCCAGCGCGATCACATCAATATCCGCCCCGCCCGGCACGCCGAACAGCCCCTCCATCGCCTCGCTCAGCGCTACGGGATCGAACGGCTCGCCGCGCAGCTTTTGTTCCGCAGCCTGAACCAAAGCCGCCGAGCCAAACCGCACCACGCGCTTATCCGGCGCGAATTGCTGAATGAGATCATTCGTGTACGCGCGCCGAACCGTCGCCGGCGTCGCCAACAGACCAATTACGCCCGTGCGAGTCAGCGCCGCCGCTGGTTTAATCGGCGGCACAACGCCGACCACCGGCATCGCCAGCGCCGCGCGCACGGCGTCCAGCGCAATCGTCGACGCCGTATTGCACGCCACCACGACAACGTCCGGCGCCCATTGCTCCGAAAGCCGCGCGAGCAGCGCCGGCACCCGTCCGCGCAGCTCCGCGTCAGACTTCAACCCATAGGGCAGCCACGCATTGTCCGCGACATAGTCCAGCTCAAGCGCATGCCCGGACGCTGCGATCGCGTCGAGAACCGACAAACCGCCGACGCCAGAGTCGAACACCAGCACACGCTTCATCGCGTTAACCATTTGGGCAACCGACCATCTCGCTCAGTTATTAACCAAATTGCTGATTTGCGTTTGCTTTTGTTCGTTTGCATTCGCCGCGAACCAGTCCAACACGCACCTGTGGAAACCAGTCCTTAACCCAGTTTGCCGGAATCATGGCGCGGGTTAGTGAGACTTGGTGGGGTTTACGTCAACGCGCCGTGGCGCGCGTTAACAACTGGGGTCGGAATTATGCATGCGATCGGTAAGTCGTCCGCGATTTTCGTGACGCTGTCGGGGCTGTTTTGGGGCGGCTGGGTAGTCGGCTCTCAAACGCCTGAAGGCCAAGAGGCCATCGCCCGCGCCTATGCCGCTTATGAAGAGCAGCAGAGCGCAGCCAGCGCCAACCTGTTTGATTCAACCGCTCTGCGCGCCATCGTGTGCGGCGATCCTGACAGCGTCCAGCAGCAGCCCTGCCTCGCTGTCGCCGCCGCCGGCCGCCTCTTCATCGTCGACGCCGGCTCCGGCGCCGCTTCTTCGCTCCAGCGCCGCAACATCCCGATGGAGCGCCTGAGCGCCGTCCTGTTGACCGACGCTGACCTCCCGCAAGCCGCCGATCTCAGCGCGCTCTACGGCGCCTCCAGCAATGGCGGCAACGCACTGCTTCCCGTGTACGGCCCCGCCGATACACAACGCCTGGTCGATGGCTTGAATCAAGCCGGCGGCTTCGACGGCGCCTCGCGCGGCCTGCAAGCTTGGGGCCCGTCGCCTGAACCGGGCCGCTCCGTCATCGTCTTTGAAGCGGATGGCCTCGTCGTCTCCGCCTTCACAACGGAAGAAGATTCCTTCTCTGGCCGCGTCGGCTATCGCTTCGACTATCGCGGCCGCTCGATCGTCGTCGGTGGAGATGGCCGCGTCGCCACCTCAGCCGCCGCCCGCGATGCGGATGTCGTGCTGCAGGGCGCAGAAACGCAGCGTTCGGCCGAAGTCACCGGCGGCTTCTCCGCCCGTGACGCCGCCGCCAACGCGCAATCGCTAAACACCGGCATGGTCGTGCTCACCGGCGCTGAAAATCCGCTGTCGGCGCAAACGCAAGTCGCCGAAGCCCGCGCCGCTGGTTTCGACGACGTCGTCGCCGGTCGCGTCGGCATGCTGGTCGAACTGCCGCTCGCCAACAGCGAAATCAACGTCCGCCCGCTCTAAGCGGCGCAAACACCTCAGACACGCAAAGGGGAGCCCACAAGGCTCCCCTTTTTCGTATCGGCTCACCGCAGCGCGCCGATAGACTCCCCGCCCGCCGCCGCTAAAGTCCGCGCGGAATGCGCACCCTTTTCCTGGCCCTCGCAGCTCTCGTCATGAGCGCCGGTCCCGCCGCGGCGGATCGGTTCTCGTTGACCTATGACGGTGTCGGCCTCGGCTTCGTGCCGCTCGGCGGCGTCACCGTCGATGCCGACGTCTCGGATGAGACCTACGAAATCACCGCCACACTGCAATCGCGCGGGCTGCTGAATTTGTTCGAGCGCACAAACCTTCGCGCCGAAGCGTCCGGCATCATCCATAACGGCGTCGTGCGCTGGCGCAGCTATGATCTCGATCACCGCTACAGCCGCAAACGCCGCGTCATCAACATGGTCGTCGGCGAAGATGGCGCCATCGCCTCCACCATCGAACCGAACTACCGGCTCTGGGGCGACCCCGCGACCAGCGACGAACAACGCCGCCGCTCCCGCGATCCGCTTTCCAGCGTCGTGGCGATGTCGATCGATGTCGGCCAAACCCGCCGCTGCTCCGGCGCGTATCCCACCTTCGACGGCCGCTTCCATTATTTGCTCGAACTCGCGGGCGGCGAGATCGACGATTTCGACGACGCCGGCTACGAAGGCGACGTCTTGAAGTGCTCCCTCGCCTACATCGCTGTCGCCGGCTTTGAACAACGTGACTCCGGCCGCCGCCGCATCCCGCACGGCGAAGTCTGGTTCGCGCTGATGCCGGACACCAGCTTCGCGCCGGTCGTCCGCATCGCCACGCCGCTGAGCGCTGGCGGCGCCACCATCCGCCTCGCCAGCTTCCGCCGCGCCCGCGTCGATGTGCAATTGACGTCCACGCCTTGAACGCCCGCGTCGCCGCCGCCGAATTGTTGATGACCGTGATGGATCGCGGCCGTGCGCTGGAAGACGCGCTCGATGTGGTCCCCAGCTTCAATGCGCTGCAAGGCCGCGACCGCGCCTTCGCGCGCGCATTGGCCACGGCGGGCCTGCGCCGTCTCGGCGGCGTCAACGCCGTGCTCTCGCGCTTTCTTGATCGTCCATTGCCCGACACCGCGCCGCACGCGCGCGCGCTCCTCCATATAGGCGCAACCCAATTGCTGGTGCTCGGCACGCCCGCCCACGCTGCTGTGGGCGAGACCGTGGAGGCGGCCAATTCGCTGCACGAGACCCGTGGCTTTGCGAAGCTCATGAACGCGGTGCTGCGCAAAGTCGCCAAGGACGGCGCGCCGATCCTCGCCGCGCTGCCGCCCGGCGCCGATCTGCCGCCCTGGCTCTACACACGCTGGCGCGCCACCTATGGCGAAGCCGCTCCGCGCATTGCGCAAGCGCTGCTGCAAGAACCGCCGCTCGACATCAGCGTGAAGAGCGATCCGGAAAGTTGGGCGCAGCCACTGCTCGGCGCGCTCACGCCAACTGGAAGCATTCGCCTCACTGCACCTGCGCCGATCGACTCACTCTCCGGCTTCAACGACGGCGCATGGTGGGTGCAGGATGCGGCCGCCGCGCTCCCGGCGCGCTTGCTCGGCGATGTCCGTGGCAAACGTGTGCTCGATCTCTGCGCCGCGCCCGGCGGCAAAACACTGCAGCTCGCCGCCGCCGGCGCTCACGTCACCGCCGTCGATAAGTCCGATGCGCGCCTTGAGCGTCTGCGCGAAAATCTCGCGCGCACCAAACTCAGCGCCGAAATCATCGCCGCCGACGCGCTCGAATTCCGCGCCGAACCTTTCGACGCGATCCTGCTGGACGCGCCCTGCACCTCGACCGGCACGCTGCGCCGCCATCCGGATGTCGCTTGGCTTCGCCGCCCTAGCGACATCCGCAGTCTCACCGAACTGCAATCCAAACTCCTCGCCGCGTGCGCCAAACTGCTGAAACCCGGCGCACCGCTGGTTTACGCCGTCTGCTCGCTCGAACCGGAAGAAGGCGAAGGCGTCGTCGCCGAAGCGCTGCGCACCGGCTGGCGGCGCGATCCGCTGCGCACCGAAATCCCAAGCGATTTCATCACCGCCGCTGGCGACATGCGCACCCACCCGGCCTACTGGCCCGAAATCGGCGGCCTTGACGGCTTCTACGCCGCGCGTTTGCTGCGGACTTGAAGCCCCTCGCCTTGCGCCGCGCGCGCCGCGCCGCTAGCTACCTTTCATGGCGCACACGCTTATCGCACCCTCCATTCTCGCCGCGGATTTTTCCAAGCTCGGCGAAGAAGTTCGTGCCGTCGCGGAAGCCGGCGCCGACATGATCCATGTCGATGTGATGGACGGCCATTTCGTGCCGAACATCTCCATCGGCCCCAGCGTTGTGAAATCGATCCGCCCGCACACGAAGCTGCCGTTCGACGTGCATCTGATGATCGCGCCGGTGGATCCCTACATCCAAGCTTTCCGCGACGCCGGCGCCGACATCATCACCGTTCACCCCGAAGCCGGCCCGCATCTCCACCGCACGCTGCAAGCCATTAGAGCCACGGGCGCCAAAGCCGGCGTCTCGCTCAATCCCGGCACGCCGGCTGAGGCCATCGATCCGGTGATCGATCTTATCGACCTCGTTCTGGTGATGAGCGTCAATCCCGGCTTCGGCGGTCAGAGCTTCATCGAAACCGCGCTGCCGAAGATCGAAAAGATCAGAAAGAAAATCGACGCCACTGGCCGCGACATCATTCTCGAAGTCGATGGCGGCGTGAACGCCAAGACGGCGCCGAGCGCCATCGCCGCCGGCGCGACAGCGCTCGTCGCCGGCACTGCCGTCTATGGCGGCGACGCATCGGCTTACGCCGACAACATCAAGCGGCTGCGGAGCGCAAGCTAGCGCCGATGTCCGCGCCGGCCTCCCCGCGGCCGCCCCGGCCCATCGCCGCGAGCGAACATTGGCGCGCCAATCCGTTTCACCGCATGCGCCTCGGCGACGCGACGCCGGACCGCATCCAGTATTGGGGAAACGATCCGCGCACCGGCAATCTCGAACGCGGCCGCGATATTCTCTCTGGCCGCTGGCGCATCGGCGCTGAACACATCAAAGGCGAGTTCGCGCAACCGTGGCCGCTGGCGCAGCCGTCGCGCCACTTCACCGCGCGCTTGCATTCCTTCAATTGGCTCACCGATCTCGCCGCACTGGGCCCCGTCGCTAACGCGCGCATCGCTGAACTCATCGACACATGGGTCGAGCTCTACGGCGAGTGGGACGAACTTGCCTGGGACCCCGAACTCGCAGCCGAGCGTCTCTATGCCTGGCTCTGCTGGGGCCGCGCCGCATTCGAAACTGGCGCGCCCGAACGCCGCGTTGCATTGCTCCGCTCCGCCGCCCGCCATGCGCGCTTGCTGCTGCTGGCGCAAAGCGAACTCAGCGACCGCCACCTTGGCTCGATCAAGGCCGGCGCGGCTCTCGTGCTTGCTGGCGCCGCTGGCTTTCCCGAAGCGCGCCGCCTCTCCGAGCAGGGCGAGGAGATGCTGGTCGAAGCTTGCGCCAAACAATTCTTGCCTGATGGCGGCCATCTCTCACGCTCACCCGAAGCGCTCGCGAAGGCCTTTTTCGATCTCATCACCGCAACCGAAGCGCTTGAAGAAAAACCGCAGCTGATCACCGACACATTGCCAAAGCTCGGCAACATGCTGCGCATGCTGCGTCACGGCGATGGCGGCCTCGCTTGTTTTCATGGCGGCTCCGAAGGCTCAGCCGCCTCGATCGACGCCGCGCTCGCGCGCTGCCCCGGCGAAGTGCGCGCCTTCCAGTTCGCCAACCATTCCGCCTTCCAGCGCCTCGCCATCGGCCCGATGTGCGCGATCTTCGATGTCGGCGGCGCACCGCCCCTCTCCTACGCCGAACGCGCGCACGCGAGCGCCCTCGCCTTCGAAATGTCGAGCGAGCGCGAACGTCTCATCGTCAATATCGGCGCCGGGCGCGAGCTTTCACCGGAAGCGCGCCAAGCCGCCCGCGCAACCAACGCACATTCGACGCTCTCGCTCGGCGACGCGCTCTCCGCCACGCTCGAAGATCGCCGCGGCAAAGGCAGCCCGCGTCTCGTCGGTCCGACGCTCGATGAAGTGCGCCGCTCCTCCGATGAAAGCGGCGTCACCGTGCAAGGCCGTCACGACGGCTACCGCAACAGTTTCGGCCTGCTGCATCGCCGCTACGTCTTCGTCGACAATGACGGCAAGAACCTGCGCGGCATCGACGAACTCATGCGGCCGATGAAGCAGAAGGGCCCGGCCCCGAAAGAGCACATCCCCTACGTGACGCGCTTTCACCTGCACCCAAGCGTCAGCGCGCGCGTGATCGAACACCAAATGGCGCTGCTCGAAACGCCCGGCGGCCAATCCTGGCGCCTGCGCACCGACGCGCCGGTCATCGCCATCGAAGCCTCGACCTATTGGGGCGGCCACTTCCCGCGCGACACTTTCCAGATCACGCTCTCCGGCGGCGCCGATCCGCTCGGCCACGGCCTCAGCCCGCCCAACCGCATCCGCTGGGCTCTGGCGCGCACGACCTAAGCGACGCTGATTTTCGCCCCATTGGCGCAGGCTTTACGCCGGCTCCAGACATTCGTGGCTTTGCAGCCGTCGCCTTGAAAGCTAGGTTGTCGACAATTCCACAAAACTCTGGGGATGCAGCGCAGTGCAATTTGTTCGCCCAGCTTGGCCACTCGCATTGATCATCGCGGCAATGTTCGGCGCGCAGGCGTCCGCACAAGAGCGCCCGCGTCCCTTAGCGGCGCAGCTCGGGGAGATCGTCGCGCATGCGGAGTTCGATACGCTGAGTGATCCGGTGCGGCAGCGGCTTCAACTTACCATCATCGATAACCTCGCCTCACTGGCGGCCGCGACTCCGCACCATTGCGACGATCCTTTCATCGCACGTCTGCGCAGCAGAGGCGGAGCGCAAGAGGCCTGGGTGCCCGGCTGCGGCTTTCGCTTACCGTCGGAAGATGCAGCTGCAGCGATTGCGTACTTGATCCACGCCAACGAGACCGACGACAGCGATTTTCGCGCCGAGTTGCGCGCCTCCCCGCCCATCTTCGGCGCCGCGCTCGCGGCGACGCAAGCCAACCGCACTGACGGGCACAGGTTTGCAACCGCGCTTGCCACGGGATACTCAGTCCAGGGCGCGCTCGCCGCCGCGTACGGCCCGCTGCAACCGCGCTTCATGACCTCCGGCATCTGGGGCGCGCCAGGCGCCGCCTCAGCCTCGGCGAATGCCTTCGGCTTGAACGCTGAAGAAACCAACGCCGCCATCGTACTGAGCGCATCCGCGTCGGCAGGGCCATTTCAATATTTCTACGACCAAAGCGAAGACAAACGGATCATCATCGCGCGGGCAGCGCGATCTGGCGTGGAAGCCGCTTGGCTCGCGCGTGCCGGTGAACATGGCGCAGGATCGATGCTGGAGGGCCGCGCTGGCCTCTACGCGGCGCTCGATCCAGAGCGCGCTCAGGCGCTTGATGCGCAAAGCATCATTGATACCGCAGCGCGGCTCGATGGGCCGCTCTACATCTATCCCAAATTCTTCTCGGCCTCGTCTTCGATCATACCGTTTCTCGAAGCGATCGCGCCGATTTGGGCCGAACGCGGTCTCAGTGCCGACGATGTCGCGCACTTCACGCTGTCGGCCGAGCCCGCCTGGGCGCGAGTTCTGGCCGACAAGATCATAAATTTCGAACCGCCCACCTCGGCCATCGGCGCGCAGATCAATTTCTCCTTCGTCGTCGCGCTTTATATGACCCGCGGTTCGGCGCGGCCGCAGGACTATGACGACGCGACCTTGGCTGACCCCGCCATCCTCGATCTCGCACGGCGCGCGCAGTTCGAAGAATTGCCGGTCGGCGGCGGCACGCGTCTCGACATCACGCTGCGCAGCGGCGAGGTCATCCGCATTGAGCCCAACCGCATCGACCCGCGCGCACCTGCCCCAGAAGCGGCTTTCCTCCGCGAGCGGAAGTTCGAACAGCTCACCGCGCGGCTCAGCATCCGTGCTCGCGCCGCGCTGCGCCGTTTGGGTGAGCAAGCCTTAGAGGCGCGCTCGATGCTGGAGTGGAGCCGGCAGGTCGATCGCATCCTGCGCTAGCGCAAAGTTACTCTGCGCTGAGCGCCCGGCACTCTTCCTGCACGCGCGCAGCCTCAGCTTCGGCGAACCGTTCAGGCGACGGCGCCAAGCGGCGAACCAGCGCGATCCCGCGTGCGCTTGGGCTATCCACCACCTCGAAGGCCGCTGCTCTTTGCTCATCTGTGAGCGCTTGACCGGCGGTGCGCAGGATCACGACGGCGCCGGATTGCGGCATACGGCGATCGTTGAGCGTGAAGTAATTGTCCGTGTTCGCGCCGAACAGTGAAAGCGACATGTAATCGCCCCAAGGCTGCACCGATATCCGCACCGGGCCGTCGCTCAGGTCATACACGCACGAAGAATACGCAAGATCGGGCGATGGCCGCACGATCAGGCGCGCGGTTTCGGTCATCCGCGGCGCGTGGGTCCAAATATTCTCACGCTGGCCGTTCGCAGAAAGCCGATCCATAGCGGCGTTCATCAGGATGTACGGATAGACGAACATGAACGCGACGTGGAGCGCCGCAGCAAGCAGCAGCGTGGACGCGATCCAAATGATCCAAGGCTTCTTCATTGCCCCGCTCCTTCGCAAGCTTCGCGCGTAATAGTCGGCAGCGGGACATCTTCCAGATGATCACTGATCGCGGGCTCGGGATTGTAGAGGCGAATGGAAAGGCTGAACGCGCCGCCATTGCGCGAACTGATCCAATGCGCAGCATCGCCCCGCTCTGGCGCGATGCGCGCCGTCCACGACCCATCGGGATTGGCCTGCACCGAAGTTGCATCGATCGACGGTTGATCGTCACCATTGACCGCTAAGAAGTTGTCCGGCGCATAAAGCGTGATTGACCACCACCGCGCCGCAAGCGGCCCGCCATCAATGCGATAGGTGCAGGCGCCATCGAAAGCGACGCCTGCCTCATCCTCCGTGCGGCTGAAGTACACCGTCTCCTGCCGATTGAGCCCCAGCAGGCCAATCCGCGCCACAAGCGCGCGCGTGTAAGGATCGGCGTCGACAGAGCCAACGGTGCGGCTCGTGTACCAATGATTGTTATCGACCCGCCCGATCATCGCCCCGTTGCGGATCATCAGCATGGCCGAGCCCACGCCTAAAGCTGCGCCGACCAGCAGAATGCTCAACACGAACGCGATTTTCTTCACCACCAGGCAGGCCTCGCATTAATTGTATAGATTCACAGGCGGCTCATTCGGCGCCAGCGGCGCCGCGAGACGGCGCTCGCTATCGAACGAAGGCGGCCGCATCTGTGCGCTCCACGCCTCGTAGCGGCGTTGCAGCTGCTGAACGATCTCGGGATGCTCAGCCGCGCGGTTCACGCGCTCCTGCGGATCGGCTTCCAGATTGAACAGATAGGTGATCATGCCAGCGCCATCGGCGCGTTCAGCGACAATCAGTTTCCAATCCCCTTCGCGCACCGCGTAATTGGGCGATGTCCGCCAAACGATCACGTCAGAGGATGGTTGCGGCGCTTCAATCAGGGGCAGCAGATTGACCCCATCGAGCGGCGCACCGCCGGTCTCCGCGCCAGCCGCCGCCAGAATAGTCGCAGTCCAGTCCAAGCTGACCACCGGCTCTTCATGCACGCGGCCGCGCGGTAAATGCCCGGGCCAAGACGCGATCATCGGCACGCGCACCCCGCCCTCAAGGTACGTCGCCTTCGAGCCGCGCAACGGCGCGTTCGAGCATACACCCGCGCCGATATAAGCGACGCACCCATTGTCACTGATGAAAATCACCAGAGTACGCTCGGACAAACCCTGCTCGCGCAAAGCCGCCATCACCCGCCCGACGCCATCATCCATGGCCGACACCATCGCCGCATAAAGTCGCGCGCTTGGATCTTCGATGTGAGCGTAGCGCTGCACGTAAGGCGCGGACGCCTGCAGCGGTGTGTGCGGTGCGTTGTACGCCAACGTCAGAAAGAAAGGCCGATCACGGTTTCTGCCGATGAAGCCGACCGCTTCGTCGGTGAGAATATCGGTCAAATAGCCGCCGGTGCGTTCTTCGCGCTCGTAGCCGCGTTCCAGACGCATCGGCCAGAAACCTTCTGGCGAACCCGGAAGCGGATCAGGCAACCACTCATCGCCCTCGCCAGGCTCAACCAGATATCCAGTGGCGCCCGGCGACAGGCCCACGAACTCATCAAAGCCATGGCTCATCGGATGCGTTTCGCGCGTGCGGCCTAGGTGCCACTTGCCAACCAGCGCTGTGCGATATCCGCGCTCGCGCAGATATTCCGGCAAGATGCGCACATCGGCCGGGATACCGATGCCCTCAAGATCGCGCCGCACTGGATTAAACTCATATCCGAAGCGCTGCTGGTACCGCCCGGACAGAAGCGCCGCCCGCGAAGGCGCGCACACTGCAGCTGTCACGTAGCCATTGGTGAACCGCACGCCGTCAGCCGCGAGCGCATCGATATGAGGCGTTTGAATCCGCTCGCCGCCATAAACAGCAAGATCGCCGTACCCCAGATCGTCAGCGATGATCAGGATGATGTTCGGCGGGGCGTCCGCAGAGTGCGCCGTCGGCGTGCTACTGGCGCTGACGCAAGCGCTCAACAATCCCGCTGCTGCGATGAGAACGGTGCGCTTGAAGAGCGACATCTGGACGGCCCCTTTTGCACGGGCGCTGACAAGTCAGCGAAAGACGGATGGCGGGGCTGCACATTCGCGGCCCCGCCACACATCATCTTCAGTAGCTGAAGCTCAACTCCGCGCCATAGGTGCGTGGCTCGTTGAAGTACACATTGTTAGCGATCGTCTGCACCGGATAGATCTCGTCGCCGAGGTTCTTGCCGTAGATCGAAAAGCGCCAATTATCGCCCTCGAGGCCAACGCGCGCATCGAACAGCGAGAACTCCGCGAACTCACGTGAGTTCTCGGCATTCTCGAAGCCGCCGATCTGCGTCTGGTAGCTCGTCGCCACGAAGCCCTCGAGCCCAGCGCCCAAACCATGCCGATAAAGCAGGTTCAGCGTGCCAATGAAGTCGCGCGTGCGGTTCACGCGATTGCCGGAGATATCCGTGAGCACGCCGGCCAGAATAACCGAGGTGCCGTCCTGGAACTCACCATCGTTCGACGACATGCCGACGCTGGCGTTCAGCGTGCCTCCAGCAATGTCGAAACTGCCGCGCGCCTCAAGCTCGACACCCCACACTTCAGCGCCCACGCCGTTTTGCAGGATGAAGTTGGTATTGGTAGTGCTCGCCGCGGTGACGATCTGCACATCTTCGGTCTCGGTGAAGTATGCAGCGCCTTCCAGATAGAAGCGCCCGTCCATGAAGCCGAGCTTGAAGCCGCCTTCATAAGACGTGGCCGTCTCCGGATCGTACGGAATGAGATTGCCGGCGCCTGGGATGTCCGTCGGAATGCCGACATTGAAGCCGCCCGGCCGATACCCGGTCGCAATGCGCGCATAGAGCGAAGAATTGTCCGCAAAGCTGTAGCGCAGTGTCGCCGTCGGCAGCACGCGCGTCCACGATTCTTCGAGCCGCACGCCGAGAATTTCGACAGCCGTGGATTCCGTCTGATTGCGGCGGCGGTCGAAGGCGAACGTCTTCTCATCGGTCTGGACGCGAGCTTCTAGGCCGAACGCCCACTGCTCAGTCAGGTCATATTCAATGGCGCCGAACAGCGCGACCGAGTTGAGGTCTTCCACCGACTCATCCGTTCGCAATTGCGCACGCAGCCCCGCCGGCGAGCCGGCAAAGCCCGTCGTCGACAGATCGATCGCTGAGCTATTCTCCTGAAATTCAGCGCCGATCAGCCAGCTGAAACGCTCGCCGCCGCCAGGCGACGTCAGAACACCGATCACGCCAGAGCGATGGAAATCCTCGAACTGGTTGGACACCAGATCAATCGGTTGCGCCGGTGTGGCCGGCGGAAAGATCGAAGTGATGCCCTGGAAGCCCAGATAGTGATCGAGGTCGTCATTGGTGCGACTGGCGTCGCGCAGCTTGAAGCTGCCGCGCAATTGGAAGGTCGCCCAGCCAAAATCATGCTCGATATCGAGATAGCCCGAGTTCTCAAGGATATTGGCGTAACCCACCCGGTTCATGTCACGCACGAACGGATCAGGATCGAGCGCCGTCAGATTGTTGCGGAACTGGCGATAGCCATTGATCGCGAAGCTCGGCGCACGGTTATCGTAGTACTCGTAGGTCAAGCGGATGGTCGTGGCGTTGGTCGGCGTCACTTCGAACATGGCGCGCGCGCCAGCAGTTTCTTCAGTGTCGATCGCCTCGCCTGTCGACGCGAGCGTCACGAACCCGTCTTGCTGCTCCTGCCAAAAGCCGCCGACGCGAAGCGCCGCGTCCGCCGTGATCGGCAGATTGATGATCGCCTCAAGCTCGGTGCGCTCAAGATCGTTGTAGCCGATCGAACCGCTGAAGCCGAACTCATCGTCCGGGCGCTGCGACACCGCATTGACCGCGCCGCCAACGGCGTTTCGCCCGTAAAGCGCGCCTTGCGGCCCACGCATCACTTCGATGCGCTGCAGATCGAACAGGTCGAGTGCGTTGAAGCCTCGGCCGCCAAAGCCGCCGCCGGCGATATAGTGGCCGTCGCGATAAACACCGACCGCCGATTCTGAGAAGCCGACGCGGCCGCCGCCTTGGCCGCGCAGCGAGATTTCATTGGTGTAGGCCGGGCCGCCGTTCACAAGCGCAGCGCTCGGCAACTGGCGCAGAATGTCGGAGGTGCTCTCGATCACGAAATTCTGCTGATCTGCAGCGGAAATCGACGACACCGCTCCCGGAACCTCGAACAAGGTTTCCTCACGTCGGCGCGCCGTCACGATGATCTCATCGTCAACCACGGCCTCCTCGTCGGTGGCGGTCGTCGTCTGCGCGTAGCTTGGCGCCGCAAGTGCGAAGAAGATCGGCAGAGTGGCAAGAAGAACGTTGCGCATTGTCGTGACCCCTCCCGTGGTCGCCCGTCTCAGGCTTTCGCCTCGCAGGATTGTCGACAAAATCTAGACGCGGATTGCGCCCGCTGTCCACTCCCCTGTCGAAATCGGCGAAATATTGAACAGCACGCGGCGCAAACAGCTGCCGAAAAGCGCCGGATGCAAACTTCCAGTTGACGAGATAAGGGACGCGGGCTCCAAAATGCGCGCGAGAGCCCATGCCAAAATCATCCGCCAAATCCAAAGTGCTGCCGCTGCGCACGCCCGACGCCCGCGTCTCCGCGCTCGGAATCGCACGCGCCACCGCCCGCGACATCGAACGCGGGCATTACGTCCCGGGCGCACGCTTGCGCGAACAAGAGCTGGCGGATCGCTTCCGCTGCTCGCGCGCGCCGGTACGCGAAGCGCTGCGGATCCTCGAAAGCCAAGGCAGCGTCGTCATCGAACCGATGAAGGGCGCGCGTATCGCAACGCCCGACGACGCAAACTTCTACGAAGTGTTCTTGATCCGCCGCGCTCTTGCCGGCCTTATGGCCCAGCAGGCGGCGCTTGCCGCGGACTCAAAGGCGAGAACCGACTTCATCGCCACTACACGTGCGCTTCCGGCGCGCGCGGAAGCGGCGGCCGATGGCCACGCGTTCGCAGCCGAAGTGCGCAAGGCGATCCGGGCGCTTATCGAAGTGGCGCAAACACCGCGCACCGTGCAATTGGTCCGCAGCCTCACTTTCGGCCATGAAGCATTCCAGGATGATGTCGTCGAGGTAAAGAAAAACCGCCTCGCGCAAGCGCGCCTCTGGGCCAAGATCAGCAGCGCTGTCGAGATTGGCGATGCGAACGCCGCGCGCGACGCGATGGAAGCGATCTTCGACTATTCGCGCGCCTACATCGAAGGCTCGCGCAGTCCGAAAAAGCAAAAGGATCAGCCCGCGCGAAAGCCGCGCGCCGCGTCCCAAAAATAGCGCTAAACCGCTGGAAACAGCACGTCCGGGCGCCAATCATTGACGGCGCCAAGCAAGCGCCGCCCGCCGATCTCAGCCGTCACGAACGCACCGCGCCAAGCTTCCCCGTAAATCGGAATGGTATAGCGAACCAACGCTGTCGCCTCGCCTTCCAAAAAATCGTCCGGCCCAAAATCGATGCGCAAAGCTCTCCGCTCACCCGGCGGTCCAAAGCGCACCGTGCCCGGCCGCGCCGCCTCACCAGCCCGCAGGACGTAACCTGCCGACTGATCCGGGATAGCCAGCAACGTCATCGCGATATCGTCGCCCCACAAAGACGCGAAAGCGAACGGCGTTGTGAATCGCGCGTCGGTCTGGCGCTGTTCGTGAAACTGGCCCCGCCCGTTCAAACGATAGCGCCGATTGCCGATCGCTAATTCACCCTCGACTCGCCCGAACGCCTCCATCCGCCCCGGCAGCAATCCCGAGCGCATTAGCGCCGGCGTAAATTGCAGATCGCACGCCACCGCTTCACCGCCCGAAGCATTCACACGCGCGCGCAACAGCGATTGGACCGGCGCGAGCGTCGTTCCGTGCCGCTCGAAGCGCAGCCGCGCGCCGTCGTCCTCATACACGACGTGCTCGCCCGTCTCCGGCGTTGGCTCACCGCCGCTCGGCGCCAGATGATCGACGAACGCGTAGAAGCCGTCAGGCGTGTGCGCGTGAACCCAGAGCCACGCGCTTCGGAACGCCGGATACCGGCACAAGCGCGCGCTAAAATGAACGCCGGCGTCCGCATCGGCGACCGAGATCATCACCGACTCACTCGGCGTCTGAAGACCCTGCGGCGGCACGAAATCCCCCTCCGCGTTGGACGTTGCGCAACCGGCCGCCAACGGCAACGCCGCAAGCACAGAGCGCCGCGTCATCGGCCACTTTACCGCCGTTTCGCGCATTCCGGTTCCACCACAAGATTGTCGACAGTTGGCAACATGTCGCGTTAAGCTCCGCGGATCAAGGCGGAGGATGCCGCCGGATCGGGATGGACGCGAGCGCAAAGCCAAGCGCGAACGGAATGCTTTTCCGCGTAACGAGGAGCCACACCATGCATTGGCCGCGCGCACTTATTGCCTTCCTGGCGCTGTTCGCATGCGCAACCCCCGCGGCGGCGCAATCGCTCGTGCGCGTGGAAAGCGGCCAAGTGCGCGGCGTCACCAGCGATGGTGTCCACGCCTTCAAAGGCATCCCGTTTGCAGCGCCGCCCATCGGCGCTTTGCGCTGGCGCCCGCCTGCCCCCGCAGCACACTGGGATGGCGTCCGAGACGCGTCCGACTACGGCCCCGCGTGCCCTCAGCCCGCGCGCGACAGCCGCGGCGGCGGCCGCGCCGATGTGCAGAGCGAAGATTGCCTCTCACTCAACATCTGGGCGCACGATGGCGCGCGTAATATGCCGGTCATGGTTTGGATTCATGGCGGCGGCCACCGCGTCGGCGCAGGCTCCTTTCCGCTCTATGACGGCGCAGCGCTCGCGCGCCAAGGCGTCGTGCTCGTCACCATCAATTATCGCCTCGGCCTGCTCGGCTATTTCGCGCACCCGTCGCTCACGGCTGAAGCCAGCGCAGACGCGCCGCTCGGCAATTACGGCTTCATGGACCAAATCGCCGCGCTCGAATGGGTCCAGCGCAACATTGCAGCCTTCGGCGGCGATCCTTCACGCGTCACCGTGTTCGGCGAATCCGCCGGCGGCGCCAGCATCGTGTACTTGCTCACCTCACCCCGCGCTCGCGGCCTCTTTCAGGGCGCGATCGTTCAATCCGGCGGCGGTTTGCAGCGCCCCGGCGCACTCGCCGAACACGAACGCGACGGCATCGAAGCCATGGCGCGCCTCGGCTTGCCGGCAAACGCCAGCGCCGCAGATTTGCGCGCGGCCACAACAGCGCAGGTCACCGAAGCTTTGGGCACGCTTGAGGGCCTCGGCTTCGGCGAGTTCATCGACGGGCGGCTGATCACCGAGGCGCCCGCGCGCGCCTTTGCTGAGGGCCGCGCCGCCGACGTGCCGCTGCTGATCGGCGCCAATGACAACGAAGCCAACGTGATCACATCTCTGGGCGTCACGGGATCGGCGCTCAATGTGCTGGGCCCACGCCTACCGCAGCTGCGCACTTTGTACGGCGACGTCGCCGAGGAAGAATTTACACGCCAGGCCCTGGGCGACGCGTTCTTCGTCGCGCCCGCCGCCTGGGTCGCCGCGCAAACCGCATCCGGCGCGCCGAGCTATCTCTACCACTTCACCTATGTGATCGAACGCCGCCGCGGGACGGCGCCCGGCGCCAATCACGGCACAGAGATTCCGTTCATCTTCCAAACCTGGGATCGCCTACCGATCCCGCCTGCTTTCATCACCCGCCAAGACCGCGCCTTCGGCGAGATCATTTCCTCCTGCTGGGTGTCATTCGCACGCACTGGCGCGCCAGCTTGTAACGGCGCCCCAGCTTGGCCGGCTTATTCCGCAAGTGCCGATCGCCTCATGCTGTTCGGCCCAAACACAAACGTCGCGCCGCAACCTCGCCGGCCCGCCATCGATTTCATGCTGACACAGCTCACGGAGCGCACCCGATGATCGACACTTCGCGCCGCACATTGCTCGCCGGCGGCGCTTTCGCTGCGCTCGCGCACGCTGCCGGCTGCGCCCACAGCGCCTCTCCATCCGATCCATATCTCGACGCGTACTATTACGCGTTTCCGATCTACGAGATGGCGCGCACCGCCTGGGCCGCCGCCGGCCCGACGCCGCAGCGCCCCGCGCATCGCTTCAACACCTTGCAGCAGCGACGCACGCTGACCGATCACACCGGCCGCAATGTCACGACGCCGAACAACGACACCGTCTATTGCTCCGCTCGGCTCGATCTCAGCAACGGCCCGGTGCTCGTCAGCATCCCGACGGTGCGCGATCGCTATTTCTCCGTCGCGTTCATGAACGCCTACACCGACAACTTCGCCTATGTCGGCACGCGCGCGACGGGCGGTGAAGGCGGCCCCACGCTCGTCGCTGGCTCCTCATGGCGCGGCGAGGCCCCCGCCGGCACGCGTCTCATTCGCTCCGACACAAACGATGTCTGGATGCTTGCGCGCATCCTCGTCACCGGCGTCGAGGACTTGCCCGCCGCCAACGCCGTGCAAGAGCAAATCCGCATCATCGACGCCCCCGCCCCAACGCTTCCGCCGGTCGCGCCAACCAATGCCGACGATCTGGAAAACTTCCTCGCCGTCGTGAACGCAACGCTCGCGCGCGCGTCGCTTGCCGATCCTGTCGGCAGCCGTGCTCGCAATTTCGCGGACGTGGGCCTGCGCCCCGGCGATCTCGACGCCTGGCGCTCCCTCAACCCAGCGCAACAAGGGCGTTGGCGCCAAGCGGCGGCGCAAGGCCAAGCAACGCTGCGCACCGGCTTCACCTTGCGCGGCGAAACACTTTCGGGCTGGCACTATCCGCCGCCCGGCGTCGGCTCGCAAAGCGGCGCCGATGATGTGCGCGCGGCCGTCGCCCTCTCCGGTCTCGCCGCGCTTGAAGCCGAAGAAGCAACCTACGCCCGCGCCGACACGGATTCAGCCGGTGCGCCGCTGAACGGAGCGCATCGCTACACGCTCACCATTCCGCCGAATGTGCCGGCGTCCGCGTTCTGGTCGCTCTCGATGTATCAGCTCGAGCCCGACGCGCGGCTCTTCTTCACCGAGAATCCGATCAACCGCTTCTCCATCGGCGACCGCACGCCAGGCATCGCGCGCAACGCCGACGGCAGCATGACCATCGCCATCCAAGCCGACGCGCCAACCGACACTGGCAATTGGCTGCCAGCTCCGCGCGGCCCCTTCGTCATCACCTTCCGCGCCTACCTGCCGCAACCCGCCATGCTGAACCATTCATGGCGCCTCCCCGCGGTGCAACGGGCGACCTGATGCGCCGCGCGCGTCACTGACAATTCCATCGGCGAATACCGGCTCGCCACCTTCGCACTGCTGGCGCTAGTTTTGTGAACATCCCTCCTCAACGGGAAAGATCGTGCTCGTAAGAATTTTGCAGACCAACGTGGAAAGCGGGCGTCTCAGCGACTCAGCGCTGCTTCATAAGCCAGGAGTCTGCTTTTCGCCGAGATCACCCCCCCGAGATTGCCAATTTCTCTCAGCCATAGAATCTCTCTAACGCTTGGCGTCGTTTCGAAAGGCCGGCCCATGCTCGAAGGCTCATGCGATTGCGGCGCGGTACGCTACACCGTGGATGGCGCGCTGGACGAAGTGACAGAGTGCAATTGTGGCATCTGCCGCCGCTCAGGCGGGCTTTGGGCCTACTACTCGCCGACGAAAGTAACGATGACGGGGCCGACCGACATCTACATGCGCGGCGATCGAATGTTAGAAATGCACCACTGCAAGACCTGCCGATGCCTGATGTGGTGGGCGCCGGTGGACAAAGGCTACGACCGCATGGGTGTAAACGCGCGTATGCTTCCGCTCGGCGCGTGGGATGAGACACCGGTTAAGAAGAGCGACGGGGCAAGCTGGTGACGGGGAAGATCTTTGCCCCATTTCGACGGGCCGCTAGGGGCCAATAGCGGTCGCCCCGCTCTATCCCCCACAAAACCAACACGTCGCCCAACAAAATCAAGCACCGCGCAAAAACGTATCCCACACCCAAAAAGCTGAGCGATACTGCACGCATCCCTCGCACGGGAGGCTCACCAGGCTAGCCGAGCCAAGCGAGCGCGAGGGATGTGATCGAGCGTGAAGGTGCTGTCCGT
>JAWXAM010000131.1:0-52111 GCA_034439495.1 Terricaulis sp. | reverse complement strand
GCCGCTTCCTTGCCGTGCAGCGACGCCAGCTCGCGCTCAAGATCAACGTGATAGCTCGTGGTGCCGGAAATGTTGCGTGTGCCGCCGGCGCCGGCGCCGACTTTGTCCAACGCCGCGTGGGCAGCGTCGAGCACTTCGGGGCTTTGCCCCTGACCGAGGTAGTCGTTCGAGCACCAGACGACGATGTCATGAATAGAGCCGTCGTCACGGCGGAGTTTCGCAAACGGGAAACGGCCCCGCTCACGCATAATATCGGCAAAAACGCGGTAGCGGCCTTCGTCACGGATCTCCGCGACGGCGCTTTCAAAAACCTGCTTGTCTTCGTCTCTCACGGCTCGGCCTTTCCGGAGTGCGCTTGCGCGCATTGGACTTATAGGATGTTTCAGTCGAACAGAGTAACTGAGACCCTAAAGCGCATGTTAAAACCACTCAGTTGCGAATGGCTCGCATGAATACTTATTCCGGACGTTACCCCAGCGCGCGACCCCGCCGTTTGCGCCAGAACAATTGGATCCGTCGCCTCACGCGCGAAACGCAGCTGAGCACCGACGATCTGATCTGGGCAATGGTCGTTCACGACGGCGACGAGGATGAAGTTCCAGTTGCCGCCATGCCCGGCACTGCGCGCTATTCGGTGCGCGCGGCGGCGGCCGCGGCAAAGCGCGCCGAGAAGATGGGCATTCCGGCGATCGCCGTCTTTCCGCACATCGATGGTCGCAAGAAGGACGCGAGCGGCAAAGAAGCGCTCAATCCGGACGGCCTCGTTTGCACCGCCGTGCGGGCGATGAAGGATGCCGCGCCAGGCGTGGGCCTCATGGTGGATGTCGCGCTCGATCCCTTCACCGATCACGGCCACGACGGCCTCTTGAAAGACGGGCGCATCGCAAACGATGAAACGATCAAAGTTCTGGTCGAACAGGCGATCGTGCAGACCCGCGCCGGCGCTGAAATCGTCGCGCCTTCCGACATGATGGACGGCCGCGTTGGCGCCATCCGCGCTGGGTTGGACGCGGCTGGTTTCCAGGACACTTTGATCATGTCCTACGCCGCCAAATACGCGTCTGCCTTCTATGGCCCGTACCGCGAGGCCATCGGCTCAGGAAAGCTGGGTTCGGGCGCCAGCGCCAATCCCGGCGATAAGCGCACCTACCAGATGGATTACGGCAATACCGACGAAGCGCTGCGCGAAGTAGCGATGGACGTCGCCGAAGGCGCCGACATGCTGCTGGTCAAACCCGGCATCGCGTACCTCGACATCGTCACGCGTGTGAAGGACGGGTTCGGGCTACCGACCTACGCGTTTCAGGTCTCAGGCGAATACGCGATGATCAAAGCCGCCGCAGCCAATGGCTGGATCGATGAAGAACGGATCGTGCTGGAAACGCTCACCGCGTTCAAACGCGCCGGCGCCGACGGCATAGTCACGTACTTTGCGCCGAAAGCGGCGGAGCTGCTGGGTTAAGCGGCGCGCTGCATCGCGGCTTTGCCGACGGCTTGGCGCACGCCTTCCGCGATCTCCTCGCGGCGCGCAGCCTGTTCAGGCCCCAGCGACACGAGCTTCACCACGCCATTCACACAGACTTCGAGCGCTGAGCGCACGGCTTCAGGCCGGAGGCCCTTGGCGGAAGAGAGCTGCAATGCGAACGCCGCACAAGCGCGCATCAACGGCCCATCACCAGCGTTGACCGCGTAGGCCTGCACTTGGCGCAGCGCGAGTTCACAGCCCTCGAGCTTGTTTGAATCCGCGGCGTAGGCGGCGGCGGCCGCGACCAATGCGTCCACCACGGTTTTCAGGGTCTTCATGTCAGCCGCGGTGACGACTGAATCGTCGGCCTTGCGACGCTTCTTCGGCGCGCCGGCAGTGACGATCCCAGCGCGGCGGCACGGGCCGACATAGCCCTGTGCATCAATGAATTCGCGCGGCTTACCGAGCACTTTGGTGATCGTCGCCAGCAACACCTTGGCCGAGATCGGCTTCCCGATCAGCGCGTTGGCGCCGGCATGACGGCACTCTTCGGCCATTGAGAGCGAGAATGCGCCCGACGTGATGAAGATAGCTTGTTTGCGGCCGGGCAATCGTTTGTTCCGGCGGTATGCGCGCGTCCATGCGGCGCCGTCGAGCGGCCCCATCTCAAACGACGCGATGACGACGTTAGCGTTGTAAATTTCAAGCAGATCGTTCGCCGCATCCTGCTCGGTGCAGACCTTCACACGATCCACGCCCGCATTGCGCAGCAGATCGAGAATGATTTGTCCCTCGAACTTATTTGGCTCGATTACACAGACGGTCCACGACTTCACGTTCAAGGCAACGCTCCACCCCAAGGAGCGCAAACTACACGACAGCGTTTAAAAGACCTTGAAGGCCCAACGTAAGGGCGGCTACAGATTCAGCGCGCATTAACCACGCGCGCGGCGTCTCAGCTCTTCTGACGCTCAAGCCGCGCGATTAAGCTCGACGTATCCCAGCGCTTGCCGCCCATCGCTTGAACGTCCGCGTAAAACTCATCGACGAGCGCCGCGAGTTCGAGTTTCGCGCCATTGCGCTCAGCCTCTTCGAGCACCAGCCCAAGATCCTTGCGCATCCAATCGACCGCGAAGCCAAAATCGAAACGGCCCTCGACCATCGACTTTGCGCGATTTTCCATCTGCCAGCTTTGCGCAGCGCCTTTGGAAATCGCAGCGACCACTTTGTCGGTATCGAGCCCAGCGCGCTTGGCAAAGTGCAGACCTTCCGCCAAGCCCTGCAGGACGCCCGCGATACAGATTTGGTTTACCATCTTCGCCAGCTGCCCCGAACCAGCCGGGCCGATCAATGTCACGTTTGCCGCGTAAGCGGCCATGATCGGCTGCGCTTCAGCGAACACGCTAGGATCGCCGCCAGCCATGATTGTGAGCTTGCCGGCTTCGGCGCCGGCTTGGCCGCCCGAGACGGGTGCGTCGAGAAATCCCAAGCCCTTTTCTTCGGCCTTGGCCGCGAGCTCGCGCGCGATCTCGGCCGAGGCGGTGGTGTGATCGACGAAAATCGCGCCTTTCCGCATCGTCCGTGAAGCCGCTTCAAACACTTCGCGCAGGTCGCGATCATTGCCGACGCACGAGAACACGATGTCAGCGCCCTCGGCTGCGTTCGCGACGGAGGTGTAGGTGCGGCCGTGATGCTTCTGCGCCCAATCGCGCGCTTTGTTCTCGGTACGATTGTAAACCGAGACAGCGTGCCCCGCGGCGGCCAGATGACCCGCCATCGGCGCGCCCATGACACCGAGCCCAATAAAAGCAGTCTTCGCCATTACGTGCTCCTCGTATCGTCGACGCTGCCATAAGCGCCGCGAAAGAATGAGAGCGCAGGTCCCGCCTTCACCCGAAAGTCGGTCACCTCGCCAATGATAATCAAATGGTCGCCCGCGACACGTCGATCATGCGTGCGGCACGCAAACTGCGCCACGCCCGCGCGCAGCACCGGCGCACCGCCAAACATCTCAGCCTCACCGCTTTCGATGCTCTCCCGCTCGGCGCGCGAATAGCGGACGGCGATCGCTTCTTCGTCGGCGGCCAGCACCGTGACACCCCAGGCGTCGGCGTTTGCGAAAATATCATAACGCTCAGACTGATCGCCAAGGCACCAGAGCAGCAAGCGTGGCCGCAGCGATACAGATGTCAGCGAGTTCACGGTGATGCCGGACATGCGCCCATCGTCGCGCGCCGCAGACACCACGGTCACCCCCGTGGCGAATACGCTCATGGCGCGGCGAAACGCCTGTTCTGGCTCAACTTCCATGCACGCGAACTCCAGTCCTCAACGCGATCTTAACGCTGTTCAGCGAATGTCGCGCCTCTCCGCCAGATCGGACCGACAATGGCCTCTGCGACCAATCAACGCCCTATCATTATCAAGAAGGTCAAAAAGGTCGTTGGTGGCGGGCACCACGGCGGCGCGTGGAAGGTCGCCTATGCCGACTTCGTGACCGCGATGATGGCGTTCTTTCTGCTCATGTGGCTAATCAACACGACAAGTCCAGAGCAGCGGCGCGGCATTGCAGAATTCTTCGCACCCGCCAGCGTGAGCCGTGTCTCATCTGGCGCCGGCGGTTTGCTCGAAGGCACCAGTTTCGCTGAGGAAGGCGTGCGCCACGGCCATTCAGCGCCGGTGGCGGCGGCGTCGGAGCCGCAATACACCTCGAACGCGTCAGACGAAAATCAGGCACAGAGCCAAACCGAGGCCGGCGGCGAGCAGACGCCGGACGAAACCAGCCTCTCGCGCGCCCGCACGCTACGTGAGAATGCAGAGTTCTCACGCGCCGAAATCGCGATCCGCCAAGCCATGCAGGACATGCCGGATGTGGCGGAGCTTTCGCGCAACGTCATCATGGAGCAGACCCCAGAGGGCCTGCGCATCCAGCTGATCGATCAGGAAGGCCGCTCGATGTTCAATCCTGGTGACGCTGCGCTCAACGAGCGCGCGCGCCGGCTGATGACGGCCGTCTCCACGGTCATCGAGCAACTGCCCAACCGCATTACCATCTCTGGCCACACAGATGGCTCCCGCCCCGGCGGCCGCTATGCGACGAACTTCGAGCTGTCTGCCGCTCGCGCCAATGAGGCCAGGCGCATCCTGCAAGCGCAGGGCATTCCGTCGAACCGGATCTATGAGGTAGCCGGCCGCGCGGACAGTGAGCCGCTCTTTGCCGACGATCCCGGCCTGCCCGGCAACCGGCGCATCGCGATCACTCTGCTCCGCGAAGCCCCGCCGCTCCCCGCCGACCACGGACTCTAACCCCCGCTACCACCCTTTATCGGCTTGACTTCCTTTCTGCGTACGCATACCTTTTTTATACAAGGTAGCTTATGTCGGACGCGAACGAACAATTTGCCGGGCTTCGTAAGGGGCTTTTGGAATTTGCCATCCTGACCGTGGTGTCAGGGCGGACAGTGTACGTCGGCGACATTTTGGCGACGCTCGCGCCGACCCCCTTCGCCACCCAGGAAGGCACCCTGTACCCGCTTCTCTCCAAACTCCGGCGCGAGGAGTACGTGGACTACCAATGGGTCGAGAGCGGCCAGGGTCCGCCCCGCAAATATTATCAGCTCACCGACAAGGGCGCGGCGCGCCTCGAAGAGCTCGCCGCCTATTGGCGTCACCTCACCACCACTTTCGAAAACCTAGGGCGATAGAGAGCCATGGAACGCGTCGTCACGATCAATCTCAACGGCAACCCGTACCAGCTCGAAGAGCCGGCCTACGATGCACTGCGCGCTTACATGGATCGCGCCCAAGCGGCGCTAGCGGAAAATCCTGATAAGGCCGAGATCGTGCGCGATCTTGAGCAAGCGATCGCCGACAAATGCGCGGGATACCTCTCGCCTGCAAAGTCAGTGATTTCGCGCGACGAGATGAGCCGCATCCTAACGGAGATGGGCCCCGTCGAAGGCGCGGCGCCTGAAGGCGCCGAAGCGCCGCGCGCTGAAAGCTTTGGCGGCGCATCAGAGGGCCCACGCCGGCGGCTTTATCGCATCAAGGATCGCGCCGTTGTCTCCGGCGTCTGCTCCGGCATCGGCGCGTACTTTGACCTTGATCCGAATGTCATCCGCCTCCTCTTCATCTTGGCGACGCTCTTCACCTCAGGCTTCGGCATACTGGTCTACATCGTGCTGATGTTCGCCATTCCCTCGGCGCACACGAGCGAAGAATGGGCCGCGGCGCACGGCGTGCCGTTCAATGCCCAGGAAATCATCGACCGTGCCAAGCGTGAGTACGGCAAGTTCGCTGATGACAGCGCCAAAAGTTGGCGGAGCGAACAACGCTCATGGCGGCGTGAATGGCGCGATCAACAACGCAGCTGGAACACATCGTTCCGCTCGTGGGAGACGGGCGCGAATGCCCCTGCAGCAGCGCCGACGAAGCCAGTGGGCTATGCGGAGCGGATCTTCGCGGGATTGTTCGCCTTTATCTTCAGCGTCATTACCGCGGCGTTCTTGATCGCTTTCCTTATCGCGCTCTTCTCTTACCTGACCACCGGCGCGATCTTGGGCTGGGAGGCGCCGAACGACGTGCCGTACTGGCTGGTGTTGTTGATCATCTGCATTGTTTATGGCGCCGTCGCTACGCCGTTCGCCGCATTGCGTCGCACCTCATACGCCACGTTGAATGGGCGCCGCGATGTCGGCGCGGCGGATGACTTCATCGTGCTGGTGCTTGCGGCAGTCGCGGCTTGGTTCGCTTGGGTCTATGTGCCGGAAGCCCGAGAGCTGATGGAGCAGAGCTACATCGTCGTCCGCGACTTCATCACCCATTGGACCAACTGACGGTCCTAAAGGCTCCATAGCCTAGGGGCGCGATCTTTGCGATCGCGCCCTCTTTTTTAGCCCCAAGGACCAGTCTTCCCGCGCGCGGTGCCGACGGCGACAGTCGGTTGCTCGACACGGCCGCCAGCGAATTTCGCCAGCGCCTCAATGCGTTTGGCGATAGGCGGGTGCGTGGCGAAGATGCTGGCGAAGTCCGAGTGCGGGTTCTCGATGAACATCTCGCGCACTTCCGACGGCGCCTCGACATGGGCGTTGCCTGAAATTTTCTGAAGCGCCGAGATCATAGCATCGGGATTTTTGGTTAGCTCCACCGCACCGGCGTCGGCGAGATATTCCCGCCGCCGCGAGAGCGCAAAACGGATCACGATCGCAAGCGCATAGGCGATGGCGATGATCACCAGCGCAACGATAATGGCAATCGCCGCGCCGCCGTCAGAATCGCGGCTACCGCCCGATGAGCGCCGTGACGATGAGCCCCCACTCATGCCGCCGAAGCGTAAGCCGCGAAACGCGACTTCACCCACGAAACTGAAAATGCCTACGAAAATGACTGCGATAACCAGCAGGCGAACATCGGCGTTGCGGATGTGCGTGAGTTCGTGCGCGAGTACGGCCTCCAGCTCTTCATCGTTGAGCTGATTCATCAGCCCGCGTGTAACGGTGATCGAGTATTGCTTCTTGTGCAGCCCGGTGGCGAAGGCGTTCATGCCATCGCTTTCGATGATGCGCAGATCGGGCATCGTGATGCCGCGTGAGATGCAAAGGTTCTCGAGCAGATTGTAGAGCTTCGGCTCCTGCTTGCGATCCACCTTCTTCGCGCCCGTCGCGGCGTCGATGATGTTTTGATAGAATGCGTAGGCGATGCCGAACCAAAGCAGCGCGCCTGCAATCGCAAACGGCCACGCCTGCGCCAGCGCTTGCCCCGCCCAGATGAAATAGCCGGCCACCGGATCGGGGCCGACGCTCATGCCGGAAAAGCCTGCGAACAGCAGAAAGAGCCCATAGGTCAGCAGGATCAACAGCACTGGAAAACCGGCCATCAAGAGCACGGTCTTCCAGTTGTTGCTCCAGATATGGGTCTGTAGGCCGTAAGCGCCCACGGGATCAGCGGCCTAGTTGAATTTCACCGCAGGGGGTGCGGCGTCCATCGAAGCACGGCTCTCTTCACCAACATCGAAGAAGTCGCGCGGACCGAAACCGAACATGCCGGCGAAGATTACTGCCGGGAATTGTTCGCGCGCGGTGTTGTATTCGCCGACAGCGTTGTTGAAGAAGCGACGCGCAGCGGCGAGTTTGTTCTCGATGTCCGAGAGTTCGGCCTGCAGCTGCTGGAAGTTCGTGTTGGCCTTGAGGTCCGGATAGGCTTCCGACAATGCGATCAGCCGCCCGAGCGCTTGACCAAGAATGCCTTCCGCCGCGCCCATGGCTTTCGGATCGCCCGTGCGCTCGGCGCTGACCGCGGCGTTGCGCGCCTGGATCACCGCTTCCAGCGTGCCGGCTTCATGCGCGGCGTAGCCCTTCACGGTCTCGACCAAGTTCGGAATGAGATCGTGGCGCTGCTTCAGCTGCACGTCGACGTCAGCGAAAGCTTGGTTGCAGTTCTGCCGGAGCGCGACCAGCCGGTTGTAGATGCCGATAAGCAGCACCGCCAAAACGGCGATGATGATCAGAATGATGATCAGGGTCATGGAGCAGCCTTCCGTGAAGTCCGGCCCCTTTTACCGGAACTTCCTAACAAGTGCTATCCAATCACATCGCTGAAGCGGCCTGAGCGGGAGAAGCCCTTGGGCGCAACCTTGCCAGCGGAGCCGCGCTTGCCGCGAAACTCCTTCCACTCGGCCACCACGCGGTTGCGCCCGGCGCTGTCTTCCCAGCTGAGGCCTTCGGCCTTGTCGAACACCTTCACGTCGGCAAGCCCGCGGTCGTGATAGCTTTGCAGCTTCACGCCTTTGCCGCGCGTCATCTCCGGAAGCTCGCTGAGCGGGAACACCAGGAGCTTTTTTCGCTCGCCGATGACCGCGACCTGGTCTCCAACGACCTTCGCGGCCTGCATGGCGCGACCGTTGAGGATTTGCTTGCCGGACCGCTTGGTCGCCAACATCTCATCCTCGCTGACCACGAAACCGTAGCCTTCGTGGCTGGCGACGACGCGTTTGGCGCCCTGCTCATATTTGAACAGCGCCACCACTTCGTCGATGTCGCCGAGTTCAACTGAAAGCCGGATCGGCTCGCCATGGCCGCGTCCGCCAGGGAGCTTGTGCGCATCGAGGGTGAAGGCACGGCCGTCTGACGCGAACGCGAGCAGCTTGTCAGTCGTTTCGCAGCGGACGATGTGCTGTGCGTGATCGCCCTCTTTGAATTGCAAATTGTCGAGGTCGCCGTGGCCTTTGAGCGCGCGGATCCAGCCTTTCTCTGAGAGGATCACCGTCACCGGCTCCCGCACCACGAACGCTTCGATATCGACGTCCGCCGACACCGCCGCCGCTTCGCCTAGCTCAGTGCGCCGCTTGCCCCACGCCGTGCCGGGACCGAAGAGCTTGCGCGTTTCCTTCAACTCGGCGCCGACCTTGCGCCATTGCTTGCGCGTGTCTTCGAGTAAGCCCTGCAACTCTTTCTGCTCTTCACGCAACGCCGCATCTTCCCGGCGGATTTCCATCTCTTCCAGTTTGCGCAATTGGCGCAGGCGCGTGTTGAGGATGGCTTCAGCTTGCGTGTCGTTCAGCTTGAAGCGCGCGATCAGCTTGGCTTTTGGATCATCCTCGTTGCGAATGATCCGGATCACCTCATCCAGATTGAGGAAAACGATCAGCAAGC
The DNA here is from genome assembly GCA_034439495.1 of Terricaulis sp. GTDB lineage: Bacteria > Pseudomonadota > Alphaproteobacteria > Caulobacterales > Aquidulcibacteraceae > Vitreimonas. The sequence continues at coordinate 42,997 of JAWXAM010000131.1, read as the reverse complement.
CTGCCAACACGTCGAGCCGCGCTGCGATCTTTTCGAGGCGATGCGCTGTGCGCCGCTGCAGAACGTCACGCCGGTGATCAAGGAACGCGCGCAGGACGTCCTTCAGGCTCATCACCCGCGGTGCGCCATCGGCGTCCAGCACGTTCATATTGAGGCTGATACGAACTTCCAGCTGCGTGAGCTTGAACAAGCTCTCCATCAGCACCGCCGGCTCAACCGTACGGGATTTAGGCTCAAGCACGAGCCGCATCTCTTCGGCGCTTTCATCGCGCACGTCGCCCAAAAGCGGCGCTTTCTTGTTTTCGATGACAGCCGCCAGCGCTTCAACGAGCTTCGACTTCTGCACGAGGTGCGGAATTTCGGTGACGACGATGCGCCACATGCCGCGGCCAAGATCTTCCGTGATCCAGCGGGCGCGCACACGGAAACCACCGCGGCCGGTGTCGTAGGCTTCGCGGATCGTCTCCGGCGCTTCAACAACGATGCCGCCGGTAGGAAAGTCAGGTCCGGGAATGACCTTGAGCAGATCGTCAGTCGTCGCCTTTGAATTTTCGATCAGCAGCAAGCAGCCATCGATGAGTTCGGCGACATTGTGCGGCGGAATGTTTGTCGCCATGCCGACGGCGATGCCCGACGATCCGTTTGCGAGCAGGTTCGGAAACGCCGCCGGCAAAACCACCGGCTCTTCCTTCGAGCCATCATAGCTGGGACGAAAATCGACGGCGTTTTCGTCGATGCCATCGAGCAGCGCTTCCGCTGCTTTGGTCATGCGGCTTTCGGTGTAGCGCATGGCGGCAGGGTTATCGCCGTCGATGTTGCCAAAATTGCCCTGGCCGTCGATCAGCGGGTAGCGGGAGTTAAAGTCCTGCGCCAAGCGCACGAGTGCATCGTAGATCGATTGGTCACCGTGCGGGTGAAAGTCGCCCATCACATCGCCGACGACCTTCGCGCTTTTGCGGAATGCAGCGTCAGCGGTGAGATTGAGGCGACGCATCGCATAGAGCACGCGCCGATGCACCGGCTTTAAGCCGTCGCGCACATCGGGCAGCGCGCGACTGGTGATCGTCGAGAGTGCATAGGCGAGGTAGCGCTTCGCCAGCGCTTCGCCGATCGGCTCATCTACAATGCGCCCACCCTCTTCTGGCGAGCGGGTAATGTCGTCAGCCATTCTTGGCTCTCCGGAACGATCGCGTCTGGTGTTGCCCGCTTAGATCAGAGTCGGCCAGCAAATCCCAATCGCTCGATCAGACGGCGACGGGATTCCGGCATGCCTTCGCCCCTTTGCTCGAACACCCGCCGCTCCAGGAAATGGCCCGCCAGCGCAAAAGCATCGGCGACATCGCCGGATTCCAGTTTCGCATCCGCATCGATCAGGAACGGCGGCAGGCGCAAAAGCACGTCTGCATGCGGCGCGCCGGCGTCAAACGTAGCGGCGCGGCCGGTGCGAGGGCTCACCCAGGCCAAATTCTCCGTCTCGCCCGTTACCGCACACCGCGAAAGATCGAGCCCGTAGCCCAACGCTGACAGCAGCCCCAGTTCAAATCGAGTGTAGATCGCCGGCCAAACTTCGGTCTGCGGCATCGCTTCGATCAGAACGATCAGCGCGTCATAAAGCTGAGGATAAGCCTGCCGCTCCGGCGTTGCGGCGCGGATCAGCGTCACGGCAGAAGAAAGGCCAGCGAGCGCGATCGGATCGTCCAGCAGCCGCGTTGCGTGCGGTTCAACCAGTTCGAGGGGGCTATAGAAGCCAAGCTGCTCCGAGAGCCGCGCCTTCCAGCCAGCGTGCACGAGATTGCCCGCTTGCAGCATCGGCTGCGATTTGCGGCCCGCATGCACGACCCCGCCATAGCGCCCATGCTCACGCGAAAACACCTCAGCGACAAGCTTGCCCTCGCCGAACTGCCGCGCCCCCAGGACGATGGCGTTGTCGATCCATTCCATTAGCTAGCGCCTTGGCGCGTCACGCTTCGTAGTCCAGCCCGAGCCGCTGATAGAGAGCGCGTTCTTCGGTCCAGCCTTCGCGCACCTTCACGTGCAGGAACAGGTGAATGCGGCGGTCGAACGCGGCTTCCATTTCTTTGCGCGCTTGTTCGCCGATGATCTTGATCGTTTGGCCTTTGGCGCCGATCGCGATCTTCCGTTGGCTCTCACGCGCGACATATAGAATTTGATCGATCTTCGCGGAACCGTCTTTGCGCTCTTCCCACGTTTCGGTTTCGACCGTGAGCTCGTACGGCAACTCTTCGTGCAAACGCAGGAACGCCTTTTCACGGGTGATTTCGGCCGCGAGCACACGCGCGGGCGCATCCATGGTTTGATCTTCCGGGAAAAGCCAGGGGCCTACCGGTGCGCGTTCAGTCAGGACGCGCGCAATGTCATCAACCCCATCGCCCTTCTTGGCCGAGACCATGAACACGTCGGTGTAGAGCCCTTCTTCAACCAGCTTGGTGGTGATCTCGAGCAGCGCCGGGCGCGCAACCGCATCGACTTTGTTCAGGACCAGGATCGACGGCAGATCCATCTGTTTGAGTTTCGCTGAGATCGAAGCGGCGTCCTCGATCGAGCGCACGTCGGCGCCATGCTTATCGGTGCCAGCATGCGCAGCTGCATCAACGACGTGCAGGATCGCGTCGGCGCCTTCCAGCGCACTCCAAGCGGCGGCGACCATTGCGCGCTCCAGCCGCTTCTTCGGCGCGAACACACCAGGCGTATCGATGAGGATGAGCTGCGTGCGGTCGCGCATGGCGATGCCGCGCACCAGCGCACGCGTGGTCTGCACCTTCTGCGTCACCGCCGCCACCTTGGCGCCGACGAGCGTGTTCACCAGCGTCGATTTACCCGCGTTCGGCGCGCCAAGAACGGCGACGACCGCGCAATGTTGCTCAGTCATGGACGCCTCGTGCTTTCAAGAACACCGCCGCCGCCGCGCGCTGCGCATCGCGCTTGGAACTGCCTTCGCCGCGCTCTGCGGCAAAGCCATCAATGCGCGCCTCAACAACGAAGTGCGGCGCATGCTCGGGTCCGGTTTGTTCGATCACAACATAGCTCAAACCACGTTTCTTGGCCGCCGCCCACTCCTGCAGCGCGGTTTTCGCATCGCGCGGCGCATTGGCCCCGGTTGCGAACGCCTCGCCCCAGAAGCGCAGGATGAACGCCCGCGCCGCATCAAGACCCGCGTCCAGATAGATCGCGGCGATGACGGATTCGCAGACATCGGCGAGAATGGCTTCTTTACCGCGGCCGCCACTGGCCTCTTCGGAAGGGGATAGGATCAGCGCCGCCCCCAAATCCGCAGCCCGTGCGGCGTGAGCGCAGGCGTGGCGGTTGACTAGCGCGTTGTAGCGCGGCGCGAGTTCGCCTTCTTCTTCGCTTTTGTGCCGTTGCAGTAATTCGTCAGCTACGACGAGGCCGAGGACACGGTCGCCCAAAAACTCAAGCCGGTCGTAGGAGCGCTTCTTCTTTGCGCCGTCGAGCGCGCTGCCATGGGTCATTGCTTCGCGCAGCAAGGTGCGGTCGGCAAACGTGTGACCTAGCCGCTGCTCCAGCGCGGCAAGACGCTCGTCATGCTTGCCCGGCCCGCTCATGGGGCCGCGCTCACTCGACGGATTTCAGGAAGCGGTCGCCGCGGAAGCCAGTGAACAATGTCCAAGGCTGGAACAGCGATGTGGTGTTGTCGAACGACACAACGACGAACTGCGCCGGGCCGACGAGATTGTCGTACGGCACAAAACCGACGACCGACGGTACACGGCTGTCCGCAGAATTATCGCGGTCGTCGCCCATCATGAAATAGTGGCCCGCTGGCACTTCGAACACGCGCGTGTTGTCGAGTTCGGTCATGCCTTTATCGCAGGTGACGTAACTCACGCCATTGGGCAGCGTTTCGCGATAGGTGTGCACCTCGCCAATGACCGGACCGTTCTGGTCGGGGCATTCCTCGGTTACGCCGAGCAACTCGCGTTCAACGGCCTGGCCATTGATGTGCAGAACGCCATTGATCACCTGGATGCGGTCGCCCGGCAAACCGATCACGCGTTTGATGAAATCGCGGTCCGGATCGGGCACGGGGCGAAAGACAACAACGTCGCCGCGCTCAGGCTCGCTCCCGAACAGACGCCCGTGCGGCAGCAAGCCTTCGAGCGGCGCGAACGAAAAACGGCCGTACCCGTACGACCATTTGGTGACGACGATGTAGTCGCCAATCGCCAAAGTCGGCTGCATCGAGCCGGACGGAATGCGGAACGGCTGCGCGATGGTGAAGCGCAGCACCATGGCCAGCGCCAGCGCGTAAAGGATCGTCTTCACGTTATCCCAGAAGACGCTCATCGCGGGCGAACTGTCGCCGGTCGTGGTCATGCTCATACTTTTCTCACATAGCGCCTCTGGCGGCGGCGGCGCCTAAAGCCCCGTCGATACCCTAGACGTTTGTCCCACTGACCCTACCGACACCGGCGCGGCCAAGCTCTTCTCCCGACCGGCGAGGTCGGTCACACACCCGGCGGCGTCGGGATGGGTTCCGACTCCGCCGAAATAATGACGTAAGCGACAGCAAGCGGGAAATCGTCCGTCAATGTGACATGGACGAAGGGCGTGTAACCCGCTGGGGTCATGGCGGCGAGCCGGGCGGCCGCGCCATTGGTCAATTTGATCGTCGGCTGCCCGCTTCGGAGGTTTGTAACCCCCATATCCCGCCAAAAAACCCCTTGTTTCAATCCTGTACCCAAAGCCTTGGAGCACGCCTCCTTGGCCGCAAAGCGCTTGGCGAAGGTCGCCGCCCGCTCCAGCGGCTTACGCTCGGCCCTGGCCCGCTCGGTCTCGGTATAGACCCGATGGGTGAACCGATCGCCAAAACGCTCCAGCGTTTTTTCGATACGGCGGATGTCGATGATGTCTGAGCCAATGCCGAGGATCATGGGGCGGTTCTAGGCGCCTGCCCGCCCGGCGTCGATCCGGCGGCGCATTTCGCCGACCGCGTCAGCCAGCCCCGTGAAAATCGCCTCGCCGATCAGGAAGTGGCCGATATTGAGTTCGGCTACCTCCGGGATCGCTGCGATCGGCGCTACCGTCTCGTAATCGATGCCGTGGCCGGCATGGACTTCGAGGCCGAGGCTCGCAGCTTGGCGCGCACCGGCCTTAAGCGCTTCCAGGATCGTAGCCGCCTCATCGGCAAGGCCATCGCGGGCAGCGTCACAGTACGCGCCCGTGTGAAGTTCAATCACTTGCGCGCCGGTGCGGCTCGCGGCTTCGATCTGCAACGGATCGGCGCCAATGAAGAGCGAGACGCGGCTGCCGGCGTCGCGCAACTTCTGCACAAACGGCGCAATCCAGTTGTGGCCGCCGGCGACATCAAGCCCGCCTTCGGTGGTGCGCTCTTCACGTCGCTCCGGCACGAGGCACACGGCCGGCGGGCGATGCTTCAGCGCGATCTCGAGCATCTCTGAGGTCACCGCCATTTCGAGATTGAGCGGCCTGCCGCGCTCGCGCAGCATCGCCGAGAGATTTTCGATGTCAGCGTCAGAGATGTGGCGGCGATCTTCACGCAAGTGCGCCGTGATGCCGTCCGCGCCCGCTTCCAGTGCAACGATCGCGGCGCGCGCAGGATCGGGATAGGAGACACCCCGCGCATTCCGAATGGTAGCAACGTGGTCGATGTTGACGCCGAGACGCACGCGATCGCTCATGCAGCGAGCCCGCGTGAGCCGGGTTTCGTCGCAGGAATTGCAGCCAGTTCTGGCGGCAATTGATCGGCGGGGTAAGCGGGCGCTGTCACCGCCGCGAGCGAGATGAGCGTTGCGCCGATATCGGCTTTACCTCCAGAGCGATCGATCAAGCAGGCGGCGCCAACAAGTTCACCGGGATGGCCGCGGATTGCGTCGAGGCATTCGCGAGACGACAGCCCAGTGGTGACCACATCCTCAACCATCAACACGCGCTCGCCAGGTTGAATGGCGAAGCCGCGGCGCAATTGGAATTCACCCTTCTCGCGCTCGACGAACATCGCCTTGGCGCCGAGATGGCGTGCGGTTTCGTAACCAGGAATGATCGCGCCGACTGCAGGCGAAATCACCACATCGATCTTGCCGAACGCGGCCTCGGCCTTCTGCGCCAGCGCCCGGCAAAGGCGCTCCGTCCGCGCCGGGTCCATAAAGACGGCGTTCTTCTGAAAGAACACCGGTGAGTGAAGGCCGGAGGAGAGGACGAAATGCCCCTCCAGCAAGGCGCCAGCGGCGCGGAATTCGTCGAGCACTTGATCGTGATTCATGCGCGCTTCTTACTGCTCCGGAGCGACCGCGTCATCTGCCGTATCGTGCGACGTCAGCCCTTTACGCGATCGACTTCCTTGACCGACTTGCTGGTGCGGATCGCGGCCAAGATGTTGGTCAGGTGTTTTGCGTCGGCGACTTCGATGTCGAAAATCATGTCGAAGAAATCGCTGGTCCGCTTGGCCATGCGCAAATTGAGAATATCGCCCTGGTTCTCCGCGATGATGCGGCAAAGCTCCGCCAGCACGCCGCGCTTGTTCTCGACCGTGACGAGAATGCGCCCCGTCGCCAGCGCCTTCTTCATCGCCGTCAGCGTCCAGGCAAGATCGACCCACGTCACGCTGTCGTCTTCCTCGAGCGCCGCGAGCTGCTCGCAATCGATCGTGTGGACGACGACGCCGCGGCCCGGAATCTGAACGCCGATGATGCGGTCGCCCGGGATTGGCGAGCAGCATTCGGAAAAGTGCAGCGCAACGCCAGGCGTAAGTTCGCTGCCGGTGACATAGAGCTTGGCCTTCTCCCGCTCCATCGGACGGCGGCCCTGATCCTTGCGAACCTTTTCTTCGAGGCCAGGAAACGCCGCCACAGCAACCGCGCTGGCTTTCAGCGAGCCCTCGCCGACTGCGACGAACAATTCTTCCTCGTCCTCTTTGCCGAGATGCTCAGCCGCATGCTGCAGCGCCGTGTCTGCCAATTCGTGGCCGTAGCGGTGCAGCGCATGGGAAACCAGATCGCGGCCGAGCCGGGCGAACTGCTCGCGCTTGGCGCTGCGTTCGAGCCGGCGTTGAGCAGACTTTGCACGACCCGTTTTCGTCAGGTTTTCGAAACCTGGCACAGGGGCAATCTTCTCGCCGACCACGATTTCAACGACGTCCCCGTTTCGGAGCGCAGTGCGCAACGGGCGCTCGACGCCGTTAATCCGCGCGCCCGCGCAGCGATCGCCGATAGAGGAGTGGACGGCGTAAGCGAAATCAAGCGGCGTCGCGCCTTGCGGCAGCGGGATCAGCGCCCCCTTCGGCGTGAAAGCGAAGACGTGATCGGTGTACATTTCGAGCTTGGCATGCTCGAGAAATTCCTGCGCCTCGCCGCCATGCTCAGCGATTTCAAGCAGCGAGCGGGTCGCCTCGCGCGCATCAAGACCAACTGACGCCGCTAATTCTTCATCAAAGCCGTAGGATTCGTTTTTATAACGCCAGTGCGCTGCAACACCGTTCTCGGCAATCGCATCCATCTCTTCAGTGCGGATTTGGATTTCAACGCGCACATTGCCGGGCCCGATCACAATCGTATGGATCGAGCGGTAGCCGTTCGGCTTTGGGTTGGAGATATAATCTTCCACCTGATCCGGCACGCAGCGCCACGTCTGGTGGATCAAACCAAGCGCGCGATAACAATCATCGGGATTGTTCACGATCACGCGAAACGCATACACGTCCGCCAGATCGGCGAACTCCATGCTTTTGCGCTGCAGCTTGCGCCAGATTGAGTACGGCTGCTTCTCACGTCCGAACACGCGCGCATCGATGCCCGCGAACTCAAACACTTCCATAATCGTTTGAATGATGATGGCGACGTTGGCGCCTTTTTCGATCCGCAGCTGCTCGAGCCGCGCGAAGATCGCCGCTTCGGCTTCTGGGAATGCCTCATGAAACGCGAGGCTCTCTAATTCGCGCGCCATCTTCTCGATACCGATGCGCCGCGCCAAAGGCCCGTAAATTTCCAGCGTCTCCATTGCGATGCGCTGACGCTTTTGCTTGGTCGGGATGTGGCTGAGCGTGCGCATATTGTGCAGGCGATCGGCCAGCTTCACGATCAGCACGCGCACATCGCGCGACATCGCGAGAATGAACTTCTGCAGGTTTTGCGCCTGCTTGTTTTCTTCCGACTGGATCTCAAGCTTCGAAAGCTTGGTGACGCCCTCGACCAGATCGGCGATCTGCCCGCCGAACATGCCTTCGATTTCTTCGCGCGTGGCTTCAGTGTCTTCGATCGTGTCGTGTAGAAGCCCCGCGACGATCGTCGCCGCATCGAGTTTGTACTCAGTGAGGATGCCTGCGACTTCGATCGGATGCGCGAAGTATGGATCGCCTGAATGGCGCTTCTGGCTGCCGTGCTTAGCCGTCGCGTACACGTAAGCGCGGTTGATCAGGCTTTCATCGAGCGACGGATCGTACGCCCGCACGCGCTCAACCAGTTCGAACTGGCGCAAGTAGCGCGTGCGCGGCGGCGCGTCTCCCGCGCCAGCCTGTTTGGAGCCAGCGGGGGTTTTGGCGGCGGCTCCGTCACCGCCTGACATGGCTTAATACCGTTCGTCGCGCTGGGCTTCGGCTTCCTGCTGCAGCGCCCGCAGGACGTCCTCTTCGCTGGTGTCGACCGGCGCGGCGAGGGCGAGGCGATCCTGCTCGTCTTCAGCCTGGGTTGCAGGCTGAACGTCCTGATAGAGCATCACGTAGCTGTCGCGGAGCTCTTCGGGGCTGACGGCGGAATCGGCGATTTCGCGCAGCGCCACGACCGGGTCTTTATCCCGGTCCCGGTCCACAAGTGGTTCAGAACCTGAGGAAATGTTGCGCGCGCGATGGGCCGAGAGCAGCACCAGCGAGAACCGGTTCGGGATCTTATCAACGCAGTCTTCGACGGTTACGCGAGCCAAGGCGTGCTTCCTTCGGTCAAAAATGATCGGAATGGTTCGCCAACCTAGTGGGGCCGGCGGTTTTTCGCAATGCACCGCACCACCGCAGGCGCGAAAAGCGCAGGGCCGCCCTATTCCGCCGGATCAGACAAGCTGCCGACGAGGCGGTAACCAGAAACCGCCGTCAGGCTGGCAAGCAGTTCGGCGGCTGTCTGCCTGAGGGTGGGGTGCCGCCAGTCCGCGGCGATCTCCGCCAACGGCGCGAGCACGAAGGCGCGCTCATGCATGCGGCCATGGGGGATATCGATGCCATCAAACGATCCGGCGAGATCGCCGATGGAAACGATATCCAGATCCAAAGTCCTGGGTTCCCATTTCTCACGCCGAGTGCGTCCGAAGCGCCCCTCGATTTCCCGCAAAGCCGCGTACAGCGATTGCGGCGTGAACTCTGACGCGTCGATCTCCACAACTGCGTTGTGATAGTCCGCCTGCCCGCTGCCGGCTGGCCACGCTTCGGTCCGCCACACGCTTGATCTCGCGCGCAACACAAAGCCAGCTTCGCGCATTGCAATAAGCGCGCGCCGGAGCAACTCGCGGCCTTCGGCGCCCCCGAATGGCATGTTAGTGCCCAAGGCAATGAAAGCGCTGGCGTGCATTAAGCGATATCGACTAGAGCCCAGGAAATGCAGAATGGCGCATCATTTCCGAACGTACGCCAATGAGTGCAACACCGCCAGAAGCGCCAAAGGATTGCCCGCTTTGCCCGCGGCTCGTGGCTTATCGCGAACAGAACAAGCGCGCTGAGCCCTCTTGGTTCAACGGCGCCGCACCCTCTTTCGGTGACGCCAACGCGCGTTTGCTGATTGTGGGTCTTGCGCCAGGCCGTACTGGCGCCAACCGGACCGGACGGCCGTTCACGGGCGATTACGCTGGCGACCTCCTCTACGGCACATTGAAAAAGCTGGGCCTAGCGGAAGGGGAGTACCGCGCAGACCCTGCTGATGGTTTCACACTGAAAGGTGCGATGATCACCAACGCCGTCCGCTGCGCACCCCCAGAAAACAAGCCGACGCCTGCCGAGATCGCCACCTGCCGGCCCTTCCTCGCTTCCCGGAGGAGCGCCTTACCTAAGCTGCGGGCCATGCTGGCGCTTGGCTCGATCGCGCACGAAAGTGTGCTGCGCGCGCACGCAATAAAACCCAGCGCGGCAAAGTTTGGCCATGGCGCCGAAACGCTCCTGCCAGACGGCTGCATCATGGTGTCGAGCTATCATTGCTCGCGCTACAACACGCAGACGCGGCGCCTCACCACCGAGATGTTCGAAACCGTTATGGCGCGCGCGAAGGCCATCGCCTTCGGCTAGATCTGAATATTGTAGCTCTCATAAAGTCGCGCCACGCCGGGCTCGGCCCGCTCGGCAGCCGCCATGTCCGCTTGACCCGCTTGCGTCTGCCCTAAGCGAACGCGCGCTACGCCGCGGCCATAACGATAGTGCGCGCTATTGGGCTCAAGCGCGAGCGCAGCCTCATAATCGGCTAAAGCCGCCGCGTGATCACCGCGCTTCAGATAGACTAGCCCGCGACTGTCCAAGGCTGCGGCCATGCGTGGCTCGAGACGCAAAGCTTCGTTGCAATCAGCCAGCGCAAAATCCAGCTCATCGCCTTCAACGGCGCGTATCCAGCAGCGATTATTCCAGAGCGACGCGTCGCTCGGCCGGCGCGCGAGAGCCTCAGAGACAATATCGAGTTGGCTCGCCAGCGCCGTTGTCTCACCACGGAGCGCCTCAGCGCGCCCCTGCAGAGCGATTGGATGATTGGGCTCAAGCGCCAAAGCCGCATCATAATCCCGCAAAGCGTGCTCGTAGGCGGCGCGCGCAAAATGCAGCCGCGCACGCTCGACATAGGCGCCGCTCAGCATCGGATCGATGCGAAGCGCACGGCCAAAATCGGCGACTGCGCGTGCATCTTGCTCGGTGTCCGCCCGCAAAATTCCGCGCTGAAGCAGCGCCTGGGCGCGGCGCGCCGGATCGTCCGTCGCCGCTGCGATCACTGCCGAGCACGCCTCGATCCGTTGATCAGCGAGCGCGGCGCCGCCTTCGCAGAGCCGCCATTGCTGAGCGAGTTGCACCGCTGGATCGGCCGGGGCGCAGGCCGCAAGCGTCGCGATTACGATCACTCCCGCCAGCGCGCGCATATCAGCCACGATCCCGTATCAACCGCGCCTGCTGGCGCTTCCAGTCACGATCTTTCGTCGCTTCGCGCTTGTCATGCGCTTTCTTGCCCTTCGCGAGCGCGATCTCGACTTTGGCGATGCCCCGATCGTTGAAGTAGAGCTTAAGCGGGGCGATCGTGCGGCCCTCACGCTCCACGGCGATGATGAGTTTCTTCAACTCGCGGCTACGCACCAAGAGTTTCCGGCGCCGCCGCGGCTCATGATTGAACTGCCCGGCCGGCGGATATTCAGGGATTGTCGCATTGATCAACCAGAGTTCGCCGCCCTCCGTGCCAGCGTAGCTTTCCGCGATGTTCGCCCGCCCAGAGCGTAAGGACTTCACCTCGGTGCCCACCAGCTGGACGCCAGCCTCCAGTGAATCTTCGATCGCATAATCGAACCGCGCACGGCGGTTCTCGGCGATGAGTTTGCGGTTAGGATCTGCCTTCTTCGCCATAACTTAGATCAGCCCCGCATGAGTCATGGCGGCGCGAACCTGCGCCTTGGCCGTATCGCTGCAGGCCAGAAGTGGTAGGCGCACCTCATCGCTGCATAGTCCCAGGAGCGAGCAGGCATACTTCGCCGGCGCCGGCGACGGCTCTACGAAGAGCGCCTTGTGCAAAGGCGCAAGCAGGTCGTCGATCTCGCGCGCTGCATCATACGCACCTTGCCGCGTTGCATCCTGCAAGCGCGCGCAAAGCGCCGGCGCCACATTCGCCGTCACAGAAATGCAGCCGACACCACCTTCGGCATTGAACCCAATAGCGCTCGGATCCTCACCAGAAAGCTGCGAAAAATCCTCACCGCAAAGCGCCCGATGGCGCGCCACACGAGAGAGATCGGCGCTCGCATCCTTACACCCCACCACGTTGGCGAGTTTCGCCAGCCGCCCCATCGTCTCGGCGCTGATATCCACAACGGTTCGGCCCGGCACGTTGTAGGCGATAATTGGAATATCCACCGCGTCATTGATGGCGGCGAAATGCGCGACCATCCCGTCCTGGCTTGGCTTGTTGTAGTAAGGCGCCACCACCAGCACCGCGTCGGCGCCGGCATCCTTCGCCGCGCGCGCCAACTCCACTGCATGCGCAGTATTGTTCGACCCCGCGCCGGCGATAACGGGAACTTTCCCCGCAGCCGTCTCAACGCAGAGTTCAACGACACGCATATGCTCTTTAAAGCTCAGCGTGACGCTCTCGCCTGTGGTGCCGCACGGCACCAGAGCATGCGATCCCTCGCGAATCTGCCGTTCCACCATGGTTTGGAAGGCACGTTCATCCAGGATTCCGTTTCGGAATGGCGTAATGAGAGCCGGAATCGACCCATAGAACTTGGCTGAGGAGGCGCGCGGATGTGGCATTGGCGCGATTCCTGCCACAGTGTCGGGCAAGGTTAAATAGCGGCGCGCCAGCTGCGGCGTGCTGGGACACCGTTGTTTCGTATCGGTGCGGAGAAGGTTATGGACGTTCCCCAAATGACCCGCATCGCCCTGACGGCGCTGGCCGCGAGCGCCTTTTTGGTCACCTCCAGCGTGGGCCAATCTGGCACCGCGCCGGCGCCCACGACGGCGCAGGCCTCCGCTTACACGCCGCCTGCGGCCATGCCGTCCGCCTCAGAACGCATGCGCCTGCGCAGCGGCCTCGCCGCTGCTGAGTCCGGCGATTGGACCGGACTTGCCCAATTGCGCGACGGCGCGACCGACCCGCTTGTGCGCCGCATGCTGCAATGGCGCTGGGCCTCCGCCACTGAAGCGCCGCTCTACTTTAACGAAATCTCGCAAGCGCTAACTGAGCTGCAGGGCTGGCCCGGCCGCACGACGATGCGCACGCGCGCCGAACAATCGATCTTGGATTCGCGCCTCTCGCCACAAGAACGCGTCACGTTTCTACGCGCCGAAAACGGCCCCATCACAGGCGACGGCCGCATGGCGCTTGCCATCTCCCTAAAGGACGCAGGTCAGCGCAGTGAAGCCGCCGAAGCCGCGCGCGCCGCCTGGCGCGACGATGCGCTCTCCACGGCGATGGAAGATCGCGCGCTGGCTGAGTTCAGTTCCAACTTCACCAGCGAAGATCATGCGGCGCGTGTCAGCGGCCTGCTCTGGCGGAACCAACACACTGCTGCGCGTCGCTTGTTCTCGCGCATCCCCACGGCGGATCGCTTGCTCGCTGAAGCGCGCATCGCCATGCAAAGCCGCGCCCGCCGCGGCCTGCAAGCCGCCGTCGATGCCGTGCCTGCCTCTCGCGCCGATGATCCGGGCTTCCTTTACGATCGCGCTCAATACCGCCGCCGCGCCGGCAACCCCGAAGAAGCGATGCCGCTCATGGTCGAAATCGACCCGCGTCAGGCGCCGCTCTCGGCCCGCGCCGCGATCTTCGCCGAACGGCGCCTTTACGTGCCGCGTTCACTGCGCGCGCGCAATTATCGTCAGGCTTATCAGCTCGTCTCGAACCATGGCCTGACATCCGGCGAGGCGTTCGCCGACGCCGAATGGATGGCCGGCTGGCTGTCGCTGCGTTTCCTCAACAACAACGCACAAGCTCGCGAACATTTCGCGCATCTCAGCGAGAACGTGTCCTCGCCGGTCAGCTTGTCGCGCGCGCTTTACTGGCGCGCTGAGGCTGAGCGGGCGCTCGGCAACACTGCCGAATCCACTCGTTTGCTGGATCAAGCTGCGCGCTTCAACTTCACCTACTATGGCCAGCTCGCCGCCACCCGCGGCGGCCGCACCGCCATGCTCTCGCTGCCCGACACCTCGCGCGTCACCACCGAGGCGCGCACGCGCTTTGAGAACCGCGAATTGGTGCGGGCGCTTCGCGTCATGACCGAGGTCGGCGCGCAACGCGATTTTGAGTCGATCGCCTTCTATCTCGACGACACGCTCGATGATCCGATGGAGCTGGAGTTGCTCTCGCAAATGGCGCGCGAGCAATCCTATCACCGCACCGCGCTGCGCAACGCTAAAGCCGGGCTCTTCCGCAACGTGGTCGCCACCAGCGCCGCCTATCCGACGCTTGAGCTGCCGTCCGTCGTCCAATCGCGCGGGCGGCCCGAACCGGCTTTGGTTCACGCCATCATCCGCCAAGAGAGCGAGTTCGATCCCGCCGCCATCTCCAGCGCCAACGCCCGCGGCTTAATGCAGCTCATCCCGTCTACGGCGCAGGCTCAAGCGCGCCGCGAAGGCATGACGTTTACGCGTTCGTCGCTCACCACGGACCCGCAATACAATATGACGCTCGGCTCGGCTCACTTGGACGACCTCGTCGACGACTTTAACGGCTCCTACGTGATGGCTATTGCCGCCTACAACGCGGGCTCCGGCAACGTCCGCAATTGGGTCAACGATTGGGGCGATCCGCGCTCGAACAGCGTCGACGTGATTGACTGGATCGAACTCATCCCGTTCAGCGAGACGCGCAACTACGTGCAGCGCGTGACCGAGAACCTACAGGTCTATCGCCACCGGCTCTCCGGCCAACCTGTCGCGATCGAACTCGAGCGTGACCTGCACCGCGGCCGTTAAGCTGCAAGCGCGCGCTCGAAGGTCTCCGCGTCGACATTGCCGCCGCTGGCGATGACCGCCACGGTCTTGCCGGCTACGTCGACGCCGCCCTCAAGCAGAGCGGCGAGCGATGCAGCGCCAGAGGGCTCAAGCACGATCTTGAAGTGCCGGAACGCAAACTTCATCGCACGCAGCACCGCCTTGTCGCTGACACCCAGCGCCGCTTCGAACCGCTCACGCGCGATCGCGAACGTAATCTCGCCCATCTGATCGGTGAGTAGGCCATCGCAGATCGAGCGAATACCCGGCGCGTTGCGCTGAATAGCGCCGGTCTCCAGCGTGCGCGCTATATCGTTGTGCCCTTCAGGCTCCACCGCGATGATCCGCGCCTTCGGCAAGGCGAGCGCCACCCCGGTCGAGAGCCCGCCGCCGCTCGCCGGCACGAAGACGATGTCCGGCGCAATCTCATCGGCAATCTCCAGGCCGCAGGTGCCTTGCCCGGCGATCACGAACGGATCGTCGAACGGCTTGATCAAGCTCGCGCCTTTCTCGGCGGAGAGACGCGCGCCGATTTCTTCGCGGCTTTCATTGACGCGATCATAGGTCACCACCGTCGCGCCCAGGCTGCGCGTGGTCTCCAGCTTAATCTTCGGCGCATCGGACGGCATGACGATCGTCGCCGCGATGCCGAAGTGCTTAGCGGCGGTTGAAACAGCAATGGCATGGTTGCCAGACGAGAACGCGATCACGCCCTTGGCTCGAACCTCGGCCGGCAGCGCCGCGATCGCGTTGGCCGCCCCGCGCATTTTGAAAGCGCCGCCGCGCTGCAAGCATTCCGCTTTCACAAACACGCGCGCCCCGGTCGCCTCATCCAGCGCATCGTTGCGCAGCAGCGGCGTACGGACTGCTATCCCTTCGATGCGCTTGGCGGCGGCTTTCACATCTTCGATGGTCGGGATCATCAGGAGCCTCTTGGTTTCGCGCGCCGTGTGGGCGGCGCCGTCAGCGGGTCTTCGGGCCAGGGATGACGCGGATAGCGGCCGCGCATCTCGCTGCGCACAGCGGCGTAAGAACCACGCCAAAAACCGGGCAAGTCCTTAGTCGTCTGCACCGGCCGCCTCGCCGGTGAAAGCAAACGCAAGCTCAGCGGCACACGCCCGCCCGCTAGCGAGGGATGCCGATCCTGCCCAAACAATTCCTGTAGCCGCACCTCAAGCGCAGGCCCGCCGTCAGCTTCGTAGTCGATCGAGAGGGAAGAGCCGGCCGGCGTCTCAAAGCGTGGCGGCGCCTGCCTATCCAGCTCATGGCGAAGCTGATGCGGCAGCACACTCAACAGCGCCTTGGCGACATCGACGTCCTTCAGCCGCGTCACACCTGGCAAAGCCGGCGCGAGCCAGTCGCTCGCTGTCGCCAACAAAGCCTCATCACGCCAGTCGGGCCACACCCCAGCGTCCAACGTGCGCATGAACGCGACGCGCGCCCGCGTCTGCAACGCAGCTTCGTCCCACTCAAGCAACGCCAGTCCGTCATCGCACACTGCTTCAAGCAACGCCGCTTGCAGTTCTTCGCCGCTCAGCCGCTCCACAGGCGCATCGGAGATGACCATGCGACCCAGCCTGCGCGTTCGCCGCGCCCGGAGCGCGCCCGTGTCCGGATCGACCGTGGCCGAGACGCCATCTTCGATCTTCGCGCCAAACATCGCCTCGATGTCCGCCAACGCAATCGGCGCGGCCAACAATACCTGCGCCCGGCCAGCCGCCCCTGAAATATCGGCGATGACCAGGAAAAGCTCACGCGCCAGCGGCGAGGCGGCATCAACCGCCGCAGCACGACCATTGACCATCGTGAACGAGCCGCCGCGCGAGCGTGCCACACGATCGGGATAAGCCAGCGCCAGCACAGCCCCCGCGCGATCTTCATCGAACGCGGCGCTTCCACCGCCAGCGCTGCGCGCGATCCGCTGCGCTAAACCACGCGCCGCGTCCGCGCGCTGTCCGCGCTCGCTTGTGAACCGATGCAGCCGCTCGCGTAGGTCGCTGCTGCGCCCCCCTAGACCTTGCTCAGTTAGCACCACCGCGATGTGCGCCGCGAGCAAGCGATGTTCTCCAGCCGCTATCACCATATGCGCAAGCCGCGCTGGCAGGGGCAGCCGCGCAACAGCTGCGCCGTGCGGCGTTAATCGCCCGCTCTCATCCAGCGCGCCAATGCGCGTGAGCAACGCCAACGCTTCGGTCCAAGCCGGCTTTGGCGGCGGATCGAGCCAGCCAAGAGTCGCAGGCTCACTGACGCCCCAAGCGGCGAGATCGAGCGCAAGGCCAGAAAGATCAGCGTCGAGAATTTCCGGCCGATCAAACGCTGGCAGCGCACGCGTTTCGCCTTCGCTCCAGAGGCGCCAGCAAACGCCCGGCTCCAGACGCCCCGCGCGCCCCGCGCGTTGCGTGACCGAAGCTTGGCTCGCGCGCACGGTTTCGAGGCGAGAGAGGCCAAGCGCTGGTTCGAAGCGCGGACGGCGCGAGAGGCCCGCATCCACAACGATGCGCACGCCATCAATGGTAAGGCTGGTTTCCGCAATCGACGTCGCCAGCACGACCTTGCGCCGTCCCGCCGCTGCAGGCGAAATCGCTGCGTCCTGGTCCGCTGGACTCATCGCGCCGTAAAGCGGGCGAACATCGATGCTCGGATCGGTGATCGTGCTGCGCAACACTTCCGCCGTCCGCTCGATTTCGCGCACGCCCGGCAAAAACACGAGAGCGCTGCCACGCTCGGCCGCCATCGCCGCGCGAACGGCGGCCGCGACCTCATCCTCCAACCGCGCACTCGCCAGCCGCGGCCGGTGGACGTAAGCGACCGGAAACATCCGGCCCTCGCTAACGATCACCGGCGCATCGCCGAGCAAAGCAGACACGCGCGCCGCATCAAGCGTCGCGGACATGACAACAAGTTTCAGATCAGCGCGCAGGCCAAGCTGCGCATCGCGCGCCAGCGCAAGCCCCAGGTCACCCTCAAGACTGCGTTCGTGAAATTCATCGAAGATGACGGCGGCGACGCCGCGCAATTCTGGATCATCGAGGACCATGCGCGTGAACACGCCCTCGGTAACGACCTCGACGCGCGTGCTTGGCCCAATCTTGGAATCGAGCCGCACCCGATACCCAATCGTATCGCCTACACGCTCGCCGCGCTCGCTGGCCATCCGCGCCGCCGCCGCGCGCGCCGCAATACGCCGCGGTGACAGAAGGATAATCTTCCCGGCGCCGACCCAGGGCTCGTCGAGCAAGGCCGGGGGCACGCGTGTGGTTTTACCGGCGCCCGGCGGCGCCACCAGCACCGCCTCGCCGCGCGCCTTCAGCGCCGCACGCAAATCGCCAAGAACATCCTCAACCGGAAGCATATCCGGGGCTTAGCGCGGTGCGGCGGCCATGTCTCTGCCATTGGCGCGCCACGATGCTCAGGCTATAGGCGGCCAAGCATTTCGACGGAGCTGACGATGCGTAAGTGGGGATTGATCGCTGTCACGGCGCTCGTGCTGGTCTCGGCCTGCTCCAGCGGCCGCACCGCCGACACCCGCCGCGGCGTCACCGACGCCGCCTACACGCCGCTCCGTGACGTGAACATCATCCGCCCCGAGATCCCGCTCATCCTGCGCAATCTCCAATATCCATATTCGACCGCGACCCTCACCGACTGCACCGCGGTGACGCGCGAGATCGGACAGCTCGACGCCGTGCTTGGGCCGGAAAGCTATCAGCCGGGCCCTAACCGCAACATCTGGGACCGCAGCGGCGACTTCGTGGAAGAGCAAACAATCGAGGCGGCGCGCGGGACGGCCGAAGATTTGATCCCGTTCCGCTCCTGGGTGCGCCGCATCTCGGGCGCGAGCCGCGCTGAGCGTGAAGCGCTGCGCGCAGTCGCCAACGGCCAACAGCGGCGCACATTCTTGCGCGGCTATGGCGCGTCCCTCGGCTGCCCCGCCATGATCCCGCCGCCACCGCCGCAAGTGCACACAACCCGCGAAGGTCGCGACCGCCCCGTGAACTAGGCCGCGCGCTTGGCGTGAAATTCAGCGCGAAAGTCGGCGAGCGTTCCGCTGGCGATTGCCGCACGCAGACGCGCCATCAGCGACTGGTAATACGCAACATTGTGCCACGAGAGCAGCGTCGGCCCAAGCAATTCGCCGGCTTTGAACAGATGGTGCAGGTAGGCCTTTGAATAGTCGCGGCTTGCCGGGCAATCGACGCTTTCATCGAGCGGCGACATATCTTCCGCAAACCGCGCATTGGTAATGTTGAGCGGCCCCGCATCGGTCCACGCTTGGCCGTGACGCCCTGAACGGGTCGGCAGCACGCAATCAAACATATCAACGCCGCGCCAAACGCTCTCTACGATATCGACCGGCTTGCCGACGCCCATCAGATAACGCGGGCGATCTTGCGGAAGCAGAGGCGCCGTCACATCGAGCGTCGCCAGCATCGCCTCGTGCCCTTCGCCAACTGCAAGGCCGCCGATGGCGTAGCCATCGAAGCCCTCAGCCACGAGCGCTTCCGCCGAGACGCGCCGTAGCTCGGGATCAATCCCACCTTGGACGATCGCAAAGAGATTCTGAGTACTCCGCGAACCAAACGCGCGCTTGCACCGCCCTGCCCAGTCGAGCGAGAGGCGCATCGCTTTTTCGACATCCTCACGCGCCGCCGGTAGCGCGGGGCACTCGTCCAACTGCATCACAATTTCAGCGCCGATCTGGTCGGCCTGAATGCGGATCGAGTCTTGCGGCGTCAGGCGATGCTGTGAGCCATCAACATGGCTGCGGAAGGTGACGCCGTCCGCGTCGAGCTTGCGCAACTGCGCGAGCGACATGACCTGATAGCCGCCGCTATCGGTAAGGATCGGCTTGTCCCAGCGCATGAATTTGTGGAGGCCGCCAAACTTCTCCATCCGCATGCCGCCGGGCCGCAACATGAGGTGATACGTGTTGCCGAGAATGATGTCGGCGCCCGTCTGCGCGACCTGATCCACGGTCATCGCCTTCACCGTACCGGCCGTGCCCACCGGCATGAACGCCGGCGTGCGAATATCGCCACGCGGCGTCCTCAGCACGCCAGTACGCGCCGCGCCGTCGCGCGCGTGGATTTCAAAAGGAAACGCCGTCATGGCGCCCGCCATAGCAAGCTGGCGTCGCCGTAGGAATAGAAGCGATACTTTTGCGCGATGGCGTGTGCGTACACCGCCTGCATCCGCTCCAACCCGGCGAACGCGGACACCAGCATGAACAGCGTCGACCGCGGGAGGTGAAAATTGGTCCAAAGCCCGTCGACGACACCGAAGCGATAGCCGGGCGTAATGAAGATCGACGTGTCGCCCGTCTCCGCGCGCACGCTCCCGTCTTCACTTGCCGCCGATTCAAGCGAGCGCAACGCCGTGGTGCCAATCGCGATAACGCGCCGGCCTTCGGCTTTTGCCAGATTGATCGCCTCTGCCGCGCCCGAGGAGATTTCGCGCCACTCCGCATGCATCACATGCTCGGCCGTGTCGTCGGCCTTCACTGGCAGAAACGTCCCAGCCCCGACGTGCAGCGTTACACTGGCGCGTTCGACGCCCTTGGCATCAAGCGCCGCAAGCAATTCCGGCGTGAAGTGGAGCCCCGCCGTCGGCGCCGCGACTGCGCCGTCCTTCGCTGCATACACAGTCTGATAGTCCGCACGATCCGCGTCATCTTCAGCACGACGGCCCGCGATGTAGGGCGGCAGCGGCATCTCGCCGAGCGCCGCGATGGCGGCATCAAGGTCAGCGCCAGCAAGGTCAAACTTCAGAACGATGAGGCCGTCATCGCTCTTAGCGCCCACGGTCGCCTCAAGGGCAGAAACCAAACATGCGCCTTCGCCTTCAGCGCCGAAACGCAGGCGATCACCCTCTTTCAGCCGCTTGCCAGGCTTGGCGAACGCCTGCCATTCGGAGGCCGAGACGCGCTTGTGCAGCGTCGCTTCCATCGCCAGTCGATTTTCATCGCGCCAGCGCACGCCCTTCAACCGCGCCGGGATCACGCGCGTGTCGTTGAACACCAAAAGATCGCCAGCCCGCAGCAGGCCCACGACATCTCGCACGCTTCGATCTTCAGACGCGCCATCCGCCGGCACATGCAGCAAGCGCGCACTATCGCGCGGCCGCGCAGGGCGGAGCGCGATCAACTCCTCGGGTAAATCGAAATCAAACAGATCGACGCGCATCAGGTGTCTGGTTTCAGGTATCGGGTGTCAGACGTCCAACACTCAGCGTCTGATACCTGACACCCGACACCTGCAACCGAAAACTCATTCCGCGCTTGCGGTGACGATCTTGCCAGGCGTGCGCGGCGGCTCCCCCTTCGGCAGCGCATCAACAAAATCCATGCCTTCTTCAACCACACCCCAGACGGTGTATTGCTTGTCGAGAAAGCGTGCGTCGTCGAGGCAGATGAAGAACTGGCTGTTGGCCGAGTTCGGATCGTTGGTGCGAGCCATGGAGCAGACGCCGCGCACGTGCGGCTCAGCGTTGAACTCCTGCTTCAGGTTCGGCTTGGTCGACCCGCCGGTCCCGTTGCGCTTTCCACCATCGCCGCCCTGCGCCATGAAGCCGGCGATCACGCGGTGAAACGGAACGTCGTTGTAAAACCCTTCATTGGCCAGCTCGCCGATGCGCTGAACATGGTTCGGCGCGAGGTCCGGCCGCAGCTTGATCTTCACCGTGCCGGTGTCGAGTTCCAGCGTCAGGGTATGAAAGGTATGATCGACCACCAGCTTCTCTCTCTGTTTTCGCTATTGGGAACGCGCGCGGGAATTTGCACATCGCAGACCGAGAAGTCGGCGCGGCGTTCGCGGCGTGTGTCTTCAATCAGGTCGCGGAATTGCGGCCCGTCTGTACGCAATACATAGATCGGCGCGCGCTCGCTTTCAGGGGCGTCGGAAGCAACGCGCACCGAAAGCATACGATCCGGGTTCGGCGGCGGATTGCCGACGGCAATCCCCATCACCGCCTCCATGCCCCAAACCACGCGGCCGAAGATCGTGTAGCGCTTATCGAGCGCCGAGTTCGGCTGGCGCATGATAAAGAATTGGCTGTTGGCCGAGTTCACAGGCTCGGCCCGCGCCATTGAGACAACGCCCTGGCAGTGCAGCGCGTTGGCGGAAACCCGCCCATCCACCGTCACCGCCATTTGCGCGTCCGGCTGGCTCTCGATCGGCAGCGCTTTGTAAAAGCCAAGCCGCGCCCGGCTTTGTTCGGCGGCTTGGATGAACGGCATTTCCGGCCCGCGACGGAACATGAATTCCTCACGCAGATCCGGCAGCGACGAGGCGCCCTCACCGGTGCCGAGCGGATCGCCCGTCTGCGCCATGAAATCATCGATGACGCGGTGAAACGTGAGGCCATTGTAGAAACCGCCACGTGTCAGCGTCTTGATCCGCTCGACGTGGCGCGGCGCGATTTCCGGATAGAGCTCAATCACGATCCGTCCATGGACAGTATCGATATAGAGCGTGTTCTCCGGATCGACCGGACGCCAATTGCGCGGGTCAGGCGTCTGCGCCGAAGCCACGCTCAAACTCAGCGCCATCAGCGCCGCCGCATATATTCCACCCAAGCGCAGCATTACGAGACCTCGAATTTAGCCTTCAGTCGTCCTTCTACTTCTTTGGGCACGAAGTGCGCGACGCTTCCTTGCAGTCGCGCGATTTCTTTCACAAGCCTAGACGCGATCGCCTGGTGCGTCGGGTCGGCCATGAGAAAAACTGTTTCGATGGCTGGGTTTAGCTTCTGGTTCATCCCCACCATGGCGAATTCGTACTCGAAGTCGGCGACCGCTCTAAGTCCCCGGACGATGATTTGCGCCCCTACGCTTTCGGCGAATGACATGAGCAATGTGTCAAAAGGTTGGATGATGATCTCGGCGCCGTCTTTGATCTTGGCGCACTGCTCCTGAACCATCGCTACCCGCTCATCGAGCGAGAAGAGCGGCCCCTTATCCTGATTGATGGCGACGCCAATAACGAGCCGGTCCACCAAGGTGGCCGCGCGCGCTATGATATCCACATGCCCGTTGGTGACGGGATCGAAGGTTCCTGGGTAAAGCCCGACGCGAACCTTCTTGGTCACTTACCCGCCTCCTCGACGTCCTCGCCCGGCTCGCCTGCTTCGCCGCCCAACGCTTCCAGACGCTCGGCCGCCACGACATGTTCGTCGTCAGCGACATTGATCAGGATCACGCCTTGCGTCGCCCGGCCAGCAATCCGGATCTGATCAATGCCGGTGCGGATGAGCTGACCCTTGTCAGTAACCAGCAACAATTCCTCGTCGTCGTTCACCGGGAACGAGGCAACCAGGTTCGCGTCCTCGGTGAGGCGGTGGGCGATCAGGCCTTTGCCGCCGCGATTGGTGACGCGGTACTCGTAGGCCGACGCCCGCTTGCCGAGGCCGTTCGAGGTGACGGTCAGGATGAATTGCTCCTGCGTCTTCAGCCAGGCCAAGCGCTCAAACGGTGTTGGCGCCTCTCCATCGGCGGCCGGCGCCGCATCTTCCTGCTCAACTTCGACATCGCCGCGCGATTGCACGTCCCACTTGAAGTAGTCGCCGACTTCCTTCGAGGTCACGTCCACGTGGCGCAGCACAGCCATGCCAATGACGTGATCGCCGTCCTTCAGATCGACGCCGCGCACACCGGTGGAGTCGCGGCCCTTAAACACACGCACGTCTGTCGTGCGGAAGCGCACGCACATGCCGTTTGCGGTGGTCAGCAGCACATCATCTTCTTCAGAGCAGATCTGAACGCCGACGATGCCATCGCCCTCGTCCGGCTTCATGGCGATCTTGCCGTTGCGGTTCACCTGCACGAAGTCGCTGAGCTTATTGCGCCGCACGCCGCCTGAGCGGGTGGCGAACATCACGTCGAGCTTATCCCAATCGCGCTCATCCTCCGGCAGCGCCATAACCGAAGTGATGGTTTCGCCCTGACCGAGCGGGAAGAGATTGACCAGCGCACGCCCCTTTGTACGCGGATCGCCCGCCGGGATGCGCCAGGCCTTCATCTTGTAGACCATGCCCGAGGACGAGAAGAACAGGATCGGCGCGTGCGTGGAGGCTACGAAAACCCGCGTGACGAAATCCTCGTCCTTCATCGACATGCCGGCGCGGCCTTTGCCGCCGCGGCGCTGGGTGCGGTAGGCCGCGAGCGGCGTGCGCTTCACGTAACCGCCGTGCGTCACGGTGACGACCATATCTTCGCGCGGGATCAGCGCTTCATCGTCGATGTCGCCTTCGGACTCGGAGAATTGCGTGCGGCGCGGAACGCCAAACGCAGCTTTCACCTCGGCCAACTCGCCGCGAATGATTTCAAAAATACGGTCGCGCGAGCCAAGGATAGAAAGCAATTCCTTGATCTCATCCGCGATCTCGTTCGCCGCCTTCGCGATATCGTCACGGCCAAGGCCGGTGAGGCGCGAGAGCTGCAGCGCGAGGATCGAACGCGCTTGTTCGTCCGAGAGCCGGATCGCATCGCCTTCAGTGACCACCGTGCGCGGATCGGCGATCAGCGCGATCAAGGGCATCATGTCGCCTGACGGCCAGTCACGCGCCAGCATGCGCTCACGCGCCGTGCTCGGGTCGGGACTTTCGCGGATCAGCTTGATGACTTCGTCGATGTTCGCAACGGCGATCGCAAGGCCAACGGTTTCGTGGCCGCGCTTGCGCGCCTTCGCCAGCCGGAACTTGGTACGACGGGTGACGACCTGCTCGCGGAACGAGATGAAGATCTCGAGGATCTTGCGCAGGCCCATCTGCTCGGGCTTGCCTTGGTTCAGCGCCAGCATGTTGACGCCGAACGACGTCTGCAACGCCGAGTAACGATAGAGCTGGTTCAACACCACGTCCGCAACAGCATCGCGCTTCAGCTCGATCACGAGCCGCACGCCCAAGCGGTTGGATTCATCGCGGACCTCGGCAATGCCTTCGATGCGCTTTTCACGCACCTGCTCGCCGATCTTCTCCACCATCTCCGACTTGTTGACCTGATAGGGAATTTCGCTGAACACGAGCGCCTCGCGCCCGCGGATGGTTTCGATGTGATGCTTGGCGCGAATGGCCACCGAGCCGCGGCCGGTCATCAGCGCAAGCCGCGCACCCGCGCGACCCAAGATTTCGCCACCGGTCGGGAAGTCTGGGCCCGGCACGATGTCGAGCAAATCGAGATCGGCGATGTTCGGATTATCGATCAGCGCGACCGTCGCATCGATGACTTCCGACAAATTGTGCGGCGGAATGTTCGTCGCCATGCCGACCGCGATGCCGCCGCCGCCATTGACCAAAAGGTTAGGGAACCGCGCTGGCAGCACCGTCGGCTCTTGGACGGTGCCGTCATAGTTATCTTGGAAATCGACCGTACCTTCGTCGATATCATCCAGCAGCGGCCGCGCGGCCTTCGCCAAGCGCGCTTCGGTGTACCGCATCGAAGCTGGCATATCGCCGTCGACCGAACCGAAATTGCCCTGCCCGTCGATAAGCGTAAGGCCCATCGAGAAGTCCTGGGCGAGGCGCACGAGCGTCATGTAGATGGCCTGGTCCCCGTGCGGGTGGTAATTACCCATCACGTCCCCGACAGACTTCGCGCTCTTGCGATACGCCTTGTCGTGCGTGTTCCCCGCTTCATCCATCGCGTAGAGGATGCGACGGTGCACAGGCTTCAGCCCGTCGCGCGCATCAGGCAACGCGCGCGACACGATCACGCTCATCGCGTAATCAAGATACGAGCGCTTCAGCTCATCTTCGACGCTGATGAGCTGAACGCCTTTGGGAAGAGTTGGTCCGCCGTTCTCGGCGGGATCGGACGTGTCTGACACGGGATCCGGACTATCTGCTAAAGTTGATGAAAAACGCTTTTGAATGCGTTGGAAAAGACGAGAAAAAACCCGCCTGCGAATCCATGCCAAACTAACATCGGCACGGCTCCGCCGCAAACCTAGGAACCGCTCATGCGCCCCATCGCCACTCTCCTATTCGCAGCTCTGCTGACCGCCTGCGCCAGCCGCGCGCCAGCCAATGTCGATGTCACGCCGCCAGCGCCGCGCACAGCTTGGATCGTGGGCGCCGATGGCCGCGCCATCGGGCAAGCGCACTTCACGCCAGCGCCCGCCGGCACGTTGATTCGGCTCGAATTTTCTGCAGGGGCGCTGCCGCCCGGCTGGCACGGCCTACACCTGCACACACGCGGCGATTGCAGCGATTTCGCCGCCGGCTTCCAAGCTTCAGGTGGTCACCTCGGCATGAGCGATCGCGTCCAGCACGGTCTGCTCAATCCGAACGGCCCCGAGGCCGGCGATCTCCCCAACATCTTTGCCTCGCCGAACGGGCCATTCGCCGCCGAAATGCTCTCGCCCTTCACCGTGCTGGCGCCGCAGCGAGTTCCCGGCAACGCTCGCAGCCCCGCCCGCGAGGCGCTGCTGGACGGCGATGGAACCGCGCTGCTGATCCACGCCAGCGTCGATGATCACGTCTCACAGCCGATCGGCGGCGCCGGCGCGCGCATCGCGTGCGCTGCACTCACGCCAATGCCTTGAACCTCCGCTCGGCCAGCGCGACGAGAGCGACACCGCTAATCGTTAGTGCTGCGCCGAGTAGGATCTGCGGCGTAATGCGGCTGCCGAGTATGAGCGCCGCAAGAACGAAAGAGAACACCGGCGTCATCAGCAGGTACGGCGTCGTCCGCGACACTTCGTATTTCTGCAGAAGCCGAAACATGAAAGCGTTGGCGACGATTGACGACACGATCGCGCCAAACGCGACGCAAGCCCATGCGTACCATGGCGCATTAAGCGCAGCATCCAGCTGGCCAGTTTCGAACGCGAGCGATCCCAGCACCATGGTTGGCGCTGTCGCCATGGCGACCCACGCCTGCATCGCCCACGGATCCAGTCCTCCGCCCAATCGGCGCACCAAAACCGTGCCAAATCCATAGAAAACGGATGCGAGCCCAACCAGCAGCAGCGCCCAGCCTTGCGCAAACACCGCCGGGTCAAAATTCATCGACGCCGTTCCTAGAAACGCTAGGCCCACACCGGCCCAACGCAAACCGCTCACCCGCTCGCCCAACAGCAGCGCCGCAAACACAACAGACGACGGCGCCCAAAGCTGCATCGCAACCACCATCGGCGTAATGTCGGTCGCCAATTTCAGGCCCGCATACTGCACGCCAAAGTGCAGCGGCCCGACAAACACGAGCATCAGCGCAAACAGCGCCAGCGTCTTCCGCGGCGGCGGTCTGATCCACAAAAACAGCGCCGCCAGCACGATCACGAAGCGTAGCGACACTGTCATCATCGCGGGGAAGGCATCGACCGCGATCTTCGCAAAGATGTTGTTCACGCCCCAGATCAGCGCGATCGAAATAAGCTGGATGAGATCGAGCGGCGCAAAGGCGCGCGAGGGCGTGGTCACCGGGCTGGTCCTAGCTCGACTCCAGGCCGCTCCGCCATGCCCGTAATCCTCCCCGTCTATGCGACCGGCGATCACGTCTGCGCGACGAGTTGTAACTGAGACTACACAGCCGGCTGCTAGCCTTGCTACAACCACCCTTTGTTGAAGCGAGCCCCCCTCCTGCACCCTGAAGTGCAAGCGCCCGGTTCTGAGTGGCTGCCCTACATCCAGGACGCGGCCTGGCTTCCGCACGCCTACGACTGGCGCTCGGACACCCTGGTGTTCGCCAATCTTCCCAAAGCGGCGCAGCGGAAAGCCGTCTTCCTCGACTCTCGCTTCGTCGCCGACGCGCCGCTCTCCGCGCCCGCGCCGGTCGAGGAGCTTTCAATCGGCGCTATCCGCGAGGTCTCCGGGCAGGTTCATTTTCTCTTCCACACCGCCTTCTGTTGCTCGACGCTGCTCGCCCGCGCGCTTGATATTCCGGGCGTCTCGATGGGGTTGAAAGAGCCCGGCGTGCTTTCGTCCTTCGCCGAGTACTGGTCCGGCAGCCGGCGCACCCCCGGCGCGTTTCTGGCGCTCGGCGCGGCGCTGGATTTGCTCTCCCGTCCGCTTGAGCCGGGCGAAACGCAGATCGTCAAACCCAGCAACGTCGTGAACCACATCGTACCGCAAATGCTGCACGCCCGGCCCGACGCGAAGGCGATCATTCTTTACTCAAGCCTCGACACCTTCCTGCGCGCCATCGCCCGGCGCGGCATGGAGGGGCGTGCCTTTGCGCGTCAGGTCTTCCAGCAATTCGCGCCGGTGATCCCGATCGAGGACGGCTTCACCGAAGCCGACATGATGTTGCTGACCGATATGCAAATCGCCGCGCAAGCTTGGCTGATGCAAACGGCGTTTCTCGATTCCGTCGCCCGCCGCTTCGGCCGCAGCATCGTGCGCACCTTGAGCAGCGAGCGTTTCCTCGCCGACACCGTCGGCACACTCAACGCCGTGAGCGGCTTCTTCAATTTGAGCCTGGACAAACAACGCGCCGCCGAAATCGCCGCCGGCCCCGTGTTCAGCGAACACGCCAAGGAATTGGGCCGCCCATTCGACGCCGCCGCCTTCGAAGCGCAGCACAAACAAGCCGGCGCGATGTACGCCGATGAGATCGCATCGGCCAAAAACTGGGCGCGCAATCTCGCCATGCGCTACGACACGCCGCTCAGCTTAGGTGAAACGCTCTTTCAATAGCGCCTAAAGCGCCGCACGCACCTCAGCCGCGATCTCGTAAGCACGCACGCGCGCGCCGTGATCGTAGATGTGCGATGCGAGGATCAATTCGTCGGCGCCCGTACGCGCGATGAACGCTTCGATGCTACGCTTCACCGCTTCCGGCGAGCCGATCGCGGAGCAATTCAGCACCTCTTGCAGCGAGGCGCGCTCAGCATCGGTCAGCGACGCTTCGAACGCCGGATCGGGCGGCTGCAGCTTGCGCGGAATGCCGCGACGCAAGCTCGCGAAAGCTTGCATCAACGAGGTCGCCAGCACGCGCCCCTCTTCGTCGGTCTCGGCCGCGAACAGATTGAAGCCAAGCATCACATACGGCTTCTGCAACTGCTCCGAAGGCTGGAAAGTAGAGCGATAGATCTCAATCGCGCTCATCATCTGCGCCGGCGCGAAGTGCGATGCGAAGGCGAACGGCAGGCCAAGCGCCGCCGCGAGCTGAGCGCCGAACGTGGACGAACCCAAAATCCAGAGCGGCACGTTCGCGCCTTCACCTGGCACCGCGCGCACGATCTGACGGGGCTGCGCCGGCGCCAGCAGCGCCTGCAACTCCAACACATCCTGTGGAAACCGATCCTCGCCGCCGATGAGCGTACGCCTCAGCGCCATGGCAACGCGCTGATCACCACCCGGCGCGCGCCCGAGCCCGAGATCAATGCGGCCAGGATAAAGCGCTTCGAGTGTTCCAAACTGCTCAGCAATCACGATCGGCGCATGGTTCGGCAACATGATCCCGCCGGCGCCGACGCGGATCGTCTTCGTCGCTTCCGCCGCATTCATGATCGTCAGCGCCGTCGCCGCGCTGGCGATGCCCGGCATGTTGTGATGCTCAGCGAGCCAAAACCGGTTGTACCCCAGCCGCTCCGCATTCACCGCCAAATCGCGCGAATTGCGCAAAGCCTGCGAAACATCTCCGCCCTCAATAACGGGCGCGAGATCAAGAACTGAGAATGGGATCATCGAGGCGATATGGGCGCTCCATGCGGAGCGCCCAAGCCATGATCGTCCTTAGAACGGAATCTCGTCGTCCAGATCCTGGTTGAAGCTTTCGCGTGGGCCGTCGCTGACGCGTTTGGAGCCCGCTTTCGAGCTGAACGAGCCGCCGCCTTCGTCGTCATACGACTTGCCGCCGCCGTCGCCCTTGCCGCCGAGCATGGTGAGCTCACCGCGGAATTTCTGGAGCACGACCTCAGTCGAGTACTTCTCGACACCCGCCTGGTCGGTCCATTTGCGCGTCTGCAGCTGACCCTCGATGTAAACTGTCGAGCCCTTCTTCAGATACTGCTCGGCGACCTTCGCGATGTTCTCGTTGAAGATCACGACGCGGTGCCACTCGGTCTTTTCCTTGCGCTCGCCGCTCTGCTTGTCGCGCCAGCTTTCCGACGTCGCGATCGAGAGGTTCACCACCGGCTCACCGGAATTGAGCCGCCGAATTTCCGGGTCCTTGCCCAGATTGCCGATCAAAATCACCTTGTTGACGCTGCCAGCCATCGCCGACC
This sequence comes from Terricaulis sp., assembly GCA_034439495.1. Lineage (GTDB taxonomy): Bacteria > Pseudomonadota > Alphaproteobacteria > Caulobacterales > Aquidulcibacteraceae > Vitreimonas. Next base: position 13,195 of record JAWXAM010000131.1, on the reverse strand, counting down.
TCCTGTTTCCTGCGCTTTCACTCGATGGACGAGGCATCCGCCGGGCATATCCGGACAAATGTTCTCTCTATGTTCTATAATACGACTCGCCTCATTGGTAAAGGCTCATTAACCAGTCGAACCGTTCTGGCGTATTTATGCGGCAACTGCCTCAGGACAGATGTTCGCTAATTGTTCTTGATGTCCGGGCGACTCTGAATACTAAATATGGTGTCCGCCGGAGGCTCTGGCGGTCCCCGAAGAAAGTGCAATGACCAGCAGAGCGCCCGCCCTGTTCGTCGGCCATGGCTCGCCGATGAACGCGATCGAAGATACGCCCTCCGCCCGCGGCTGGGCCGACATCGCGCGCGCGTTTCCGAGGCCCCGCGCCATCGTGGTCGTTTCGGCTCATTGGGTGACAGAGGGCATCCACGTCACCTCCAACGCGCGCCCGCCGACCATCCACGATTTCGGCCGCGGCTTCCCGCAGGCCCTCTTCGATGTCGAGTACCCCGCCCCAGGCGAGCCGGCCTTAGCGGACGACATGGTCAAACGCCTCTCGGCCTTTCGCGCGGAGCTTGACGACAGCTGGGGCCTCGATCACGGCGCCTGGAGCGTGCTGCGGCGCATGTATCCCAACGCCGACATTCCCGTGGTGCAGGTGAGCCTCGACGCACGCCGCCCGCCGGCCGAGCATTTCGCCATCGGCCAAGCGCTCACCGATCTGCGCGACGATAACGTGCTGATCCTCGCCGCCGGCAACATCGTACATAATCTGCCCGCCTTCTTCCGCACCCGGGAGCTGCTACCGTGGGTGCAGGCGTTCGACGAGTTCGTGACTAATGCCGCAGCAACCGGCGACGATGCGGCAGTGCTAAATTACGCCGCCCGGCCAGATGCAAGCGACGCGGCGCCGGATTGGGAGCACTTCTTTCCCGTCTTCTACGCTCTCGCCGCGCGCCGCGCTGGCGAAACGCCCTACATCTTCAACAAACACTACGATCCCGGGATCTCAATGACCGCTTTCGCGTACGGCCTGCCGCAATGAGAGACGCGCTCACTCACATCCGCGTCCGCGGCGCCCGCGAGCACAATCTCAAAAGCGTAAACGTCGATATTCCGCGCAATGAGCTGGTGGTCATCACCGGCCTCAGCGGCAGCGGCAAATCTTCGCTAGCCTTCGACACGATCTACGCCGAAGGTCAACGCCGCTACGTGGAATCGCTCTCCGCTTACGCGCGTCAGTTCTTAGAGCTGATGCAAAAGCCGGACGTGGATTCCATCGAGGGCCTCTCGCCCGCAATTTCGATCGAGCAGAAAACCACCTCGCGCAATCCGCGCTCGACGGTCGGCACCGTCACCGAAATCTACGATTACATGCGCCTGCTCTGGGCGCGTGTCGGCATCCCGTATTCGCCCGCCACCGGCCAGCCGATCGCGGCGATGCAAGTCAGCGAAATGGTCGATCGGATCATGGCGCTGCCCGAAGGCACGCGCCTCTATTTGCTGGCGCCGATCGCGCGCGACCGCAAAGGCGAATACAAAAAGGAAATGGCTGAGCTCCTGAAGAAGGGCTACCAGCGCGCCAAGATCGACGGCGAATTTTACGAACTCTCAGAGCCGCCGACGCTCGACAAAAAATTCAAGCACGACATCGACGTCGTCGTCGATCGCATCGCGGTCAAAGCCGGCATCGAAACGCGCCTGGCAGACTCACTCGAACAAGCGCTGAAGCTCGCCGACGGCATCGCCTTCGCCGAATTCGCTGATGCCAAGAGCGATGACGCCGCAACCGGCAAAGCCTCGCTCAAGAACAAGGCCAAGACGGCCGAGCGCCTGATCTTCAGCCAGAAATTCGCCTGCCCCGTCTCCGGCTTCACCATTCCCGAAATCGAGCCGCGGCTCTTCTCCTTCAACAATCCAGCCGGCGCCTGCCCGGCGTGCGACGGCCTCGGCGTCCAACTCAAGTTCGACGCCGACATGGTCGTCCCCGATCACGACAAGACGCTAAAGGAGGGTGCCGTCGCGCCCTGGGCCAAGGGCCCGTCGCCGCTCTACGCGCAAACCCTCGAAGCCCTGGCCAAGCACTACAAAGCCAAGATCACCGCGCCATGGAAAGACCTGCCGAAGGAGCTGAAACAAGCCATCCTTCACGGCACCAAAGATCCCATCAAATTCGTCTATGACGATGGCGTGCGTCGCTACGAGACGACGAAGAATTTCGAAGGCGTGCTGCCGAACCTCGAGCGCCGTTGGAAGGAAACCGATTCCGCGTGGGTGCGCGAAGATCTCGAAAAATATCAGAGCGAAGCGCCGTGCCCAGTCTGCGACGGCAAGCGCCTAAAGCCAGAAGCCCTCGCCGTAAAAGTCGCGATGAGCGACATCGCCACCGCCTCCACGCTCTCCATTCGCGCCGCGCGCGATTGGTTCGGTGAACTGAATGAGCACCTGACGCCAAAGCAAAAAGAAATCGCCGTTCGCATCCTGAAAGAGATCAACGACCGGCTGCGCTTCCTCGTCGATGTCGGCCTAGACTATCTCTCCCTCGGCCGCGCATCGGGCACGCTCAGCGGCGGCGAAAGCCAACGCATCCGCCTCGCGAGCCAAATCGGCTCCGGCCTCACTGGCGTGCTCTATGTGCTGGACGAACCCTCCATCGGCCTCCACCAGCGCGATAATTCGCGCCTCCTCGAAACACTCCGCCGCCTACGCGATCTCGGCAATTCTGTGCTCGTGGTCGAGCATGATGAAGAAGCGATCCTGACCGCCGATCACGTCATCGACATGGGCCCCGCTGCCGGCATCCACGGCGGCACCATCATCGCCGAAGGCACGCCGGATCAAATCCAGAAAAACAAAAACTCGATCACCGGCGATTATCTCACCGGCCGCCGCGAAATCGCGATCCCGGAAAAGCGCCGCTGGTTGAACAAGAAGCGCATGATCTCGGTCAAAGGCGCGCGCGGCAACAATTTGCAGAACGTCGACGCCGACATTCCGCTCGGCACGTTCACGTGCGTCACCGGCGTCAGCGGCGGCGGCAAATCCACCCTCGTAATCGAGACGCTCTACAAAGCCGTAGCGCGCCAGTGGCACGGCGCCGGCGATGTGCCAGCAGAGCATGATCGCATCGACGGCCTCGAACACATCGACAAGATCATCGACATCGATCAATCCCCTATCGGCCGCACGCCGCGCTCAAACCCCGCCACCTACACCGGCGCCTTCACACCGATCCGCGATTGGTACGCTGGACTCCCGGAATCAAAAGCGCGCGGCTACGGCCCGGGCCGCTTCTCGTTCAACGTCAAAGGCGGCCGCTGCGAAGCGTGCCAGGGCGACGGCGTCATCAAGATCGAGATGCACTTCCTGCCGGACGTCTACGTCACCTGCGATACCTGCAAAGGCAAACGCTACAATCGCGAGACGTTAGAGGTACTCTACAAGGGCAAATCGATCTCCGACGTGCTCGACATGACGGTCGATGAAGGCGCCAACCTCTTCAACGCCGTGCCCAGCATTCGCGACAAGCTCGAAACGCTAAAGCGCGTCGGCCTCGGCTATGTGCACATCGGCCAGCAGGCGACGACGCTTTCCGGCGGCGAAGCCCAGCGCGTGAAGCTCTCCAAAGAGCTCAGCAAGCGCGCCACCGGCCGCACACTCTACATCCTCGACGAGCCCACCACCGGCCTCCACTTCGAGGACACCAAAAAGCTGCTCGAAGTGCTTCATGAGCTGGTCGACAACGGCAACAGCGTGCTCGTCATCGAGCACAATCTCGACGTCATCAAAACCGCCGACTGGATCCTCGATCTCGGCCCCGAAGGCGGCGATGGCGGCGGGCGCGTCGTCGCGGTCGGCACGCCGGAAGATGTCGCCAAGGTCAAGGAAAGCTGGACGGGCCGCTACCTCAAAGAAGCGCTAGACCGCCACCACGAACGCCGCGCGCCGAAAAAGCTCAAAGCCGCAGCCGCTGAAGCGCCGCCCGCTGCTAAAGCCCGCAAGAAGAAGCAAGCCGCCGGCTAGTCGCTCGGCGGCGCCTCGGCGATCTTGCCTTCTTCCAGCGCGGCGAGCGCCGCACGCGCATTCACGCCGTAGCTCATCAGCACGTAGCCGAGCGAAATCAAGCCACTGAACACATAGAGCGCGATCAGGATGCCAATCGTCTGCGCATTGAAGAGGCGCGCAACCACCTGCTCAGCCTGCTCATTGTTGACGTTCGGCCAGTCCGCAAACATCGCCCTCACCACGTCGCCGAGCAAGAAGGCGAAACCCGCGCCGTTCACGATCAGATAGACCGCTGCGCAAATCGCGCCCAGCAGGAAGAACGAACCGAACAACGCCCAGAAGCGCCCATTGGTCACTGTCCATGCTTCAAACAGACTGAATCTCCGCCGCGCGATGGACGTCGCAGCGGCCGGCGCGAAGCGCACGCCCAAGAAAATCATCGGAATGTATTGCAGCAGCATAATCGGCAGCTGCACCGAAAGCTGCCACTGGATCATCTGCACCGGATCGGGCGAAGGGTTCGAGAGGATGTCGCCCATGCTCATCATCATCAGTGGCATCGCCAGAATGCTGACCACCGTGCCGATCACCATGTAGCCGATAAGCCAGCACCAATAGATGCCGTACACGCGCCACGTATCGTGATCGAGGGCGAGCCCGAAGAGCCCGGGCGCTTCGCCCCGGATCATCCAGCGTAAACACGCCGCCTCATAAGCGGCGAACGCCAGATACATCGGGATCATCAACAAGAAGCCGAAGCCGAACAGACCGAACATGCCCGCGACCAACAGCCCCGCATCCTGTTCGGAAGGTTCTTCAAAGCCATTCGCGAACAGCGTTCCGAGATGACTGAAGAAGCCCCAATTCAGCAGCACGAGTAAACCGATCAACACCGCCTGGATCAGCACCAGCATAAACGTCGCCGGCGCCAGAACGGCGCGGTCGCGCTTTCTCAGCGTGAAGAATGTCGCATTGAGCGGTTCAGCCATAATCGTCTCACGCTTCCGCGGTGATCTTGCCTTCTTCCAACGCTAGCGCCGCGGCGCGTGCGTTGATGCCGAATAGCGCGATGATCCACACAAACGACGCGACGACCCCCACCGCGCAGATCAGCACCAACGGGACCAGCACAGCCGGCTGACTGAACGCTGCAAACACCTGCTCCGGCGAAGGATCGCCGCTCAATTGCTCGGCGTTGCTCATGAGGCCCACGGCGAACGCCGCGCCACCCGCGCCATAGAGGATCGTCGTCGCGACAACGTACATGATCCACAGCAGCACGAAGGCGCCCAGCAATCCCCAGAACCGCCCGCGCGTCACCTTCCACGCATCAAAGAACGCAAACCGGTTGCGCGCGATCGATGTCGCCGCCGCCGGCGCGAGGCGCACGCCAACATAAGTCATAACGACGAGCACGAGCAGAAACACGAACGGCAGCGCCAGCGCCATGCCGCCTATGGAGCTCGGGTCGCCGCCCGCGGCCCCAACCGCAAACAGCGCGCCAAACATCCCGCCGAACACGACGAGGAAGAGAATGCCGCACGCAACGGCGAGGAAGAACCAAATCCAATACGTGAGATAGACGCGCCAGGTATCGGCGCCAAACGAGAAGCCGAAGAAGCCCTTCTGCTCGCCCTTGATCAACCAGCGCAAACAAGCGGCTTCATAGGCAGCGAGCAGGATGTAGTAGAACACCTGAAACAGAAACATCATCGGCCCGAGCGCCACGACGCTGGCCGGCGGCGTCATCATCGATTGATCGACCGCACCGCCCGCGCTGCTCTGGATCACGCCCACATACCAGCTGAAATAGTCACCGAGCGCCGCCATGTTCAAAACCGCGAACAACCCGAACGACAGCAACGAGATCAGCACATAAGCGATGGTCGTCGTCAGCAGCACGCCGCTCTTCTCGCGCTTCTTGAAGGCGAAGAACGTGGCGTTGAGCGCTTGTTTCTCGGACATCTGATCCCCCCGCGTCTGGCCAGACCATGCCCCCAGCGGTTGCCATGATCAATCTCGGTTTGGCGACACTTGGCGCAAGCCCTCGATCAAATGCGGCGCCTGCGAAAGCCTTGCCTGTGCTTGTGACAAACGCTTGGCCAGATGCGGCTTCAAATGCCGGCGAGCCTCTGCCTCGTCACGCCCGCTCAGCGCCAGAAATACGGCCAGCGCAAAGCACCAACCATCCTCGCTAAAATAGCCCCAGGCGCCGCCCTGCCAGCCGCTGCGGCCAAAGTCCTGAAACTGCTCGAACTCAAACGCGCCATTGGCGGCGATCACGCCGAAGCCGAAATAGGCGACAGCCAATTCCGTCGCCAATTCTTCGATCATGGGCTCCACCTCCGCACCTGGCGGCGGCGTCGGGATCGTGTGCAGCACATAATGCGCTAGTTCATGCGCGAACGTGGCGATGAGATTGGTCGGCCGCCGCAACAGGTCCGGCGCGTACGTCACCACGACTTCGCGCCCATCGCTTTCGAACGTCCCCGCGACTGGTTTGCCCTGCGGCTGCAAGCGCATGAACTCGCCGACCTCCGCGTTGGTTTGATCGCGCTCCACCAACGTACAAGGCCAATCGCTGAGCCCCATCAGATCGCGCACGCGATAGAAAATCGCCTCCGCCACAGCATGGCCTTCGCCATCTGGCCGCGGAAAGAACTCGGCCGTCGGCAACACCAGCGGCGTCTCGCGCAGCGCCTCGACGCCGCCGAGATGGCGCATCATCCAAGCCCAACATTCAATGTGCCACTCCTCGACCTCGGGATCGAGAAAGCGCTTCTTGCCGAACATGAAGCGCTAGGGGCGCGGCAGACGCGGCAAGTTCGGAGCAGCGGGCGTCACGCGCGTGATGATGCGTCCACGCGTCGTCATCGGCTGGTCGGACGAGGTGATGCGCGCGGTCATCGTGTTGTCGGTGACCGTTTCACGCGCCATGCCGGTGGTGAGATCGACAACCCCGCGCGTGGTGTCTTCGTAGTCGAAATCCACCAGCAAGGAATTGATCGCCTGCGCCAGCGCAGTGCCGTCCGGCGGCGTTTGACCTTCCGGGAAATGCGGCGCCAGCGGCTCGATCAGTGTCTCCGACACGAACGCCGTCATCGCGTCGATCGCCGCGCGGGCGCTCGCTTCATCCAGCTGCGAGCGGCGCGTGATCGTCGCCGTATTCGCGCGCCGGTCGATGCTGTCCAGCCGCAGCGTGCCGGTATAGCGCAGCGCAGGCGCGCCAAACGGCATCTCGTATTCATCCACCACCTGCACGGTTTCGCGCCGTGTCAGCGTGCGCCCTTGCACATAGGCCGGGAGATATACGCTCCCCATCGAGGACGCCGCATCGCGCGAGTCGAACGAGTCGATCATCCGCGCAACGCCCGCCATCACCGGACCACGCAGCGTCTCCCAGTTCGGCGCAGCGCTCATGCCCCCCACGTCACCACGCTTCGGCGCGCCATCTTCTTCAACTGCAATGTCGGCGGTCGAGCGGTTGCCGGGAAACATCCGCGCCCCAGCGTCGAACGCGAGCGCCATGTTCTCGAGGCGCGCGCTCCACAGCGGCCAATTGGTCATGTCCAGGCAGCGGCCATATTCATCGACGCGGCAATCAAAGCCAACATCCGTCGCCATGCGCATCATCGCCGACATCATGTCGCTCATCACCGGCCAATTCACATTGGCGGCGGCAGGATCGATGCCAGGCGCTTCCGGCAATTGGTACGAAACACTGACAGGCATGAAGCGCCACAGGCGCTGTTCAGCGTCGAGCACGTGGATGGAGTACACGTACGCCATCGTCGCGTTCATCTCTTGCCCGCCAATGTCAGCCGATTGCGTGTAATCGACATTGACGGTGAACACGTCGCCCGTGCGCACTTGCAGGGGTGTGCTGATGGTTTGAGCTGCCGCCAACGGCGCCGCCAACAACGCAGCCGCAAACGCCGCGATTTTCAGAAACAGCCTGCTCATATCTCACCCCCGTGTTGGGAGGTCTTTCACCGATTATCCAGGCCGGGGCAAGCGCTCCGCGTTCACCGCGGCGCGTGTTCAATCATGAGTGTCGGCGCGCCGGCCGTGCCATTGCGCGCGGTGAACACCCGCGTACCGGGCTTAACGCCTTGACGGACTTCGGAAACATCGAGCCCAGCCGCCGCCAGTCGCGCCCGTTCAGCATCGGCGTCACGCGCCCGCCACGACAATCCCCAAAACCGATCGCGCCCGCCCTCAATCGTGACGTCGTGTACAAGTTCAACCACCGCATCGCCGCAGCGGAAAAACATCAGCCGCCGCCCCGCCACTTCACGGTCGAGCCGCATATCCAAGCCCAGCCGCGCGCCATACAGCGCAGCGGCGCGTTCGGCGTCGGGCGTGCGAATGACGATGTGATCGAGACCCTTCACATGCGCAGCATGCGCCTGCTCGGCCCGCGGACTCATCACAAACAGACGCACACCGTGCGTGCGCTCAGTGTTGAGACGGAAACTCCCACGCGCGGTGATCGCTTCCGGCGCCAAGCCCACGCGCTCGAACCGCGAATGCGCCTGCGCAACATCGCCAGTCGCGAACACCAAGCTCTTCAAACCCTCGCCGCCATCCTTGATCGCAGCCAACAACCGACGTGCCGCCTCGCCATCACCAATCGGCGCCATCAGTTCGACAGCAATGTTAGATGTCGCGATCAACGCCGTCGCGACGCCATCTTCTTCGCTTGCATCGCTTGCCTTCGCGCCAAGCAGCGTCTCATACGCGGCAACGCCCGCCGCGAGATCGCGCACAGCGATAACGACGTGATGAAAGCCGGTGATCAATCGCAACCGTCGCGGCGGCCTTGGAAGATTTCGCGATCGGCGCCGTCGCCGATCACAGTGATGCGCAAGCGCTCACCATGCGCATCGATAAAGGCGCGGCCACCTTCAAGCGAGCCGCCTTCGCCTTCCGCCACCGGCCAGCAGCGTGTCGCCGCACCATCGGCATCCAGCTCACACAGGCTCGCGCCTGTTTCGCTCGGCTCCAGGGTATAGCGCGTGCCGCGCGGCGCGCCGGTCTGGCCGTAAACGAGCTTGTGGCCCGCCATCACGCCTGGCCGCGCCCGATCCGGCAGCCACCGCATCGTCACCGCGCCCGCATCGCGGTTGATCCAGCAGCCGGCCAGCCGCTCAGCCGGCCCCCGCGGCGACGGCGTCGCGCACGCAGTGAGCAGGAGGCAGGCGGCGAAAGCGGCTCTCATGCGGCTGGCAACTCCCCCGTCGATTCTAGTTCGATCGGCCCGGTCATCAGAACCCGGTCGTCGCCCGCGCGCCATTCAATCTCAAGTGAACCACCGTCCACAATGACCTCGACCTTGCGCCCAGTCCGCCCCTGGCGATGCGCCGCCACCACCGCCGCGCACGCGCCCGTGCCGCACGCTTTCGTCAGTCCAACCCCACGCTCCCAGACCCGCAAACGGATCTGCTCCGGCGAGCGCACTTCTGCAAAACCCACATTGACACCCTGCGGAAAGAACGGATCGCGCTCGACCTGCGGCCCAATCGTCTCAATCGCCACAGCGCTCATGTCATCGACGAAAAACACCACATGCGGATTGCCCATATTGACCGCGCCCGGCGCCTCCAGCCCGCCCGCCGCATAGTCCAGCCGATCCGTATTCATCGCCCGCGCGATCGGAATTTCCTCCCAGCGGAGCAGCGGCGAGCCCATATCGACCTTGATCAAACCTTCTCCAGCGCGCTCCGCATAAAGCATCCCCGCCGGCGTCTCGATCCTGCGCGTAGCGGCCCCGCCTTCCTCCAGCAGCAGCCAAGCCACACAGCGCGTCGCGTTCCCGCACGCCTCGACCTCACCGCCATCGGCGTTCCAGATCCGCATATACGCATCGCCCCGGATCGAGCGCTCCACCGCGATCACCTGATCGCAGCCCAACCCCGTCTTCCGGTCCGCGATCGCCCGCGCCTGATTCTGTGATAGCGGCAGCGACCCGCGCGAGCGCGCGTCGATGATCACGAAATCGTTGCCGCAGCCGTTCATCTTAAAATAGCGCATCTCGTCTCATTTAGGCCCGTTCGCGCCCAAGCGCTACGCCGCCAACGCCTCTAAGCCTTTCCTCCGGAAGCTCTTTCTGCTTGTTTGCCGCCAACTTGAGTTGGAGAGGCTTCCCCCATGCGACTAGCCGCATTCGCCGCGACCGCCATCGCGGCCCTTGTTCTTGCTTCGTGCAGCACCACAACTACCGCTCCTCAGGCAGCGCAACCGCAAGGCATGGCCATGACCGGTGAAGACCCATACCTCTGGCTCGAAGAAGTCGAAGGCGAGCGGGCTTTGGCCTGGGTGCGCGAACAAAACGCGCGCTCTCTCGGTCAACTCGAAAGCGACCCGCGCTTTGCGCAATTGCACGCTGATGCGCTCGCTCTCGCCAATTCCAGCGAGCGTCTGCCGACCGGCGGCATCTTCGAAGGCTATTATTACAATTTCTGGCAGGACGCGACGCATGTGCGCGGCATCTATCGCCGTGCGCGCCTCGCCGACTTCGCCCGCAACGGCGACCCGCAATGGGAAACCGTGTTCGACGTCGATGCGGTCGCCGCGGCTGAAAACGCCAACTGGGTGTTCAAAGGCATCGACTGCCTCGAAGGCACCACGCTCTGCCTCGTTGCGCTCTCCGACGGCGGCAAGGACGCCACCACCTATCGCGAGTACGACACTGCGACCCGCACCTTCGTGCGCAATGGCTTCGTCGTTCCGGAAGCAAAGTCGGGCGTGACCTGGCTGGACCGCAACACTTTGCTCGTCGCCACCGATTGGGGCGCCGGCACGATGACGGAAAGCGGCTATCCGTTCGTGATCAAACGCTGGACGCGCGGCACGCCGCTCGCCTCGGCCACTGAGATCATGCGCGGTGAAGCCACCGACGTCGGCGTGTTCGCGGGCGTACTGCAGGACACGGACGGCAGCCGCGTGCCGATCGCCGTGCGCGCGACAACCTTCTTTGAATCCACCAATTTCCGCCTCGACGGCGCAACGCCGCAGCGCATCAACCTGCCGCCGAAAGCCTCGATCCAAGGCCTCTATCAAGGCCAACTGATCGCGACGCTCCAAGAAGAATGGCGCGGCCATCCGCAAGGCGCGCTCATCTCTTACCCGCTGAGCGAGAGCGGCAGCGAAAGCCCGAACGTCTCGGTTCTGTTCGCGCCCAACGCGCGCCAATCCGTTGAAGGTGTCGCCATCACCCGCGACGCTATCCTCGTCGCCGGCTACGAAAACGTGCGCGGCCGCTTGCTGCGCATCTCCCGCAATGGCGCCGGCTGGGCGACCGCAAACGTCGACCTGCCGCAAAACGGCTCGGTCAGCTTTGCCGGTTCATCTCCGACAGAGAGCAGTGCGTTTGTCGTCTTCGAAGATTACCTCACGCCGGACACCCTCTACGCGCTCGAGCGCAACGCCACGACGACGCGCGCCGTTCGCTCATTACCAGCTCAGTTCGACGCTTCGCCTTACGTGTCGGAGCAATTCGAAGCGGTCAGCGCCGATGGCACGCGCGTGCCGTACTTCGTGCTGCGCCGCCGTGACCTACCGATGAATGGCCAAAACGCGACCTTGCTCTACGCCTATGGCGGCTTCCAAGTCTCGATGACGCCGGGCTATTCGCCGAACGTCGGCAAGCTCTGGCTCGACCGCGGCGGCGTGTATGTCATCGCCAACATCCGTGGCGGCGGCGAGTTCGGCCCGGCGTGGCACCAAGCGGGCCTGCGCACCAATCGCCAAGTCATCTATGACGATTTCTACGCCGTCGAACGCGATCTCGTAGAGCGCCGCATCACTAGCCCCGAGCACCTCGGCATCATGGGCGGCTCGAACGGCGGCCTGCTGATGGGCGTGATGCTCAATCAGCACCCGGAAATGATCAACGCCGCCGTCGTGCAAGTGCCGCTGCTCGACATGCTGCGCTATGACCAGCTCCTCGCCGGCGCCTCATGGGTCGACGAGTACGGCTCGCCCTCCAACCCGGAAGAGCGCGCCTTCTTGGAAACCATCACGCCGTATCAAAACTTGCGCGCGCGCGATGATTTCCCGGTCCCGTTCGTGCTCACGTCCACGAAGGACGACCGCGTCCACCCCGGCCACGCGCGCAAATACGTCGCCCGCATGATCGAACTCGGCATGCCGGTCCTCTATTACGAAAATATCGACGGCGGCCACTCCGCCGCCGCCAACCTCAACGAAGCCGCCCGCCGCCGGGCGCTTGAGTACACGTACCTGATGCAACAACTGATGGATTAAGCGCGGACGCTGGCCTTCTCCTCGTGGAGGAGGTCAGCGTGCTTGCCCGAACGACTGCCTTCACTGCGCACGACATAGGCGAGCTTCAACAGAGCCAGGAGAGCATCCCGATGGAAACCGTCAAAGACGCTCTGGCCCGCAAGCAAGGCGCCGTGATCCATGTGCGTTCCGACGAGATGGTCGTCGAAGCTTTGCAGCAGATGCGAGACAACCATGTCCGATCGGTGCTGGTCATTGACGATGACATACTGGTCGGGATCGTCACCCAGGGCGACTGCGCCATAAAAGTGCTGCTGCCTGGGCTCGATGCGAAGCAGACTCCGGTCGGCAAGGTGATGACGGCCAAGCCGGTGACAGTTAAGCCGGACGATCAAATTCAAAATTGCATGGCGCTCATGTCAGCGCGCGGCTTTCGCCATCTCCCAGTGCTTGACGGCGCCAAAGTCATTGGCGTGATTTCGATCGGAGACGTCGTAAAGGATGTCATTCGAAATCTGGAGCTTAACGTAAGCGACCTGTTGGGCTTCATCATGAAAGACGGCCCAGGCGGCTGACTAGCGCGAGCGACGCGTCAATTGCGGGATAGAGCCGCCTCTATCCAACACTGAATGCTACTGCTCGCAGGTCGGAGCGCGGCGCTCCGCGCCGCATTTGCGCAAGCGCCTCAAGCCTTAGGCGCCAATGCGCGGCGGAGCCGCGCGCTCCAACCTACAAAAATCGAGCGCACCAATCCGACCGAGTTCAAACCATGCCTATCATCAACTCGTCCGCACACGGGAGCTTTCGTAGACGTCCGAAACTCGAAAGGTGCGCGACACGGTCGGCGGGAGTGATCGAAGCGATGTTTCGCGGAGATCCATCAAATGTTTGCGGGGAGTGAAACCGCAAAGTCCAAGGTGACGGACACCTTGCCCGCGGCACCGGCGAAAAGGGCATGGAG
>JAWXAM010000130.1:0-5432 GCA_034439495.1 Terricaulis sp. | reverse complement strand
TCGCCGCCCTCGCGCTGAACATCGCCCAATTTGTTATAGCTGATCGACAGATCGCGCTGGGCTTCAGCTGAGCCGGGATTGTCGCGCGCCAGGCGCTCTGTTGTTTCGAGGCTTTTCCATGCTAGCTCCCTTGCGCGAACCAAGAGGCCCATGTTTTGCGCGACGCTCGAAAGGACGGAAAGTGCGGCGGCGGTCGTAGCGTTTTCGAGCTCACGATGCGCCCGCTCGGCTAGCGCCATGAACGGCGGGATCAGCGGCAGCACCTCGCGCGGTGCATGCGACCAAGTATTTTCGATATGCGTCCTGAGAGAGCCGACAAGCTGTTCAACGCGCCGCCATCGATCTCGTGTCGCATCGGCTGGAGTGATGGTGAGAAGATGATCCCCTACCAGGCGGTGCATTCGCACCATCTGCAAACCGCTCTCGGCGACGGCGGCGCTAGGCAGGAGCCGGCGACCGCCCAGGTCGCGCAGCAGCCCGACCCACGCATCCGGATAGCCAGGCTTGACCCTGTCCGGAGCAAGTTCCGGCAGTGCTTGAGCGACTACGCTTCGGAGCCAATCTGGAACAATCTGATCTGGCGGGAACAGTGCAGCGCAAGCCAACACCTCACGCGCCGCCTCGGGCAAGGTCGCTAAGGTATCCTCAACGACACGTCCGATCTGTTTTTCGCGGTGCCGGACGCGTGCGGCGGTTCTAGCGTCGCCGGCAAGCACGTCAGCTCCGCGTAGCCCCTCGGTTTCGAGGCGAGCAAGATAGCCGGAATAGGTAACTTCCGTGCGCTCGGCCAGGAACGCGCCCACTAGCTCCACCCCCAACGTGAAGCCGCCAAGCAATTCGACGACATTTCGCGCGGCGCGGGCTTCAGCCTGGTCTGCGAATGGGCGAACTCGACGCAGCAATGCAAGCGCGTCTTCGATCGGCAGATCGTCGACCGGGATTGCTATCATTGCTCCACTTGCGCCACCGAACTCTCCGGGATCGAGTCGTGTTGTGGCGATGATCTGCAACCAGGGACGCGCTGCAAGGCTCGCCATCTCCTCCGCCGACAAGATTTCGGAGTGATCGACATTGTCGAGGATCAACAGCGCATGCCTGGGAATCTCGGGGCGATCCTCCGGCCTCGCATGCGCCTCGGGATTCTTCGCCATGGCGGCGGCGATGGCGGGCGCCGCTTCCTCAATGCGCTTTTCCAATGCATCGACCACACTCTTGAGCACAAACGCTCGCGCTTGGCTGTCGGTTTCACCAGGCGGAGGCTGGGGCACATCCAGCCCCATCAGGCCAATCAAGGGTTCGAGTGTGTCGGCCAAGTGGGCTTTGCCTTCGCACGACAACAGCCAGCGCCCGCCGGCGGCGTAATGGCCAGCATAAGCATAGGCGTACTGCACCGCGAGCGCCGTTTTGCCCTGGCCGCCCAAGCCGTGCAGGGCGCCGACGACGCCGATCTTGTCGGCGATCAAGGCGCTGTGGAGTTGGCGCAACTCGCGCGAGCGCCCAACGAAATTGGAATAGGAGGCATCCAAATTGCCTGGCGCCAGCCGCGCCAAGAGCGCTTTGTCGAGACGCCGGGCGATGTCGCGGTCGATGGCTGCAATCTGGTCGGCAAGCGAGACGATGCTGCGGTCGCGGTCCGATTGCGGATTGGCGCGCAATTCAGCGATCCGCTGTTCGGCGTCGAGATCACGCAATTGCTCAGCACCGCCGGCGAACCACGGACGCAGATCGAAACTGTGGTGAAGATTGCGCCGACGCATGTCTGTGATCCAGGCGCGGCGGCTTTCATCGAACCGCGCCAGCGATGCCTCGTCGCCGAAAAGGTCAGGTATCTCGACGAAGTAGACTTGCTTGATGCCGTCGTCGCCGCGCGCAAGTGTGTGTTCCAGGCGCAGGTACTCATCCCATTCGCGTCGGCACATGGCGCTAGCCAGGTAGTTCGGCGACAGAAACGCGATGAAAAGCGACGACGAGCGCAGCCCCTGAGAAATCCGCCGCTCCCAGTCTTCGTCGCTGGCGATGTCTTCTTTGTCGAAAAACACCTTGATCGGGCGGCCAGCATAGCGCTCGTGCTGTGCGCACAGGCGACGGTGGAGTGCCGTCACCCAACCCTCGCCGCTATCTCCGGCAGGAAGGTTGTCCTTCCGCGCATACGACAAGAAGACGTCAAATTGCCCGGGCGCTGACGCTGACGCGCTTGCAGGCGTTGGTCTCGCTGCGGCCAATGGGGCCAATACGATCGGTGCGGCTGGGGGCATCGCTTTCGCAAATATTGGCGAACTGGGCGGCTCGGCTGCAGGAGCTTTCGGGGCGTCGCGTAACGGTCGATTTGCTTGCGGTGCGGGCGCGGGTCGCCGCTGCCTCGGCCAGGCGGAAACGCCGACGATCACAAGGACTGCCAATAACCCCGGACCCGCCACCACAAGCGCCCAATCCGGCGTCTGCGCAAGGCTTGGCTGCGCCCATTCGAGCCAGCCCTGGGCGGCCATGGTCTGGCGCAGCCATTGCGCAATCGAAGCTAGGACGTCCATCGGCTTTCCCCACCGCGTTCGAAGCTAGACCGGGAGCGCCGCGAGCGGAAGTCAGGACGGGTGAAAAATGGTGGGGGCCCGTCGTCCCTTGAGGCGGTGCATCACGCCCGGCACACTGCCATTGAACTGAGCACACAATTCCCGTCCCGCTAGAAACAGAAGACGGCTTGCAGAAACCGGCAGCCCCGCGCCGACCGTCAGGGCAGCTAGCAAGAATGAAGGCTGCAAGGAGCCTGCGCATCAGCTCTATCCGGTGCTGCATGGCGGGAAGCGCCGGCGAGCGGATGGCGGCGCGTAGCGCCCGCAGGGTCGCGCCCGTAGGAGCCGCGCAGGGTGCCGCGGGACTGAGTGTGACCGCCAGCCGCTCTCCGCGGCCAGCAACCGAAGCGGCTCGAGGAACGCGCAACTGTCCGAATGATGCTGCATGTTTCGGACGATCTCTTGACTTTGTCCGAAACTTGTCGTATATTTCGGACATGACCGCCTCAGTGCAAGATACCGATCTCCGCTCCCGGCTGGTTGCCCGGATCGCATCCAGCCCGGACGAGGTCTGGACGCCCGGTGATTTTGCCGACCTTGCTGGCCGCGCCGCCGTGGACAAGACCCTGCAGCGCCTCGCCACTGCGGGCGACCTGCGCCGCATCGATCGGGGCCTGTACGACCAGCCACGCAATAACGCCCTGACCGGGCGGCAGACCGTGCCCGATTATCGGGCGGTTATCCGGGCTGTCACCCGGCGCGACCGCGCACGCGCTGTGATCGACGGCATGACAGCCGCCAACGAGCTCGGCCTCACCACGGCCGTACCGGCGCGCATCGAGGTGCTGGTCGATGCGCGTTTGAAGCCGATCCAGCTCGGTAGTCAGGAGATCCATTTCAGGTTCGCCGCGCCGAGCCGCCTCTATTGGGCCGACCGGCCCGCCATGCGCGTCGTCCAGGCGCTGCACTGGATGCAGGACATGCTGGCCCAGGACGGCGAACGTCAACGCGTCCAGGCCCTACTGTGCCGTCTGTTCGCCAATCCCGAACATGGACAGGCGATCCGCGATGATCTGCGCACGGGGTTCTCCGCCCTACCGATCTGGATGCAGGAGCTCCTGCGCGATCTGATCGGCTTCCCAAAAGCGGACGAGGCGCAACCATGACCAACGCGGCGTACAAACAAATCATCGCCGCGCCGCCACGCGACAGGCTCGACCTCTTTCTGGCGACGGCCAATCGGCTCGGCGCTCCCGTCGGCAATATCGAGAAGGACTTCTGGGTCTGCTGGACCTTGAATGCGCTCTACCACGAGCAGCCGGCCAATAGCCCCCGCCTGCTCTTCAAGGGCGGCACGTCCCTGTCCAAAGCCCATGGCCTGATCCATCGCTTCTCCGAAGATATCGACATCACGGTTTTCCGAGACGACCTCGGCGAAGCAGCGTCCGTCGAGGAACTGGAGGCGCTGTCGAACAAGAAGCGGCGGGCCAGGCTTGACGCGATCCGGGACGCCTGTCGTGGCTATATCACGGGTCAGCTCAGGGAGTTTCTTGACGCCCAGCTCGCCGACGCCACCGGCGGCGCCGGACGGATCGAGATCGATGAAGCCGACGCGGACGGACAAACGCTGCTGGTCTGGTATCCCGAGGTCGAGCCGCGCGCCGGCGCCTATGTGCGGCCCGTCGTCCGGATCGAATCCGGCGCGAAGTCGGCGCTCGACCCCAACCGCCCTGTGACGATCCGGCCGTATGTCAGTGAGGAAACCGCAGGACTGGACCTCACGGTCAGCGATGTAACCACGATCGACGCGGCGCGTACGCTCTGGGACAAGGTGGTGATCGCCCATGGCCTGTGCCGCTGGTATGAGCGGCGCGGTGTTCTGAGGCAGGAAGGACAGCGCGTATCGCGCCACTATTACGACCTCCATTGCCTGCTGAATTCCGACGTCGGCAGGACGGCGCTTGGAGATCGCGATCTAGGCGCCGACTGCGTCCGGCATGCGCGGATGTTCTTCGACCGCCCCGACTACGATCTTGCTTCGGCCGCGGCCGGCGGCTTCGCGATTTCGCCGGCAGAGGCGATGACTGAGGCGCTGGGCCGCGACTACGCCAACACAACGGCCATGATCTTCGGGGCGGCTCCGAGCTTCGAAGACATCCTGACATCGGTCGCCGAAATCGAGCGGATCATAAACGATACCTAGCCAAATGGGACCCGCTCGACGCTGCCGAACATGGCTTCACTCCGGATTTTCAGGTTGTGCTGATCTGCGCCCCATGACGAACTCCGCTGCCTTGGACGCCATCGGCGCGGCCTGGAATATGGCTCTGTTATCGTCTTGTAGAATTTCCATTTATCCCGAGCAGGCGATAATGCGGAGGACCGCGGTTAGGGATTGAATTCCCCCATGCCCGCGATCGCTAGCAGCGAGGTTGCTGCGCATTATTCGGTGATCAAAATCCAGCTGCCTGCAACAGCTGAGGAGTTGATCATGTCGGACGAGCATAGCGGTCTCCTGTCGAGACTGGAGGAAGCGCTGACTGCTCAGCGCTACAATCGGGTTGTCGTGCAGAACTATTGTCGCTACGCGCGCGCCTTCTTGTGCGATCTGCGCGCGCATGACATCGCCTTGACTGCGGTGACGCCTGATTATGTGTCGCGCTATCTGCGCGCCGCCACTCGACGCTTTCGTGACCGCCGGGGCCGGGCGCCTGGACCGACCTGGGCCTCAATCCCGCGGTCAGGCATCCATGCGCTGTTGCGGATGGCGCTGGGGCGATGGCCGCCAGAGCCCGAGGCGCAAGGGTCAGGCGCGATGCTCCGGCATGCGATCTGTCATGCGTACGAGACATGGCTGCGGGAGGAGCGGGGACTGTCGCGAGCGAGCGTGGCTGCGCTTATGTGGGAGGCGCGGCACTTCCTGAC
>JAWXAM010000129.1:0-22312 GCA_034439495.1 Terricaulis sp. | reverse complement strand
GAACAGAACAGGATCAGCCGCCGTGACCAAGCCCCCCCGCCAGTTTTTCGCCCCCCTGGCGAGCGGCGCCCCGCAGCCCTTGCTGGAACTGCCCGTGCGGCTGGAGCGCACCATTCACTTCGTCCCGGCGCATAACGAAAAGCTCCGCGCCCGCGTGGCCGACATGGCCAAGCAGGTCGATGTGATCCTGGCAAACCTTGAGGACGCCATCCCCGCCGACGCCAAAGAAGCGGCCCGCGCCGGCGCGATCGAGATGGGCAAGAGCTTTGATTTTGCGTCGGCGGGCGTCGGTTATTGGAGCCGCATCAACGCGCTGAACTCACCCTGGCACTTGGACGATGTCACCGAACTGGTCGCCGCCATCGGTAATCAGCTCGACGTCATCATGGTGCCGAAAGTCGAAGGCCCGTGGGACATCCATTACATGGACCAGCTGCTCGCGCTCTTGGAAGCCAAGCACGGCGTGAAGCGGCCGATCATGCTGCACGCGATCTTGGAAACCGCTCAAGGCGTCGCCAACGTCGAAGCCATTGCGGGCGCGAGTCCACGCATGCACGGCATTTGCCTGGGCCCCGCCGATCTTGCCGCATCGCGCAAAATGAAAACCACTCGCGTCGGCGGCGGCCATCCGGGCTATCGCGTGCTGAGCGATGCGGAAGCGGGCGTCACGGAGCGCGCTTCAGCGCAGCAGGATCTCTGGCACTACACCTTTGCGCGTATGGTCGATGCCTGCGTCATGCACGGCATCAAGCCGATGTACGGTCCATTCGGCGATTTCGCTGACGCCGCCGCCTGCGAACAGCAATTCCGCAACGCCTACCTCATGGGCTGCGTCGGCGCCTGGACGTTGCATCCTTCGCAAATCGAGATCGCTAAGCGCGTCTTCACGCCGGACATCGAAGAAGTGAAGCTAGCCAAACGCATGATCGACGCCATGCCGGACGGCACGGGAGTCGCGCTGGTTGACGGCAAGATGCTGGACGATGCGACTTGGAAGCAGGCTAAGGTGATCGTGGACCTGGCTAGGCTCGTCGCCGCCAGGGAGCCAGAAATGAAGGCCGCTTACGGTCTGTAGGTGCGCCTGCATCGTTCGCCGGCGCGTCGGCGTCTGGATCGGTCGGCGTAGGCGCGCGCAATTGCGGCCGCAAGCCGAACAAGAAGCGCAGCCACGGCGTGTGACGAACGAAGAGGTGATACGCCGCTAGTGGCAGTATTGTTGTTGCCGAGAGCAACACAGCCATTTCCAACGGCAGCGGCCATGCGCGCGAGACGATCAGGTCGGCGGTAATGATCAAAGCTGGCTGGTGCATCAGGTAGATTGGCAGGATGGCATCCGCCGCATAACGTGATGCGATGGTGGGCCGGTTCAACGCCCAATGCCCGAACGCCAACACGCCAAACAGCATGGTTGCGCCATAAAATCCGCGCGCGATCAGCCAGGGCAGCGCGCTCAGCTGATTGTGCAAGAACAACCATTCCAGCCCGCCGCTGAGCAGCATGAGCGAGCCAGCGGCGCACCAGAGCGGCAGCTTTATCGCATCCAACTGCCCGCTAAACTTCTCGCTCTTGCCGATCATCACGCCGAAGATGAAGAGCGGCAGAAATTTGAGGTGGGCCTGAAAGTCGGTGAAGAAGAGGTGGTCGCCTTGTGGGTTTTGCGGGCCCGCCGTTTCCAGAAACGCGAACCAGAGCATGGTCGCAGCGATCCAGACACCGACATGGACGCGGCTGATCGCCCGCTGCACCGCCGCAAACGCACGCGGCGCGCCCCACCAGAACACGCCAATCAGCACCGAATACGCAAAGAGATAGGGCAAGAACCATGCATGCGCGAATTGCGGCACGTGTGCGCCCATGTACGACACCGCGAACGGCGCCTCGTGCAGCATGTAGCTCAAATAGTCCTGTTGCGCATTCGCGCCGAGTTCATCGAGCCGCACGAAACGCTGCGGCGGCACCAGCACAACGACAGCGAAAACAAACGCGGTCAGCAGCCGCGCCGCGCGCTCTTGCACGAACGCCCCGAAACTCGGCCGCGACAACATGAAGCGAACGGCGATACCGCCGATCAAGAACACCAGTGACATTCGCCATGGCGTCAGCACGTTCAGAAGGTAGTCGGCCCAATAGCCGTGATGCACGCTGCTGACGCGCCAGAACTCGCGGCCCGTGTAGATCAGCAGAATGTGGTAAACGATCAGCAGCGTGAGGGCGACAACGCGTAAATGATCAACGTCGGCGCGCCTCGTTGCGGCGCTTGGTGTGTCCGCGTGCATCGCGTTTTCCTGACCCCCGCGCGTGGCACGGTAAAGCGGTTTCGCTCTGTGGGATTTGCGCCGCCCGTGATGCGGCAGTGACAGCCGTCACTACGCCCGCGCGTAACCTCGACTATCTCCGAAACAGGAGTGAAACGATGCAATCGAAATGCCTGCTCGGCCTGGTCACGGCGACGTTGTTCTATTTTGGATTGAGCGTGATGGCCGCTTCGAACGCGGGTTGGGCGTGACGTAGCAAATATTACGCACTAGCTTGCGCGAATGCGTATCAAATCTTTTCTTCTCGCCGCCGCTCTCCTCGCCACGCCCTCTTTGGCCCTCGCGCAACATCAACCGACCCGTGCTGAACAACAGCGCATCGATCGTATCCTGCGGCAGACGCCGCTGATCGACGGGCACAACGATTTGCCCTGGGAGATTAAGAGCAGTTTCGGCAACAACCTCGACGCCGTCGATCTCGACGCGGACACCCGCCAGCTCACACCGCCGCTACACACGGACATCCCGCGCCTGCGCCAAGGCCGCGTCGGCGCGCAATTCTGGTCCGTTTACGTGCCGGCGTCGCTGAAGGGGCTCGACGCCACGCAAGCCACGTTCGAGCAAATCGACCTAACGCGCCGCATGATCGCGCGTTATCCGCGCGCGTTCGAATTTGCCGATGGCGCCGACGATATCGTCCGCATCCACCGCGCCGGCCGGATCGCCTCCATGTTCGGCATGGAGGGTGGGGAGGCGATCAACAACAATCTGGCGCTGATCCGGGAGTTCCGCGCTTCCGGCGTCCTGTACATGACGCTCACGCATTCGCTCAACACCGATTGGGTCGATAGCGCCACAGATGCGCCGCGCCATGGCGGCCTCACACCCTTCGGCGAAGACGTGATCCGGGAGATGAACAGGGTCGGCATGCTTGTGGATTTGAGCCACGTCTCCGCCGAAGCGATGCGCGATGCGCTGCGTGTCACGTCGGCGCCCGTTATCTTTTCACACTCCTCCGCATTCGCCATCACGCCGCACCCGCGCAACGTTCCGGATGATGTGCTGCAACTCGTACGCCAAAATGGCGGCGTGGTAATGGTCAATTTCTTCCCGGCGTTCACCTCGACTGAAGTCTGGCAATGGGGTGCGCGCCGCGCGGCAGAGGAGGCGCGCTTGAAAGCGCTTAACCCCGCTGATCCCGCCGCGGTGACGGCGGGTGTCGCCGAATGGATTGCGGCAAACACGCGCCCGCAGATCGATGTAGGTGTGATCGCCGATCACATCGAACACATCGGGCGTGTCGCCGGGCGCGATCATGTCGGCATCGGCTCGGACTACGACGGCGTGCCCTGGCTGCCTCAAGGCTTGGAAGGCGTCGAAACCTATCCGAACCTCTTCGCGGAACTTATTCGCCGTGGCTGGAGCGATGCGGACCTCGCTAAGCTTGCAGGCGGCAACTTGCTGCGTGCGTTGCGGGCGGCGGAGCGTGTCGCCGCGCGCGACTAGGCTTGCGCTCTAGCGAAGAAATCATCGCGTCACAGGGGAAGCGTCGCGCGGTGTGCCGCGCGATCCCAGGCGGCCTGCCCGGAGAATGCGCTAAGCTATGCGACTTTGCATGGGCACAATCAGGCGTTTAGGCGCGACAATGGTCGCGATGGAGTTGAATTTGAGCTTCCGCGGCAGAACGCAATGAAGCGAAAGCGCGTTGTCATAATTGGCGGCGGCTACAGTGGTGTCGCGGTTGCGGCGCAGCTTGCTGCGCGCCCGCGCGCGCCGGAAATCACCGTTGTTGAACGCAGTAATCGCTTCGGCGCTGGCGTCGCCTATTCCACGGCCGAGCGCGCGCACCTGCTGAACGTCCGCGCGTCGAACATGAGTTTCTCTGTCGACGAGCCCGACGATTTCTCGCGCTGGTTAAAGTCTAAATCCGGCGCCACGCCCACGGCGTTCGCAAGCCGGCGTGCCTACGGTGAATACGCTGCGCAAAAATTCTCACAAGCGCGCGGCTTCTTCGGTCGCAAAATCAAAACTGTCCGCGGCGAAGCGGTTGCGTGCCGCCGGGAAGACGATGGATGGATCGTTGAACTGGCGTCCGGAAAATTGCTGAACGCTGACGCCGTCGTGCTTGCGATAGGCCACCGGCCGCCAGTGTCACTTCCGGTCTTTGAGAGCGCCGATATTGCGCTGATAAGCGCCTGGGACCGCGCCGCATTACGCCGCATCCCGCGCGGGGATGTGCTGTTGCTCGGCGCCGGCTTGACCATGGTGGACGTCGCCATCGCTCTGGCCGCGCATCGCAGGAGCGGCACTATCTATGCGCTCTCGCGCCGCGGGCTTACGCCGCGCCCGCACCTCGATCCGCATATTGCGCCGCCGCAAAACGAGATCGAGTTGCCGACGTCGCTTGCCGATGCTGTCTCGGCGTTTCGCGCTGAAGTGAAGCGCATGGCCGAGCAAGGCCAGCCTTGGCAATTTGCGATGGAACGGATGCGCCACCACACGGCCGCTTTCTGGCAGCGCCTCCCGCTCGAAGCGCAGCGCCGGTTTTTGCGCCACCTGCGGCCGTGGTGGGACGTGCACCGCCATCGCATGGCGCCGGAGATTGCGGCTCAGGTAGAGGCATTGAAGGCGAGTGGCCGCCTACGCGTGCTGGCGGGTGAAATCGTAAACGCCGAACGGCGTGGCCGTGCGTTCGTCGCGCAGCATCGCCAGCGCGGCAGCAGAGTGCGGCACAACATCGATGTCGCCGCCATCGTGAACTGCACTGGCGGCAATATGGATGTCGCGCGGACTGACGATCCGCTGTTGCTGCAGATGCTGAGCGATGGTGTTGTCCGCCCGAGCCCCAACGGACTCGGAATTGAACTCGATGCAGAGGCGCGGGCCATTGATGGCGCCGGGCGCCCACAACAGGACGTGTTCGTCATCGGCCCGCTCAGCCAAGGCGCCTACTGGGAATCGACGGCGGTTCCCGATCTGCGCGTTTGGGCCGCTGAAATAGCCAACCGTTTGGTCTGATCAGAAACAGATACGCCTCGCGTGCGGTGCGCCGATGCGCCTGCTATGCTTAATTTTCGCCTTGCGTGGGCTTCCGATTTGACGCGCCGCGCGCGCGTGGTTCTGTGCGTTGGCATGAAGACGCTTTGGACACGCGCGGCGCACTGGGCCGGTTACGATGGCGCGCGCGCGAACGTCCTCGATGTCGGTCGCGGCATCGCAATAGTTAGCGTCATCTATGGCCATGCGCTCGCGCCATGGTTCATGAGCGCTGGCGATAGTTTCAGCGAGGGCGCGTTCCTCCAATGGAAGTTCGGCGCCGCTTTCATGATGGTGTTCTTCTTCTTTCTTTCCGGCGTCGGCTGGCGGGAAAGCAAGTCGCTGGCGACAACTATGCGCCAGGCGCTGGCGCTGGTTATTCTCACGTGGATCGCAAGCGCGCTCTTTGACGTGCTGCGACTTGTCGCCACGCTTGGTGGTTTTGCCCAGGCTTTGGGGATTGCGCCACTTGATCCTGTACGCTTCGTGCGGGGCTTGGCGCGCATGGCGGTGTTCGGCGACCAATACTCGCTGACTGCGCTTTGGTTTCTGGTCGCCAGCGCTGTTGTGCGCGTGTTGGGCGCGCTCGCCATCCGCGTGGGCCCGAGCGCGTTGATCGCGCTCGCTGTGATGCTGCTGGCGCTCACTTTGGTTGCGACCGATCTAGGCTGGCGGAACATTTATCAGCTCAATCTTATCGGCGTCGCATTCGCGGCTTTCGTCGGCGGTCACTTCGCCCGTGATGTTGTTCACGCAATCGAGCGCAAGCCGGCCGCGGCTTATGCGCTGCTTCTCATTTGTGCTGCTGGCGCGGCCGGCACGTTTCACCTCAATGACGGTTGCCGTTGGAACATTACGGCGCAGTGCGGCCAGGCGTGGTTGGGTGACCGCTTTGGCGTTTCGATGGTGATCGGCCAGTTCGGCAATTTGCCGATGTTTTTTACAACGGCCATCTTTGGTATCGGGTTTGCGCTCGCGCTTTCCGTATTGTTGGCACGCTATGGCGCAATCGCGGGGGCGAAGCTTGAGACCTGGGGTCGCAACTCACTCAATCTGCTCATCGTCAATTCGCTGTTCTTGCACTTGCTGAACCCGCAAATTGAGCGATGGGTGATGCCGCGTATCGACGGGGAGGGGCCGATCTTTTTCATTGCTTTGTTGACCGCGACCATGGCGGCCAACCTTTGGGCCGTTCACGCGCTTGCCCGACCGCTACACAAACTGAATAGCTTCTCCACTGCACGGGCCGGCGACGTGGTGACCCTGGTCAGACGCCTTGGCGCAATGATTGCCGCGCGGCGTCCCGTTCGTGTATCGCAGGGGCATGAATAACGACGAGCCGAGCGCCGGGCGCTTCGAGGGCCGCACCCACATCCTGCCGGTGCGGATCTATTACGAGGACACCGACTTCACCGGCCTCGTCTATCACGCCAATTACCTGCGCTATTTCGAACGCGGCCGCAGCGATTTCCTCCGCGTGGCCGGCGTTCACCACAGCGATCTGTTGAACGGGCCCGAGCCGCTCGGCTTTGCCGTGAACCGGATCGCCCTCGAATTTTTGAAGCCGGCCCGGATCGACGACGCGTTGAGCGTCAGAACCGTCTTCGAAACGACGCGCGGTCCCCGCATTTTCATCACGCAGAGGCTGGAAAAAGCAGGTGAAACCCTGGTGACGGCAGAGGTTCAGGTCTGTTGCATTAGCCTCACGGGCCGGCCCCGAAAGCCGCCCGCCATGCTTTTGGAACGGCTTAAACCATTTCTAGAGCCATAGGCGTCCAGCTTTTGACAAACTATTACGGCTCTAAGCCGAGGTGGGGCGCGGCTGAATCATTGTAGCCGTGGATGCGGGAGCGAGCATGGAAGCCGGCGCAGAACAGATCACGGTCTGGACACTCTTTCTGGAAGCAGACCCCGTCGTGAAGGGCGTCATGCTGATTTTGGCCGTGGCCTCGATTTGGTCGTGGGCCATCGCGGTCGATAAATGGCTGCAGTTCGGCGATCTCGACGCGCAGGCGCGCAAGTTCGAGCGTGAGTTCTGGTCCGGCCGGTCGATGGACGATGTTGACGATCGCGGCGGCGATAAGCCTCGCGACGCGCTGGCCCGTGTTTATGCCGCCGCCGCGCGTGAGTTTCGCGAAGCGCGCCGGGCGGGGCTGGCGGGTGACGCCGGCCAGCAATTGCTCGATCGCGTCGATCGCCTGATGCAAGCGCAGATCTCGCGCGAGATGAGCCGCGCATCGCGCAACATTGGCTTTCTTGCCACCGTCGGCGCCTCGGCCCCGTTCATCGGGCTCTTCGGCACCGTGTGGGGCATCATGAACGCCTTCACCAACATCGCCGCGCAACAGCAAACCAATCTCGCTGTCGTCGCGCCCGGCATCGCCGAAGCGCTCTTTGCAACCGCGCTTGGCCTCGTCGCAGCCATCCCTGCAGTCATCTTCTACAACAAGTTTGCCGGCGATCTCGATCGCTTCGCTGATCGCTTGGAAACCTTCAGCGATGAAGTCGCCGCGCGCATGTCGCGCCGGCTCAGCGAGCGCGGCTAATGGCCGGCCTCGGCCCCAAAAGCGGGGGCGGCAGGCGCGGGCGCCGTTCGGCGCGGCGCGGCCGTCTGTCCGAAATCAACGTCACGCCGTTCGTGGACGTGATGCTTGTTCTGCTGATCGTGTTCATGGTCACCGCGCCGCTGCTGACAGTCTCGATCCCGATTGAGCTGCCGCGCACAGAAGCGAAGCAATCCGCCGCCGAAACTGATCCGCTCTCGATCACCATTCAGAACGACGGCGTGATTTATCTGCAGGAAACGCAAGTCACGCTCGAAGAGCTCGTGCCGCGGCTGCGCGCCATTTCCAACGAAGGCTACGATCGCGCGATCTACATTCGCGGCGACGCGCGTACCTCTTGGGACACAATGGCCGAAGTCTTGGCGAGCGTGAGTTCGGCAGGCTTCCGCAAACTGCAGCTCGTCACTGATACCGACGAAGACCGCCCCGCGGCAGGGAGACGATGATCCCATGCGGGCCGGCTTGGTCGTCTCCATTATTGGTCACGTCGGCGCGGTGTTGATGACAATGCTGGCGTGGGAGGCGCGCGGCGGTTTGGAAACGCAAGGCGCGGCCATCGTGCCAATCGAGATCGTCGACATCTCGACGGAAACAAACGTCCGCGCGCTCGCCATGGATGTGCCGGACGAAGAAGTCTCTGCCGCCGAGGAAGACACGGTCAGCGCGGAGCAAACAGCGCCGACGCCCTCGCCAACGGCCCCGCCGCGGCGCCCGCCGCCGCGCCCGCAGGACGATAATTTCGATCTCTCTGACGCCAGCGACTTCATCGATCGCTCCCGCGATCCGGGCCAGCGCCGTGAGCGCGGCGATACGGCGGATCGGAACCAGCGCGGCGCGGGCCGCGGAACCGCCGAAACCGCCTCGCTGGAATCGCGCATCGCCTCGATCTCAAGCGCCGCGCTGAATCGGTGCTGGCGTTCCGTTGCTGACCTGCCAGACCCGGAACGCCTGAGTGTCACCGTTTCGATACGTCTCAACCGCGATGGCAGCCTCAGCGGGCAGCCGCGGGTCATTCGCCCCACCAATTACACATTCGATCCGTTGATGACCGAGGCCGTAAACCGTGCGTTGCGCGCGGTGCGCACCTGCGATCCGATCGACCGTTTGCCGGAAGACCCGATCGTCGGCGAAGCCTATGATCTTTGGCGGGACCAGGAAGTCACGTTCGAGCTGGAACAATGAAGAGAGCAGAAGCCATGATCCGGAACTTTCTGACGGCCTGCGCCGTCATCATTGCGACCGCTCTCGCCGCTCCGGCGCACGCTCAGGTGCGCGTCAGCGTCACCGAGGGCCACCTCAACCCGATGCCGATTGCGGTGGTGGATTTCCTTGGGCCGAACACACCAGCGCAGCAGGTTGGGCGCGATGTCGCCGGCGTCATTCGCGCTAACCTCGAGCGCTCCGCGCTCTTCCGCCCGATCGCCTCTAGCGCCTTCATCGAGCGCATCCAGGCGCTGGAAGTGCCGCCGCGCTTCGCCGACTGGAAGATCATCGACGCACAAGGCCTCGTCGTCGGCCAAGTCACGCCGCTCTCCGATGGCCGTATCCGCATTGATTTCCGCCTGTACGACGTGTTCGCCGAGCAGCAGCTCACCGGCTTCAGCTATACGACCACGCCAGATAATTGGCGCCGCATCGCTCACAAAATTTCCGACCGCATCTACGAGCAGCTCACTGGCGAGCGCGGCTATTTCGACACGCGCATCGTTTTCGTCTCCGAGAGCGGCCCGCGCACGAACCGCGTGAAGCGGCTGATGATCATGGATCAGGACGGCGCCAATCCGTTCTTCTTGACCGGGTCCGACGCGATGGTGCTGACGCCGCGTTTCTCGCCCTCGACGCAAATGATCACCTACATGAGCTTCGAGACCGGCGCGCCGCGCGTGTTCCTCTACAATCTCGAAACCAATCGCCGCGAAGTGCTGGGGGATTTTCCGGGCATGACGTTCTCGCCGCGCTTCTCGCCGAACGGGCAGGGCATCGTCTTTACGCTCGATATGAACGGCAATTCCGAGATATTCACGATGGATCTGCGCAGTCGTTCGCGGCAGCGCCTCACCAACAGCGCTGCGATCGATACCTCGCCGAGCTATTCGCCTGACGGCAGCCAGATCGTCTTCACGTCGGATCGCGGCGGCTCTCCGCAGCTTTACGTGATGAACTCTGATGGCTCGGGCCAGCGCCGTGTCAGCTTTGGCCAAGGACGCTATTCGACGCCGGTGTGGTCGCCGCGCGGCGATCTCATCGCCTTTACACGTGAAGGTGGCGGCCGCTTCGCGATCGGCGTGATGCGTCCTGATGGTTCTGGTGAACGCATTCTCACCGAGTCGTATCTCGACGAAGCGCCCACTTGGTCGCCAAATGGGCGAGTGATTATGTTCTTCCGCGAAGGCCGCGGGACCGGCGCGCGTTTATGGTCTGTTGACCTTACTGGACGGAATCTACGTCAGATTCCCACGCAAACAGACGCTTCTGACCCTGCCTGGTCGCCGCTTTTGCCGTGATCGGAACACGATTGTTTGGTAGGAACCATGTCGGTAAGGTTTGCATTCTTGAGCCGGGGGTACGGTGTTCGCCGAATGCGCCGCTGATTAGGGGAGAATTATCCTTATGCGTAAGTTTGTAGTTGCACTCGCGGCCGTTGCCGCACTCGCTGCGTGCGCCAGCCGCCCGCCTGCCGAAACCACCCCGCCGACCAACAACACGAGCCCGCCGGTTGAACAGCCGCGTGGCCCGGTTGCCGGCTCCGCGGAAGACTTCCGCGTCTCCGTCGGTGACCGCGTCTTCTTTGGTTATGATCGCTTCGATCTGACGCCGGAAGCTCGATCGGTGCTTGAGCGCCAAGCTGCCTGGCTGCAGCGCTACCAGAACGTCCGCGTTCTCGTCGCCGGCAATGCCGACGAACGCGGCACCCGCGAATACAACCTCGCTCTCGGCGCGCGCCGCGCCGCCGCTGCGAAGGATTATCTGGTCTCGCTCGGCGTCGCCGCGAACCGCCTCGAAACCGTGTCCTACGGCAAAGAGCGTCCGCTCGATGCGCGCTCGAACGAAGAGGCCTGGAGTGTGAACCGAAACGCACACACGCAGATCGTTAGCGGCGCTGTCTCGTAAGCGCCCAAATTTAGCCCGGACGTGGGATAAAGTTTCGGCCATGCTTCATCGTTCGGCCCATCCAGTACGGACCCGGCTCGCGGCGTGTTTCGCCGCGGCCGGGCTTTTTTTTGCAGCCACTGCTTCGGCACAAACCTCGCTGCCGCCTCCAAACGTGCCTGTCGGCGCTGAGGCGCGGCAGGACCGTATCGAGGAACTTGAGCGGCAATTGCGCGAGCAAACCGCCGAGAATGAGCGCGTTCAGTACGAGCTTAATCAGGCGCAGCGCGAAATTACACGGTTGCGCGGCATGGTTGGCGAACTCGCCGGAGTGAACCAGCAACTCACTACGCCGCCGCCGTCGGACGCTGCCGTCCCACCCGCGACGGAGGGCGCCAATCCCGCGCCTACGACGCTCAATGGCGCACAGCGCAACGCCACCGGAACCCTGGGCACGATGCCAGCCGCCACGCCCGTGCCGTCTGCCCCGCGCGACGCTGGCGCCGAATACACCCGCGCGCGCCAGCTTCTGAACAACGGCCAGCTCGCAGAAGCGGAAGCAGCGCTTTCGTCTTTCCTGGAGGAATTCCCGAACGCCGAGACCGCAGCAGATGCGCGTTTCTGGTTCGCCTTCACGCTTGCGGCGCGCAATAACCACACCGATGCCGCCGCCAATTTCGTCCAGTACTTGCAGGCTAACCGCAACGCGCCGCGCGCCGCGGAAGCGCAAGTGCGTCTCGGCATGGCGCTCGTCAACATGGGCGACACCCGCCGCGGCTGTAGCGCCTTCTCATCGCTGGCACGCCAATATCCAAACGCGCCGCGCAACGTGCGCGATCTGGCCGCCCGCGAAGCCCGCGCCGCCAACTGCGCCGCTTAAAGCCGTAAAGCCATGCTCGATCGGCTGAC
This sequence comes from Terricaulis sp., assembly GCA_034439495.1. Classification (GTDB taxonomy): domain Bacteria; phylum Pseudomonadota; class Alphaproteobacteria; order Caulobacterales; family Aquidulcibacteraceae; genus Vitreimonas. The sequence continues at coordinate 10,458 of JAWXAM010000129.1, read as the reverse complement.
GATCGAGCGCATCGACGCGATCGCGGGCGAGGGGCCGATCCTCGTTGCACTCTCGGGCGGCGGAGATTCCGTCGCGCTATTGCATCTGCTGGCCGAACAATTGGGTGCAGCGCGTCTCCGTGCCGTCGTCGTCGATCATGCGCTCCGCGTTGGTTCGCATTTGGATGCGGCTCGTGCCCAGTCGATTGCCGAAGCGCTCGGCGTTCACGCTGAAATCGCGACATTGAGTTGGCCGCGGGGCGTGAAAGCTGGGCAGGCTTCCGCGCGAGAACAACGTTATCGTGCCCTCGGAAATGTAGCCCGGCGTCTTCGCTCTTCCGTTCTCGTCACAGGCCACACGCGCGACGATCAAGCCGAGACGGTTCTAATCCGCGCCGCGCGCGGCAGTTCATGGCGTGGCTTGGCCGGCATGCGGGCGTTCACACCTTTGCCGCTTTGGCCCGAAGGGCGCGGCGTCTGGCTCGCCCGTCCGCTTTTGAGTGCCAGGCGTGAAGCGTTGCGGGAGGTGCTTCGCTTGCGCGGCGCTGATTGGATCGAAGATCCAGCGAACGCGAATCCAGATTTTGCGCGTGTCCGCGCGCGTGAGGCGCTCGCCGCCGCGCTATTCGATCCAATGCGATTGGCTGCTCTGGCCGAACGCCTGGCCCCGCGGGCCCAAGCGCTCGATGACGCAGTGTTCGATCTCATTCAACACAGCGTCCGTTACGATGGCGACGCCATGATCGTCGACGCCGAAGCCTGGGGTGCCAGCCCCGCCGTCCGTGCGCGCGCACTGAGTGTGTTGCTGGCCGCCGCAGGCGCTCAGCAACGGGTGGCCGATGCCGCCCCAGATCAGAACGTGACCCGTTCGTTTACCCGCGCTGGCGCGCTGGTGCGGCCGGCGCCGGGAGCTTTTCGCATCACCCGCGATCCGGGCGCATTAGCGGGCCGGGCGGACGGCGCAAAGCCGCCGCCGGCGCTGCCGCTGCCAGTCGGGGAGGAGACAGTGTGGGATGCGCGCCTCGCGCTCGCGATGAGGGAACCTGGGTGGGCGGTCATCGTCGAAGTCGGCCGGCCAGTGCTCGCGCGCGGCGCTGAACGGCAATCCGTTGCGGCGTCTGGCGCGTATTGGCTGCTTAAGTCCCGCGTGGAGCACCTTTTGGGCCGCATTAACGACACGAAAACCCATTGAACTTTGTGGCTTGGCGTTCACCCGGCCTTGACGCGCTTCATGGCAGTAAGGGGTGTTCAGCCTGGGCTACGGTCCCTATCTTGCTGAATGAAATGTTTCCGCGCCTAAGTACGGCGCGCGTGGCCAGAAGGTCGGTTGATGCCAATCCGTTCATTGCTGATTTGGGGCGCAGTCGCCCTCATTCTTGTTGTGCTCGTGACCGTCCTCCAGGGCGGTAACAACCAGCGCGGCGCGACAGAGATGTCGTACTCGCAGCTGATTGACCGTGTTGAAGCGGGCGAGATTTCCACCGTCTCCACGCAAGGCGATTCACTGCTCAGCACCGCCAAGGATGGCAAGAGCAGCTTCATCACGTATCTGCCGTCGGGCACGATGGCCAACGTGGTCGAGCGCCTCGATCAAGCTAATGTCGAAGTGAAGACAGAGCGCCCTAAGCAAGGTCCCAACATTGGCGATCTCTTGCTCGCGATCCTGCCGATGCTGCTGCTGATCGGCGCCTGGTTCTTCTTCATGCGTCAGATGCAGGGCGGCGGTCGCGGCGGCGCCATGGGCTTTGGCCGCTCGAAGGCGAAGCTCCTGACCGAAGCCAAAGGCCGGATCACGTTTGAGGACGTCGCCGGTATCGACGAAGCCAAGGAAGAACTCGGCGAGATCGTCGAGTTCCTGAAAGACCCAGGCAAGTTCCAACGCCTGGGCGGTAAGATTCCAAAAGGCGCGCTGCTCGTCGGCCCGCCTGGCACTGGTAAGACGCTGCTCGCCCGCGCCATCGCCGGCGAAGCGAACGTGCCGTTCTTCTCGATCTCCGGTTCGGACTTCGTCGAAATGTTCGTCGGCGTCGGCGCCAGCCGCGTGCGCGACATGTTCGAGCAAGCCAAGAAGAACGCGCCGTGCATCATCTTCATCGACGAAATCGACGCTGTCGGTCGTCACCGCGGCGCCGGCCTAGGCGGCGGCAACGATGAGCGCGAACAAACGCTCAACCAATTGCTCGTCGAGATGGACGGGTTTGAAGCCAATGAAGGCATCATCCTCATCGCCGCGACCAACCGCCCTGACGTTCTCGATCCGGCGCTGCTGCGTCCGGGCCGCTTCGATCGTCAGATCGTAGTCGGCAATCCTGACTTGGGCGGCCGCGAAAAAATTCTCCGCGTCCACACCCGCAATGTGCCGGTGGCGCAGGGCGTCGATCTCAAGACCATCGCGCGCGGCACACCGGGCTTCTCTGGCGCCGATCTCGCGAACCTCGTCAACGAAGCAGCTTTGCTTGCGGCCCGCCGCGGCAAGCGCGTCGTGACGACGAAAGAGTTCGAGGACGCGAAGGACAAAGTCATGATGGGCGCCGAGCGGCGCTCTATGGTGATGAGCGAAAGCGAAAAGCAGCTGACGGCCTGGCACGAAGCTGGCCACGCCATCGTCGCGATCGAAGTTCCGGAATCTGATCCGGTGCATAAAGCCACGATCATCCCGCGCGGCCGTGCGCTCGGCATGGTGATGCAGCTGCCTGAAAGCGATCGCTACTCGATGAACTTCACGCAGATGACTTCGCGTCTCGCGGTGATGATGGGCGGTCGTGTCGCCGAAGAACTCCACTTCGGCAAAGACAAGGTCACGTCCGGGGCCGCGTCCGACATCTCCGCCGCCACGCGCCTCGCGCGCATGATGGTGACGCGCTGGGGCTATTCGGACGAACTCGGCTTTGTGTCCTACGGCGACAATGGCGATGACGTTTTCCTCGGCATGCAAGTCGGCCGCACGCAGAACGTCGCCGAAGCCACCGCGCAAAAGATCGATGCGGAAGTGAAGCGCCTGGTTGACCTTGGCTACAACGAAGCCAAGCGCATTCTCACTGATAAAGCCGAAGAGCATAAGCGCCTGGCCGAAGCGCTGCTCGAATACGAAACGCTGAGCGGCGACGAGATCGCGGCCGTGCTCCGCGGCGAAAAGCTTGATCGCCCTGAAGATACCCCCTCGACGCCGTCAGCGCCGACGCCGGCGCTCCCGGTCACCGACGAAGACGAAGCGCCCGCGACGGGCTCCCCCGGATGGGGCGGCGCCCAGCCTCAAGGGGCCTAAAAACAACAAACCGCCGGCCCCCCAAAGGCCGGCGGTTTTGTTTTGGGGCTTTGGCGCTCGGCGACTAGGGTGGGGTCGAGGGAGGTTCGCCCATGCTCGCATCATCCACCGCAACTGTCCTTGTCGGCACCGCAAAGCCGGAGATCGCGAAAGCGTTTTACGGCGAAACGCTTGGCCTGAAGTTTCTGCACGAAGACCAGTTCGCCGCTGTGTTTGAGACCAAGAATCTCAAGATCCGCGTTTCGAAGACGCCAGCCGTTGTGCCTGCGCCGTATGCGATCTTGGCATTCGATGTGAGCGACATGGAAAAATCGGTCGACGCTCTCGCCGCCAAGGGCATCGTCTTCGCGCGCTTCGGCTTTCTGCCGCAGGACGCGAAGGGAATCTGGAGCGCACCCGACGGCACAAAGGTCGCCTGGTTTCACGATCCGGATTTGAACATGCTGAGCTTGGTGCAGCCGGCGTAGGGGCGGGGAGCGCAAAATTCAGAGCGCCGCCGCCAAATCCTCAACGATCTTCGTCCACCCCGCCTGCGTACGCTCCGCATACTCAGCCCAATCTGGATGCAGCGCGTGCGTCAGCGTCAGCACGCAGCCGTCTCCATCCGGCGCGATCTCGGTCGTCACGACACTTAAATCGCCTTGCTCCTGATCGACGCCCCAGGTGAAGACAAGCCGGCGTGGCCGATCGATCTCCCGATACGTGCCAGTGTGATCGATCTCAGTGCCGCCGCGCGTGACGCGATAATGAAATGCGCCGCCAACGCGCAGATCATTCTCTAAACTCACCACCTGTTCATCGCGCAGATGCGGCCCGAACATGAAGCGTCCGATCCAAACCGGATCGAGCCACGCGTCAAACACGCGCTCCGCCGAAGCGGCAAAGCGGCGTTCGACACGGATCACCGGCGCGCTCACGCCGCGCCTTCGTAAGCTTCGTGTGCGGCGAGAACATCGGCCCAGAAGCGGTTTGTTGGTTTGCCGTCCAATACGCCCACCAGCGTCTCAACATGCGCCGTCCAGCCGCCGGCGAAGTCACGCAGCGCCGCGTTGGTGTCGATTTTTGAGTGCGTCAGTGTGAGCAGGGTCTCGTGGCCAATCGCTTTGAACTCGAACCGCACTTCAGAAACAGCCTCGTTGCCATCGCCCCACGTGATCGCCAGCACGTGCGGCGGATCGAACGCAAGCACACGCCCGGTCATCGGAAACTCACCGGTCTCCATCTGCTTCCAGCGCTCGGGCGGCTTTTCAGTCGTGATGTTGCGATGCGCGAACAGGATCGAGAACGCTTGCCCGTTCGCGCTCAGCGTATCGCCGCCGGTAAACCAGCGCGCGCGCTTCTCCCCATCGACAAAATAGCTCCACACCCGGTGGATCGGCGCCTTCAGGCGCCGTTCGAGAACGAACGTGTCGGGCGCGGTAAAGCGGCCAAGCTCCATGATCTACTCCTTCAGTCTTTGTGCTCAGCCAAGGCGCGTTCGAGCGCGTCGAGGCTGCTGTTCCAGAATGTGCGTTGCTGTTCGATCCATTGAGCGGCCTCGTCGAGGGGCTTCGGATTGAGCGAAAGGAAATGCTCGCGGCCGGCCTTGCGGCGCCGCACCAACTCGGCGCGCTCCAGCATTTGGATGTGCTTGGACACGGCATTGAGCGACATCGCGAACGGCGCTGCGATTTCGGTCACCCGCGCCTCGCCGCTGGTGAGCCGGTTCAAGATCGCGCGGCGCGTCGGATCCGAGAGGGCCAGCATGGTCGCGTCGAGGGCTGCTATTCGCATATTCAACTAATAGGTTGAATATCTTTCTGCGTCAACCCCGCACTGGCCCGCGGCCAGCGGATCAGTTACAGCCCACCAACGTTTTCAGATTCACTTGAGGCAACACATGGCCGCGCTCATCGCCATCGGCGTCTTCATCGTCGCCATTTTCCTACTCAATTTGGTCGAGTTCGGTCGTCTCGACTAAGCCTGCCGCTTCAGCAGCGCCGCCAAATATTGCGCGCCGCTGATCAGCGCCAACGCCGCCGCAGCCCAGAGCAGCAGGCGCGCGCCCCAGAATAAGCCAATCACCAACGCCGCAGACTGCTGCAACAGCGCTGCCGTCTGGAACGCTAGAAACGCGGCGACGCCCGCCATCTCAGCCGCTGCTTTCCATTTGCCGAGCTGGCTCACTGGCAGCGTTTTGCCTTGCGCCGCGATGCCTTCGCGCAAACCGGCAACGGCAACGTCCCGCCCCAAGATCAGCACCGCCGCCACAACCAACTGCATCGGCAGCGCCGCATACGCGAGCGCCACCAGTATGCAGGTGATCAGCACCTTATCCGCCGAATGATCGAGTGCGGCGCCGAGCGGTGTCACCGCGTCGTACTTGCGCGCGATCCAGCCATCGAGCCAATCGGTGACCGCCGCGAGCACGAACAGCAAAAAGCCCAGCGCGTAGATGAGCCCCGCAAGCGTCGGATCGCTGTGCGTTACAGTCGCGCCCCACAGCACCAGCGCCGCAACCACCGGCCCCATGACGATGCGAAACACCGTCAGCACTGTCGGCAGCTTCTTCATCAAGCTGCCGGACGCCTCAGCGTTTGTTGTCGTTGAAGAAGTCATAGATGCGCTTTGCCAATTCTGTGTTCACGCCCTCGACTGCTTCCAGTTCCGCCAACGCCGCGCGTGAAACGCCGCGCGCTGAGCCGAATCGGTCGAGCAACGCGCGCTTGCGGGCAGGGCCGATGCCGCCGATTTCGTCGAGCGGGTTCTTGGCGATGCCGGCTTTGCGTTTGCCGCGATGTGCGCCGATGGCGAAGCGGTGCGCTTCGTCGCGGAGCCGTTGCAGGTAGTAGAGGACAGGGCTTTTCTCGTCGAGCCGGAACGCCGGCTTGTTCGGGATGAAGAAGCGCTCGCGCCCCGCGTCGCGATCTACGCCCTTGGCGATGCCCGCGATAACGATGCGGTTCTTCAAACCAAGCTCCTCCAACGCTTCAAGCGCCGCGTTGAGTTGTCCGTCGCCGCCATCGATCAAAACCAGATCCGGCCACGCGCCAAACTTGGTTTCGCGCTCGCCGTCATCGCGTTCCTTGGAGAAATCGACGCCGCCGTCGGCAATCTCTCCCCCTCTCCCTTGCTGAGCCGGGGGGTGAGGGGCGTTCGAACTCTCAGGCGGTGTCTCGTCGGAACGCCTCTCCACCCCTAACCCCTCCTCCGCAAAGGAGGAAGAGGGGGATTCGCGCTCCGCCAACATCCGCGCAAATCTGCGCCGGATCATCGCCTTCATCATTGCGAAGTCGTCGCCGTTGAACTCGTCCGACTTCATGTTGAACTTGCGGTACTGGTTCTTCACGAACCCATCAGGCCCCGCGACAATCATCGCGCCAAGCGCGTTCGTGCCTTGGATGTGGCTGTTGTCGTAAACCTCGATCCGCTCCGGCCGTTGTGGCAGGCCAAACACCTCCGCCACGCCATCAAGCAACTTGGCCACGCTGCCCGTCTCCGCCATGCGCCGGCCCAACGCTTCGCGTGCATTCAGCAAAGCTGCATCCACAATCTCGCGCTTCTCACCGCGTTCGGGCTTGCGAATTTCAATCTTGCACTCGGCCCGCAGGCACAGCGCTTCTTCGAGCAATGCACTATCCGTCGGCTGGACATTGGTCAGCACCAGTTTCGGCGGTTCGCGATCATCGTAAAATTGCGCGATGAAGGCCGCGAGAATGTCTTCTGGCGTTTCCTCCGCGCCGTGACGTGGGAAGTAGGCGCGGTTGCCCCAGTTCTGGCCCGCGCGGAAGAAGAACACTTGGATGCAGCTCTGCCCACCTTCGCAATAGAGCGCAAACACATCCGCTTCATCGAACGTGCTCGGATTGATACCTTGCGAAGCGCGCACTGAAGCCAAGGCTCGAATGCGGTTGCGCAACCGCGCCGCATGCTCGAATTCCAGTTGGTCCGAAGCTTCCCGCATCTCTACAGCAAGACGATCCTGCAACGCTGCCGATCGCCCTTCCAGGAAATCGACGGAATCTTTCACTAGCCCTTTGTATTCTTCACCGCTGACCAGATCGACGCACGGCGCCGAGCAGCGTTTGATCTGATAAAGCATGCACGGACGCGTCCGCCCGGAATACGTCGAGTCAGAACACGAGCGCAGCAAGAATGCCTTCTGCAACGTGTTGAGCGTGCGGTTCACTGCACCGGCGCTTGCAAACGGTCCGTAGAACTTGCCTTTGAAACTTTTCGCACCGCGATGCTTTTGCAAAGCCGGCGCGTCATGATCCATGCGGATGGCGATGTACGGGAAGCTTTTGTCATCCCGCATCAGCACATTGTACCGCGGCCGCAGCCGCTTGATCATGTTCGTCTCGAGCAGCAGCGCTTCGGTTTCCGTCGCCGTGACGATCACCTCGAGCGACACCGTCTGATGGATCATCCGGTAAACAGCGTTCGTATGCGCGCGCCCTTGCGCGTATTGCCCGACGCGGTTCTTGAGATTCTTCGCTTTGCCGACGTAGAGCACCTCGCCATCGCCGCCGAGCATGCGGTAGACGCCCGGCTTCGTCGGCAGCCGCGTCCACGCATCGCGGATCGCCTCCACGCCCTTCATTTCGGGGCGCGGTGCGTCTTCGCCCGGCAACTCGGTTAGCGGGGGCAGGGTGGGTTTGTCGGCGCCGCTCATGGGGATCGTCAGTGTAGCGTAGCAGATGGGGCCGCGCGCGGCTTGATCCCAGGGGCGCCTGGCTCTAGCCCTCTTCCGTGCCCAGAAAGGGAGAGCTGGATGCGCGGATTTCTGCTCGGCGTCGCGCTCGCGGTAGCCGCGATCACGGGCAGCGCCGCCGCGCAGGACGATCACCGCCGCCTGACTTTGGGCTATCTCGAACACGGCCTGCAGCGCCATGCCGCGCTCGGTTATGCGCCTGATCGGACCGTGCCGGATATCACCGAATCGCTTGAACTCGATCGGCCGTTTCTGTGGTCAGTCTATCTCGAAGCCGGCGTGAATTATCGCGTCTACGGCGCATGCGATAACGATTGCAGCGACCTCGACATGGAGATTTACGGTGTTGATGGCCGCTTTATCGAACGCGACGCCGCCCGCGATGACACCCCTTATGTTCAGCTGACGCCGGCGCAATCCGGCCGGCACTATGTGCGCCTCTGGCTCTACGAATGCAGCGCAGAACCCTGTTGGGTTGCCGCCCGCGTCGTCTCCGGCGGCCGCCCGGCGGGGCGGGTTGAATGAACCGCGACCGCATGCCTTATCGACCCGCCGCCCACCTGAGCCCAGGTTCTGTCCATGGATGATGCGTCTCCCACGGCTTTCAAAGCCCGCTTCGAAGCGCCGGACCCGCTGGCCTGCGAAACCATGAAGGATGTCCGCGCCGGCGTGGACGAGATCGATCGGATGCTGGTCGCGCTCATCACCCGCCGCCAGGGCTATATGGACGCCGCCGCCCGCATCAAGCCGAACCGCAACGTCGTGCGCGACGAAGCCCGCATCCAGCAAGTGCTTGATAATGTGAAGGCCGAAGCAGAGAAGCGCGGCCTCTCCTGGTCGATCGCCGAGCCGGTCTGGCGCGAGATGATGGAACGCTGCATCGCTTACGAATTCGATGTCTGGGACCGCACGCGCACCTGAGTTCCGTCGCGTGTTTGACGGTATTGCTGCATCCTCCGGCTGACGCGGCCGCTTCCTTCATGTTAACCCAGTCTAGCTGGGGAGGCTGTCGTCCGGGGCCGGGTGATGGCGTTGAATTTTATAGTAAAGGTTCGCGCGCGGCGCGAGGCCGGCGTGCGCGATGCAAGCGCACATGGTCGTTCATGGCGCGCGTTCAGCGTCGATGATAAGGCCTTTCCTTCGGGGGACGGCGTATGAGGTGGTTCTTAGGGTTGGTGCTGGTGATCGCGCTCATAACGGGCGCGCTCTATGGCGTCGGCCGTTTCCTGCTCCCCAACGCACTCGACGTGACCCGCACGACGCAAGTTGAGCGCCCGCGCGCCTCCGTGTTCGCGATGATCAACGACCTCAACATTGCCCGCGAGTGGTCGCCCTATAATGCGCGTGATCCGGATGCCGAGTACGCCATTTCGCCCGAACCGGGCGCTGGCCAAACCATGCGCTGGTCCTCCAATCTGCGCGAAGTCGGCTCCGGCCGCATGTCGATCGTGCGCTCGATGGAGAATGAGTCGGTCGAGAGCATCATCGAGATCGGCGAGCGCGCAACGCTGAATTCTCACGTCGAGCTGGCGCCTGTCGAAGGCCAAACGGCCGTCGCTTGGTCGGTGTCGGCCATGTGCGCCGAGGGCTGGATCAACGTTCCCTGCCGCTACATGAACCTGATCATGCGCTCCACCATCGAGAAAGATCTCGATAGCGGCCTCGCGCGCCTGAAGGATCGCGCCGAGCAGCTGCCGCCGTACGATTTCGAAGGATTCGACATCGTCGCACTGCCAGTCGCTCCGCAGGACGTGATGTTCGTTGATGTCACTCTGTCGAACGCCGCGCCGACATTCGATGACCGCGCCCGCGCCGAGCAACAGGGCATTGCCGCTTTGATGGTGGCGATCACGGCGGCCGGCGGCCAAGCCGACCTCGCCACGCTTGTGCGCATTTTCCCGCAAGATAACGGCGTTGGCGGGCGTTACCGCTTCAGTGTTGGCTATCCTTATAGTGGCCCGGCGCCGGTGCTTGTCGGCGCCCGTGTCGGTCAAACGCCGGGCGGCGCTGCACTTCGCGCAACTTTCGTGGGCCGGCGCTCGCAAGTGCCGGCGATGTATCAGCGGCTTGAGGCTTACCGCCAGGCGCACCGCATCGCGCTGCGCCCCGGCGCGGAAGCCTGGGAAGTTGTCACCGCCGTCGCACAGCCTGAAGGCGCTGACGGCACCGATCCCGTCGAGCGCACGGAAATCTACTACCCGATCGAATAAATGGCTCGGACGCAGCCAAACAAAAAGGCCCGCGAGGATTGCTCCCCGCGGGCCTTCGCTTGTTCGCTGAGCGCGGACGTTTAGTCGTTGACCTTCAGGTTCACAGCTTTCGGACCTTTGCCCTTGGTGTCGGGCAGGGTCTGGAAGTTGACCTTCTGGCCTTCCACCAGTTGCGTCAGGCCGGCGCGTTCGACAGCACTTACGTGCACGAACACATCGGCGCCGCCGCCGTCTGGCGTGATGAAGCCGAAGCCGCGCGCGCCGTTGAAGAACTTCACGACGCCATCTTGCGGATCACCCAACGGTTGGCG
>JAWXAM010000128.1:0-64844 GCA_034439495.1 Terricaulis sp. | reverse complement strand
GTCGCGTACGCGACGTTCTCCGGCTCGTTCGCATCGAGCGGCAACGGCTTGCCCGTCGCGACGTTGCAGAACGAACAGGCGCGCGTGCAGATGCCGCCAAGGATCATGAAGGTCGCGTGCTTCTGGCTCCAGCACTCGCCGATATTCGGGCAGCCCGCCTCCTCACACACCGTGTGCAACTTCAGATCGCGTACCAGTTCTTTCGTTTGGTGGTAGCCGAGGCTGGTCGGCGCCTTGACGCGAATCCAGTCCGGCTTGCGCGGCGAAGCATTATCCGGCCGCGCCTGCTTCTCAGGGTGCCGCGGGCGAGTATCCCCCGGCTCTTCCCCAGATTGGCGCAAATCGATCAGCGTCGGCATACGGCGAACATGACCCTCCGGACGGCTTACCGCAACGGCTGGGCGGCAGTCCTGCTTTGCGAAGCAAGAGGTTAACGCGCGACATCTTGCCCAACTTTATCCACGTCGGTAGTGTCCTGTTACAACCGTGAAACAATAATCACGGGTCAGGCGTCCTACTACTTACGTTAGGGCGTGGGCGGTCAGTTCGGAGGCAGCTTGATGTCAAATCGCACGTTCGAGTTGGCGCGTACACGCGTCACCTTGTTCGAGGCCCTTCTCCGGGCGCGTGACGCCAGAGGCGGCAAGTATCCCATTCTCGAAGACCATGAACGCAAGGTGCTGTCGTACGACGATATCGTGCGCGCCGCGTTCGCGCTCGGCGGCAAACTCGACACATTGATCAAGCGCCACGAGACCGCGGGCATCATGTTGCCGACCGGCGTCGGCTGCGTGGCTACCTTCTTCGCACTGCATGCAATTGGCCGCACGCCCGCGCTGCTGAACTTCACAGCCGGCGCGATGAATTTGAAAGCCGCCTGCCAGTCAGCAAACGTCAAAAAAGTTCTGACCTCGCGCATGTTCATCAAGCTTGCGGGCTTGGAAGCGCTGGAAGCTGAACTCTCCAAGCACGTGCGGCTGATCTATCTCGAAGACGTCCGCAAAACGATCGACTTCGGCGATAAGCTCGTCGCGCTCGTAAAGGGCGCGATGCCGCGCGTGTTCGCGGCCAAGGGCAATCCGGACGACACCGGCGTCATCCTCTTCACATCAGGCTCCTACGGCACGCCGAAAGGCGCGGTCCTGAGCCACGCCAATATCGTCGGCAATGTTGAGCAAGTGCACGCGCACATCGATTTCGACCCGAACTGGTCGTTCTTCTGCCCGCTTCCGATGTTCCATTGCTTTGGCCTCACCGGCGGCGTGATGCTGCCGCTGTTCACCGGCCATAAGACCTTCCTCTTTCCTTCCCCGCTCCAGGTGAAGGAAATTCCAAAACTGATCAAAGAAACCGGCGCCAACGTGTTCTTCGCGACCGACACGTTCGCGATGCAATACGCTCGCAACGCCAAGGACGGCGATCTCAACTGCATCGAGCTCATGGTTTGCGGCGCTGAACGCGTGAAGCCCGAGACGCGCGAAATCTACAAGCAGCGCTTCAACATCGAATTGCTCGAAGGCTACGGCGCGACCGAAGCTTCGCCCGTCATCTCGGTGAACATCCCCGGCCGCAACAAGCATGGCACCGTCGGCCCGTTCCTGCCGGGCATCGAATGGCGCCTTGAGCACGTGCCAGGCATCGAAGGCGGCCAGAAGCTGTTCGTGCGCGGGCCCAACGTCATGCGCGGCTATCTCGACCCGACTAAGCCGTTCGGCATCGATCTCCTGCCGCAAGGCTGGCACGACACCGGCGATGTGGTGGACGTCGATCAGGATGGCTTCATCCGCATCCTCGGCCGCGTGAAGCGTTTCGCTAAAGTCGCGGGCGAGATGGTCTCGCTCAACGCCGTCGAAGCCTACGCCGCCAATGTCTGGCCGGAAAACCTGCACGCCGCCGTGGCGCTGCCCGACAGCCGCAAAGGCGAACGCGTCATCCTCTTCACCGACCGCGCCGACGCAACTTCAGAGGCGCTGCTCGCTTGGTGCAAAGCCAATGGCGCCAGCGAACTCGCCGTGCCGAAGCGGATCGTAGTGATCGACTCGATCCCCGTACTGGGTAGCGGCAAGACTGATTACGTGGCGCTGCAACGCACAGCGGCGGAGCAATTTGCTGAGGCGAAGGCGGCTTAGTGTGGTTGGGAGCGCGGACGTCCTCGTCCGCTAGCGCGCACAGCGCGCTTCCTTCACCTCCCCAAAGCGCGGCTACGCCGCGCGGGCGGACGAGGACGTCCGCGCTCCTAAACTTTTAAAGCTCAAACGTGCAGCACGCGCCCGAACGCATCCAGCACTGCTTCATGCATCATCTCTGACAGCGTCGGGTGCGGAAACACCGTTTCCATTAGCTCCTGCTCCGTCGTCTCGCACGACATCGCGTAGCCCTGGATCAGCGCCGTAACTTCAGCGGGGCGCGACCATCCCGAGCGTTTGAATGGTCATCGTGTTGTCTGCGCGTGAGCAGGTCAGAGTAAGGTCGCCATCCTCGAACTTGTAGCGGAGCATGCGCCGGTCTGACGTGTCTTCGATGACGATCGGCTCCACGAAGGTACTGCCCATGTTGTCGATCAACCGGAGACAGTCTCCAAACGGGACCGAGCGAACGCTCGTGCCGCCCTCAGGAGACATCGCCGAATCCACCCGAGCCGCGAACTCCTCTCCGGGAATTTCCGCAGGTGGCGCGGCGGGGTGCGCCTCCCTCTCTGGCGCGCGCGCAGCAACCTGCGGCATCTCAATCTGCGGCATAGAAACTGTCGGCAGTCGCCAAGCGCGGTCGCCGAACACATGCACCGCAAGCGCAACAGCAAGCCCGACGAATGCGGCCAGGCCCAACCAAGATGGCGGCTCGCCCGGCTCGCGGTCCGGCTCAGGCCATCGGCTCACTCGCATGCGTTAGACATGCAGCACCCGCCCATAAGCATCCAGCACCGCCTCATGCATCATCTCTGACAGCGTCGGGTGCGGAAACACCGTTTCCATCAGTTCCTGCTCCGTCGTTTCGCACGACATCGCAATCGCATAGCCCTGGATCAGCTCCGTGACTTCAGCGCCGATCATGTGCGCGCCGAGGAGTTCGCCGGTCTTGGCGTCGAACACGACTTTGACCATGCCCTGATCTTCGCCCAGCGCGATGGCCTTGCCGTTGCCGACGAACGGAAAGCGCCCCACGCGCACCTCCCTGCCCACCGCTTTCGCTTTCGCTTCGGTCAAACCAACGCTCGCCACCTGCGGGTGCGAATACGTGCAGCCCGGAATGCGTTCCTTGATCATCGCGTGCGGCTTCTGCCCGGCGATAGCCTCGATGCAGATGATGCCCTCGTGCGACGCCTTATGCGCCAACCACGGCGCGCCAGTGACATCGCCAATCGCGTAAAGGCCAGCGACGTTGGTCTTGCCATACCCGTCCGTGACGATGTGGCCCTTCTCGACCTTCACGCCGAGCGTCTCCAGCCCAAGGTTCTCCACGTTCCCCGTGATCCCCACCGCAACGATCGCGTGTGACGCGCTCAGCGTCTCTTCCTTGCCCTTCGAAGAAACGACGGCCTCTACGCCCTTCGCGCTCGCTTTCAGCGACTTGGCTTCCGTCGAAATCCGGATCGCAAGCCCTTCTTTCTCGTAGCGCTTCTTCGCAAAAACCGAGATTTCCTCGTCCTCAACCGGCAGCACGCGATCGAGCAACTCGACCACCGTCACTTTTACGCCAAACGCCGCATAGAAGCTCGCAAACTCGATCCCGATCGCGCCCGAGCCGAACACCAACAAAGATTCCGGCCATTCCGGCGGGTTCATCGCATCGCGATAGGTCCAGATGCGCTTGCCATCGCTCTTCAATCCCGCCGCCGGAATCTCCCGCGCGCGCGCGCCGGTCGCGAGGATGACGTGCTTGGCCTCGTACGCCGCGTCCTTCACGTCCTTGCCCTTCACGATCACTTTCGGCGCAGCACTCCCCTTCTCAAGCCGCGCTTCACCTTCAATCACTGTGATCTTGTTCTTCTTCATCAAGAACTGGACGCCCTTCTCCATGCGGCCAGCCACGCCGCGCGAGCGCTTCACCACGGCTTGCGGATCGAACTTCAGCCCCTCGATCGAAAGCCCGAACTCATCCGCGTGCTGCGCGTTGCGATAGACTTCCGCGCTGCGCAGCAACGCCTTCGTCGGGATGCAACCCCAATTCAAACAGATGCCGCCCAATCGGTCGCGCTCGACGATGGCGACTTTCATGCCAAGCTGCGCAGCGCGAATGGCCGTCACGTAGCCGCCAGGGCCCGAACCAATGATGATGACGTCGAAGGATGTGCTCATAAGCACTACTTAGCAGCCCAGCCGCCAAGGTGAAGCCGCCAAGGCGCGATGCTGCGTTGCGAAACTAGCCGCCAATCCCGAAGGCGTTGCGAATGCCGTCCACCACGAACTGCGCCGCCAACGCCGCCAACAAGATGCCGAACACCCGCGTCAGCATCGAACCCACCGTCGGCCCCATGAACCGCGACAACGGGCCGGCAGCCAAAAATGCGATCAGGCACAGCGCCAAGTTCGCGCCAACGCCAAGCAGCACCATCGAGCGCTCCGCCAACCCATCATATTGCGCGAAGAACAGCATGATCGAAGCAATCGCGCCCGGCCCTGCAATCAGCGGGATCGCCAACGGGAACACCGAAATATCGTCCTGCTGCTCAGGGTGGTCAGCCTGATGCTGCGCCACCTTCTCGGCCCGCTCGTCGCGCCGCTCCGAGCGCTTCTCAAACAGCATGTCCACCGCGATCAAGAACAGCAAAATCCCGCCCGCGATCCGGAACGCATCCATCGAGACGTGGATCTGCTCCAGCAGCCACGCGCCGCCAAACGCGAACGCCAGCAGAATGCCTGTAGCGATCGCGACCGACTTCCACGCCATGTAGCGCCGCCAAGCCGGAGTCATACGCGATGTCATGGTCGAGAACATCGGCGCCATGGCCACCGGATCAATGGCCACGAAGAACGTCACGAACGAAGCGAGCAGCAGAGAAAGCATCAACGCCCCTTAACCGATTCACTGCCTGTTTACGTCGATTAGTAAGCGGCATTACCAGAATTCTTAGTGTTCCCGTTTTATGAGTACGCCAGCGATGGCGATCATGAACGAGCTCACGGGCAGCACTCCACGAATTCTGGTCGTGAACGGCCATGCTTTCCAGCGGCGTCTCGTCGGCGAGACGCTTCGCACCCTTGGCAGCGTCGAGATCACCTACGCCGAAACCGGCGAACAATGCCTCCTGGCGCTGAATTACGCTCAGCCGGACATGCTGATCATCGATTGGCGGCTCGCGGACTGCGATGGTCTGGCGCTTGTTGCGCGCATTCGCGCCGGCGAAGTGGGCGCAGACTTCCGGCGTGTGCCGGTGATCACCACCGCCGAGCGCATGAGCACACGTGATTTGGAGCGCGCCCGCAATGTCGGCGTCGATGAATTCGTCATCCGCCCATTCTCAACCGCGACCATGATCGAACGCGTACTCGCAGTCCGCGCCAATCGCCGCGAGTTTATCGAAAGCCCACGCTATGCCGGCCCCTGCCGCCGCCGCATCCGTCCCGCGAAATACGACGGACCGCGCCGGCGCCTCTTCGACGCCGCACAGAAGGATGCCGACGCCCCTGAGGTCCAAATCCGCAAGGGCCTGGCGCGCATGTACTGCGAGCGCATCACCACCCTGCTCGCCGCCGTAAGCGCCGCCAACTCCGACAGCATGCGCGATCTTTGCTTGGCCTGCGGCCAGCTCAGCGCGCTGACCAACGACATGAGCGATCGTTTGCTGCTCTCCGCCGCCTCGTCGATGTTCAACTACGTCAAGGGCGTCGGCGCTGAATCAGTGCTCAACACCGAAGTCGTCGAGGCGCACCTCGCGGCCATCGTGCAACTCACAGAACTGCCCGACTCGCAGGCCGAAGTGCGTCAGACCGTGACCCAGCAACTGACCGTCATGGTCACCAAGAAGCTCCGGCAAGCCGCCTAGAGGTTCTGCAGCACCCAAAGATCAAGCGCGGCGCGCACGGACTCCCACGTCACGTATGCCGTGAAGGCAAACACTGCGAGCGTTGCAAACGGCGCGACGGCATAAAGCACCGGTGAAACACCGGGCGCGCGCGCGAGTGCAAGCCCTATGATAGACGCGGCAATCGCGACGGCGAACACCACACCGAGCGCAAGCAATTGCTGCGGCATCGCCTGCACGACGAAGGCCGACCAATAGCCGTGCACAGCCAGCATAAAAATCGTCGCCATGCCGGCAAAGCCAAGCACGATGCCTAAGAAGCCGCGCGTAGGCGGCTCTTCCCCCTCCTCGCCACGCGGCGGCTTGGCCGATTCCGCGATCATCGCCACGAATGCCGCTGCCAGCGCATAAAGCCACAGCATGCCTGTGAGATCGAACACTGCGTTCAAACTATCCATCATCCCCCCCACGCGACGGCGCCGTTAAAGCAGCATCGCCATCGGATCTTCCAGAAAGCTGCGGAACGCCTTCAAGAACGCCGCGCCAAGGGCGCCATCCACCACACGGTGATCACACGTCACCGTCACGCTCATCACGGTCGCGATGGCGAGCGCGTCGTTGCGCACAACGGGCCGCTTTTCGCCGGCGCCGATCGACATGATCATGCCGTGCGGCTCATTGATGATCGAAGCAAAGTTCTTGATGCCGAGCATGCCCATGTTCGAGATCGAGAACGTGCCGCCCTGAAACTCCTCCGGTTTCAGCTTCTTGTTACGCGCGCGCTCAGCGAGATCAGCCATCTCATGGCTGATTTGAGCAAGGCCCTTGGTCTCGGCTTGCCAAACGATCGGCGTGATCAGGCCACCAGGAATAGCGACCGCAACGGCGATATCGGCGTGATGATGCTGGGCAATGCCGTCGGGCGTGTAGGAAGCGTTCGCTTCCGGCACCAGCTTCAGCGCAAGCGCCACCGCTTTGATGCACATATCGTTGACGGAGATTTTCACGCCATTGTCGGCGAAGCGTTTGTTGATATCGCCGCGGGCCTTCAACAGCGCGTCGATCTCGATATCGATCGTGAGCGGAAAATGCGGCACGTCGCGGAAGCTCTCGGTCATACGCTTGGCGATAGTTTTGCGCATCAGATCGAGCGGCACGAGATCATAGCTGCCGGCGCGGATACCTTGTTGCTCCAGCGACTTGTGCGGCCCCGGCGTTTGTTGCGGCGCGGGTCGCGCAACTTCGCGCGATTGTTGCGGCGCTTGCTGTTGTTTTGGCGAAGATGATGCCGCTTCGACATCAGCTTTGACGATGCGCCCGTTAGGGCCTGAACCCTTCAATCCCGAAAGATCAATTCCGCCTTGTTCGGCCAAACGCCGGGCCAGCGGCGACGCCAGTATCCGGTCCCCCGGCGCGGCGTGCACCGTTTGCGGAGATGCCGCGCGCGCCGAACTCGGTTGCTCGGCCTTTTGCTTCGCCGCCGCCGGCGGAGCTTGCGCTGGGGCTTGCTCCTTCTTGGCGGGCTTTGCGGCTTCGCCTTCGCCCTTCAGCCGTGCGATCGGCGTGTTGACCTTCACGCCCTGCGCGCCTTCTTCGACGAGCAATTCCTCGATTACGCCCTCGTCGACGGCTTCAACTTCCATCGTCGCCTTGTCGGTTTCGATTTCGGCGATGACTTGCCCTGGCTCGATCGTGTCGCCGACCTTCACGTGCCACTTCGCAAGGTTGCCCTCCTCCATCGTCGGCGACAGCGCGGGCATGGTGATCTGGTTGGTCATTCCGGAGCTTTCTTCAGCAGCGCGACGTTGACGACGTCGGGCTTCCAACGGTGCAGGAAGGTCATGTAGGCGAGCACGGCGTAGAGCGAGATCATGCCGCCCCAGAGCAAATTGCGCGTCAGGCCGTCGATGCCTTCGCGTGCATTTTCGAGGACGCCGCGCCCGGCGGCTGTGATTTGCCCCGCGGCCTCAAGTTCGAAGAGGCGCGCGATGAGGCCGGCGTGCGTTTGTTCGGCGCCAAGCATAACAACCATAAGCAGCGCCAAAATCATGCCAACGAACGCAAACGCGCCAACGCGCGCCACGAACAGCGCATCTCCCACGAAATAGTTCAGCGCAACGATATAGGCTGAGACGACGCTGAAGATGAGCGCAATCCCGGCAATGACGATGCTCATATATTCGACCAATTGCTCGACAACTTCGCCTTCGGTCATTGCACTACTCCACGAAGCCGGCGTCGTAGATCACCGATACGTCACCGCTTTCACCGCATCGACGATGTGATCCACGTTCGGCAATGCCAGCGCTTCCAAATTCGCGGCATACGCCAACGGCGCATCGACCTGGTGCACACGCGTTGGCGGGGCGTCGAGATAATCGAACGCCTCGCTCATCACCCGCGCGCAGACTTCGGCGCCGACGCCGCTTTGGCCCCAACCCTCCTCGACCGTCACCAGACGATTGGTTTTCTTCACGCTGTCGATCACCGTCGCGATATCAAGCGGCCGCAACGTGCGCAGATCGATGACCTCCGCGTCTATGCCCTGCTCGGCCAGCTGTCCGGCCGCCTTCAAAGCGTGGCCGACCATGCGCGAGTGCGTGCTGATAGTGACGTCAGCGCCAACACGGCGCACCTTCGCCTTGCCGATCGGCACGATCCAATCCTCAACGTCCGGGATTTCGTACTCGACGCCGTAGAGCATCTCGTGTTCGAGAAAGACGACCGGGTTCGGATTGCGGATCGCGGCTTTCAACAGACCCTTGGCGTCCGCCGCATCGTACGGCGCGATCACGATCAGGCCGGGGATGTGCGAATACCAGGACGAATAATCCTGGCTGTGCTGCGCCGCCACGCGCGAGGCTGCGCCATTTGGTCCCCGAAACACGATCGATGATTTGATCTGCCCGCCCGACATGTAAAGCGTCTTGGCCGCCGAGTTGATAATGTGGTCGACGGCCTGCATCCCAAAATTCCAGGTCATGAACTCGACAATCGGCTTCAGGCCCGCCATCGCCGCGCCCACGCCGAGGCCGGCAAAGCCGTGCTCGGTGATCGGCGTATCGACGACGCGCATCGGCCCGAACTCTTCGAGCAGCCCGCGCGAGACTTTGTAGGCGCCCTGATACTCGGCCACTTCCTCGCCCATCAGAAACACGCGCTCATCGCGGCGCATTTCCTCCGCCATCGCATCACGCAACGCATCGCGCAGCGTGATCTTGATCATCTGCGTGCCGGCGGGGACTTCAGTGTCACCTTGCGGTGTCGGCGTCGCCAGTTTCGACGGCTCAGGCCGCGCCGTCTTCACCGGCTCTTCCCTCATGTCAGGCCGCGGCGCATGTTTGGCCTCTTGCTTTGGCGCTGGCGCCGCCGTCTCACCCTCGCCGCCCAGCACCGCGATAGGCGTATTCACCTTCACGCCCTGCGCGCCTTCTTCGACGAGCAGCTCCGTCACCGTGCCTTCATCGACGGCTTCGACTTCCATCGTCGCCTTATCGGTCTCGATCTCGGCGATGACTTGGCCAGGCTCGATTTTGTCGCCGACCTTGACCAGCCACTTAGCGAGGTTCCCCTCCTCCATGGTGGGCGAGAGCGCGGGCATGAGGATTTGCGTCATCAGTTGAGAATTCCGAAGAGGGCGAGGAAGATGAGCGCGCAGCCGATGACGCCCGCGAGCCAGAAGAGCGGCCGCACGATCGGCCAGCCGGCGATGTACCAAACGGCGTGCGCCAGGCGCGCAAAGAAGAACACCTGAGCGCCGAGCACCGTCCACTGATTGGAAATGCCGGCCACAGCCGCGATCAGCACCAACGGCGCAAAGAACCAAAGATTTTCGCGGAAATTATCGACGAGCCGCTTGGTGCGCGCCTGAAGCGCCGTTGGCGGCTTCAGATTATCGCGGCTGTTGGCCATAGCGAGGCCGCCATTGTTGGCGATACCCGCGGTGGCTTGCACCAGCACGACGACGAAGAAGAGCGCGATCGTGTAAGCGAGATAAGTCAGTTCAGGCGTCATTCAAAATTCCCCAGCAACAAAAATCGCGCTTCACGCATCGATATAAATATCCGTCATCAGCTCGCTCGGATCCGGCTCCGGGCTCTCCTGCGCGAACGTCGCGCTGTCGCTCACCACCGTACGAATCTCCCGATCGATCTCTTTCAGCGCCGCTTCATCGGAATGCCCGGCGTCGATCAGCATCTTCTTCACCAGCTCGATCGGATCGTGCTTGGCCTTCTTCTCGTCGACCTCTTCCTTGGTGCGATACTTCGCCGGGTCCGACATTGAGTGGCCGCGATAGCGATAGGTCTTCATCTCCAGAAGATACGGCCCTTCGCCCGCACGCGCGCGTTCGACCGCACGCTTGCCGGCTTCGCGCACCGCGACGACATCCATGCCGTCCACTTCTTCGCCCGGAATATTGAAACTTATACCGCGCTTGTAGAGATGCGTTTCCGACGATGAGCGCTGGATCGACGTGCCCATCGCGTATTGATTGTTCTCGATGATGTAGACGACAGGCAGCTTCCACAGCGCCGCCATATTGAAGCTCTCGTACACTTGGCCCTGGTTCGCCGCCCCGTCGCCGAAATAGGTCAGGCAAACTTTGCCATCGCTGCGATACTTGTTCGCGAACGCCAGCCCCGTGCCGAGCGACACCTGCGCGCCGACTATGCCATGGCCGCCGTAAAACGCCTTCTCGATGCTGAACATGTGCATCGAGCCGCCCTTGCCCTTCGAGTAACCGCCGCTGCGCCCCGTCAGCTCAGCCATGACGCCATTCGCGGTCATGCCCGCAGCCAGCATGTGCCCGTGATCGCGATAAGCGGTGATGACCTGGTCGCCATCCTTCAGCGCCGCTTGCATGCCGACGACGACAGCTTCCTGGCCGATATAGAGGTGGCAGAAGCCGCCAATCAGCCCCATCCCGTAGAGCTGCCCGGCCCGCTCTTCGAAGCGCCGGATCAGCAGCATGTCGCGATAGTACTGGAGCAACTCGTCCTTGGTCGCTTCAGCGGCATGTTTGCCGTTCGCTTTGGCCATTCGTCGTTATCCTCCGCCTCTAGGACATGACGCGCGCGGACCTATTGTCCACGCCGCGAGGCGCGCTTCTCTTATGCGGGAATGACTTGGCTCGCTAGGAAGCTTTGCGATGCTGCATTGCAGCAGGACTATTTCAGCGCGAACACGATCTCATCAGGATCGCCGGCCGCCAGCGTGATCCGCGCGCGCTCATCCAGATAGTCGAGATCGAGGCTCTGCGGGCGCAGCCGCGCTGCACGCTGCTCCAGCGCCGCCTCTTCTCTCTCGAGCGCGGCGACATTGGCCTCCAGAGCGCGCTCTTCGGCCTGCACGTCCATGTACGCGAGCAGGCCCTGATGCCCGGTCACGGCATGTGCGCCGAGGTAGAGGATCGCAGCCCCCAACCCCAAGCTCACCGCCGTAGAACCGCGCTTACCCATCGTTAACACCCTCGATTCGGCGGCACGTTGAGTCGAAGTGGTTAAAGAATCGTAAAGACTCTGAAATGTTCTTAAAGTGTTCTTTATGCTATTAATCAATAACTTAGCGAAAAAAGACTAGTGCTTGGGGCCTCTGGCCCGAGGCGACCCCATCCGCTTGCGTCCAGGTCGCTAGGAAAAATTTGCAGCGCCAAGCGCGCATCGCCCCCGAAACGATCTCCGTTCTCGTTTCGGACTCAGCGCACAAAAGAAGTGGGCGCGAGCCGTAGCGCGCGCCCGAGTGGCCTCAGGAGAGATGAGTGCTCACGCCACGATCGCCGCGGCTTTATTCAAAGTCGCAAAAGCGCCCGGCATGAACGAGACCAGCGCGAGCATCAGGCAGCTAAACCGGATCAACATGACAGGCTCCTTGTCTGGTCGCGTGAGCCACAAGAGAGACGCTATCCGGAGGATTGGCCTGACGATGTGACGGACGGCACGGGTCTATTCGCCCGAGGTGACCCCACACCAACCACCGTCATCCAGGACGCGCGAAGCGCGATCCGAGACCCAGGGCCAAACGTTGTGCTTTGTCACACCTCGGTCCGCGTCACTACGGCCGGGATGACGAAGTGGTTTCAACTTCTGCCTTTGTCCGAGTCTAGACAGTCGGCTCTATATGCTTTCGGGACCTCGCGGTTGGCCGTGTCTGACCATGACTGTACGGGCTTTGATTTCCTCTCCGAGAGCTGAACCTCCAACGGTACATGCGCGCCGTTTTTCCCGGCACGAATTTACATAAACGGCGTTTCCCAAGCGATGGCGACAACGCGGCCCGACGCCACGAAAATGCAAATAATGTCGTACTGCGGTGTGGCGTAAATCTGCACACGCTCACCGTTGACGCGCGGGCGGCCGCCGCACATCGGGATCAAGCCACTTGCCCCGGCTTCGAAGCGCGGATGTCTTTGCCTCATAACGGCGCTTGCTTCTTCAGTCGTCATACCGACTTCGAGGCCGAACTTTCTTCCGTCGTCGATGCTACCGTTGGATGCGCAAGAAGCGACCAAAATTGCGGCCGTCAACAAGGTTGCTCTTGCAAGCATGTCGGTAGGTTTGCGCATTGGCTGCCTGTCGGAAAATCTGGAAACGAGCGACGCACGCGTTCAATAGCACGAATGTCGCGTTCCGGCGAAAAGCAGCCGTCGCCGCCACCCGCAAAATACGCGCATAGCCCCGCACCAATCCGACCGAGCAGTTTCGGGCGCACACTCCCGCCCATGACCTCAGCACCAAGCCCCCTCGCCCATCTCTGGACCGCCGCCCGCGCGCTGTTCGATCGCATGCGCGCCGCCATCGGCGAAGCCGCCGACATCGCCAAGCGCGACCGGCTCCCCCAACACGAACTTACAGAGGCGCGCCGCTGGCTGCGCACGCTGGAAATCATGGTGCGCCGGCTGGTGCTCATCGAAGCCAGCGCGTTGAGGCGCCACGCGCACGCACTCGCCACGCGCATCGTCAGGCTCGCGAACCTCGTCGCGCCCAAACCCGCAAAGCGCGCCAGCGCCCACCGCGTCAGCTTTCGTCTCTGGCCGCGTCAGCCGCCGCATCCCGCCCGCATCCGTATGCTCGGCCCGCCGGTTCTCGTGCGCGATATCTGGCGCGATCAAAATCGCGCCGTGCAAGCGCAGCGGCTCAAGGCGGCGCGCTTCATCCGCACGCCCGAACCACAACGCATTGCCAGCCGCATTGAAGCGCTCGATCGCGTGTTGTCGCGCCCAGAGCGCGCCGCACGCCGCCTCGCGCGCCGACTGCACGTCTCACCCGCCACCGCACAACGCATCGCGGCGCAACGCCCGCCGCGCCACAGCTTCGCAGATTCAAGACTGGAAGATGAAATCGGCGCGCGCGCCATGAGGTGCGCACACGACACCAGCTAAGCAGCATCAGTCGAGCGCCGTCTCGCCCCTCTCCTCTTGCGGGAGAGGGAACGCAAACGCTGCGCGCTCCTTTGATCAGGTATGGGTGAGGGGTACTGACGCCGCGCAGGAGCCGAGTTCAACGCCCGATGATCGTACCCGCGCCGGCGTAGGAGCCCTGCTCGTCCAGCATCTCGGCAATCCGGATCAGCTGATTGTACTTCGCGGTCCGATCGGAGCGCGCCAACGAGCCAGTTTTGATCTGGCCGCAATTGGTCGCCACCGCGAGATCGGCAATGGTTGAATCTTCGGTCTCGCCCGAGCGATGGCTCATCACCGCCGAATAGCCGGCGCGATGCGCCATCTCGACGACGTCGAGCGTCTCCGTCAGCGTCCCGATCTGGTTGACCTTGATCAGGATCGCGTTGGCCAGGCCCTTCTCGAACCCAAGCTCGAGCCGCTTCATATTGGTGACGAAGAGATCGTCGCCCACGAGCTGGCACTTATCGCCAATCAGTTCCGTGAGCGCCGCCCAACCTTCGAAATCATCTTCCGACATTCCATCTTCGATTGAGATGATCGGATAGCGCGAGACGAGGTCGGCCAGATAATCGGCGTTCTGCTGCGGGCTCAGCGATTTGCCTTCGCCAGCAAGCTCGTACTTGCCGTTTTTGAAATACTCGGTCGCCGCGCAATCGAGCGCCAATGCAATATCTTCGCCCGGCGCGTAGCCCGCCTTTTCGATCGATTTCAGAATAAAGCCGATGGCCTCATCTGCGCTCGCCAGGTTCGGCGCAAAGCCGCCTTCGTCGCCGACATTGGTCGAGTGGCCGGCGTCTTTCAGCTGCTTCTTCAACGTGTGAAAAACTTCCGCGCCCATACGCACCGCTTCCGCGATGCTCTCGGCGCCGATCGGCATGATCATGAATTCTTGGATGTCGATCGGATTATCGGCGTGCGCGCCGCCATTGACGATGTTCATCATCGGCGTCGGCAAGATGCGCGCCTGCACCCCGCCCAAATAACGATAAAGCGGCATCCCATTGGCCGCCGCCGCAGCCTTAGCAACCGCAAGCGAGGCGCCCAGGATCGAGTTCGCGCCAAGCCGCGCTTTGTTCTCGGTGCCGTCGAGTTCGAGCAAAATTGAGTCGACCCGGCGTTGCTCTTCCGCATCCAAGCCGAGGATCGCATTCGCGATCTCGCCATTCACCGCTTCAACCGCGTCGCGAACACCTTTGCCCAGATACCGATCCGGTTCGCCATCGCGCTTCTCGACCGCTTCGTGCGCGCCGGTCGATGCGCCGGACGGCACAGCCGCGCGCCCGAACGAGCCGTCCTCGAGCGTCACGTCGACTTCGACGGTGGGATTGCCGCGGCTATCGAGAATTTCGCGGCCAACGATGTCGGCGATGCCAGTCATGAGTAGGGTCTCGCGGAAAGCTGAATTTGGATGGCGCCTTTGGAGACCCAGGCGCCGCAAAAGGCAAGCGGAAGCCGCGCAAGGCGCTTATGCGCTTTACGCGGAGCTCCGATCAGACTTCAGAGAAGCGCTTAGTCTTCCTTCGCCTTCAAGATCTGCTTGCCGCGATAGCGGCCGGTCTTGAGGTCGATGTGGTGCGGACGGCGCAGCTCGCCGGACTCGGCGTCTTCGACGTACGTCGCCTTGGGCAGCTTATCGTGCGCCCGGCGCATGCCCCGGCGAGAGGGCGAGGTTTTTCGCTTCGGAACGGCCATGGCCGGAAAACTCCTGGTCCCCGCGACCCGCGGGAAAGCGGGGCTGATAGGCCAAAGGCCGGATTAGGGCAAGTCCAGACGCCCCGGAACAGCACTCGGACCCTCGCGTTGGCCCGATTGGGGGAGCTTAGAACCAGAATTCCCGGGAGACCCCAATGAAAATCCGCGACGCCATGACGCCCGCCGTACGCACGGTCGGGCCAGACGCCACCATCCGCGAGGCCGCCCGGATGATGGCCGACGGCGATATCGGGGCCCTCCCCGTTACATCCGGCGATCGCCTAGCCGGCATGGTCACCGATCGAGACATTGTCATCCGCGGCCTCGCCATCGGCAAAGGCCCTGACGCCACGGTCGGCGAAGTGATGACTCACGAGGTCCTCTACTGCCGCGCCGATGATGAAGTCTCCGACGTGTGCGAAAACATGTCGGATCTCCAAGTTCGCCGCCTGCCAGTGGTCGACGCCGACAAACGCCTAGTCGGGATCATCTCTCTGGCTGACATCGCCGATAGCGCCGCGAAAGACGCTGGCGAAGCGCTCGATGCGATCACCCGCCCGGGCGGGCCACGCAGCCAATCCATCGAGGGCCGCGCTTAAGCTAGACGCGCGCGTGGAGTTCGGCCGGCGCGCCGGGCTCTGCGGGCGCGTTGAGCGTGAACTGACGAACGCTGGCGGTCTGGCAAACACCCTGAACGATATGAACCACTTCCGTCTCGATCGTGTTTGGCGACGGACGACGAATGACGCTGAAAGCGCATGGCTCGTGCCGCAGGCGTTGCGAAAGCGTGCCGCTCGTCACGGATAGCGCACGCGTCTCAAACAGGCGCGATGAAGCAAAGTGCAAGTGCCCACTCAAAAAGAGCTCCGCCCCTGCATCGGCCAACTTACGCAAACCCCTTGGGCCGCCGCGCGTCAGCCCTTTGATGGGCGCATCGTTCGGCCAATCGAGCGGATGATGCGTGATGATGATGCGCAGCGCGCCCGGCGCCGCCTTCTGTAAGTCTGCCGCGGCAATCGCTGTCTGGCCGCGCGAGATTTCGCCCTGCGCCCAGTTCAAACGAAACTGCCAAGGCCGTGCCGTATTCACGGGCACAATCGACCAGTCGGGCGTATGCCACGCATCTACTTGCAGCCCGTGCTGCGCCCGGCGAATGCGGTCCCAGGGAAAGAAAACCCGCGCCCACATTTCGTAGTAAGGCACGTCGTGATTGCCGGGCGTGAGCATCGCCGGCACGCCGAGCGAGCGCATCCATGCACACGCATCATCGAGTTCGCTCTGCAGGCCATCCTTAGAAATGTCGCCGGTGACGATCACAGCATCGGGCTTGCGCTCATCGATGAATTTCGCCGCTGCATTGAGCGCCTGCCGATCCTCGCAGCCGAAATGCAGATCCGTCAGGTGAACCAACTCCACCTGCTCAGCTCTCCTGCTGCAATGCGATGACCCGCGGGCCTTTTGGCTCGTAGGCAATCCGCACGCGGTGAAAGAAAGTACGTGGCTCGCCGTCCAACGTTGCCGGTATCACCCCAAGAGAAACAATGTCGCTGGTGCGGCAGGTGGTGATCTCGACGCTTGAATCATTCCGCCACGCCGTCGTGATCGACATCACACTCACGCGCGCGAGATCCAGCAGGTGTTTTGCATCAAGCCTCACCCATTCGAGACTATCGGCATGGATGCCTCCTGAAAAGGACGGGCAAAGAATGCCGATGGCCTCAGCTCTGCGCATCGCTTCCCGGTTTGGTCTGGCGCGCAGGCCGCGCGCGAAAGAGCGCTTCATCGCGTGGCGAAGACGCCGCCAAGCCGCGAGCGGCCGACCGGCACGCATTGCTTCTCGCGCTTTGGCCATCAGCGTTGGCGCTCCAAAGAGCGCCGCCACGTAGAACGCTTCGCCGTTGGCGCGCCCTGCTGTGAGCCGCGTAACCTCACCGCGCTCAAGCGCCGCCTTGAGCGCTTCCGGCCAAGCGAGTTCACCATAGAGCGCCTTCGGCAGAATATTGAGCGTGCCGCCCGGGAGCAGAATGAGAGGCGGGCCATCGCGCGAAGAGAACTCGGCGGCGGAACGCGCGGTGCCGTCGCCGCCCAGCACGATGATCACGTCAAACTTTTTTGCTTTCGCAAAGAAGCGCCGAGACATGTGCTCGACCGGGACGATCTCGTGGTTTGCTACGCCGGCTTCGTTGAGCGTTTCAACCAAGCGCTCACGATCGCCCGGTTGAACGCTGCCCGCCTTGGGGTTGAATAACACTAACGCCCGCGTCTTGTCGGGCAGCGGTCTTTTCCGCGCCTTAGGGGCGACTTCAGCAGCGAGCGTGGGTTCCATCGCCCGCCAACGCTCGCTCTCAGCCGTTGTTCCCTAGTCGTTGATCGTGCCGCCCATGGCCGTCGATTCGCCGCGACTGGCGCCATCGCCAGAGATGTTGATGGTGCCGCCCATAGAGGCCGCGCCTTCATAGGTTTGGCTGGCATAAACCTGGGCGGTGCCACCCATCGAAGCCGCCACATCGGCCGTTTCGCAGAGCAGTTCGTCCGCGCGGATGGTTGCCCCCATCGCGGCGGCCGCTTCCAGCGTGCGGCACGTACCGCTCACCCGCACTTCCGCGCCCATCGCGGCGGCAATCTCAAACGAGATCGCATCTACGCCGGTCGCGGTAAGTTCTACACCCCGCGCCGCGGCGACACTTTCCAGCTCCGGCATTCTAATCCGGACGGTGGCGTCCAGGTGGTTGCTGCCGAACCACGGCCGGTTGCGCTGGCGGATTGTAAGCGTGCCGTCATCGACTTCGGTCAGAACGCGCGCGGCGTCACGGCCTACAACTTCGACCGAATAATCGCCGCCCACGGTAATCTCGACCCGGATCTGATCGGAAGCGCCAACCGCGTCGAACCCGCGCAGGTTGCGGGTCTCGGCAGCCGCAGGGCCGACCAGCAGTGCGGCCAGGGCCGCGGTGATGAGTAGGCGCTTCATGACTTCCCTCCGAGTTCATACTTCTTAGGGTGGATGCGATTGGGTGGCGGATTGGATGCATGGCTTGCATCCATGGCCGGGCGCTGGCCGTATGGTCGCCATGGATCGCAGATTTCTCCTGACTGGCCTGACGGCGCTCGCTGCGGCGTGCACCCCCTCACTCGGCGCCTTCAACGCGCTTGCGCCGCGCGACCCGGGCGCGCGGCGGGTCGCGGAAAATCAGGCCTATGGTGTGGGGCCCCGCCGAAAGCTGGACGTTTACGCCCCTGAACAGGGTGGGGAGCGGCTTCCAGTGGTGGTTTTCATCTACGGAGGCAGCTGGGCTTCGGGCGCAAAGGCGGACTACGCGTTCGCCGGCGCCGCCCTGGCGGCGCAAGGGTTCCTCACGATCATCCCGGATTATCGGCTCGTGCCGGAGGTGAGATTTCCAGGATTCATTGAAGACTGTGCGGCAGCTGTACGCTGGGTTGTCGATCACGCTGCCGAGTTCGGCGGTGATCCTTCACGGATCGTCATCGCTGGTCACTCGGCCGGCGCCTACAATGCTTTGATGCTCGCACTCGATGCGACGTTTCTGAACGATGCTGGCGTCGCGCCAAGTTCAGTGCGCGGCGTCGCTGGCCTTGCCGGGCCCTACGACTTTCTGCCGTTTGACGTTGACGCCACCCGCAATGCATTTGGCCAAGCGGCCGACTTGCAGTCGACACAGCCCGTAAATTTCGCGCGTGCAGACGCCCCGCCCCTGCTGTTGCTTTGGGGTGACGCAGACACAACTGTGGGCCCACGCAATCTACGCTCGTTGGATGCTGCGATGCGCGCTGCTGGCGGCGCGGTGGAAACGAAGATTTACCCAGGCGTGAATCACGTGGACATCATGCTTGCGCTTTCCAGACCATTGCGAGGTCGAGCGCCTACGCTTGAAGATCTCACGACGTTTGCACGCCGCGTCACGGCCTAAGTTATGTTGCCGCGGCTGAAGT
This sequence comes from Terricaulis sp., assembly GCA_034439495.1. Lineage (GTDB taxonomy): Bacteria > Pseudomonadota > Alphaproteobacteria > Caulobacterales > Aquidulcibacteraceae > Vitreimonas. Next base: position 45,840 of record JAWXAM010000128.1, on the reverse strand, counting down.
CGCGCGCGATGCCGCGCAGCATATCTGGGGCGCTCTGACGATCGAAACCGACAGCGGCGGTGTAATCGACCAACGCATGGTGTTCGATTTCATCGAAGCTGCCGTCCGCCGCGAACACAGAGAGCAATGCTCTCAACAACCCAGTCTTCTGTTCGCGGCTGAACGCGCCGGATTTTGCGGCGAGGTAGGCGGTCAGCTCATCCTTGCTGAGGCGGGCACTGGCGAAGGCGGCCTCGATCTTCTCCGCTTCGATGCCTGCTCCCAGGTCTCGCAACGCCGGCGCGATGGCAGCGCGTTCCGTATCGCTTACCCTTCCGTCGATCTTGGCGGCGTTGACCAGCACTTCAAGCGCGTACTCGCTAAAGTCGCGGCCCACCGTGCGCTCTGTTTTCCGCGCGCGAAACTCGCGGATTAACGTGCGAAACGCAAACCAGCAAACGACGGCTGCGACGACAAGGAAAAGCGCCAACGCACCGCCGGCAGGATCGGCGGAGGCGGCGTCAGCGACCGACGTGGTTTCTGGAGAAGTCATTGCACCACCCTGGCATGCTCGGAGGCGCCGGTCGACATCGCACCCATGTCAGACGAGGCGCGATTGCTCGAGGGCCGCACCGATGAAGCTCGCAAACAGCGGGTGCGGTTCGAACGGACGGCTTTTCAGCTCGGGGTGATATTGCACGCCGATGAACCACGGATGGTCGCGGCGTTCGACGATCTCTGGCAACACGCCGTCCGGACTCATGCCGGAGAAGATGAGGCCCGTCGCCTCCAGCTTGTCGCGATAGCGCAGGTTCACCTCGTAACGATGGCGATGACGCTCCGAAACTTCGGTGCCGCCATAGATCGCGGCGACTTTGCTCTCTGGATCGAGCGCCGCCTTGTAGGCGCCCAAGCGCATGGTACCGCCGAGATCGCCGACGGCGTTGCGCTTTTCCAGTTCGTTGCCTTTCATCCACTCGGTCATTAGGCCGACGACGGGATGTTTGGTTTCGCCGAACTCCGTTGAGCTTGCGCCCTTCAGCCCCGCTTGATTCCGCGCCGCTTCGATGCAGGCCATCTGCATGCCGAAGCAAATGCCGAAGAACGGTGCGTTGTGCTCGCGCGCGAACGTAACAGCTGCAATCTTGCCCTCACTGCCACGCTCGCCGAAGCCGCCGGGCACGAGGATGCCGTGCACGCCGTGCAAATCCTCATGCCAAGCGTCGCCGAGTTCTTCGAACTTCTCAGACTCGATCCAGCGAATGTTGACTTTGACGTTGTTGGCGACACCGCCGTGATAAAGCGCTTCGATTAGCGACTTATAGGCATCTTTAAGCTCGGTATATTTTCCGACCACGCCAATGGTGACTTCGCCATCGGGCGACTTCAACCGCTTCACGATCGTTTCCCACTTCGTAAGATCGGGCTGCGGCGCCACGGTGACGCCAAAGTGCTTCAACAATTCCGTGTCGAGACCGGCCAGGTGATAGGCGATCGGCGCTTCATAGATCGTCGGCAGATCGCGCGCTTCGATGACGGCGCTTTCGCGCACGTTGCAGAACAGCGCGATCTTGCGCTTCTCGTCGGCAGGGATCGGCCGATCGCAGCGGCAGAGCAGAATGTTCGGCTGAATACCGATGGAGCGAAGCTCTTTTACGGAGTGTTGCGTCGGCTTCGTCTTCATCTCGCCGGCTGACGGGATGTACGGCAGCAGCGTTAAGTGAACGAACGCGACTTGTCCGGGATCGAGTTCTTGTCCGAGTTGGCGGATCGCCTCGAAGAACGGCAGGCCCTCGATGTCGCCGACGGTGCCGCCGATTTCGCACAAGACGAAATCAGCATCACCGTGGTCGGAGAGGATGAATTCTTTAATGGCGTTGGTGACGTGCGGGATGACCTGCACGGTGGCGCCGAGATAATCGCCGCGCCGTTCCTTGGCGATGATCTCCTGATAGATGCGCCCCGTGGTGATGTTGTCGGCCTGATGCGCCGATACGCCGGTGAAGCGCTCGTAGTGACCAAGGTCGAGATCGGTCTCGGCGCCGTCATCGGTGACGAACACTTCGCCGTGTTGATACGGGCTCATCGTGCCTGGATCGACGTTGAGGTACGGATCAAGTTTGCGGAGTCGGACCCGGTATCCGCGCGCTTGCAGCAACGCGCCGAGCGCGGCGGAGGCGATGCCCTTCCCCAAGGAAGAAACCACCCCGCCGGTAATGAACACGTAGCGCGCCATTGGCCTTTCCGATCAGCCGCCGTCTATCCCCAGCTCGCCGGTCGGCGTGCTTATTGATCGGGGCCGGCGCGCTGATCGCGCCGAACGGCCTCAAGCCCGTTTCCTACATCAATCGATTCGGACTGATTTGCCGCGTCGCTAAGTGAAATGCCTGAAACGGAGCCGGACGTATTCGGCAGGACCAGCGCCCGCTCGCCGTCGGTGGTCGTTGCAGGCGTGGAACGCTGTGGCGCCGGTTGACGAGCCGGGGTGGTCACGGCCGCAGTCTGCACAGGACGCGTCACTGCCGGCCGCGGCGCGGTCGATCCGTCAAGCGGTGCTGCCCGCGCTGGCGTTTCAGAGGCAGCAGCGGCGGGCGGACCGACCACGGATGCGAGTTGGGTAGTCGCCGGGATGCTGCTTTCCGTCGGATCCGGGCGAGACTCGGTGGGCTCGGTCGGGGCCGGCGCCGGAGCGATAGACGGTGCAGTGATCGGCGCCTGGAAGCCGTCCAACACCGAACGGCCCTGATCGTTGTCGGCGCCGGAAAGAATCGTAAGACCCAGCGATGTAACGAGGAAAAAGCCGCCGGCGACCGACGTCATGCGCGCGAGCGCGTCAGCTGCGCCGCGGCCGCTCATCAGGGAGCCGCCGCCACCGCCGCCCATGCCGAGAGCGCCGCCCTCAGAGCGCTGCAGCAGAACCAAGCCGATCAGGCAAAGACAAACGAGCAAATGAATGCTCAGAACGATCAATTCCATACCTTGTCTGTCTCCAGCCCCGTTCGCGCCGCGCCCCTCAAGTGGGCGCGCACGAAGGGGCGCTCAATAGCCGAGCCCTAGCTTAAACGCCAGTGTGCCCGAACGCACCATCACTTGGCAGCCGGATGGCCCAAAATTATTGCAGCAAAGTCAGCGGCCTTCAGGCTGGCGCGCCCCACAAGGGCGCCATCAACCCCCTCCGCCCCAAAAATCTCTGCCGCGTTCTTTGGTCCGACCGAGCCACCATACAAAATCCGGATGTTGTTCGCCTCATCGCCGAAGCGCTCTTTCAGAGTATTCCTGACAAGAGCGTGGACCTCCGCAATTTCTGGAATTGTTGGGGTGCTGTTGCCGCCGATCGCCCAAACCGGCTCGTAAGCCACCACCACGGCACTATTTCCTTCCGGAACGCTTGCGCGGACTTGAGCGCTGACGACCTCCGCTACTCGCCCTGCCGCCCGCTCCGCTTGGGTTTCGCCGACGCAGATAATGGGAGTTAGTCCCGCCGCCAGGGCCGCTGCGGCTTTGCGGTGGACAACTTCATTAGTCTCCGCATGGAAACCCCGACGCTCCGAATGGCCGACGATGACGTACTTGGCGCCCACATCAGCCAGCATCGCTGCGCTGATTTCCCCAGTGCGCGCCGAATCTTCCGACGCCGCGCTGCAATCCTGCGCACCGATCGCCACCCCCGTGCCGCGCGCGCCCCAAAGGGCCTGCGGAACGTAGACGCTGGGCGGGCAAATAAGTGCGTCCACATTGGCCGAAACGGACTCGACCAGCGCCCACAGAGCCTTGATCTCGGTGAGGCTCTCCTGCCGCCCGAACATTTTCCAGTTCCCGGCGATCAAAGGCTTGCGCGCGGCCATACGTCCCTCCCCCAAGCTGCGTTTCAGGCATGCGGTAGCGATTGCCCCGGCTTGGGGGCGCCCCTATTGTCCGCCGCCTTTACGCATAACGGACGACGCCATGCTGCTGCAATTTCGAAAATTCTCGCGGGGCGGCATCGCCATCATCATCCTGCTCCTCGTGGGCGGCGCCATGGTGCTGTTCTTGATCCCCAGCGGCGGGCTCAACTTCTCGCCCTCGGCCAGCGTCGCCACTGTGAGCGGCCAGCAGATCACGCCGGTTCAACTCTCGCGCGAACTCGAACTGACACTGCGCTCGCGGCGCAACAACGGCGAGAACATCTCGCAGCAGGAAGCGATTGAAGCCGGGCTCCACGAGCAAATTCTGGACTCCATGATCGCGCGCAACGCGATGTTCGGGTTTGCAGATAAAGCCGGCGTTAGTGCGAGCGACGCTCAGGTCGCAGCCTACATCCGCGAAATCCCGGGCGTGCTGAACCCGATCACCGGAAGTTTCGATCAAGCTGCCTACGCGCAATTTCTCGGCACCATGCGTTATGCCCAGCCCGAATTTGAAAGCGATATTCGCGAAGAGCTGACGACCCAACTCACCATGGGTTCGCTCGTTTCGGGCATTCGGGCGCCTTCCAGCTACGGCGCGCTCGCCTTCGCCTATCAAACTGAAACCCGCGTGATTAGCATTGCCGACGCTCCTGCTTCCGTCGTCGGCGCCATTCCAGCGCCGACCGAAGCGCAGCTCCAGAGTCTATGGGAAGAAGTGCAAGAGCAGTTGCGCGTACCCGAGTTCCGCGCGCTCTCACTCGTCTATGCGCGTCCACAGGATTTTATGGCGCGGGTGAATATTCCCGAGCAGCGTCTGCGCGAGGAATTCGACGCCCGCCGCACCGCGCTCACGCGCCCCGAGCGCCGCACTTACGTGCGCCTCTCAGCGCAGAGCCAAGAGCAAGCGAACGACGCCGCCGCGCGCCTCAACCGGGGTGAGACACCGGATGCAGTTGCAGCATCGCTGGGCCTGCAGGTCACGCGCGGCGCCGATCAGGCGCGCTCGGAAGTGCCAGATACACGAGTTGCTGAGGCCGTATTTACACAGGCGCGCGGTCAAGCGCGCGCGGTGCAAGGTCAGTTGACGCCGTGGGCGGTGGTTCGCGTCGACGCCATCACTGCGCCCGTCGAACCAGATTTCGCTACGGCGCGCGGCGAAATCCGTGACGCCATCGCGGCTGACGAAGCTGCTGATCTGCTCAACACCGCAATTGGCGTATTCGAGGATGCGCGCGCTGGCGGGGCGACCTTCGCTGAAGCCGCCCGCCAAAGCGGCCTAACGATCGTCACCATCGCGGGGACAACTCAAGACGGGCTGGATCAAAACGGCCAGCCGGTCGAAGCGCTCGCGAATCATGAAGCCGTGCTCGCAACGGCCTTCCAGACACCCGAGAGCGAAGCCAGCGACTTCATGCCGGTTGGCGATGCTGATGTGATCGTTTCCGTCGAGCGCATCATCCCGGCCACGGTTCGTCCGTTGGAGGAAGTCCGCCCTCAGCTCACTCAAATGTTCACGGCCCGTGAGTTGGGCCGCCGCCTGCGTGAACGTGGCGCCCAAGTGGTTGAAGCTGTGCGCGGCGGCCAGACCTTTGCGGCAGCCGCTCGCGCCAATGGCTTCACGGTGCGCGTGACCTCGCAAGCTGTGAACCGCCAAGCTGCCGCAGCGCAGATCCCATCGCGCAGCCTGCCCACCCAAATCTTCGCTGCGGCCCAGGGCGAAGTGGTGACTGACATGCGCGGCGATCAGCCTGGTGTGCTCGTGGCTCAAGTCGAACGGATTAATCGCGCCGATCCAAGCGCGGCGCCACAAGTCGTCGAGGCGGCCCGCTCAGAGTTGCAAGACAGCATTGGCAGTTCGTTCGCCGAGGCCCTGCAAAACGAGATCGTCGATCGCGCACGCGTCAATCGCAACACTTCGCTGATGGAGCGCATGTTTCCCGCCACCAGCGCCGACCAGGGTCAATGAGCCAGGCGGCGAGCCCCTCGCCGCAACAACTCTGCTTGGCCGCCTATGAACAAGGCGGCGGCGTGGTGTGGTCGCGGCGGGTCAGCGATTTGGAAACGCCAGTCGGCGCGCTTCTGAAACTCGGCGCCGACAAGCCAGGCGCGTTTTTGCTGGAGAGCGTGCAAGGCGGCGACTTTCGCGGGCGGTTTTCGATCATTGGCATAAAGCCCGATCTCGTCTGGCGGGTGAAAGACGGGGCAGCTGAAATCAGCCGCGGTGGCTTTGCCGACAGCGCTTTCCGGCGCCAACGCGATCCGCCTTTGAAGAGCCTCGCGAAACTCTCGGCACGCTCGGCGCTGGAATTGCCGCCGCATCTTCCGCCGATGGCGGCGGGCCTGTTCGGCTATCTTGGCTATGACATGGTGCGCTTCGTGGAGCGGCTGCCGGACAAGGCGCCCGATCCACTCGGCACGCCGGACGCGATGTTGCTGCGGCCAACGATTGTCGCCGTGTTCGACAACGTCACCAGCGAGATCACGCTCATCACGCCGGCGCGTAAGCGTTCGGGTCAGAGCGAGGCGGATGCCTTCAGCGCCGCCCGCACACGGCTCGATAGAATCTGGCGCGCACTAGACCGTCCCGCGCCTCGGAAGCGCCAGCCTGAGGCGACGCCGCAGGACATCACGCCGCGCTCGAACACCGCGCCTGACGCCTATCGGGCGCTGGTTGGCACATGCAAACAGTACTGCCGCTCGGGCGATGTGTTTCAGGTGGTGCCGAGCCAGCGTTTCTCGGCGCCGTGCAACGCGCCGCCGTTTGCTTTGTATCGAAGCCTGCGGCGCATGAACCCCTCGCCGTTTCTTTATTATCTGAACTTCGCTGACTTCTCTCTCGTCGGCTCGAGTCCGGAAATCCTGGTGCGTTTGCGCGGCGACACAGTAACGATCCGGCCGATCGCCGGAACGCGGCCACGCGGCTCGACGCCTGCGGAAGATCACGCACTTGAAGAAGAATTACTCGCCGACCCGAAAGAGCGCGCCGAGCACCTGATGCTCGTCGATCTCGCACGCAACGATCTTGGCCGCGTGGCTATTCGCGGCGCTAAGCCGGGCTCGAATGCAGCGACGGCTGGAGCGGGGTCTGCTCACGTGCGGGTCACAGAAGCCTTCACAATCGAGCGCTATAGCCACGTAATGCACATCGTCTCCAACGTCGAAGGCGAATTGAAGCCCGGCCTCTCAGCGCTCGATGCGTTGCTCGCAGGCTTCCCACACGGCACCGTCACCGGCGCGCCCAAAGTACGCGCCATGGAAATCATCAACGAGGTCGAGCCGCACAAGCGCGGCGTTTATGCCGGCGGCGTCGGCTATTTTGGCGCTGGCGGCGACATGGACACCTGCATCGCGCTCCGCACCGCCGTGGTCAAAGACGGCATGCTGCATGTCCAAGCTGGCGGCGGGGTGGTGCTCGATAGCGACCCGGAAGCCGAACTGCAGGAGACGCTCCACAAGTCACGGGCGCTGTTTCGGGCGGCTAGCGAGGCGTGGCGCTATTCCTGAGCGAAGCCAGTTTGCACGCCCACGTTTTCCGCTAGAGTGCCACGCGATGACGCTTTGGCCGGCCCCCGCACGATGGCGCGCTTGACGACGCACTGAACTTGCTCGTCAACGCGAAAGGCCTTTTCGCCCATGATCCTCGTCATCGATAATTACGACAGTTTTGTTTATAACCTCGTGCACTACGTCGAGGACTTCGGCGTGAAAGCCGAGGTTGTGCGCAATGATGCACTGAGCGTGGCGGAGGTGCTGCGCAAGAAGCCGAAGGCGGTGATCCTCTCGCCAGGCCCCTGCACACCGAACGAAGCTGGTATCTGCCTCCAATTGCTCGCTGAAGCGCCCAAGGATTTGCCGCTGTTTGGCGTGTGCCTAGGCCACCAGGCAATGGGCCAAGCGTTTGGTGGTGAAGTGGTCCGCGCGCAGGAGATCATGCACGGCAAGGTGTCCGAGGTGACGCATCGCGGCGGCGGCCTGTTTCGCGGCCTACCCTCTCCTTTCCGCGCGACCCGTTACCATTCGCTCGCAGTGCGCCGCGCGACGTTTCCGAACGAATTGATCATCGACGCGGAGACAGCGGACGGCGAAGTCATGGGGCTGTCGCACAAGAGCCGGCCAGTGTTTGGCGTTCAGTTCCACCCGGAATCGATCGCCTCCGAGCACGGTCACGCGATCGTCGGCAACTTTTTGAGCGCGGCAGGTTTGCGATGAGCCTTTCCGCCACGCTCGCATCCCTCCGCGACGGCGCTGCGGTGCAAGCTGCCGACATGGACGGGGCGTTCTCTGAAATCATGGATGGACAAGCCGCCCATGAAGACATCAAGCACTTCCTAACGCTGACTGTCCCCTTGATGGGCCACGCGCCGTTAATCGCCGCCGGCGCGCGCGCGCTGCGTTCGCGCATGGTGCGGGTAAAGGCGCCAGAGGGTACGATAGACGTTTGCGGCACTGGCGGCGATGGCGCGCACACGCTGAATATCTCAACAGCCGTGACGTTCGTAGTGGCCGGCTGCGGCGTGCCAGTTGCCAAGCACGGCAACCGCGCGATGAGTTCGAAGTCTGGCGCGGCCGATGTGCTCGAGGCGCTCGGCTTGACGCTGACCGGCGATGTCGCCACGCTTGAGCGTTGTCTCTCTGAAGCGGGCGTGGCGTTTTTGTTCGCGCAGAACCATCACCCCGCCATGCGCCACGTCGCGTTGGCGCGCCGGGAAATCGGCAAGCGGACCATCTTCAATTTGCTCGGGCCGTTGTCGAACCCGGCGGGCGTGACGCGCCAATTGGTCGGCGTGTTTAGCGCCGATTTCGTTCTGCCTGTTGCGCACGCGCTGCAAGAGCTGGCCTGTGAGAAGGCGCTCGTGGCGCATGGTGCAGGCGGGCTGGACGAAATCTCGGCCGCCGGCAAGGACGCCAACACCGTCGCCACCTTGGGGGACGGAGTGATCACACTGCAGACAGCGACCCAAACAGCCGAGATTCACCCCGATCTGCGCGGCGGCGCTGCAGAAGAGAACGCGGCCGAAATGCGCGCAATGCTTGAGGGTGGCGGAAGACCCGGCCACCGGGCGGCCGTTTTAATCAATGCTGCAGCCGCTCTATTCGCCGCCGGCAAAGCGGCGGACGTGATCGAAGCACATGAGCTCGCGACCCAGTCTCTCGACTCCGGCGCCGCACGAGACGCGCTCGCGCGACTTGTTGACGTATCGAGGAGCGCGCCGTGAACGTCCTGGAGCGCATCATCGCGTATAAGCGCGACGAGGTAGCAACGCGCAAAGCAGCAAAGCCGCAGCACGTGATTGAGCGCGAAGCGTACGATCAATCAGCGCCACGCCGCTTTCATGATGCACTTATGAAAACCGGCGATCGGCCGGCGCTGATTGCGGAGATTAAAAAGGCCTCGCCCTCAAAGGGCCTGATCCGCGCGGATTTCCAGCCTGCGGCGCTTGCGCAAGCCTACGCAGCCGGCGGCGCAGCGTGCCTTTCCGTGCTCACGGACGCACCGAGTTTTCAGGGCGCCGAGCAATTTCTGATCGAAGCGCGCCAAGCATGTGCCCTGCCAGTGTTGCGTAAGGACTTCATGGTCGATCCTTGGCAGATCTTCGAAAGCCGCGCCTTAGGCGCCGACGCCATTCTGATCATTATGGCCGCGCTCGACGACCAGCGCGCCGAAGAAATTTTTGAAGCTTCAGCGCATCTCGAAATGGACGCGCTTGTCGAAGTCCACGACGAGGCCGAATTGGAGCGCGCGCTCAAGCTCAATGCACCGCTCATCGGCGTGAACAATCGATCGCTTGTCACCTTCGAAACCGATCTCGGCACGACCGAGCGCCTTGTGAAGCTGCTGCCGAATGACGACCGCTTGCTCGTGGCGGAGTCCGGCATCTTCACGCACGCCGACATCACCCGTTTGCAGCATGCTGGCGCGCAGGCCTTCCTCGTGGGTGAGAGTTTGATGCGCCAAGACGATGTCGAGGGCGCTACACGATCACTACTGGGCCCTTAACCTAACTAGACTTGACCGCGGGTTTGGAACGGATATAGAACACCTCATCGTTCACTATTTGGTCCCAGGTCATGCTGACAGCGAAACAAAAAGAATTGCTGCTCTACATTCACGAGCGGATCAAAGAGACGGGCGTTTCGCCCTCTTTCGATGAAATGAAGGAGGCGCTCGATCTCGCCTCTAAATCCGGCATCCACCGGCTGATCACGGCGCTCGAAGAGCGCGGCTTCCTCCGCCGCCTTCCCCACCGTGCGCGCGCCCTGGAAGTGCTGAAGATGCCCGACAGCGCCGCTACCGCTGCCCCGCCTAAGGGCCGCGGCGCCTTCCGGCCCAGTGTGGTCTCGGAGGGCCGTTCAGGCGGCAATGGCTATAGCGTGCCGATCCTCGGCCAAATCGCGGCCGGCGTTCCGATCGAGGCCCTACAGCAAGAAGTTGGGCGCGTCTCTGCGCCGGAAGATTTGCTTGGGTCGGGTGATCACTTCGCCCTCGAAGTCAAAGGCGACTCGATGATCCAGGCCGGTATCCTCGACGGCGACGTCGTCATCATCAAGCGCACGGAAGTTGCTGAGAGCGGCGATATTGTTGTTGCGCTGATCGACAGTGAAGAAGCGACGCTGAAGCGCCTGCGCAAGCGCGGCAACTCAATCGCGCTCGAAGCTGCGAACCCCGCGTATGAAACACGCATCTTCGGCCCAGACCGTGTCCGTATTCAGGGCAAGCTGGTCGCGATGATCCGCCGCTATTCCTGATCGGCGCTCGCCACGGCTGGCGTCCAAGGTCGTTGGGTGTCGGCTGACCAAGCACGCGCTACGCGTGGCCCGAGGGGTGTTTCGGTGATCGTCGCACCGCCCAGCAGCGCTAAGCTTTGCGCGTCGATGAGGACACCAAGCCGGCAGCGTTGCGCATAGCCGTCGGGCATCGCTGCGCTCGTCAGGACGATGGCGCGTGCGATGCATGCTTGTTCGGATTGGCCTGGATCGCGAACCAGGAAAATGTCTCCGGCGGGCCGGCGCCACTGGCAAAGCCCCTCGCTACAAGCTTCCGGCGGCGCTAGCCGTTCAATCTCGGCAGGTGCAAGGCCGAGCATCGAGCCGAGTCGATCGCGTGCAAACGTCGAGCGCCCCTCTTTTGCCAGCAGCGTCCAGCGATCGTTGTCGCGCGCATAGATGGCACGAAGATCGGCGTCGAACGCGAGCACCGGTCGTGGCGCGGCGACGTAGAGAGCGAGGCTCGCAGCAAAGATTGGCAGCGCCCCCCACCTTAGCGCACCGCGCCACAGGCAAGCCCACAACAGCGCGACCACACACAATACGAACGCAATCTCCGGCGGACGCGGCACCGCCCGCACAGCTTCCGGGCGCTCGCCAAAAGTTTGACCGACAGCCGCAATGAGATCGAGTGCGCTCGCCATGAGTTCTAGAGCGGGATCGGCAAGTCCAAACGGGGCAAGTATTGCAGCAGCAGCTGCCATCGGCGCCACCAGGAATGACATGATGGGCGCCGTGATCAGGTTCGCCGGGAGCGAATACACAGCGAAACGCTGAAAATGGTAGATCGCGAATGGATCTGTCGCGAGGCCGGCGACGAAAGAAATCAGCAGCACGCCGCCAATGCCGCGCGTCGTAGCTTGCAACGCGCCAATGATAGGGCCGGGTGTCGGCAGCGCCGGCTCGTGCGGCGCGCGCTTCAGCATTTCAAACAACGCCACCAACGCCATAGTGGCGGCGAAGGACATCTGAAAACCCGGTTCAAGCACCGACTCCGGGAAAATCATGACGACCACCAAAGCTGCGAGCGCTAGGCCGCGCATCGAGATCGCTGGACGATCAAGCAGGATGGCGCCGAACGCGACGCAGGCCATCACGAACGCGCGAATGGCCGGCACGCTGGACCCGGAAACGATGAGGTAGGCCGCTAGCACAATGAGCGCGCCGACCGCCGCAACCTTTTTGACCGGAACGCGCAGGGCAATTGGCGGGATCAAGGACAGCGTCCAGAGCAGCATAGCGAACACCAAGCCGCCGACGACGCCCATGTGAATCCCAGACACCGAAAGCAAATGCCCCAGCCCAGAATCTCGCAGCGCGATGTTGGTCTCTTCGTCGATCAGGCTTCGATCGCCCGCGACCAGAGCGGCGGCAATAGCTCCCCCCCGATACGGCGCGGCATCATAGATGGCGGCCGCTAGATCGGCGCGTACTGCCGCGAGCCATAGGCGTTGCCGGTCGAGCCAGCTTGGCGGCGGCTCAATCGCGATCGGGCGGCACCGGCCGAATGCGAAGCCTGTCGCCCCTAGCCGCTCGAAGTAGGCGCGCCTGGCGAAATCGTACCCACCCGGTGCCAGCGGTCCGGCTGGCGGCCCGAGAACGCCACGGCAGCGCGCAGCGCGACCGGGGCTCAGTAAGCCGGCGTCGCTCACCGACATGCGGACATAACGCGGCGGACTTTCCACGCCCTCGATGCTGCGCACCAGCAGCCGCAGTCTTGGCCCATTATCGCTGGCGTCATTGGCGACCACCCAGCCCTCGACGCGCACAGGCGCCTCGCCGCCACTGAAGGCCGATTGAGCCACACTCACCACGCGAAGCTGCGCGGCGCTAGCGCCAAGGCCGGATGCCGCCGCGAGCGCGCACAGGCCTGCTAGGCACCGCCGCAAGTCAACGCCCCAACCCGTAGCCTGAGTGCTCGGCCAAGCCGCAAAGCCAATCGCGCCGGAAGTTCCCAAAACGAAGCAGAGTGGGCCGATCCAAATAGGGGGATCGCGGGCCGCCAGCAGCCACGCTGCGGCGCCAACGATCATCCCGACGGGCAGCCAGAGTATCCAACGATCACGCTGCAGCGCGAACATGCCGCCCAGGAGGCGGCTAGGAGAGACCCCGCCCGCCGTGCTACCACGCGCGCGCTTTGAACCGTCCGTGCTCCCCGCAATGAGCGTCGTCACACGCTTTGCCCCCTCGCCCACAGGCTACCTCCATATCGGGGGTGCGCGCACGGCGCTTTTCAACTGGCTGTTCGCCAAGAAGATGGGCGGGACCTTCCTGCTGCGGATCGAAGACACCGATCGCGCCCGCTCCACGCCGGAGGCAATCGAGGCGATCCTGGACGGCCTCAACTGGCTCGATCTCCGGCATGACGGCGAAATCGTCTACCAGTCTACCCGCGCGCCGCGGCACCGCGAGGCCGCCGGATCCATGATTGAGCGCGGCACCGCCTTCCGCTGCTACATGACTACCGAGGAGGCTGATGCAGCGCGTGCGCAGTCCCACGCAGAGGGCCGTGCCATCCGCTCGCCCTACAGAGACGGAAAGGGGCCGCCCGCTCCTGACGCGCCGTTCGTAGTGCGATTGAAGGCGCCGGACGATGGCGATGTGTTGAACGCCGATCTCATCCAAGGCGACGTGCGCATCAAAGCTGCCGATATCGACGATCTCGTGTTGCTACGGGCCGACGGCAATCCCACCTACATGCTATCGGTCGTGGTCGATGATCACGACATGGGCGTGACGCACGTGATCCGCGGCGATGACCATCTGACCAATGCCGCTCGGCAAATTCCGATCTTCCAAGCGATGGGTTGGACGCCGCCGTTGTTTGCACACGTGCCGCTCATTCACGGCGAGGACGGTAAGAAGCTCTCTAAGCGCCACGGCGCACAAGCCGTTCACGAATGGCGCGACATGGGTTACCTGCCCGAGGCGATGAACGCTTACCTGATGCGCCTTGGCTGGAGCCCCGGGCACGACGAGATTCTTACGAAGGAAGAAGCATTTCCTCAGTTTGAGATCGGCCAGATCGGCAAAGCGCCCTCGCGGCTCGATTTCAAGAAGCTCGATTCCGTCAACGCGCATTTTCTTGCGCTCGCAGACGATGAGCGCCTCGTCCGCCTGCTGAGTGAGCACCTGCAATCGCGTGATGGCGCGGCTTTGAGCGACGACGCACAGGCTGCTTTGGCCCGCGCCATACCGGTGCTAAAAAAGCGGGCAAAGAATATTCCTGACTTGGCCAATCAAGCGCAGTTCGTCCTCGCTAAACGACCGCTCGCGCTTGACGACGCCGCTAAATCATTGATGAAAGACGACTTCAAACAACGCCTTGGCCGGCTGCGCGCGAAACTCGCCGCAGAGCCCGCCTGGGAGCACGCAGCTCTTGCCAGCGCGCTTAAGGCTTTCGCTACCGACGAAGGCGTTGGATTAGGTCAAATCGGCCCCGGTCTGCGGGCGGCGCTCACTGGCGGAACGCCCGCGCCCGATCTGGGCCAAGCTTTGGAATTACTCGGCCGCGATGAAGCGCTGGCGCGCATCGCCGACCAGACATGAGGACGACGGCATGCAAAGCAAACTTACAAAAAAGCCCTCCGCCATGCTCACGGTGAACAACAAGCAGCTGGAGCTTCCCGTCTACGGCGGTACGGTTGGCCCTGATGTGGTCGACATCCGCAAGCTCTACAGCGATGGCAAAGTGTTCACGTACGATCCGGGCTTTACCTCAACCGGGTCTTGCGAAAGCCAGATCACCTACATCGACGGCGACGAAGGCATTCTGCTCTATCGCGGCTACCCGATCGATCAGCTGGCTGAGCATTCGAGCTTTCTTGAAGTCTGCTATCTGCTGGCGAATGGCGAACTTCCAACCAAGTCAGAGTTCGAGCGCTTCGACAAAGACATTACCTATCACACGATGCTGCATGCGCAGTTCGACCGGTTCTTCGAAGGCTTCCGGCGCGACGCGCATCCAATGGCGATCATGGTCGGCACAGTCGGCGCGCTCGCCGCGTTCTATCACGACAGCACCGACATCAACGACCCGCAGCAGCGCACCATCGCCAGCCATCGGCTCATCGCGAAGATGCCGACGATCGCCGCGCGCGCCTTCAAGTATTCGATCGGCCAGCCATTTATCAGCCCGCGCAACGAGCTCGACTATTCCTCAAACTTTTTGCGTCAGTGCTTTGCGGTGCCGGCGGAGGATTACAAGATCAACCCAGTGCTCGCGCGCGCGATGGATGTGTTCATGATCCTGCATGCGGATCACGAACAGAACGCCTCAACATCGACGGTTCGCCTTGCCGGCTCCTCGGGCGCGAACCCGTTTGCATGTATTTCGTCGGGCATTGCGTGCCTTTGGGGCCCCGCTCACGGCGGCGCCAACGAGGCGGCGCTGAACATGCTCGAGCAGATCGGCACGGTCGATAAGATTCCGGAATTCATCCGCCGCGTGAAAGACCCGAACGACGATATCCGCCTGATGGGCTTTGGACACCGCGTCTACAAAAACTACGACCCGCGCGCGAAGGCGATGCAGAAGCTCTGCCACCAAGTGCTGAAGGAAGTGGGCGGTGAGGACAATCCGACGCTGAAAGTCGCAATGGAGCTGGAGAAGATCGCGCTCAGCGACGAATACTTCATCTCGCGCAAGCTCTATCCGAACATCGACTTCTATTCCGGCATAACGCTGCGCGCGATGGGCTTCCCGACCTCGATGTTCACGGTGCTGTTCGCCGTCGCGCGCACTGTCGGCTGGATCGCGCAGTGGACCGAGATGATGGAAGACTCGAGCCAGAAGATCGGCCGTCCGCGCCAAGTCTATACCGGCGCGCCGCAGCGTGATTACGTCGCGCTCGGTAAACGAGGCTGAGCCAGCACACCGAGGACAGCGTCGGCGGCAATCTCCGCCGCCGGCGTGCCCCCTCTTCCCATCTTCGCCAACGCTTCGTCTTGGCGACGCACCTGCTCTTGGCGTGCGTCTTCATCGTCAAGTAAGGGCGCAGCGGCGGCGGCGACGTTCTCGGGTGTGAATCGCGTCTGTATGAATTCGGGCGCTACTTCCGCATCGGCCGCGACGTTCATCAGCGTGGCGTACTTACCCTTGAATAAGAGTCCGCGCGCGATCGCCCAGGTGATCCAGCCGAGCTTGTAGCCGATCACAAGCGGCGTGCCTTGCAGCGCGACCTCAGTTGTCACGGTGCCGGAAGCAGCGAGCGCCACGGTCGCGGCCGCAAACGCGTCTTCCTTCTCATGCTCATCCAGGATGCGTACTGCCGCCGGCGCCTGCGCGATGACTTGCTTTGCCACGCTACCGGCGGCGACGACAATGATGCGAACATCCCTGTCGCGATCCAGCAATTCCGCAGCCTGCCACAAGATTGGCCCGATACGTCGGATTTCCGCAGTACGACTGCCCGGCAGCACCAAGATGACCTTCTCGTTCGGCGTGAAACCTTGTCGTGCACGCAGCGCGGCACCGTCACCGGGCGTGAAACGGCCAAGAGCGGGATGTCCGCACACGGTGCACGCCAATCCATACGGTTCGTAGAACGGCGTTTCGAAATCATGGATGCAGATCAAGTGATCGACAGCTGCCGCAAGCGTCTTCGCGCGCCCGGGCCGCGTCGCCCAAACTTGCGGCCCAATGTACTTCACGAGTTTTATGTGAGGCGCGGCGGCGCGCACGCCCTGAGCCACACGCAGCGTGAAGCCCCAGGAATCGATCAGCACGACGACGTCCGGCTTAGCTTTGAGAATGGCCTCGACCGTCGCCGCCACCGCGCGTTTGACACGCGCGTACGCCAGCAACCCATCAACAAAGCCGAGCACCGCAAGGCCGGAAATATCAGCTTGGCTTGGAACGCCCCCGGCCTCCATTTGCTTGCCGCCCACGCCAGCAAGTTCGATGGCGCTGTCGCGCGCCTTTAGCGCACGCGCGAGATCAGCGCCTAGTGCGTCCCCCGACGCTTCCGCCGCGACCAAAAAAATGCGCGCGCTCAAGTCTCGTCAACTTCTTCGGGCGTAAAGCCGTAGACGAACATCCCGGCCGCGTTCGCGGCAGTCACGATGGCTTCGCGGCGCACGGTCAATGCGCCACGCGCCTCGACTGCGACTCCCGCGAGGCCCGCGGCGGCCGCGGTCTCAATCGTGCGTACGCCGACCGTTGGCAGATCAACGCGCCGCTCCTGAATTGGCTTTGGACGCTTCACCAAAACGCCGCGGCGATGCGCGGGCGTGCCACGCACAGGCAGTGGCAGCTCGCCGACGCGGCGTAGCATCGCGTCTGTACCCTCCTGCGCTTCGACTGCGAGCACCAAGCCATCACAAACGACAACGCCTTGGCCGATATCGAACGCGCCACTCACCGCGGCGACCTTCGCAGCTTTCGCAATATCCTTGATTAAAGCCGGGGTTGGTTTGACCTCACCCCATGCGCCCGCTGGCGCGAGCAAATCAGCCATCGCTTCTTCGACGCCGATGACGCGAAAACCAACGCGTTCATGTTCAGCCAGAACCGCGCGAAGCAGAGCATCGTCGCCTTGGGGCATGGCTGCGAGAAGAGCCGGCAGCATAGCGCGCGCCGCTTCGTCGAACTCAAGTGTTGCAATGTCTGGCCGCGCCACTTGCCCGATCAGCACCACCGCGTCGCAGCCAGCCCCGCGCATAGCTTGCATGCGGGCGCCCATCGCGCCCAGTCCGTGACCGGCGCCAGGATGACTCTCAAGCGCGCTGTCAGCCATCGGTGTGATGCGCGCTATGAAATAGGGTTGCGCGCTCGCAGCTAAGTGCTCGGCGAGCACAACAGGCAATTCGCCTCCACCCGCGATAACGCCGAGCTTGCTCCAGCTCGCCATGCTCAGTCTCGCGGCATGCAGAGCGGACGCGCCGCATCCGCACGAATGAAGCTTACGATCTCCATCACATGCGGATTGCCGGAGTACGCTTCAACGCAATCCTCAATCCGCTCCTGAAAGGTGCCTTCTTCGGCGAACAGAAGACGATACGCCGCGCGCAAATCGTGGATTTGATCCCGCGTGAAGCCGCGGCGCTTGAGCCCAACAACGTTCAGCCCACCCAAATGCGCGTGGTTGCCGATCGCCGAGCCGAAGGGAATGAGATCGGTCGTCATCAATGCGGAAGCGCCCACGAATGAGAACCGGCCGACACGCCCATGCTGGTGCACACCCGAAAGGCCGCCCAGAAACGCAAAGTCGCCCACCTGCACATGGCCGCCGATCGTCGCGGTCTGCGCCATGATGACGTTATTGCCAACATCACAATCGTGCGCGACGTGACAATTGCCCATGATCAAGCAATCATTGCCGATCGTCGTCACCGAGCGGCCGCGGGCGGTGCCGCGATGCAGAGTGGCGTGTTCGCGGATCACGTTGTTGTCGCCAATCACGAGCCGCGTCGGTTCGCCCCTGTACGATAGATCTTGCGGGGCGCCGCCGAGCCCTACGAACGGAAAGACGGTGTTGTTCTTTCCAAGCTCCGTGTGGCTCTCGATGAACACATGAGCGATCAGCGTGGTGCCATCGCCAAGCTTCACATTCGGCCCGATGACACAGCCAGGTCCGATTTCAACGCCAGGGCCGCACTCAATGCTGTCATCAACGACAGCCGTGGGATGAATTTTGGCGCTCATAGCGAATCCTGCGGACGGTCAGCCTTCATCGCGGCAAATTCGCAATCGGTAGCAAGCTCGCCACGCACTTCAACACGCCCCCGAAACTTGAAGATGTTGCGGCGCTGAAAGAGCACCTCGACGAACATCTCCATAGTATCACCTGGCATCACCGGCTTTTTGAACCGCGCGCTTTCGACGGACATGAAAAGGATAAGGTGCTTGGTGATGTCGGCGTTCAACGTCTTCGACATCAGTACGGCGCCAGTTTGCGCCAACGCCTCAATCTGCAGCACGCCCGGCATCACCGGGGCTCCCGGAAAGTGTCCCGGAAAGAAGGGCTCGTTGATGGTGACGTTCTTGATTCCGCGAATGGATTTATTCGGGATGTAGTCGACGGCCCGATCAATCAGGAGAAAGGGATATCGATGCGGCAGACGCCGCAGGATTTCGCCGATCTCGATGACGTCATCGGTCGTCTTCTGCTGCTCAGTCAGATCATTTGCCTTCATCGCGCGCCCCTGCCGCTCTGCGGCTCAGCCATGCTGCCTCACGCAGCCACTTGCGCAGCGGCTTGGCTGGATACCCGCTCCACACCTCGCCCGCCGGCACGTCTTGAAACACAGCGGCCCCGCCTGCAATCGTCGCGCCCTTGCCGATCTTGCGATGGTCGGCAATGCCAACGCGGCCACCCATGGTCACACCATCGCCCACGGTGGTTGAGCCAGAAATGCCGGCAAACGCGGCGATCAACGCTCCGCGGCCGATGCTGCAATTGTGCGCGATATGGCAGAGATTATCGATCTTCACGTCCTCGGCGATGGTGGTGTCATCGAACACGCCGCGGTCGATACACGAATTTGCGCCTATCGTGACTCGATCCTGAATGATCACGCGCCCTAAGTGAGGGACGTCGACTGGACCAGAGGCGTCGCCCGCGACGCCGAAGCCCTGCTCACCGATCACGGCGCCGGCAAGTATGTTCGCGTCATCGCCGATAAGCGCAAAAGAAATGCAGACGCCGGCGCCTATGCGAGCGCGTCGCCCAATAGTCACCCCAGGGCCGATCACCGCGTTCGGACCGACAAAGGAATTGGCGCCAATCTGCGCGCCGGCGCCGATCACGGCGCCAGGTGCAACGCGCACATTGTCCTCAAGCCGCGCTGTTGGATCGATCGCGCTGTCGCCATCGACCGCACGTGGACGAATGAGGAGCGGAACCAGCCTCGCAAAGAGTGCGCGCGGCCGCTCTGCGAGAATGAGAGCGGCTGCATTCGGGGCTAGGTGCGCCAGGGCCGGCGCAATGACGCACGCGGCAGGCGACGAAGCTAACGCGACTGCGCCTTTGCTCTTGGGCTCATAATAACAGAGGTCACCGGGGCCAGCGCGGTCAGCGCTAGCGACACCGGAAACGGGGCGATCAGCGTCGCCGCCAATCTCGCCAGAAGGCGCAAGCGCCCGGACCGTTACCGGTCCGAGCGCCTCGTAGAAGCGGGGATCGATCATGCGCCGACTATTTGGCGCCGCCGAAGCCCAAAGTCACGCCGTGCCGCCTATTGACCGGCCGGCGCAGCCGCTTGCTGGCCTTGGGCCTGGCATTCGGCAACCGGACGGCGCGTCACGTTGGTCGCGCGCGTCGCTTGGTTGGCGTCGAGCTGCTGAATTACGGTCGCCGTGATATCGAACTCCGGCGCCGAGACGCTGACATTCGATGAGTCGATGACGATGCCGGCGCCGCGCGATTGCATCACTGAGCGCACAACTGGCTCAACCAGACGGTTCACCTCGAGACGCGAGAGGATCTGTGTGCACTCCATATCGCCTTGCAGACCGGCGACGCGGGCTTGTAATTGTTGCTGGCGTTGTGCGAGCGCTTGTACTTGCGGGTTGTTCCGCAATTGCTCGGTCGATTGGTTACGCGTTGAAGCCGCGAGGCGCTGCGCCTCTTGCTCGATGCTTTGCTGCTCAGGCGCGAGGCCTTGCACTTCGGCGCTGATCTGCTGACGAACGGTCTGCAATTTTGCCTGCAGGTCGCGGCCGAGAGCGGATTCCGCCAAGACGCGTTGATAGTTGATGACAACCGACGTGGTCGCTTGGCCATTGTTGCGGTTCCGCTGCGCGGATGCATCAGACGTGGCTGCGATGGCCGCAACCGCGATAGCGGCAGCGGAAAAAATGCTAAGCAAACGCATAATGCGCCTTCTCCTCAGAAACTGGTCCGGGTCGAAAACCTGAACTCTTCGCGCCGATCGTAATCCTCATATTGCAGAGGTTGTGCGAAATCGAATTGCACTGGGCCGAACGGCGAATCCCAGAACACAGACACCCCAGCCGCCACTCTCAAGCTCAACTCGTCCTCAACGATGAGATTGGAGTCAACATCGATTGGCACAGACTGCCGGCTCGCCGAGTCGACGATGCCCAACGTGCCAAAGTCTACGAATAGTGCGCTACCCAGCGAGAATGACTCAGGCAACGGCAGCGGCACGTCGAGTTGGATCGTGCCGATTGCATAAGCGTTGCCGCCGATGGAATCGCCGTCCACTTCGATCTCGCCCGTAGTTGCGTTGACGACGACCTGACGCGGACCGATGCCGGCGACGTCGAAACCACGGAAAGAGGAGCCGCCCTTGAAGAAGCGGTCGTTGATGCGGACATCATCGCCGCCCCAGCCGGCGATATAGCCAGCGGAACCACGAAACATTGCACGGAAACCGTACGGCAGGCCGTAATAGACGCCGCCTTCCAGCTCAGTACGCAGATAGTTAACCTCGCCTCCAAGGCCGGCGACGTCCTGGCTGAACTGCAAATCGAAGCCGCGCGTTGCGCGAACCGCCTCGTTGCGACGATCCCAGTTCACGGTAAAGCCCAGCACGGACGTCAAGAACGAGCCTTCCTGATCGCACAGGAACGTACGCCCACTGTAGGCCGGATCGCACTGGTCGATCGGTGCAGTCGTCGAGTCGTTGTCATGATCGACGAGAACGTCAGCGACTTCGGTATCATCCTGAATGAGCGAATACGTCAGACCAAGACTGGTGCGGTCGGAAACCGGGAAGCCAGCGCGGAGGCCGATGCCGGTAGATTGGTTCTCGAACGACGACTGATCGAGGAAATCGGTCCGCAGCGAATAAAGATCGAAACCTGCGGAGAGCTCACGGCCCAAGAAGCGCGGCTCCGTGAAGCGAAGATCGACTTGCTGGCGTTGACGGCTTGAGGATGCACGCAGGCGCAAGAATTGACCGCGACCGCGCAAGTTACGCTCCGTAACCGACACGTCGAACAAGAATGCTTCGGTCGAAGAATAGCCCGCCGCAAACGCCAACTCACCGGTGGACTGCTCTTCCACCGTCACCGTGACGACGGCGCGGTCTGGTTGCGAACCGTCGGCGTCTTCCACCGTCACGTCGCTGAACAAACCGAGCGACTGAATGCGCTGACGCGAACGATCCAGCAAAATGCGGTTGAAGGCGTCGCCTTCATTCACGCGCATCTCACGGCGGATCACGCGATCGATCGTGCGCGTGTTGCCGACGATATCGACGCGTTCAATGAACACGCGCGGGCCTTCGTTTACCTCAAACGTGATGTTGACGACGCGATTCTCGCGATCGCGCTCAACCACCGGCGTGATGTCTACGTTGGCGTAACCCACCGTACCCGCGACGTACGTCATGGAGTCGATGGCGTCTTCGATGAGTTCGCCGCGGAAGACTTCGCCAGTGCGGATCGGGATCGATGCGCGAAGAAGATCTTGAGGCAAGCGGTTCAGTTCGGTTTGAACTCGGATCTCGCCAAATTCGTAGCGGATGCCCTCATCGACGGTGAAGGTGATGAAAAAGTTGCGCTGATCCGGTGTAAGCTCGGCGACAGCAGAAACAACCCGGAAGTCCGCATAGCCGCGGTTGTTATAATACTGGCGGAGTTGCTCGCGGTCGTACTCAAGGCGATCCGGATCGTAATTGTCGTTCGACTGGAAAAGATTCCACCAGCTCGACCGGGTAGTCACGATCGAGTCGCGCAAGCGCCGATCAGAGTACACCTCGTTGCCGATAAAATTGATATCGCGGACGCCCGTCACCGGGCCCTCATCAACTTCGAAAATCAGATCGACGCGGTTCTGATCAAGCTCACGCACCTGCGGCGTCACCTGCGCAGCGAAGCGGCCCGATCGGCGATAGACTTCAATGATGCGTTGAACATCCGCCTGCGCACGCGCTGAAGTGAATACCGAACGCGGGCGCGCCTGCACTTCATCTTCAAGATCTTCTTCGTCGAGCGTGTCGAGGCCTTCGAAGATGACGCGGTTGATAACCGGGTTTTCGATCACGGCGACGATCAAATCACCGCCGCGTTGCTCGATTTGAACGTCAGCGAACAAGCCGGTGGCGAACAATGTCTTCAGGGACAGGTCGATCCGCTCCGGATCGAACGTGTCGCCCGGACGGACCAGAAGGTACGACGTGATCGTCGCCGCTTCGATCCGCTGGTTGCCTTCGACCACAACCCGCCGAATAGCGACGCCGGATTGCTGCACCGCCGGCGCCTGGGCCGCAGCGGCCGGCGCACGTTGCCCCTCTTGTGCGTACGCGTCAGACGCCGTCGCCACCAGTGCGCCAACGCTGGCCCCCACTGTAGCGACGCCATAAGCCGCGCCGAGCACGACATCCCGCAGATCCAGCTTCATCAAGCCCTCGACGTCCCGGCGCTCCCCAGCGCCGTGTTTGTAAGACCCCATCCCGTCTGGAAAGACAAGGACGAGGCGCTGTTACTGAGCACCCGGAAAGAGCCTCGTGATGTCGTTCCAGGTCGCGAATAGAAAGAGACTCGCCATGACGGCGAATCCAGCACGATAGGCCCACTCTTGTGCCGAAGCCGGCAGCGGCCGCCCGCCGCGCACCGCTTCGATCCCGTAGAACAGCAGATGCCCCCCATCCAAGATCGGGATGGGCAGCAAATTGACGATGCCAACCGCTACGGAAAGCACCGCGGCAAGGCCAAGCAGCGCCAGAACCAGCGTGCCAACCTTCCCAAAGAAAGAGTCGTCCGGCCCGCTAAGCGCCGAAGAAGCGACCTGGCCTGATACGTTGACGATGCCCAGTGGTCCGGCAATCTGATCGCCAGACTCTCGCCCGGCAAAGATGGCGCCGATATACGCCGCCGTCTGATCAACGATACCCCACGTGTTGCGCGCGCCGACTCCAATGGCGTCGATGGGGCCATAACGTTCAAACTGACGCTCGTCCGGCAGCACGAGAGGCCCTTGGACCCCGAGAATGCCTTGGCCAGCGCGCGGGCCGTCGGTCGTGGCGGCGGGGGCGCGGCGCGGCGTGACGGTCAACGTCAACGCGCCTCCGTCTCGCTCGACACCGACGGTCAATTCTTGCTCAGCAGACGCCGATACGATGCGCTGCAAATCGGTGAAATTCGCGATGCCGGCGCCGTTTATCGTTCTGATGATATCGTTCGGCCGCAGTCCTGCATCCGCCGCCGCGCCGTTCTCGGCCACCGTACCAATGCGCGCCGGAATGCTGCTATAATCAGTGACATCCTTGCCCCAGACCAAAGCCAACGTCGCGAAGGCAAGAATCGAAAATACAAAATTAGTCAGCGGCCCAGCGGCGACCACGAGCGAGCGTGTCGAAAGCGGCTGTGCGTGAAAGAGTCCGCGCTTGCGCGCTTCCGCCAAAGCTGCGGGATCCTCGATCTTTTCGCGGGGCGCAGTCGACATCGCATCGGCGTCGTCGGCGAACTTGACGTAGCCACCGAGCGGCAGCGCCCCGATCTTCCACTGCACGCCTTGCTTGTCGCGCCAGCCGAAGAGGGTTTTGCCGAAACCGATTGAAAAGGTGTCGATCGCGACGCCGCGCCAGCGGGCGACTTGGAAATGGCCGAACTCGTGCACGAACACGACAACGCTAAGGACCACGACGAACGCGCCGAGGTAGATCACCAAATCCTGTATGCCCTGCAGCACATCCGGCATTCGACCGCTTCCTCCCGCGCCTTTTTTGTAATGGAGCGCCCGTCAGCCTTTAGGCTGCCGCCAGACTTCCCGCAATCCGTCGCGCCGCATCGCGCGCGGCCTGATCCACCGCCGCCACCTCATCGAAGGAAGTAGGCGATTTTGCGATTGAAGCTGCCCCATTCCCCTCCAGCGCTGATAGTGAGTCTTCGACTATACGGCAGATGTCGAGAAAGCGGATTCGCCCGTCTAGAAACGCTTCAACCGCCACTTCATTGGCCGCAGACAGCGCCGTCGTAGCCAAAGCGCCGCGCTTTAAGGCCTCCCGGCACACCTTGAGGGCGGGGAACTTTGCGGTATCGGGGGCTTCGAAGGTGAGCGAGCCGAGCGTTGCGAGATCGAGCCTCGGCGTCGAAACCTGGGCGCGATCCGGCCACGTCAGGGCAAAAGCGATCGGAATACGCATGTCCGGAGACCCAAGTTGGGCGAGGACCGAGCCATCCACGTAATGCACAAAACTGTGCACTACGCTCTCGGGATGGACGATCACGTCGATCATTTCCGAAGGGAAACCAAAGAGGTAGGACGCTTCGATCAGCTCCAAACCCTTGTTCATGAGGGTCGCGCTATCGACGGAAATCTTTCGCCCCATGCGCCAGCGCGGGTGGGCGCAAGCTTCATCGGGGGTCGCGGCGGCGATGGTTTCGTGGCTCGAGGTCCGGAACGGTCCACCAGAAGCGGTCAGGGTGAGTTTCTCGACACGCGCCGGGTGCGTCAGAACCTGGAAAATGGCGTTGTGCTCTGAATCGACCGGAAGCAGCTGAGCGCCATGTTTGGCGGCGGCCTCAATGAAAAGCGGGCCGGCGCAGACGAGGCACTCCTTATTGGCGAGCGCGACAGTCGCTCCGCGCCGGACCGCCGCCATCGTGGGATGCAGACCGGCCGCGCCCACAATGGCTGACATGACCCAGTCCGAGGGGCGAGCGCCCGCCTCCTCAAGCGCACTTGGGCCGGCCCCGACTTCCACATTGAGTCCCGCCAGCGCCTCACGAGCCGCGCTCAATTGGGCGGCATCAGCCACAACGGCGAACTTTGGCTGCAATCGGCGGCAGGCGTCTGCGAGCACGTTGAGGTTCCCGCCGGCTGTGACAGCTTCAACAGCAATCTCGGCGCCCTGCCCGCGCAGTTCCTCGATGACCTGGACCGTGGACTGACCAACCGAGCCGGTAACGCCGAGAATGGATACGGTGCGCATCGTCACAAGCCTGCGCCAAAGAGCAAAGACGTCGCCCGCGGCCCAAAAGCGAGCGCAGCGCCCACGAGCAACGTCGCCGCCATCAGGCTGTCGATCCGATCCAAAACGCCGCCATGCCCCGGTATCAGACGGCTTGCGTCTTTTACGCCAAACCGGCGCTTCAAGAAGGATTCGAACAAATCGCCCATGAGACCCGTGAACGCGATCAAAGCGCCGATCAGCAACCATGCCATGCGGAATTCTTCCCCGGCGTGAAACAGATAGCCGCAGCCGAAGCCCGTCAGCGCACCTGCGAGCACTCCAGAAATGATGCCAGACCAGGTCTTATTGGGCGACAAGCCTCGCGCGATTTTCGGGCCGCCAATGATCTTACCGCCGAAGTACGCGAAAACGTCCGACGCCCAGATAATCGCGAATAAGGCGAGGATGGTCTCAAGCCCCTCCGGCCCACGATCACGCAACCAGACAAACAACGCAGCAGGCAGGCCGATATAAATAGCGCCGCCCGCGGTCTCGATCACACCAGCCAAAGTGCGCCGCCGCAGCGCGGAGAGGCACGAACACAGCACCAGCCAGCCAAATGCGTAAGCCAGATGCTGCCAGCTCGAGAACATCACCGCCCCAAGCGATCCAGCCAGTGCGAATGCGAACGCAGGCATGATCGCGTTCGGCTCGCTCATCCTTGCCCATTCGTAGCTCATAGCGACAACAGCAGCGCCGCACGCAGCGGCAAGCCAGGGACCGCCAAACCACGCCGCCGTCACACCGAGGGACGCGAGAACGAGACTCGAGAGCACCCTTGCGCCTAGGTCGGACCAATCACCGCGCGCGGGCGCGGGCGCGAGTTCAGGGCTGCTCAGTGTCAGCCCCACCAAAGCGGCGCTCGCGGCGGTGGTAGGTGTCGATGGCGGAC
This sequence comes from Terricaulis sp., assembly GCA_034439495.1. Classification (GTDB taxonomy): domain Bacteria; phylum Pseudomonadota; class Alphaproteobacteria; order Caulobacterales; family Aquidulcibacteraceae; genus Vitreimonas. The sequence continues at coordinate 19,452 of JAWXAM010000128.1, read as the reverse complement.
TGGAGCGCCGCTTTGTCGAAGTCCGGCCACAACACGTCAACGAAGACCAATTCCGTATAGGCCGCCTGCCAGAGCATGAAATTGGAGAGCCGCAACTCTCCAGACGTTCGGATCAGCAAATCCGGCGGCGGGACGTCCGCCGTATCGAGATAAGAACCGAACCGTTCGACGGTCACCTCCGAAGGCGCGAGCTTTCCCGCAGCGGCATCTTCGGCGATCCGCCGCGCCGCGCGTGCGATCTCGTCCTGGCCGCCGTAGTTGAAAGCGATGATTAGATGCTGCTTGTCGTTGTGGCCCGTGCGCGTCTCTGCGTCGTCAATAATGCGCAGCAAATCGGGCTGCAGGCCCTCGCGCGCGCCGATCACATGAACGCGCACGCCTTCCTTCACCAGCCGGTCAAGATCGCGCGCAACGTAAAGCCGCAAGAGATCGAAAAGCGCGTTTACTTCTTCGACAGGCCGCCGCCAATTTTCAGTCGAAAAGCCAAAAACCGTTAGATACCGAACACCAAGTTCGCCGGCCGCTTCGACGGTGCGGCGCAGAGCTTCGACACCCTCACTATGGCCGAACGTGCGCGGGCGTGAACGCATACGCGCCCAGCGGCCGTTTCCGTCCATAATAATGGCGATGTGGCGCGGCGCTTGCGCCACCGCTGCGGTGGAGGCGGTTTGCGCCATGGGAGATCGCGGGTCCTAGACCTGCATGATCTCCTCTTCCTTGTGCCGCAGCAGATCATCGACCTTCTTGATGTGGTCGTCGGTCGCTTTTTGCACCTCGGCGCCGAAGCGCTTGTGCTCGTCTTCGCTGATGGCGTGATCCTTCTCGAGCTTTTTCAGATGATCCATCGCATCGCGGCGAATGTTGCGAACGGCGATGCGCTGCTGCTCGGCATACTTGCCAGCAATCTTCGCAAGTTCGGTGCGACGCTCACCCGTCAGCGGCGGGATCGGAATGCGCAGCGATTGGCCATCAACAATGGGATTGAGGCCAAGATTGGCGGAGCGAATAGCCTTGTCGACCGCCGAGACTACGGATTTGTCCCACACGTTCACCGTAATCATGCGCGGCTCAGGCACGCTGACGCTGGCGACCGAACTTAACGGCGAAACAGCGCCGTACGCCTCAACCGTGATCGGATCGAGCAGAGACGGCGAGGCGCGGCCAGTGCGCAGGCCGCCGAACTCATGGCTCAGCGCCGTTAGCGCGCCATCCATGCGCTTCTTGTAGTCTTCGAGTTTGAAAGGCGCGGGTGCGGCCATGAGCGTTCGTCCCTAGTCGGTGATGGTAGTGCACACGCCGCGGCCGGCGAGCACATCGGCCAAACCCCCGCGCGCGTGAATGGAGAAAACGACAATCGGAATGCTGTTGTCGCGCATCAGCGAGATTGCCGAGGCATCCATGACCTTGAGGTCGCGCGCCAGCACCTCGTGATAGCTCAGCGTATCGTAGCGGGTGGCGCTGGCGTCCTTCTTCGGGTCAGCAGTGTAAACGCCGTCCACCTGCGTACCCTTAAGGAGCGCATCACAGCCCATCTCCGCAGCGCGCAACGCGGCGGCGGTGTCGGTGGTGAAAAACGGGTTGCCAGTGCCCGCGGCGAAAATCACGATCCGGCCCTTCTCCATGTGGCGCAGGGCGCGTCGGCGAATGTAGGGCTCAGCCACGGTCGTCATCGGAATGGCCGAAAGCACGCGCGCCTGACCGCCGAGTGCTTCGATGGCGTTTTGCATGGCCAGTGCGTTCATCACGGTCGCCAACATGCCCATGTAATCGGCGCTGGCGCGCTCCATGCCTTTAGCGGCCCCCTGAATGCCGCGAAAAATATTCCCGCCACCGATGACCAAGCACATCTCGGCGCCGTTGTTGACCGCATCCAGGACCTCCTGAGCGATCCGGGCGCAGACATGCGTGTCGATGCCGTATTGGCCCTCGCCCATGAGCGCCTCGCCTGAAATCTTCAGCAAGACGCGCTTGTAGGCGCGCGGGGCAGTCTCTGATCGCTCGGCAAGGCTCATGGCGACTCTATAGACCAGCGCCGCCCGCCAAGTCAGCTAATCTACGCCTTAAAAAGCAAAAGGGCGCAGGCCAGAAGCCCGCGCCCTCGTGTTCCAGCTTAAGCGCGGGCTTAGCCGGGCTTCTGCATCGCGGCCACTTCGGCTGCGAAATCGTCTACCCGCTTCTCCACACCCTCGCCAACGGCGAAGCGCACGAAGCCCTTCACCGAGATCGGAGCGCCAGTAGCCTTTGCGGCTTCCGCCACAGCGGCTTCCACGGTTTGGTCGGGGTTCATCACGAAGGCCTGCTTCAGCAGGACGGATTCTTCGAAGAACTTCCGCATCCGGCCCTCGAGCATTTTGTCGAGCACCTGCTGCGGCTTGCCGACCGCCTTGGGGTCTTCCTTGATCTGCTCACCGATCACGGCCTTCTCACGCTCGACGCGGTCGGCGGGAATTTCGCCTTCCGTCAGCGCCAGCGGATTGGCCGAGGCGATGTGCATAGCGATCTTCTTACCCAGGCTCTCGAGCGCCGCTTTGTCGCCAGTCGACTCCAAAGCAACCAAGACAGCAATGCGGCCGAGATTGTCCGCACCGTCCACCTTCGCGTGCACGTAAGCGGCAACCACACCGTTCTCGACGCCAAGCTTGGCCGAGCGGCGCAGCGTGATGTTTTCGCCGATCGTGGCGATCAACTGCGTGACCGCATCCGACACTTTCGCGCCGGCGTGCGGCGCATCAAGCAGCGCCTGGTGGTCGTTGGCGGTCAGCGCCAGTTTGGCAAACGCGCTCGCCGCCTTTTGGAAGTCGGCGTTGCGGGCGACGAAGTCAGTCTCAGAATTGAGCTCGACGACAGCTGCCTGCTTGCCGTCCAGCGCGATCGACACGATACCTTCAGCAGCAGCGCGATCGGCCTTCTTGGCGGCCTTTGAAAGGCCTTTGGCGCGCAACCAATCAATGGATGCTTCCAGGTCGCCGTTGTTCTCGGCGAGCGCCTTCTTGCAGTCCATCATGCCGACGCCGGTCTTCTCGCGCAGGTCCTTGACCAGCGCAGCGGTGATTTCCGCCATGTTCGTACTCCTAGGTAATTTGCGTCAGTAGTTCGCGCCGGTCGGCCCATCGAGCGGGCTTTCCACCGGCGTGGGATCGCGTGGGCGTTCACGCACCGCCGCTTCGACCGGCGGACGCTCCGAAGCGCCGATGTCCTTACCGCCACGCACTTGGCTCTCGGTGAGGCCGTCCAGCACTGCGTCAGCGATGAGATCGCAATAGAGCTGGATCGCGCGAGCTGCGTCATCGTTGCCCGGGATCGGGAACGTGACCGCATCCGGATCGCAGTTCGAGTCAACAATGGCGACAACCGGAATGCCAAGCTTCTTGGCTTCCTGGATCGCGATCGCTTCCTTGTTAGTGTCGATCACGAACATCAGGTCCGGCACGCCGCCCATCGCGGCGATGCCGCCGAGCGAACGGTCGAGCTTGTCGCGCTCGCGCTGGAGGTTCAGCGCTTCGCGCTTGGTCAGACCAACCGCCCCGCCGGCGAGGATCGCTTCGAGCTCACGCAGGCGCGCGATCGATTTCGAGACCGTCTGCCAGTTCGTCAGCGTGCCGCCGAGCCAACGTTGGTTGATGAAGTACTGGGCCGAGCGTTGGGCCGCGGACTTGATGTGTTCAGACGCCTGGCGCTTGGTGCCGACGAAGAGCACGCGGCCGCCAGCAGCAGCGACTTCGCGGACCTTCAGCAGCGCTTGGTGCAGCAACGGCACCGTCTGCGACAGATCGAGAATGTGGATGTTCGACTTTTCGCCGAAGATGTAGCGGTCCATCTTCGGGTTCCAGCGGTGGGTCTGGTGGCCGAAGTGGGCGCCAGCTTCCAAGAGCTGACGCATAGAGAATTCAGGCAGCGCCATTAGTCGTTCCTTTTCCGGTTTGCCGCTGCGGGAAAGACCTGGATACCCCAGGACCGGATGGAGGAAACGGCCGCTTTCAGACCGCTCCGCCGCTCCCACGTGCGAAGTGAGCGGCGGATATAGAGGCAGGCCCTTGGCAACGCAAGGGAACCCCGAACGCAGGTCAGTTCAGCTTTTTTGGCGCGACGGGGGCCAAATCGGGCGGCAGCGGTGCGGCGGGAATACCATCCTCCGCCAGCGCCTGGGCTTCCTCTGGGGTGGCCTCGCCCCAGATCGCCCGCTCATCACTTTCGCCAGCATGCATCTTGCGCGCCTCATCGGCGAACTTGCCGCCGACATAGTCGAAATTGTCCTTGATGTGCTCGCGCACCTTGGCCGCCATGGCCATCGCCACAGCGCGCTCCTTCTGCGCGTCCTTGGCACGACCGGTGCGCACCGCTGGCGCCATCGGCGCCTTGCTGACATGGGGCGAGCCGCAGTGCGGGCACTCGACCAGACCTGCCTCAGCCTGCTTGTCGTAATCGGCGATCGAGCCAAACCAGGCTTCAAACTCGTCACCATTGGCGCAACGCAGATCGTAGCGGATCATGGCCCGGCGAAGTCCCGGCCGCCCTGCCAGGCAGGTATCTTTTCGCGCGCGGCGGCGACCATGTCGAGATCGAGATCCGCGACCAGAACGCCCGGCTCATCGTGATCCAGCTTGGCGATCACTTTGCCCCAAGGATCGACGATCAGCGAATGCCCATAAGTCGCGCGCCCATCCTCGTGGCGGCCGCCCTGCGCTGGCGCGATCACGAACGCCGCCGTCTCGATGGCCCGGGCGCGCAGCAGCGTTTCCCAATGCGCTTGGCCGGTTGGCACCGTAAACGCCGCCGGAACAGTGATGATCTCGGCGCCGGCATTTGCGAGCGCGCTGTAGAGTGGCGGGAAGCGCAGATCGTAGCAGATCGTGAGGCCGATCTTGGCGCTCATCGGCCCCTCGACCACCACCGCCCGAGCGCCGCCCTCAACCGTTTCACTCTCGCGATACGTCTCTCCACCGCCGAGCGTGACGTCGAACAGATTGATCTTGTCGTAGCGCGCCGCGATCTTACCATCGGGATTGAACACAAAAGTGCGGTTGAAGACCTTGCCGTTTCCTGTTGCGATGGCGCCTGAACCGAGCAGCAACCACACACCCAGCTCCTGCGCGGCGCGTCCCCATGCCTTCAGTTCCGCATCACCTTCCTCCGGCCCCACCGACGCGAGCATGCGCCCGCGATCCCGATCAAGCCGCATCGTATTTTCAGGCGTTGCGATAAAGCGCGCGCCCGCGATCGCCGCTTCGCGTAAAAATGGCATCGCGCTTGCGCGATTGCTCGCCGGATCGATGCCGGAGCGCAGTTGGATCGCTGCTACTCTAAGCTTTCGCGTCATGGACTGGTCAACAACGGGTCAAGTGCGCCGCGCTGTTCGAGCGCGTGCAGATCATCGCAGCCCCCGACATGGGTTTCGCCAACAAAAATCTGCGGGAACGTCCAGCGCCCAGAGCGTTGGATCATCTCTTGGCGGCGATCAGGATCGCTAGCGTCGATCTCGGTGACTGACGCGCCTTTACGCTGCAGCAGCGCCATCGCCCGCGTGCAATACGGGCAAAAGGCGCGCGTATAGATCGTAACCGGTTTCATCCGACTCAACTTCTCCTCAGATCAGGATATCAGTCGAACGCACCACACGGGCCAGGGTTACTGCATGCACTTCTGCAGCCCCAGCTTTACGCAATGCACGGGCGCACGCCTCCAGAGTCGCGCCGGTGGTGAAAACGTCGTCCACAACCAGGATCGTTTTGCCCTTGAACGCTGCGGAAGCCTTGATCGCGCCGCCAACGTTTCGGCGCCGTTCCGAGGCGGAAAGTCCCGCTTGGCTCTTCCGACGCTTCACCCGCGTCAATGCGCCCGGTTTCCAAGGTTTGCCATTCGCCTTCGCCAGAGCCTCGGCCAGCCACGCCGCCTGGTTGAAGCTCCTGACGGCGAGCCGCGTCCAGTGCATTGGCGCCGGGACCAGGAAATCGACCCGCGCCAAGTTTTCACCGGCGGCCGCCGCCATCCACCGCGCAAACACCGGCAAGCCGTCGCGTCGACCGCCCCGCTTCAAATCCAGCACTAGGCGCCGTGCATGGTCATCATAGGCGAGCGCCGCCCGGGCGGTGTCGAATGCCGGTTTGCCGCTCAGGCAGGGGCCGCACTGATCTCCTGGGCCGGCGTGGTCGGGTAGCGGAAAGCCGCAGCAGGCGCAGAGCGGTTCGGACATGAATTTGAGCTCGCCCCAGAGGGCCGGCTCAATCACGCCGGGACGATCCACGATTTCGTCCGACAAAAGCGAGCGCGGCGGCCATATGAGGTCCGACAGCCGCGAGATCACACCGCGTTTTCGAAAACCCGGCCCGGCGCGATAGGATTGCGTCATGACGGCCTCGCCCCCTCCATCCGCTCCATTCGAGCCACGCTTGCACCGGCTACGCAAGCGCCGCGCGCGCGGGGGCTTCGCCGATGCCGCCTTTCTGCACGCGCGCGTGGCTGCCGATCTGGCGGACAGGCTGGCGGCGATCCCGCGCCAATTCGCGCGCGCGCTGGCGCTTGGCGGGGGTGGACTGTTTTCCGCGGAAGTCGAAGCCCGGCCTGACCTGATGGCGCGGATTGGCCAAATCGTTGAGGCCGACGTCGCTGGCAGTGCGGTGGAAATCGATTTGGAGCGGCTGCCCTTCGCCGACAGCGCCTTTGACCTGATCGTCTCGCCGTTGACGCTGCATTGGGTGAATGACCTTCCAGGTGTGCTGATCCAGTTGCGCCGCATGTTGAAGCCCGATGGCCTGCTGCTCGCGTCCCTGTTTGGCGGCGACACCCTCACCGAGTTGCGCCTAAGCCTGATCGAAGCGGAATCGGAGATCACCGGCGGCGCCGGGCCACGCGTTGCGCCTTTTGCGACGCTCCAAGATTTGGCGGGCCTTCTGCAACGCGCCGGCTACGCGCTGCCCGCAGCCGATCGCGACGTGGTAACCGTCCGCTACGGCGATCCGCTGCGCCTACTGAGCGACCTCAGAGGCATGGGTGAAACCTCCGCCTTGGCGCAACGCAGCGCGCGCGGCCTCAACCGCCGCATTCTCGCACGAACGTTTGAGATCTATCGCCAGCGCTTCAGCGACGACGAGGGTCGCGCAAAGGCAACTTTCGAAATCCTCACTGCAACCGGTTGGGCGCCGCATGAGAGTCAACAAAAGCCACTAAGGCCAGGCAGCGCGAAAACGCGGCTCGCAGATGCTTTAGGCGTCCCAGAACAATCGGCCGGCGAAAAACCGGACGGCAGTTAGGATCTGGGACGGCGTGTCATGCACCAGAAATGAACGCCCGGCAGCTCAAACTCGCCCGTCACCTCAAAGCCGTGTCGCTGATAGAGCGCCACGTTCCGCGGTTTTGATGCTTCGAGATACGCCGTCACCCCTGCCGCATCGAGCGGCGCCAGCGCCGCCTTCAACAAAGCCGAGCCTACGCCACGCCCCTGCGCTGCGGTCGCCACGCCGAGGAAGGACAAGTGCGCATGCGGCTCGCGCGGATGATGCGCCGCCAAGCGCCCGCCCAATGCCCGCGCACGCCGAAGCCCCTCAAATCCCGCGATCGAATACAGCAACGGCAAGAGCATCACTTCCTGCAGGGGCGAGTGATCAAATGCCTTGTCACCCGGGCGCAGCCAAATCGCACCGCCGAGGTGCTGCCCATCCGCCTCAGCCAGCCAGAGCTCGCGGTTTGGATGCAACGTGTCGCGCACAGCAGCGTGGAAAAACCGGCGGCGAGCGCGCTCTTTTGCTGCGCCCTGCCGAAGCCAATAATTCAACCCGTCTTCATCCACGAAAGCATCGTGCAGAACCGCTGCGACAGCGTCTTTCTCCGCCGGTCCAGCAATGCGCACTGTTGGTGGGAAGTTCATATCTTTTCGGAGATGCGGATCGCGGCTCGGCAGCCAAACTTGATCACGGCGGAAAGCACGGCATAACCCGGCGCATCCTTGGCGCCCTGCTCAATGGCCGTATCGCGGTGCGCGAGCTCCTCTTCGCGGAAGCGATCCACGACATCCTTGAGTTCCTCATCGACACCCGCGAGCACTTCGCTCTGGCGCGCGTAGTGCTCTTCAATGACGTTCTCGACCGCTTCCGTGCAGGCGTGCGCTGCCTTCTCGCCCATGAGCGCAGTGACCGCGCCAAGACCGAACCCCGCGACACGCCAAACAGGCGCCATGATTGTCGGCCGGACCCCGCGCTCGGCGATCAACCGGTCAAACGTGCGCAGATGTTCGGCTTCGCCCGCTTCCATCTCGCCAATGAGACGAGCGGCGTGCGCTTTGCCCTCGCTCCTGCCAAAGATAGCGCGTTGGCCACGATAGATCTGCACGGCGCCAAACTCACCTGCGTGATCGACGCGCACCATTTCCGCCAAGCGTCGCTCTCGCGCGCCTTCTCCTGGCATTGGCGGCGAAATACGGCTCATGATTTGCGCTCCGGCAATAGCCCTACGGCAAAGCTGGCGAGGGCGAGCAGCGTCGAGATGATGGCGTTGTATCCCGCCATCGAGATGCCAAACATCTGCCAGGCGATTTCATCGCACTTCGGCGCGCTTACGGCGCCGTCAAAGTCCATGGGCCGTATATCGTCCATATCGATGCGCGCATCGCAATAACCGACAACCCAGTGCTGCTCGACAGCCACGTGGTAAAACGCTTGCGCTGCGCTGCCGAGCAAGACGAGACCCAGCACGATCGCCGCGGCCCGTTGCACGCGGGTGCTGACGCGTGTCGCGATCAAGGCGACCAGCGCAACGCCAACCGCCGCCCAATGCCAATTGCGCTGGTCGAGACACATGGGGCACGGCTGCAGGCCCCCGAAGCGTTGAAACGCGTGAGCCGCCGCCAGCATAGCGCCCGAGGCCAGCATCATCAGCAATGGCCATAGGGGGCGCAGACGCGAAACCAGGTTCATCGGCCCATCCTAGAGCAAGGCTCGGGCAGCTTACACACGCAATGGCGCGGCGCCCCGCCGCATGCTTAGCCGCCGAACATGTCTCGCAGCCACGGCGCGTGCTCCGACAGGAGATTTACGGCAAAACCCGCACCCACAATGAGGCCGCCAACCAGTACGGTCAGCAGCGTGAGCCACGCCAGCGCCACCAGCATGCCGAGCACGGTGAAAACGCCATCGCGCTGGATAAGCCCAACCGACATCAGGGTCAGCGCCACCGACGGCACCGTATTCGTGATCGGCAGCATCACAGTGATCGCCGCGAGCGCCATAAGCAGCGCCGCAAGTTTCTCACCAAAGCCAGCAGCAAAGAACCGCCAGCGCGGGCGCGAGAGCGTCTCAGTCCAGCGCAAACGCTTGTCCGCGAAACCGGCGATTGAACTGATCCAGCCTTTCTTCACGCGCGCGCGCATGAACCAGCCGGGCAGCCAAGGCTCCGAGCGGCCAATCAGCACTTGCACGGCAAGCAAAAAGATCGGGACAGCGATGATCTGCGCGCCCGGCAACCCCGGCACCAGGCACGGCAAGGCGAACAACAAAATCAGCAGCCCGAACGCGCGTTCATCAAGCCGGTCCACGATCTCGCCAACGGTGAGGCCCTCCTCGCCCGCAGCGGCGTCGATCTTTTGCAGTACGGTGATGAAGCTGCGGCCGGTGTCGTCGCGGATCGTGTCAGTGGCGGACATGGATGCCTTTTCGCGCAACGTTGCACCGTGCGGCTAGCACGGTTCGACAACCACGTCAGGAGCCGCGTTGACAAGATGACATCGTCGACTGGCTATCGCGAGCGAACGATGGTGCCCCCGGTCGGAGTCGAACCGACACACCTTGCGGTACCGGATTTTGAGTCCGGCGCGTCTACCAATTCCACCACAGGGGCAACGCACGCACCTTTAGCGCATCAGCTCGCGTCTCTTCAACGCTCGACTGGGGCTTCCAAAGGCGAGGCGCTGAGGTATGAGGCCAGAAAGCCGGTGTCAAATCCGGCAGCGGGGGAAGCGCATGACCGACGCACCGGCGATCGCCGCCGAGGAGACGGGCTTTGGCCGCGTGGGCCGCTGGATCGGTCTGGTGCTCGGCCCGGCGCTGGCGATCGGGCTCCAATTTTTGCCGCCGCCGGAAGGGCTTTCGGTTGAAGCTTGGCGGGTCGTTTCGCTGGCGGCGCTTATGGTCGTGTTCTGGGTCACGGAGGCGATCCCGATTTCCGCCACGGCGCTTCTGCCGCTGGCTGCGCTGCCCCTGCTTGGCGCAACCACCATGGGGCAAGCGGCGGCCCCTTACGCCGACCCCATCGTCTTTTTGTTCATCGGCGGCTTCATCCTGGCAGCCTGCGTCGAGCGCTGGCGCCTGCACGAGCGCATCGCGCTTTCGATTGCGTCAGTGGCTGGAGGCCGACCGGTCGCGCTGGTCGGCGGCTTCATGATCGCCTCGGCGCTCATCTCGATGTGGATTTCAAATACCGCGACAACGCTGATGCTTGTTCCCATCGCTATCGGCGCGGCGCGCGCCATGTCTGGCGGCGGCAGCGCCGACTTGGCGCTCGGCGGCGCGTTGACGCTCGGCGTCGCGCACGCGGCGACGATCGGCGGCGTTGGCACACCCGTCGGTTCGCCGACCAATCTTATCGCCATGGCGTTCTTCGAGCGCGCAGGCGAGCCGATCGCTTTCATCGATTGGATGGCGCGCGCGTTGCCGATGATGCTGATCATGCTGCCGCTTGCCTGGTTGCTGCTCTGCCTGCCGCTCTTTCGGCGCAGCACGCACACCCGCTACGAAGCTATTGGCGATGTGGTGAAAACGGCGCTGAAAGCGCTCGGGCCTCTTACACGCCCGGAGACACGCATCGGGATTGTCTTCGCATTGGTGGCGTTGGCTTGGATGACGCGCACAGAACTCAACAAGCTGCCCGGTCTCGCCGCGCTCACCGACACCGGCATTGCGATTATTGGCTCACTTTCACTCTTCTTTGTCCCGTCAGGACGCGGCAACGGCGAAAAACTGATCGATTGGAAGACAGCAGAACGCATTCCATGGGGCATCGCCATTCTCTTCGGGGGCGGGCTTTCCCTTGCCGCAGGCATGGAAGCCACCGGACTTGCAGCTTGGATCGGCGAGTGGGTCGCTAGTTTGGACGGTGTTTCAGCGCTCGGCCTAGTCGCCGTACTCGTGGTTGCTACGATCTTGGTGTCCGAACTCGCCAGCAATGTCGCGACACTGACTTCAATGCTGCCGGTCGTCGCCGCCGTCGCCACCGCGACGGATACACCGCTGCAGCAACTGGCTTTCCCCGTCGCAATCGCTGCGAGCTTTGCCTTCATGCTGCCAGTGGCCACCGCGCCAAACGCCATCGCCTATTCTTCCGGTATGCTGACCTTGAAGCGGATGCTCAGCGTAGGGTTGGGACTCAACATCGCTGCGATCATACTCATCATCACTTTCGCTGCAGTCTGAGCGTCAGGCGCGCATTGCCTCCACGCGATCCCAGAACGCCTTCGGCAAATCGAGGCCGCTGAAGCGCTTCAGCTCCTGCACCAAGGTTGGCGACGTAACGTTGATCTCGATAAGCTTGCCGGCGATCACGTCGAGCCCCGCAAACAAAATCCCCTCGCGCTTCAACAATGGCGCAACCGCATCAACAATCGCTCGGTCGCTAGCCTCAAGCTCGGCCCCTTCGGCTATGCCGCCAGCGTGAAGATTCGCGCGGAAATCACCGCCCTGCGGCATGCGCCGGACGGCGCCAAACGCTTCACCGCCCAGTACGAACACGCGCTTATCGCCGCCGCTGACAGCAGGCAGAAATTCTTGCGCCAAGATCGGCTCACTGCCTGCGGCTTCAATGAACTTGCCGGCGCGGGCGCGGAAATCGGCGTCCGACGCTTTGAGTTTGATCACCCCGTCGCCGCCCATCAGGTAGAGCACCTTCAGGACAACTTGGTCGAAGCGGTTGGCGAACGCTTGAAGCGCATCGAGATCGCGCCCAACCCAAGTCGTCGGCGTCAGCTCCGGAAAATGCATGATCGACATTTTCTCGGAGATGTTGCGCACACCCAGCGGCGGATTGATTACCAGCGCCTTGGTGAGTTCGAGCAAATAGGTATTGGAGACGTAGCCCATGTCAAAGGGCGGATCTTGGCGCACCAAAATGACATCGAAATCGTCCAGCGGCCGGATTGCATCGGCGCCGTTCTCGTAGTGCTTTTTGCGGTCGAGGCTGACTCTGGCGGTGCGCGATCGCGCCTTCACCACACCGGAATCGTAAAACACCTCGTTAGGCGTGAACCACGATACCTCGTGGCCGCGCGCTTGCGCTTCGATCATCAGCGCAAGCGACGTATCGCGCTCGACCACCATCGTTTCGATGGGGTCCATCTGCACGGCGACGCGAAGCGATTTCATATGTTCTCCTACCGCGCGCGGCGCACTAACCAGCGCGCGCCCTGCGGCCGGCATCTCGTGCGCCGCGGAGCTGTTCGGCGATCAAGAAAGCCAAGTCCAGAGCCTGCTGACCATTTAGACGTGGGTCGCAGTGCGTGTGATAGCGGCTGGAGAGGTCTTCCTCCTTCAACGCCGCCGCGCCGCCGATGCATTCGGTGACCTGCTGACCGGTCATCTCGACATGGACGCCGCCCGGGTAGGCGCCTTCCGCCGGCAGGATGTCCGTGAACGCACGCACCTCGGCGAGAATCCGATCGAACGGACGGGTCTTAAAGCCGCTATCGGTTTTGAGGGTGTTTCCGTGCATGGGATCGCACGACCAAACCACCGACCGACCCGCTTTCGTCACCGCGCGCGCAAGTTTCGGCAGCCCCGCCTCAACTTTGTCCGCGCCAAAGCGCGCAATCAGCGTGAGGCGGCCAGGCTCATCGTTCGGGTTGAGGACATCGATCAACCGCAGCAACTCATCTGCATCGAGGCTCGGCCCACATTTGAGTCCGATGGGATTTTTGATCCCCCGAGCGAATTCAACGTGGGCGCCGTCCAATTGGCGTGTGCGATCGCCGATCCAAACGAAGTGCGCGCTGGTGTCGTACCAATCGCCAGTCGTCGAATCGATCCGCGTCATCGCCTCTTCAAAGCCAAGCAGCAACGCTTCGTGACTTGTGTAAACATCGACCTGCTTCATCTGCGGCACGCTTTCCGGCGTGATGCCGCACGCGCCCATAAAGTCGATGGCCTCGGAGATGCGGTCGGCTATCTCCTGGTAGCGTTTGCCCTGCTGACTGTCGGCTACGAAGCCGACCATCCAGCGGTGCACGTTGTGCAAGTCGGCGTAACCACCGTTCGCAAAGGCGCGGATCAGGTTCAGTGTCGCCGCTGATTGCGAGTATGCCTTCAGCAGACGCTCGGGATCGGGGGTGCGTGACTCCAGCGTGAAGTCCATGCCGTTTATGTTGTCGCCCCGGTAAGAAGGAAGCGATACGCCGTCCTGAGTTTCTGTGAGCTCCGAACGCGGCTTGCCGAACTGCCCTGCCAAGCGTCCGATCTTCACGACCGGCCGCGACGCCGCGAACGTCAGCACAACGCTCATCGCCATCAATGTGCGGAAGGTGTCTCGGATGTTGTCGGGATGGAATTCTTTGAAGCTCTCAGCGCAGTCGCCGCCCTGCAGCAAGAACGCCTTGCCGGCGGCAACGTCAGCTAGACGGGCCTTTAGATTGCGCGCCTCGCCGGCGAATACGAGCGGCGGGTACGAGCGCAATTGCTGTTCGACGCGCGTTAGCGCTTCCGGATCGGGGTAATCCGTCGGGATGTGCTTGGCGGGCAGAGCGCGCCAGCCGGCGGGGGTCCATTTATCTCGCATCTGCGAACAGCTTAGCTCATGGAAAGGGGCGCAAGCGAGGCCCCTTGGCTGAAGATCGGCGCTAAAAATGGAGTGGCGAAGAGCCAGACCAACCCCGCCGCGATCGTAGCCGCCGCCGCCGCCGCAAAATAAAGCCCCGCATAGCGCCAGCCGCCCGTGAAAGCTGCGATGAAGCCCTTGGACAGGGTGTTCATCAGAACGGCGATCATAACGGCGTGCGAGCCAACGCTGGGATCCAAGCCGCCGCGCACCAAACTGGTGGCGGCCAGAGTCACCGCGTCCACATCCGCGAGCCCCGCCGTGGCGGCGAATGGCAATAGCCCCGCCTGCCCGTAAGCGTCCGCGACGATGCGTCCAACGACGATCACCGCGCCGAGGAAAAGCGCAAACTGCGCCACGGACCACAGGTCTAGCGGGCTGCGGAGTTCGCCGCGGCCATCGTCGCCGCCACCGGCGTCGGCGCGGTCGAAATAGCGCATCGCAAACGCGGAGATGGCAAAGACCACCGAGGCCGTGACGAGGGCCGGTCCGGCTTCCGGCAATACCGCCGCGCCTGTGACCGCTAGCAAAGCGACCACGCGGGCCACGCTGATCGCGGCTGCGATTGCCGCTGCAGCGCCGCCAACCAGTGCGTGGCTTTCACCGCGCTTCACGCGTCGACCCAATTCAGCAGTGACCACAGTGGATGAAACGAACGCACCCGCTGCCGCACCGGCGAGTACGCCGACATCGTCACCGAGAACGCGCACCGCGATGTAACCGGCGAAAGATGCGCCGGCGACGAGGATAGTCAGCAGCCAAAGCTCACGCGGATTGATTGCTTCCCATGGATCGATTGTGCGATCGGGCAATAGTGGCAGAGCTATCGCCGTAGCCGCGAGGATTAGCAGCGCAGAACGCAGCTCCTTCCAAGTAATCTTGTCGAGCCACCCGTGCAGCGCTTCCTTGAAGGCGAGCAACCCGACGAGAGCGACGCCCACTGCCGCAGCGATGCGGAGATCACCCCACATCGCATAGGCGCCGAGCGCATAAACCAGAAGGCCAGCGATCGTACCCGTGACGGAGACGTCGTGGTCCTTGAAGCTCTCGCGCAGCTTGAACGCCACGAACGCTCCCGCAAAAACCAGGGTGAGCGCCGCAAAGCCGATCTGGCCAATCATCGGCAGCATAGCGCCGGCGACGCCGCCCATGAGGCCGATGACTGCGTGGGTGCGAAGCCCCGCCGCGCGCGTGCCATCCGGGGCTCCGCGATGCTGCCAGCCGCGTTCGACCCCGACCAGAAAGCCGATCCCGAGCGCCATAGCCAGGCGCTGAAACATATCGATTAAGAGCGGATCGGGCATGGTCGTAGACATGGTGCAAAGCGGCGGGCTGCGCGGCCACGCGCCGCCCCTTTGAGGCGAGGCGGCAGCATTGCCAAGGCGTAATACGCCCGACTAGGGTTTCCCTTCAGAAGGTGGGGAAACTTTATGGCGATTGCGGCGTACCTCGCCTTTGAATCAGCAGACGAGGACGCTGCTCGCGCCATTGCCGCGGAACTTGAGCGCCACGGCTGGAGCATAACACTCTCGGGTCCGGAGTTGCGCGCGCAGGAAAAGCTGTCGGCGCTGGTCCAAACCATCGGTGAAGCCGGCATTGTCGTGGTGCTGGCGTCTCTCGCGGCCCAGGAGAGCACTTGGCTACAGCGCGAAATGGCGGCCGCTCTAAACAATGGGCGGCCAATCATTGTGGTGATGACGGGCGACCTGCCGGCAGATTCATGGATCCACGCGACGCTCGATACCGCCACCGCCATTGATCTGCGCCGCGGGGCCCGTTCAGAAACCCTCACCCAGATCGTCGACCGCGCCCGGGCGGCGAATGGACGTGGTCGCGTTTTCGCGATGCTCAACATCAAGGGCGGCGTGGGCAAAACCGTGTTGGCCGCAAATCTATTCGCCGCGGCGCACTTGGCCGACAAGCGTTCTGTCAGTTTTATCGACCTCGATCCGCAGCACAATCTCACGCAGTATTTTCTCTCGCCCGGCGAACGAAACCGCATTCGGGACCGTAACCACACGATCTACAACGTACTGAACCCACGCGGCGACGCGAGCGTTCCGCGCAATGATCTCGCCGCCATCGCTATTCCACTGAACCGTGTGCGTCGCGGCGGCGGCAAGCAGCCGAACTTCGAGCTGATCGCAGGGGACGAGCGGCTGTTCGAGTTTACGCTCGATACGCGTTCCGATCGGGACAAGGCGGAAGCCTTCACGCGCTTTCGGGCGCTGATATCTGCGCTGCGAGCGCGCTCGGATGCGGTGGTCATCGACTCCAACCCGTGCGCCACGTTCCTCACCCGCCTGGCGATCACGACCGCGGACCACATCATCGCTCCGGTTCGCCCGGAGAAGTATTCACTCACTGGTTTGAACATGCTGGAACACGTCGTGCGTGAAGTGAGGGGAAGAGCCTTGCGGTCCAGCGAGTTCTCGGTGCTGCTTAACGGCGTGAATGACCGCACTCGATCCGGCGAAACCAATGATGCGGATGCGTTCACGCGCAACGAAATCAGCAACGCGCCGTTCTTCGGCTCAGCCCTCCTGCCAGATGAAATTCCGTATTCTGCCGTACTCAAATCGGCGCCGACCGATCGGTTTGCGGCCAACCCGATCAACGTCAGCGCGATGATGCGAGTGGGCGGACGGCCGGCCAAAGAGGCGCTCACGCACGCGGCGGCCGCTGTGCTACGGCGAGCTGTGTCATGAAGAAGCTCGACGCCGACGGCGCAAAGGCGCTCAAGGCGGCACTCAAGAGCCGCACGCGCCCAGAGTTGAAAAAGGCGTTTGCGCTGATCCGCGCGCACGAGGACCGAACACTCCTGGCGGCAGTCCTGCCGCCCAAGAAACGCGCCGGCAAGCGCAAAGGTGACCCGCTGGTGCGGGAGTTGGAGCAGACGCTGAAGCCGATCATGGGCCCAGCCCAGGAGAAGGCCGACTTGCTCATTGAGCACATCGCCAAGAAGCATCGTCGCAAGCTGGGCTTCCAGCCCAAGGGCCTAGCTGACGCTACGCGTCAATTGCGGACCAAGTTCTCAGATCAACAGATAAGCGCCGGCGCCAAGAGCCTCGTGACGCACCTCGCCAAACTCTATGGCGACAGCGAAACCGTGGTGTAACCACAGCTCGCCCCTGGACGAACCTGGGCCGCCTCCCCAGGATTTGAGCATGACATTCTCCCAATCAGGTTTCGATCTCACCCCGCCTAGCGCCGAGGAGCGCGTGGCGCTGGAAGCTGACCTCAACGACGAAGAGCGCCGCGTCCTGCTGCATCACGGCACCGAGGCGCCGTTTTGCGGCGGCCTGCTCAATCAGAAGAAGCCGGGCGTCTATTGTTGCCGCTTATGCGGGCTGCCGCTGTTTCGACAGGACACCAAGTTCGAAAGCGGCACCGGCTGGCCCAGCTTCACGGGGCCGATCGACCCGCAACACGTCATCGGCATCGAGGACAATTCCTACGGTATGCGCCGGGTCGAAACGCGTTGCGCACGATGCGACAGCCATCAGGGCCATGTGTTTCCGGACGGCCCGCGCCCGACCGGGCTGCGCTATTGCATCAATTCCGCGTCGCTGCAGTTTGCGCCGGATGGCGAGCCGTTGCCTGATCCGCTTGGACGCGGCGAGCCGACAGATCAATGATGACGGGTGCGGCGCAGTTGCTCGATCAGACGATCGAGCTCGCGCCGCATTTCACTAACGACGGTCTCGTCCGCAGCCGCTTCGGTAAAGTGGGTCAGTGCGCGTGACACAACCTTGCCGACCAAAAGGTTGGCTTCGTTTGTATCGCGCGTGAATTGCCATGCCGCCGCGGCGAGTTCGCCTTGGCGCGATAGGATGGCCGTCACAGGTTGCGCCATGAGCGCTCTCCCTCGTTTCAGGCCGAACAGCTCCCCCTGTCCGAACGGCGTATCCAAAGCAACGCTACCAGACTTTTCCCCAGTTTGGAGATATAATCTCGATCTGTGGCCGTATTTTTAGATCGGCGTCGGAACTTGAAAGCGTTTGTTAAGTCTAACAGCGCGCAATGCGCGCGCTGGCTTGACGGAATGACAGGTTCAACGACCATGGACAGCGCGTGACCAAGCCCTTTCCAACCAAGAACCTCAGGTTCTTCCTGACGGCCCCATCGCCGTGCCCGTATTTGCCGGGCAAGCGCGAACGTAAGATCTTTACCGCCCTTGATGGCTTCGACGCCGAAACGCTTCACGACGCGCTCACCAGTGTCGGTTTTAGGCGCTCGCAAAACATTGCTTACCGCCCGTCTTGCGAGGGGTGTGACGCATGCATCTCGGCGCGTGTGCCGGTCGAGCGTTTCACCTTTAGTCGTCGCTGGCGCAAGATCATGGCGCGCAACGCCGACCTGACGCGCACGTTGCGCCCAGCGCAGGCGACCCAAGAACAATTCATGCTCCTGCGCCGCTATCTCGGATCGCGCCACGCCACCGGCGGCATGGCTGACATGACGTTCAGCGATTACGCAGCGATGGTCGAAGAGACGGCAGTGCACACGCACATTGTCGAGTATCGCCATTCCGGCGGGCCCAAGCGCGGGATGCTCGCGGGCGCGGCGCTTGTCGATGTGCTCGGCGACGGACTCTCGCTGGTCTATTCCTATTTCGATCCGGACGAAGCGCGGCGCAGCCTCGGCATCTACACCATCCTCGATCACATCCAGCAGGCGCGCGCCGCTGGCTTTGCCCATGTCTATCTCGGCTACTGGATCCCGGGCTCCGACAAGATGGACTACAAGGCGAGCTTCCGGCCGCTTGAAGTGCTGCTCGGGGGGGAGTGGCGGGCGTTCGAACCGGTCGCGTTCTGAAATCATCAGCCGCATCATCCCACAGCTTCACCGCTGTAGGATAAGCTCGCGGCAGAGGTGACAGATGCCTGAGTCGAAAAAGTCCCTGTGGCGCGCCGGCGAAATCGCACCAGCGATGCGGCCCTTCACGCAGCGGCTCAATGCCAACTCATTCTTCCGCGCGGCGGGGCTTTCGCGGCTTGCTGGCATGAGCCGCGCTCATGTCAGCCTGGTGCGCCTGCCGCCGGGCAAGGACAGCTTCGCGTATCATGCCCACATGCTCGAGGAGGAATGGATCTACATTCTCTCCGGGCGCGCGGTCGCTGAGATCGACGATAAGACCACCGAGGTCGGCCCCGGTGACTTCATGGGCTTTGCGACCCCGGCCGTGCCGCACATTTTGCGCAACACGTTCGAGGAAGAGTGCGTCTATCTGATGGGCGGCGAAGATAAGCCTATCGATGTTGTCTCCTACCCTGAGCACGACAAACGCTACCTCATCATGCAGACCGAGAAAGGCGCCGAGTATTACGAGCTCGGCGAGCCGATTAAGCCGTACGGCAAAGCTGATTAGTCAGAGCACTACGCCCTCACGCGTGCGGGCGCCGTGCGGCGCCGAGTAGCCGAGGCGCGCGCAGATCCGGCTTTGCATCGCCTGCGGGCCGGGCGGTTCAGCGCCCGTGAAGGCCAGCAAAGTCAGCGACGTGGCGCGCGCGTCGTAGACGATGGCGATGTATTCGACGCGCGCATTGCCGCAGAGCTTCGCACCATCGCTGCGCGGCGTTTCTTCGGTGACGCGGCGGAGCTCCACCAGGAGATCGCTGGGGCCGAAGGCGGCGGCGGCGTAGCTATCGCCATCGCGTGCGATGC
>JAWXAM010000127.1:0-10461 GCA_034439495.1 Terricaulis sp. | reverse complement strand
GGGGCAATGCGAAGCATTGAGCCCGGAACCCAGGGGCCAACACACAGCACGCGGCCCCTGGGTTCCGGGTTCTCGCTCTCGCGAGCCCCGGAATGACGAGGGAGTTCAACTTGCGCCGCTGCGCACACAGTTTGGAGCGCGCGCTATTCCACCGCTTCGCGGCGAATGCGGAGGGAGACGCTGCCGACGCGCAGGCCCGCCCAACCGACTGTCGCGTCGTTCTGCACTTCGCCCTCCGGCGTTAGCGCCAGCACGTCGCGAAAGCGGACGACGCGATCACCCAGGCGGACGTTGTATTCGAGCCGGAACACGTTGCCGTCCTGGAAGCCATCAGCTGTGCCCACGACATCTTCGCGCGTGCCGCTGAAACGACCTGGCGCGGTTTGTTCGAGGCGCCAAGTTTTGCGGTCGCGCTCGCCGTCATCAAAGGCGAAGTCTTCAACCAAGGTGAGGACGCGGCCATCCCAAGTGCCGTTCAGCGTTGCATCGAAGCCGCGGCGCGCGCCGGTGATGGAGCGGAACTCTCCGCGCGCGAGCGTGCGGCCGGCGAGCGCCTGCTCGATCGCGATGGGCTGGGCGGCGATGTCGCGCGGCGCCGGTGGGCGCGTGGCGCAAGCGGCGAGGGCCGAGAGCGCAATCAACGCGGCGGCAAAGAGGGTTTGTTTCATACCCCCTCTACGCGCCGCGCCCTACTCCGGATCAGGCCGCTTTGGCGCCGAGGGCGGTGTAGCGCTTCAGGTGCGTGTCGACGTTGCCGAAGGTCGCGTCGATCATGGTCACGCGCTTGAAATAGTGGCCGACGCGCATTTCGTCGGTGACGCCCATGCCGCCGTGAATTTGCACCGCGGCTTGGCCGACGAAGCGGCCATGCTGGCCGATCGAGACTTTAGCGGCGGAGACGGCCTTGGCGCGCTCGGCGTCGCTTTCGCTGAGCTTGATCGTGGCGCGTAGCGCCATCGAGTAGCTCTCTTCCGATGCCATGAACATATCGACGAGGCGGTGCTGGATGACTTGGAATTCGGCGATGGCTTTGCCGAATTGCTTGCGCTGCTTGGCGTATTCTTGAGTCGAGGACGTCATCATACGCATGCAGCCGACGGCTTCGTGATTATAGGCGGCGTTGGCTTCATCGACGATGCGTTCGATGAGAGCGAGCGCGTTGTCGGCATCGCCAATCAGGTTGGCGGCGCCGACGCTGACGTTCTCAAAATACACTTCAGCTGCGCGCGAGCCATCCATAGTTGGGTAGTCGCGCGTGGAAATGCCGTGCGCGTTCTTCGGCACAAGGAAGAGTGAGATGCCTTTGGCGTCGCGCTGGCCGCCGGCGGTGCGGGCGCTCACCAACAGATGATCGGCTTGCGGCGCGCCGAGGACGACGGCTTTGTGGCCGTTCAGCACGTAGCCTGCACCGTCCTTCTTTGCGGTGGTGCTGACATCGTGCAGCGTCCAGCGGCTTTTGGGTTCTGCTTGGGCGAAGGCGATGATGCGCTCGCCCGCGGCGATGGCGTTCAGGTGCTCTTCTTTTTGCGCGGCGCTGCCGGCGTAGTTGAGCGCGCCGCCGCCGAGGACGACGGTCGGCACGTAGGGCTCAACGACGAGGGCCTTGCCGAACTCTTCGGTGACGACGCTGATATCGATCGCGCCGCCGCCAAGGCCGCCGAACTCTTCTGGCAAGGGCGCTGCGAGAAGGCCGAGTTCGGCGAAGGTGGCCCAATTGGTTTTCCAGGCGTCTTCGCTGGCGAGCGCGGCGCGGCGCTTGTCGAAATCATACTGGCCAGCCGCCCACTTCGCGATCGAGTCGCGGAGCATGTTCTGTTCGTCGGTGTAATCGAAGTTCATCGATGCGTTTCCAAGAAGTCTTGTTTTTGAGCGAGCGCGTTAGAGACCCAGCACCATCTTCGCGATGATGTTGCGTTGGATTTCGTTGGAGCCGCCGTAGATCGAGGCTTTGCGCCAGTTGAAGTAAATTGGCGCAGCAGCGCCAGAATAATCGGGGCCGACCGGGAATTCGTTCGAGCCGAGGCCGCGCGGATAAGGCTGCGCGTAATTGCCGACGGCTTCGAGCGTAAGCTCGGTGAGGCGCTGTTGGATCTCGGTGCCCTTGATCTTGAGCAGCGAGCTTTCGGGGCCAGGACCCTTACCGGCGCTTTCACGCGCGAGCACGCGCAGTTCGGTCATTTCCAGCGCGGAGAGATCGATTTCGAGTTGCGAGAGTTTGCGCTGGAAATCCTCGTCCTCGATGAGCGGCTTGCCGTCATCGCCGATCTCGGCCTTTGCGATGGATTTCAAACGCTCAACGTTGCGCTTCGAACGCGCGACGCCGGCGATGCCGGCGCGCTCGTGTGCGAGCAAGAACTTGGCGCAGGTCCAGCCTTTGTTTTCCTCGTAGATGCGCTGATCGACCGGCACCTTTACGTTCTCAAGGAAAACGTCATTCACCTCGTAGCCGCCGTCCAAGAGTTTGATCGGCCGTACGGTGACGCCCGGCGATTTCATATCGATCAAGAGGAAGCTGATGCCCTCTTGCTGCTTGGCGTTGGTGTCGGTGCGGACGAGGAAGAAGCCCCAATCGGCGTGTTGGCCGAGCGTGGTCCAGGTCTTCTGGCCGTTGACGATGTAATGATCGCCTTCGCGCACGGCGCGGGTTTTGAGCGATGCAAGGTCAGAGCCGGCGCCTGGTTCGCTGTAGCCTTGCGCCCACCAGACGTCGCCGGAGAGAATGCCGGGCAGGAAGCGCTGCTTCTGCTCGGGCGTGCCGAACGTGTAGATGACGGGGCCAACCATCGAGACGCCGAACGGCAGCGGCGGAATGGTTTCGCCACGCGCGTTCTCTTCGAGCCAGATGTAGCGCTGTGTCGCGGTCCAGCCGGTGCCGCCGTACTCGACGGGCCAAGCCGGCGCCGACCAACCTTTTTTGCCGAGGATTTTGTGCCAGGCGAGGAAGTCCTCCTTCGAGAGGTCTTCACGCAGCACTTTGCCCTTCAGGTGCTTTGGGTAATTCGCTTCGATGAACGCGCGCACTTCGTCACGAAATGCGAGCTCTTCCGCGGAAAAATTGAGATCCATCTATCCGGCCCGTTGACGCGCGCGCGAGGACCGCGTGCTGCGTTGCGCGCCGACTATAGAGCGCCGCGTGGGCCTATCAACTCAGCGTCGGGAATACGCTTGCCGCTGCGGCGCCGCTCGGCGATCAGTCGCGCTGCGTCTGCCGCCTCGCGCTGCGCGGTGGTTTGGCTCGCGGCAGGCGCTGGCGTGGCGGGCGTTTGGCGCGTTGCCGTTGGGGACGAGCCCCCGCTTGGCGAGTCGCTCTCGATACGCACTTGGGTGCGCCGCTCGATATCGGTCTGGGCGTTGGCGACGGCGAACGGCGCGGTGCAAGCGACGAGCGCGGTGGCCAGGAACAGGACGTTCATCTCACTCCCCTTCGCGCGGCGCCTCGCGGACGCCGCGCTGTTAGAACCTACTTACGCTGCGTCATCGCTCGCGCCAAATGTGGCCAGTTGAGCGCCAGCGCAGGCGGCTGCCCGTTCTTGGCGCAGCATAGCCCCATCTCCGGCGGATTCGCTGATCACAGCTTGGCGAGCGATCTGGCTGGCTTCGGCCCGCGCCTGCTCGACCGTCGCGGCCGGCTGGCGGAGCGCCTCGGAATTGAGCTGCATGCGGGCGGCGCCGGTTTCAGCCTTCGGCTGGGTCACCACGTCGTAGGCGGTGCAGCGGACGGCGCTTACGAATTGGTCGGCCGACATTTGCGGCCCGGTCATGCTGAGCGCCATCGGAACGGCGACCAAAGCGGCGGCGCCAGTGGCGATGAGTGCGATACGCATGAGATAGTCCCTCCAAGGTCAGTGTTTTCGCCTGGCCCGCTCTGGAGATGCCGCCGGTTGGTGAACCGGATGCAGCCTTGCTGCGAATTCAGGGTGTTATCGAAATACGATAAACTACATCGATAGTCAATGTGAAATTATCGAAAAACGATACAGGCGCAGGAGCGGGGGATTTGCGGGAATGAATCCAGATGGTTAGCTGGAAGCCATGAGTACCGGCCCATCCACGCCCTGCATCAAGGTCTGCGCTGTCAGCGGGCAGTCGGGGCTGTGCGTTGGCTGCGGGCGCAGCTTACCGGAGATCGCGTCGTGGGGGCGGCTGAGCGAAGCCGAACGGCTGGCGATCATGGCGGAGCTGCCGGCGCGCTTGGAAGCGACCAAGGCGGCGAGCTAGAGCAACGCCTCACGCAGCATGTTGAGCGCGACAAGCGCCAGCAAAACAGCAAACGCGCGCTTGAGGGCCAGTTGCGGCAGGCGATGGGCGAGGCGCGCGCCGATCGGGGCTGTGAGCGCCGTCAGCGCGGCGAGCACGATGAAGCCGGGCAGGCTCACATAGCCGAGCGACCACGGCGGCAGGCCCGCCTGCCCCCAACCGGTGACGATGTAAGCGAGCGTTGCAGGTAGCGCGATTGCGGCGCCGAAGCCGGATGCGGTGGCGACGGCTTGATGGATCGGCCGGCCGCACAGCGTCAGCACCGTGACGCCGAACGCGCCGCCGC
The DNA here is from genome assembly GCA_034439495.1 of Terricaulis sp. Lineage (GTDB taxonomy): Bacteria > Pseudomonadota > Alphaproteobacteria > Caulobacterales > Aquidulcibacteraceae > Vitreimonas. The sequence goes on along the minus strand of JAWXAM010000127.1, from coordinate 5,918 downwards.
CAATGCCCATCATTGCAGACAGCGCGCCGATGCCGCCGGCGATGGCGGCGCGCACACCGCCGCGCGGGAGATCCTGCCAGACGCGCCAGTCCGGCGACGAGAACGCCATTTGCGCCGCGATCAATAACAGGCCGCCGCCGAAGACGATGAGCAGAACTTCCGTGTTGGCAAAGCCTGCCGCGAAGCCGCCGATGAGCGCGCCGAGCGTGATCCACGGGGCCCAAGCCTTCAAAACTTCGACATCAACGGCGCCGGCTTTGGTGTGCGCGGCGAGCGAACGCCACGATGTGGAGATGATAGTGGAGAGCGATGTGCCGATGGCGACGTGCATGCGGACGCTCTCATCGACGCCAAGCGCGGTGAAGACGAGATAAAGCGCCGGCACGATGACGGCGCCACCGCCAATGCCGAACAAACCGCCGACGAACCCCGCAAACAATCCAGCGCCCGCCAGCGCCAGCATGAACCAAATGAGTTCAGGGCTCATGCCGCATGGATCGCGGGACGGGTGATCTGCGCCAGCGCTTCGCGCACGACCTCAACGCCAGCGCCAGCGCGCACGCCCTTTTCCGACAGCACCCGCCGCCACGCGCGCCCGCCCGGCACACCATTGAAGAGGCCAAGCATATGGCGCGTCATGCCATGCAAAGGCACGCCTTCAGCACGCCGTGCTTCGATGTAGGCGATGTGCGCTTCGACAGCAGAGACCGCATCGGCAACGGGATTGGCGGCGCCAAACACGCGCGTATCGACATCCATCAATACGCTTGGCGATTGGTAGGCGGCCCGACCCAGCATAACGCCATTGAGGCCTTCGCCTTCCGCCAATGCGTGATCAAGATCACGCAGGCCGCCATTGAGCACGATCGTGAGCTGTGGGCGCGCGCGCTTCAGTTCATGCACGAGCGCGTAGTCGAGCGGCGGCACGTCGCGGTTTTCCTTTGGCGACAATCCGCTGAGCCAGGCCTTGCGCGCGTGTACGGTGAAACTTGAGCAACCTTCACGCGCGCAGGCGTCCACCAGCGTGAACAACGCATCGCGCGGCTCTTGGTCATCGACACCGATGCGCGATTTGATCGTCACCGGCACGTGCGGCGCGGCAGCTTGCGCGGCGGCCCAAAGCTGCGCGACCAGTTCAGGCTCGCGCATCAAGCAGGCGCCGAAGCGGCCCGATTGCACGCGATCGGACGGACAGCCGATATTGAGATTGATCTCGTCATAGCCGAACGCAGCACCGATGCGCGCAGCCTCGGCCATCTTGGCCGGATCGCTGCCGCCAAGTTGCAGCGCAACCGGGTGTTCGAGATCGGAAAAGCCAAGCAGCCGCTCGCGGTCGCCATGAATGATGGCGTCGGCAGTGATCATCTCGGTGTAGAGCAGCGCACGTTTGGTCAGCGCACGGTGAAACGCCCGGCAGTGCCGGTCGGTCCAATCCATCATCGGAGCGATGGAAAACTTATGCGCCTGAGCGTACGCCATTGCGGCGGTTCAATCGCCCGGAAGCCGCGGGCGCGTCAACTGCACTGACCAGCGGCGCGTATTTTGCCGCGCTTCGCGTCAGGCGTTCGGCGACAGCATCTGGTTTACGGCGTCGGCGAAGCCTTCCAGCGAGAAGGGCTTTACGATCATCGCCATGCGTTCGCTTAGGAATTCGCTGCGGACACCCGCGTGCTGGGCGTAACCGGTGATAAAAAGCACTTTGAGATCGGGGCGGACGCTGCGCGCGATTTCCGCAAGCTTGCGCCCGTCCATGCCCGGCAGCCCAACATCGGTGATCAGCAGATCGATGTGCTGGGCTTCGTCCTCAAGGATCGGCAGCGCGGCTGCGGCCTCCTCGTGCAGCAGACTGTTATAGCCAAGCTCCTTTAGCGCTTCGCCAATCATCAGCCGGACTTGCGGATCGTCCTCGACTACCAGCACAGTTTCGCCGGCCCCGCGCGCGCGCAGGGTTTGAACAGGCTCAACCTGCTTCTGAGCGTTGGCGCGCGGCAGCCACATCGTCACGGCTGTGCCCTTGCCCACTTCGCTCTCGACCAGAACTTGCCCGCCTGCTTGGCGCATGAAGCCATAGACCATGGAGAGCCCGAGCCCCGTGCCTTGGCCAATCGGCTTGGTGGTGAAGAACGGGTCGAAGATTTTCGCGAGGACTTCCTTGGTCATGCCGTGGCCGGTGTCGCGCACGGTGATCAGCACGTAGTCGCCCGGCGCACATTCGCCGCCCGCGTTCTTGGCAATACGCCCAGCTTTCGTTTCGACGCGAAGGTGCCCGCCGTCGGGCATGGCGTCGCGTGCGTTAATGACGAGATTGAGGATGGCCGACTCTAGCTGACTTGCATCCGTCATCGCCCAAGCTTCAGACTTTTCGAACGCGGTATCGAATGTGATGTTTTCGCTTACCGTGCGCTCGACCAGCATGCGCATCGAGGCGACGATGGCGTTGACATCGTTGGGCTGGATGTCGAGCGACTGGCGGCGGCCGAAGGCGAGCAAGCGTGACGTGAGCGAGGCGGCGCGATTGGCGCTGGTGAGCGCGGCGTCGATCAGCTCCTTGGTCTCATCGTAACGCTTGGCGTTGATGCGCCGCTCGAGCAGCGAGAGGCCGCCGATAATGCCGGCGAGCATATTGTTGAAGTCGTGGGCGATGCCGCCAGTGAGCTGGCCGATGGCCTCCATTTTCTGTGCCTGCATCAGCGCAACGCGCGCTTCCTGCAATTGCTCAGCGGCCTGGCGGCGCTCCGAGATGTCGCGCGTGATCTTGGCGTAGCCGAGGAGTTCGCGATCTGCGCTGAAGATTGGATCGATAACGACGTGGGCCCAGAACGCGGCGCCGTCCTTGCGGACGCGTTGGCTTTCGACCTCGTAGCGGCCTTCCTCGCGGGCCACGTTCAAGGCGCGTTGGGGTTCATTGTTGGCCAGTTGCTGTTCGGTGTAGAAACGGGAGAAATGCTGGCCGATGATCTCGTCGGAGCTGTAGCCCTTGATGCGCTCCGCGCCACCGTTCCAGGTGGTCACCTTGCCGTCCGTGTCGAGCATGAAGATGGCGTAGTCGAGCACGCCTTCGACGAGCAGGCGGAAGTGTTCGGAGGTCGCGTGGGCAGAGGCGCGCTCGGCCTCAAGGCGTCGCACTTCACGCTGCACCGCTTGCCGGCGCAGGAGCGCGCGCAAGCGAAGGCGGAGAAGTTCAGTATCGGCGATGGAGCCGACCACGTCATCAGCGCCGGCGAGAAATGCTGCGCGCACCAGATCGCCATCCGCCAGGCTACGGCCGCCGACACCGACGATCAGACAGCCCAGCGGCGCAGCCCCTTCAGTGTCACGCGCGTGCGCCAAGCGCTCGCAAGCGGTGACTCCATCAATGCGCACGTCAAGCAGATTGACGATGATGCAATCGGGCGCTTCGGGCGCACTCAAAGAACGCAGCACCTCGTCGAGATCGCCGGAGGCTTGCATCATAAAATCGTTGGCGAGCAATTGCTGGATATTCAGCCGCTGCGTTGCGCTTGAATCGAGCACTACGACGCGGGCGCGGCGGAAGTCGGCGCCCTCTTGCGGGGTATCCAGCCGCGCGCTGCGCAACAACGCCGCCGCGCGCATCAGCAACGGTTGCGGATCGCGCGACTTTTGCACGTAGGCGTCGGCGCCGCTTTCAAGGCCGGCGCGCTCATCTTCGCGGGCGCTGGCGCTGGTCACCATCAGCACCGGAACGGCGCGGGTGCGCGGGTTTTGGCGCAACGTGCGCGTCAGCTCGCGGCCGTCCATGTTGGGCAATTCGAGATCGGCGATAATCAGGTCCGGAATGCTGTGATTGAGCAGTTCCAGCGCTTGCTCGGCGCTGGCGGCGCGCGTCACCTCGTAGCCGGTGGCTTCCAGCACGCTGCGAAGCTCCAGCGCTTGCACATCGGAATCCTCGACGAGGAGGATGCGCTGAGCGACGGTGGGGACGGCGCTCATGTCCGCTCCACGGCGATGAGTTGAATGAGGCGCGGCGCAATCGCGTCCAACGGCAAGCGGATGCTTGCAGCGCCCATGCGGGCGGCGGCGGCCGGCATGCCGTAGACGACAGCGGTGGTTTCATCCTCGGCGATGGTGCAGGCGCCGGCTTCGCGCATTTCGAGCAAGCCCCGCGCGCCGTCTTCGCCCATGCCAGTCAGCAAAACGCCGATCGCCTTGGCGCCGGCGGTGCGCGCCAAAGATTGGAAGAGCACATTCGCCGCCGGACGCTGGCTGGCCATCGGCGCTTCAGCCGTGATGCGCAGCACGCCGCCCGGCCCAAGCGAAAGGTGGCGATCACCCGGGGCGACATAGACGCGTCCGGCGACAGGCGTGTCGCGATCTTTGGCGATCGAGACGCTAAGCGGCGTCTGATCGTTAAGCCAAGCAGCGAAGCCTTCCATGAAGGGCCCGCCCATATGCTGCACCACCAGAATTGGCGCTGGAAAATTGGCGGGGAGCCCGCCTAGCACTGCAGCAAGCGCGGGCGGGCCGCCGGTGGAAGCGGCTATTGCGACGAGGTTGGCGCCGCCGAAGCGCGCGCCCGGCGTGGTGCGATCGTTATCGTCCGATGCCGGTGAAGAGGCGCGCTGTCTGATCACCGACACTTGGCTCATGATGTAGAATTGTGTGGCGATATGGTTGGCGGCGGACTCGTAAGCCTCGGCGGCCGGGCCAGCCGGCTTTTCCAGCACGGTGAGCGCACCCGCCTTCAGCGCGTTGAGCGCAATGCTGAGGGCTGAATCATGGACTGCATCGGCGATCACGACGATCGGCGTCGGATGCGTGCTCATGATCCGGCGAGTGGCTTCGAGGCCATCCATGCCGGGCAGGCGAATGTCCATAGAGATGATATCAGGCGCAACTACTTCGATCGATTCAAGCGCCTCTTCTGCGCTGACGCACACGGCCGCAAGCTGCAGGCGCGGGTCGCGGTCGATGATGTGGCAGAGCAGCATGCGCACGGTTGCAGAATCTTCCACCACCATCACGCGGACTGGTGACGCTGCCGGCTTCACAGCAATTGCCCGATCGTCGTCAGCAGCTCGCGCTGATCGAAGTCCTGCTTCACAAGGTAGGCATCGGCGCCTAGTTCGAGTCCCCTCTGCACGTCGCTTGGATCTGAGCGGGAGGTCATAAGGACAACGGGCACGCTGGCCAGATGCGGATCGGATTTCAGCGTCTGCAGGAGCTGGAAGCCATCCATGCGGGGCATTTCAACGTCAGCGATGATGACATCGACCTGTACCGTTGCGGTGCGCAGTGCGTTGAGCGCATCGACGCCGTCGACACTGACCAGAACGCGATAGCCCTGCGCTTCGAGAATGCTCTTCTCCAACGTGCGGGTGGTGATGGAATCGTCCACGATGAGCACGGTGTGCCGCGTCGCGGCGCGCGCTTGCGGGGCGATCACTTGAGGTGTGCGCACGTCGAGCTCGCCGCGGGCGGCGCGGCGCATCAGAGCGCCCGCATCAATCACCACGGCAACAGCCTCATCATCGAATTGCACAGCGCCGGCCACGAGGTCGCTCACTGCGCCCGCCATGTCCAAAGTGGTGACAGTCGCAGTCCGCACGCCTTCGAAACTTTCTGCGCTGAGGCCCAGCCTCTGCTCGCCCTGACGCACCACAGCAACGTGCACGAACGGCCTCTCCCGCGGCGCTCCATCGGAAACGCCTACCGCATTAGACAACGAAACAACGGGAATGACGATCTGGTTCCCAGCGATCTGCAGCCGGAAAACAGAGCGGCCGTCGAGGTCTTCGAAGGCGTCGGCGCCGACCCGCACCACCCGCTCCACTGCGTGTGACGGCAGGGCGAAGTAATCGCGGCCTTCTTTCGCAAAAAGGAGGGTCTGGTGCGCGGCGGAGAGCGGCGTCGAGATCGTGACTTGCGTGCCCCCGCGCGCGCGGCGGGTCATATAGGCC
>JAWXAM010000126.1:0-11802 GCA_034439495.1 Terricaulis sp. | reverse complement strand
GCCGCGCAGCGGATCGAGTGTGCGCGTGAACAGCGTTATGCCACTGTCAAAGAGCATGCCGGCGCGTTCGATGCGCATGTTGCCGGTCAGCTGCTGCGCGCTGGCGGAGGCGGCGTTGTAGGGGCCGCGCGGCATCACGGACGACGCAGGCTTCGCCGTTTGTGACGGCGCCTCGCTGCAGCCGGCGAGCGCGGCGAGCAAGGCGGCTGCGAGCACAATACGCATGCCGGACCATAAGCCCGGCACGCCATGACCGCGACACGGCCCATCGCAGAAGCGGCGCGCCTCGTCGCGCTTCAGTCCATGAAGCCGCGGTGGCGGAGGAAGGCCAACGCGAAATCTCCGGCTTGCGCGGAGATGGTGGGGTCGGGCTGGGGCGTGTCGCGATCGTTGATGCCGGCGGGCGTGAAGAGATGGCCGTAGCCGATATAAACTTTGAGGACGCATTCGCCGCCGGCCGCGCGCATCGCTTCACAATAGCGGCGGGCGCCGGGGAGCGGCGTTTCGCTGTCGACATCACCTTGCAGGATCAAGGTGGGCGGCAGGCCGGCGCGGACGTGTTCGAGCGGCGACAGCTGCTGCGCCGTTTCCCTGCCCCCAACCAGGCGCGCGAACCAACCATCGCGGCCGACATCGAGCGCTGGTGAGAGCAAGACGATCGCATTGGGGCGCGCGGATTCATCTTCGCCTTGCGCGGCGGTGGCGGAGAGTTGGCCGCCGGCGGAGACGCCGTAGGCGGCGATGCGGTTTGGATCGATGTTCAGTCCTACGGCATTGGCGCGGAGCCAGCGGATCGCGGCGCGTGCATCGGCGCTCGCGCGGCGCGGATCGCCGAGGCGATAGTCGACGGCCACGGCGACGAGGCCGGCTTCGGCAAATTGGCGCGCACGCGGATAGACCCAGGTGGCGTCGCCGGCGACCCAGCCGCCGCCGTGCAGCAACACGATCGCGCCGCGCGGGCGTTGCCGCGCGCCAGTATCGAAGACGTGCGCTTCGAATGAGGCGCTGTCTTCGCTGACGATGCGTTCAACGCGCGGTGCGAGCTCGGTTTGCGCGAGCGCGGGTGTTGCGAAGAGCAAGAAGATCGCGGCGACCAGTGTACGCATGGTCAGGCGGCGGGCATGTAGTTGTAGATGCCGCAGAGTTGCGTGTCGTGCGCGTTGGGGCCTGGGGCGTCGGCGCCGGAGAAGATTTGCAGCGTCAAAGTATCGGCGTTGCGGCCGAGGATGACGTAGCTTGCAGTCGCGCCGCCGCAGAGATTGGGCGACGGCGCATCGGCGGCGATGCGGACGTTTTCGATGCGGCGCAGTTCCACGTCCGAAACCTGGATGCCGCTGCCGCTGTTGATCGTGCCGCCGCCAGCGGAGAGATCGGTGTCGCCCGCGACATTCGCATCGACGCGGCCGCCTTCGATACGGAAGCCTTTTCCGAACGAGAGCACGTCCGCACTTGCGTCGAGATCGCCGGTGATGCTCATCGCGGTGGTCGACATCGCAGTGTAGGCGCCGATGAAGGGCGACGGCGCGACCTCCTCCGCCGCGACTTCGGGCGCCTCAGCCGTCGGTTCAGGGGTTTGGCCGCACGCGACCAGCGCGAGAGCCAAGAGCGAAACCAAAGCGCGCATGAATGTCTCCTTCGCGCGCAGCTTAAACACGCGCTGCGCGCCCGTCACGCGCGCGTGCGCATGCGGGAGAAAGAGAGGCCGGGGCGCGTGGGATGCGCCGGGTTAGTTCCGAGTTGCGCTGATCATCGCTGACCAACGCCGCGCATCGCACGCGCCCCGTCATGATCTGTGCTCGCCGGGCCGTCACGGGGAGGTTTTTCACTCTCCTGGATAGGTCCCCGGCGGCGTGCAGGCCTCGAGCCGTTCGAGGTCCCGGTACGCTTCCGCGGTTGGCGCCTTACGCTGCTTACCCGCGGGCTTCAGTGTTGATCTGTCGCCTCCGTTTTGCGGAGAAATTGCAGCGCTCAGCTTCGGCGCGCCCGCCTTGTCTGCACGCCGCCTCGACCGGGTAGCCGGCGAGTTACGGACAGCACTTCACGCTCGATCACGTCCCCCGCTTCGCTCGGCTCGGCTAGCACGATGAACCTCTCGTGCGAGGGATGGGTGCATTATGCGCGCGGTTTTGAGGTGTGGGATACGTTTTTTGGATTTGCTTGTGGCGCAAGCGTTTAGGCGCGGAAAGTGTTGGATAGATGCGTTGAAGTTGAGCACATATATCGTCAATCACCGCTCCCGGCGGACTCGCGCCGTTGAGATTTCACCCACGAGGAGAACATATCCAACATCTCCAGCTCTTGCAGCCAAACACCCTCACCTTTGACCAGGGCAACCCGAAGCGCCGCCGCCTTCAACTCAATCGTGGTCAACTCGTTTTTTGTGTGTCTGAGATCATTCTGATTGGCCAAATACATCCGGAAAAAGAAGAACGCGATTACATTCACAAAGACACCTAAGGACAACCGCGGTATCTGATGGGCGAGCGTCTCATTTCCCGAACTCGGCAAGAAAAACACTGAGTAAGCCAGCAGCCAAATTCCGCCAAAGGCGAAGCCCATTCCAATTATCAAATTGATCCACGAATCTCGACCTAACCTCCGACCCTCACCATACAAGCGCGCTCGCACCTCTCCCAAAACCTCCTCAGCCGAGCGCCGTTCCTCCAGGGCACGCTCAAGACTGCGCGCCCTGCTCTCGAGAGCACTCGCCCGAGACGCCAATTCTTCATTGGACTTCCGAAGCACCTCTATTTCAGGTTGGGTGAGTGCTGTGCCGTCAGCAGTCAGTATCTCGCCCTGTCTCTCAAGAGCTTGTTGAAGCCGCGCGAGAGTTTCCTCCATCTCGCGCTGAGCCTGAAACTCTCGTTGAAGCATCGCTTCAGCGGTCTTCCGCTCGTTTCTAAATTGAAGCCAGGATGACGTCGCCCCGGCGACGGCCGTAAGCGCGAAACCTGCCATCACCGCAGGAAACCACTCGAGGCTGAAGATATTCTGCATCGATCCTCACAACGGAATATTGTCGTGCTTCTTCCAGGGGTTCTCTAGTTTTTTGTTCTTCAGCGTCCCCAACGCGCGGATGATGCGTTTGCGGGTTTCGCGGGGCATGATGACGTCGTCGACGTAGCCCATGCTGGCGGCCACGAACGGATTGGCGAAGCGGTCGGAATATTCCTTGGTGCGGGCAGCGATTTTTTCGGGGTCGCCGATGTCGGCGCGGAAGATGATTTCGACGGCGCCCTTGGCGCCCATCACCGCGATCTCGGCGCTCGGCCACGCATAGTTCACGTCGCCGCGCAGATGCTTTGAACTCATGACGTCATAGGCGCCGCCATAGGCTTTGCGCGTGATCACTGTGACTTTCGGCACCGTGGCCTCGCCGTACGCGAAGAGGAGCTTCGCGCCATGTTTGATGAGGCCGCCGAGCTCTTGCTTGGTGCCCGGCAGGAAGCCCGGCACGTCCACGAAGGTGACGATCGGAATATTGAAAGCGTCGCAGAAGCGCACGAAGCGCGCGGCTTTGCGGGATGCATCGATGTCGAGCACGCCGGCCAGCACCATCGGCTGGTTGGCGACGATGCCGACGGTCGAGCCGTCGAGGCGGACGAAGCCGGTCAGGATGTTTTTGCCGAACTCCGAACCGATCTCGAAGAAATCGCCCTCGTCGGCGACCTTTTCGACCAGCTCTTTCATGTCGTAGGGCTTGTTCGGATTATCGGGGATCAGGCGATCGAGCGAGGTTTCCTCGCGCGTGACGTCATCGAAATGCGGGCGTGTCGGCGGCTTTTCGCGGTTGGAGAGCGGCAGGAAATCGATCAGCCGGCGCATTTGCGTCAGCGTCTCGAAATCGTTCTCGTAGGCGCCGTCGACGACGCCGGATTTCGACGCATGCACGCGCGCGCCGCCGAGCTCTTCGTGGGTGACGATTTCGTTCGTCACGGTTTTCACGACCTCGGGGCCGGTGACGTACATGTAGCTCGTATCCTTCACCATGAAGATGAAGTCGGTCATCGCTGGCGAATAGACGTCGCCGCCCGCGCATGGCCCCATGATGACGCTGATCTGCGGAACGACGCCCGAGCCCAGAATGTTACGCATGAAAATGTCGGCGTAGCCGGCGAGCGATTCAACGCCCTCTTGGATGCGCGCGCCGCCAGCGTCGAAGAGGCCGACGATCGGCGCGCCGTTCTTGATCGCCATGTCTTGGACTTTGACAATCTTGGCCGCGTGCGCGCCCGAGAGCGAGCCGCCGAAGACGGTGAAGTCCTTGGAGAAGACGTAAACTAGGCGGCCGTTAATGGTGCCCCAGCCGGTGACGACGCCGTCGCCCGGGATCTTGGTTTTCTCCATGCCGAATTCGTGGCTGCGATGTTCGACGAACATGTCGAACTCTTCGAAGCTGCCTTCGTCGAGCAGAAGATCGATGCGTTCGCGCGCGGTGAGCTTGCCTTTGGCGTGCTGGGCCGCGTGGCGCTTTTCGCCCCCACCCGCGCGCGCCGCAGCGCGCTTAGCTTCGAGGGCGGCGATGATGTCTTTCATTCGGTGGTCTCAGTGTTGATAGAAGGAAGTGGGAGCGTTTTGCTTAAGGCGCCGCGCCGTGGATGCGCAGTGTGCCGAGTACGGCGTTGACGTTGGCGATCTCTGCATCGTTTGCGGGCCTGGTCATGCCGCAGGTGACATTGACCTGTACCGTCTGCGCACCTTGACTGAGATAGAAGAGCCGCCAGAAATTCAGATAGCGCCCCTGCTCGAAGGAAAAGCTCGCCACCGCGACGCCGTTCAACTCGGTGCGCTCGAAGCTTGAGAGCGGCGCGCTGGTGATGGCTTCGAAATCCGCTTGCGTGCGATTGGCCACGGCGAGGTTGGCGCGCGCTTGCGGCATGTTCGGCGGCGCATTCGGCACGACGACGCTGCGTACACCGCACATGCGCATCTGGCCGCTGGCTTGAAAGCCGTTGTGCTCGATGAGGAGGACGTCGCCATCTTGTGGCGCGAGATCGGCGGGATCGATCGGCGTCCAGCCTTGCGCCTCGTAGTCGATGGAAAACGCGCCGGTGGGATCGGTCCATGCTGCGCTGGCCGGAGATTGCTCAGCCCAAGCCGCCGCCGCCGTCAGCGCGGCACAGAACGCGAAACACGTCAGAAAAGCCTTCACCGGACGCTCCCCGCGGCGACCCAACACCGCCATCGGGTTAGACGGGGCGCTGGAGCGAGGCAAGAGCGGGCCTAGTTCGGGCGCTTGGCGTTGGGCCAGCGGCGCGCGGCGTCCTCCAGCACAGCCTTGGCCTCCTTCGACTTGCCCAGCTTTTCGAGCGCGGCTGCACGGTTGAACGAGAGCGCGGCCCCAGAGCCGCCACTGGCCTCGACCTGATCGAAGGCCGTAAGCGCTTCGGATGCGCGGCCGAGTTTCAAAAGCGCAGCGCCGAGGCTGTGGCGCGCGCCCAGATGCTCGGGACTGACGCGCAGCGCTTCGTTGGCGGCGTCGAGCGCCTCTTGCGCACGCCCCTGCCCGCGCAACGAACACGAAAGCAAATCCCACGCGCCTGCTGTCGGCGCTTTCGTGATCATGAGCCGCGCGCCTTTTTCCGCTTCGTCATAGCGGCCGGCGCCGTAACAGGCGGTGACGTAATTGTTGAGGAGACCCGGCCATTCGGGATCGATGCGATACGCTGCGGCGTAGGCTTCCGAGGCTTTCGTGGGATTTTCGCTCAGCGTCAGGATGTGGCCGAGCGCAATGTTGTGACGCAGCGATTGCGGCTCGTCCGTCAGTGCGCCGCGGAGCAATTGCTCGGCGTCGGCAAAGCGCTTCTGATGCGCGCGCACCATCGCCATTGCGTGCTTTGCTTCAGCGGGAGCGGTTTTGATGTCGCGCCATTCTGCGCTCAGCGCTCGCTCCGCCGCTGCGGAATCGCCGGCCGCAAGGTGTTCTTCAGCTTTGCTGAGCACAGCTTCGCTCATCTCATGTCTCCGTCTCTCTTGTCACCGGGGTTATCGGCTGGCGCGCTGGCAGACAAGCTTTTGCATCAGGCTGGGACAGCGTCGAACGGCGCGGTCAGGCGCTCGCCTTCGCTGAACGGAATGGTGCCGTGCCACATGTATGAGGGGAAAAGCACGAGGCGCCCGCTCCTGGGCTGAACCACCTTTTCCACGGCGCACCCGGGCGTCGGCAAACGCGGCTCGCCGAATTTGATCCAGCCCTGCTGATCGGCGCCAGACTCCATCACCTTGGGCAAGGACACGTAATAGGCGGAACTGATCCATCCAGCCGGATGCAGGTGATTGACGTGAAAGCCATTGGCTTTGAGCTTCACCGACCATGCGCCGCTGAGGCGAAATTGGCCGGTCTTGCGCCCGCTCCAGGGATGGGCGGGATCGGGGGCGCCCATGGACGCGATGTATTCGAGGATCGGATCGCTCAAAGCGCGCAGATAGGACTGGATCACAGGATCATCGACATAGATCAAGCTGCGCGAGGTTTGCGAGCCGCCGCGCAGCGATTGATCGAGCGGATGGGTCTCCAGAACGTGCAAGCGCGCAAGGCTGGCGGCGAGCGCCTCGTTGAAGGCCGCCATGTTTGCGTACCCGGCCGGCGGCAAAAGATCGAAGGGCCGCACCATGCGCTCGTAATCACAGAGTGCGTGGTAGTGCGGATCGCCGAGTTGGCGCAGCGCCATGGTCTCGTAGCAAATCCACTCTTGATTGAGCGGCGCAGCGCGGCGGGCGACTTCGATCTCGCGCAGCGCCTCGTCGCCGCGCCCAAGCCGCAGCAGCACGTTCGTCAGATTGCCGCGCACCTGCATCATGCCGGGCACGGCGGCGGCCGCGCGCTGCAACAGCGGCAAGGCCTCCGGCGCGCGTCCCATCTCATCGAGCAAAACGCCGAGCGACTGAGTCAGCGCAATGTCGCTGGGCGCGCGCTCCAGCCCGGCGCGGAGCATGGCTTCGGAGCGATCCTTGAACTCAGCGCGGCGCAGCAGATCGGCGCACATCAGACGAAGTTGAACATTATCCGGCTGGCGCTCGACGGCGGCCTCAAAGTCACGCGTGAAGCGAGCTTCGTCGCCGCGCATCCAGCGAGCGTTGGCGAGCGCCGTGTGCAGGTTCGCGTCAGCTGGCCAGCGCGCTACGCCCTGGGCGAACGCGGCTTCTGCTTCGGCAGCGCGCGTCATGTTGAAGAGCGCCGTGCCGCGGGTGAACACGATCGCCGGTGCGGTGACACCGCGCGCGCTCAAGGCGTTCAGCGCCGCGAGTGCATCTTCGTTGCGGCCTATGCGGGTAAGGATGGTCGCGCGCGTGTGCGCTGCTGCAGCGTCATTGGGATCGCTGGCGACGGCCTGCTCCGCGGCTTCGAGCGCCTCTTCCAGCTTATCTTGCGCGCGCAGTGCGCTGGCGAGAAAATTCCAGGATTCTGCGCTGGGCGCTGCGATGGTGAGCGCGCGCGCGACACGTTCGGCGTCGGCGCCACGGCCCGCGGCCAACGCGCTGCGCGTAAATGCGCGGGCAGTCGGCAGCGACTCAGGATCAAGGCGAAACGCCTGCGCGAACGCATCGGCGGCGTCGCCGTGAAGTTGAACGCTGGCGAGCAACTCGCCCAGCGCGAAACGGTGGCGCGCAACGTTGGGCTCCGCGGCGATAGCGCGGCGGAAGTAGCGCTCCGCATCCGGGACGCGGCGCTGGAGGCGCCTGATCGCGCCTAGCAAATGAAGCGCAGCGCCGGGCGCGGTGCTGGTGTCCGCCCAAAGCGTTGCGAGTTTGCGTTCGGCGCCAAGCGCATCGCCGCGGCGCAGGATCGCTTCCGCTTCCTCAAGGACCTGATCGGCGCTCATGCGAGAGCCTCTAGGAATCGCGCCAGCGCATCAAGCTCTGCACGTATGCGCTCGAGCCTCACGCGCGCCTCCTCGTCATCACCCCAGCGCTCAAGCGCCCAAAGCTCATCCAACACCGACGCGAGATAGACCTCTTCGGCGGTCAGGCGGCCTTGCGTCAGCGCAAAGCCGAGGATCAGTGAGCCTGAGATAGCGGTCGCTTGCGTGAGCGCGGTGAGGCGAAAATCATCGAAGGCGAGCGCTTGATCGCGCACTGACGCGCGCGCACCAGGCGGCGCTTCCGCAGGACTGACGCCAACGATCACAGGCAGCTTGAGCCCCAGAGCTTCCTGCGCCCAATCAACGGCCGGCTGCCAAGCCCGCTCCTGACGTTCGACCAATTCGCGTGGCGCGCTGGCGCGATAGCAGCACATATCGGTCTGCAAATAGGACGCGACGAAGTCGGCGCGCTCCTCACGCGCGGGACGGGTCCAATCGATCGCGGCGAAGGCTAATTGTGTGACAGGCATGGCGGCAGGGACAATGTTGGCTTCTTGCGCCGCCCATTCTTGTGCGCACGCTTCGGCGAGCGCCTTGGTCGGCGCAACGAAGTGTGCACCGCCGGGCGTGCGCACGCGCCTTGTATCCAGCGCGATAGAAAAGCCGCCGCCCGCCTCGACGACGCTTACCGTCTCGTAGAACCGCCGCGCATTCGTATTCATGCCGCTCGTCGTCATAGCCTTGTTTAGCTGAACCTCCGCCGGCCCGCACGCGGACGAATTGCCCGCCCTAGGCTGGCGCCACAGTAAAGGCGGCGGTCAGCAATTCATCGCCGCCTAAGGGCGCTATCCCGTGCCAGATATAGGATGGAAACAGCACGAGCTGGCCGGCTTTTGGTTCGATCATGCGTTCAACGCCGCATTCGGGCGGCGGCTTGTTCGGCTCGCCAAATTTGAACCAACCCGAATGGGGATTTTGGCCACCCTCGTCCGGCATCTCAGCCGCAATATAGATGCCGCTGATCCAACCACGGTCATGAACATGGCTCGGCTGGAAACCGTCCTTGATCAGCCGCGCGGACCAGAGGTTGGTATAGCGATACTGCTTCCCACGCCGCGCCGTGATGGAGCCTGCTGACTCAGGCAAGCGGGAGATGTAGTCGCGCACATGCGGCTCGACCGCGGAGAGGAAGGTTTTGAACAGCGGATCGTTGTGCGTCAGCAGGTTTCGCGGGGTTTGGCTGAAGTTCGGCCGCGGCTGATCCAACGGATTGGCGCTGCTCCGATGCTGGCCGCGCAGCAGGTTGGCGAAGCTCGCGTTGAAGCTCTCAGCGGTGAAATGGCCCTCGGGCGCCTCGATTGTATAGGTCCGCACTAATCGCTGATGGTCGCACCATTGGCGATAGAGCGGATCTCCGAGCATACGCAGCGCCGTGCACTCGCACGCGAGAAGATATTGCTCGTCGGGCTCCTGCGCGCGTAGTTCACGAACAAGCGTGAGCGCCTCAACGGCGCGTCCGCACCGCAGCAGAACCGAGAGCATGTTGCGCCGCGACGAGCGCGCTTGCGGCGCTGCCTCCGCTACGGCGCGCAACAGCTCCAACGCGTCGTCTGGGCGATCAAGCTCATCCAGGATCACGGCTTTGACGCTGAGCAATTGGCCCGATTGCGGCGCATAGCGCAGCGCTTCATCAAGCGCGGTCAACGCCTTGGAGAAGTGGCCGCCGCGATGCAGTGCATCAGCGCATGCGAGGCGAAGCGCCAGATCGCTGGGGCGGCGCCAAAGTAATTCGGCCTCGGTGAGCTCTGTACAGTTTTCGCCTTCGCCGCGGAGCCACCGGATACGGGCGAGGACGGTGTGGAGCGTCGTTACGCCGGGCCACATCTGGATAGACTGCTCGGCGACGGTTTCGGCATCCTTCTTGCGGCCGGCTGCGAACAGCGCGCGGATGTAGTTCAGCGCAAGCTCCGCGGTATCGAGATCGACTTTCGCGAGGCGCTCATAAATTTCGAGCGCCTCGCCGCTTCGGCCAACGCGCTCAAGCGCCATGGCGTAATTGTATTGGAGGCCGCGCAGTTTGGGCGCGCATCTCAAAGCGGCTTCCGCGGATCCGAGCGCCTGATCGTGACGCTCCATAGCGCGCTGAACTTGGCCGAGAAGCGTCCACGATTCTGGGCTTGGCTGTACCGCGACGAAGGCGGACGCTTCGCGCTCGGCTTGCTGTAAATCGTCGGCGCCGATGAGGCAGCGGACGATGTTGGCGCGGACTGCGGCGGTTTCAGGCGCCAGCGCCATGGCGGCGCGATACACGCGCATCGCTTCGCCGTATTCGCCGCGCGCTTGCAGCACGACGCCGAGATCGTTGTAGTAGGCGCCCTCGCTAAGCGCGTGAGCGATTGCGCTGCGCATCAGGCGCTCGGCTTCGTCGAGCTGGTTTTGCGCTTTCTTGATCAGCGCCATCAGATGAAGCGTCGGCGCATCTGTACGCAAAGCGCCGAGTATTGGCGCAAGCACACGTTCGGCGCCTTCCGCGTCGCCTTGGCCAAGCAGCTCGCGGCTGGCGTTAGCGATGGCGGTCGCCTCTCCTGGCTTCATCGCGTCCCCTCGAACGGCGCGAACGGATCGCGGGCTTCGCGTTCGTCGAAGCCGAGGAGATTGAAGGTGTGCACCATGTGCGCCGGCAGTTTGGCGATGACTTTGAGTTCGCCGCCGGATGGGTGCGGCATGCGGATGGCGCGCGCGTGCAGTTGCAGCGCTCCGTTCAGATCGTTCGGCGTTGGGCGATCGCACTTGTATTTGGGGTCGCCGGCGATGGCGTGGCCCATCTCGGCCATATGAAAGCGCAATTGGTGCGTACGGCCGGTCACCGGGCGAAGCGCAAGCCACGCAGCGCGGCCGCCAGCTTCGGACATGAGGGCATACTGCGTAATGGCGTGGACCGCGCCTTCGTCGGTTTGTAGCGCGCGCTGCATCATCTCACGGTCAGCGTCGTGGACGCCCGGAGCTTTGCGAATCCAACTGCGGAGCTCGCCTACTTTCGGACGCGGCGAGCCGACGACGATGGCCCAGTAGATTTTATCGGTGTCGCGATCGCGGAAGGCTTCGCCGAGAAAGGCGGCGGCGCGCGGGTGGCGCGCGAGCACGAGGCAGCCGGAGGTGTCGCGATCGAGGCGATGGACGAGCTTCGGCTTCTTCTCGGCATCGAACTTAAGGCCGGCGAGCAAGCCATCGATGTGACGCACCGTTTTTGGGCCGCCTTGAACGGCTATGCCCGGCGGCTTGTTCAGAACAATCACGTCGTCATCGCGATGGATGACGAGCGAGCGGATGAAGTCTTCGTCTTTGCGCGTCATGCCCTCGGGGGGCTGCGCGGGCGGCGGATCGGGCAGCGGCGGGATGCGCACGCTTTGGCCAGGGGAGATGCGGTCGGACGCTTTCACGCGCGCGCCATCGACGCGCACTTGGCCGGTGCGCAGCATCTTTTCGACCTGGCCTTGCGTCAGCTGCGGGTAGCGGCGGCGCAGCCAGCGGTCGATCCGCGCAACGCCATCGTCCTCACCGACTTCGACGGTCTCGACCGACCTCATACTCGCCCCAATGCCAAACCGGCCCAGCAAGCGCCGACGCACAACGCGACCGACGCCAACGCATAGAGTGCTGCAAGGCCGGGTTGATGCTCCATAAGCTTCACCGTCTCCAGCGAAAACGCCGAAAACGTGGTGAAACCGCCCAGCACCCCGACGCCTAGGCCGAGCCGCAGAGCGGTTTGCTCAGGCCCGACGCGCGCGGCGAGGTATCCCATGGCAAAACCGCCGAGGACGTTGATGATCAGAGTGCCCCAAGGAAACGCCAGCCCCAGCCACCGCGCCGCGCCAAGGCCGACGCCATAGCGCGCAACGGCGCCGACGGCCCCGCCCAGAGCCACCCAAAGCACCGACATCATCCGGCGGGTGCGATCCGGGCGCGGAGATTGGTCGAGGTCGAGCGTGCGTCGTAGGCG
>JAWXAM010000125.1:0-17231 GCA_034439495.1 Terricaulis sp. | reverse complement strand
GCACGGCGCTCAGCGCCGCTCAGCAGGACCGGCGCGTGATCGCGCTCGACTGCGACCTCCGCCGCCGAGCGCTGAGCCGTTCGCTCGATGCCGACGTCGAAGACGGCATCCTGCGGGCTTGCGAGAACCCCGAACGTTGGCGCGACTATCTCTGCGAAGAGGAGGAAACTGGCCTCCACTTCATCCCCGCAGAGCGCGGCTTTAACCCGTGGCGAACGTTGACTGGATCGCCAGGCTTTGCTGCCCTGCTCGAAGAGTTGAGCACGGCCTATGATCTGATCGTTCTGGATTGCCCTCCCGCGCTCAGCAGCGCTGAAGGCCCCACCGTCGCCACCTTCGCGCGCACCTGTGTCGTGGTGACCGCCTGGGACCGCACTCGGATCAGCGCCGTGCGCAATGCGATGCGAGCGCTGCAGCGCCGGCAAAGCTTAAGTACAGGCGTCTACGTCAATCGTGTGCCGCCGGCGTTCCGGTTTGGGCGGTTGCGGCCGGACTAGACCCGCTACGCGCCGCAAGCATGCTGTCTGGCGCCAAGGCGCCGCCGATCGAAATCGCCAGCTGCGGAAAGACCGGGGCGAGATTACCTCGGAATTCTCCCGCATGCGCCCAGTCTGGTGTCGCCGGTCGCGGCTGCACGCGTGGTGTTGAGCGCACGGCCTTTTTGCGGATGAGGTCCTGAATGAACGGCGCCGCCGCACCCCCGCCGACCGCAACCGCCTGCACCTCCGTTCGGCCGCGCGCGTCAGCGTCGTCACGCACCACCGCCAGCGCGTGCGCATACGCCTCAGACAAACCCTTATAGAATGCGCGAAAGTCCGCGTCCTTTTCGATATCGCGCATGGCGATCGATATCTGCTTGCCCTTGATCCGCAGCGTCGCACGCCCGTCAGCGAACAGGGTTTCTTTGATGTCGCGCATCTGGCGCATCAACACATTCCAAAGCTCGCTTCTGTCGGCAGTGCTACGCGCCCATGAGGCGTTATCGAGCACGCGGTTGGCGATCACTTGATCGATGAAGTCGCCCGCTTGCTTCAACGTCACGCGCGCTTCCGGCAATTCTATCGTGCGCGGCCCCAACCGCGCCAACGCCGCGATATCAGTGGTGCCAGCGCCCATATCGACCACGATGAAGTGCGATCCCGCGTCTTCCAGCCCGATCGAGGTATAGGCGGCCGCGGCGGTCGCTTCGAAGATCAGCCCCATCTCGAACGGCTGCGCCTTCGCTTGCGCCTTTGGCAGGGCCTTCTCGATCAGCGAAAGCGGCAATCCGTCGGGCGCAAGCAGCGCCTCGCCCACCGCCTCGCGAAAGGCGTCGGCCTCACCAAAAAGGCGCACGATGCTGTCGTGCATGCCGGCGCTGTCACCGCTACGCCACGCCGGCGCGGCGTAGCGATACGTGATGCTCGAAACATCAGCGAGCAGCGGATCGTCCGCGCTCGCTTGCTCCACCGCCTCGAGCAAATACGCCAGATAAAGCACGATCAAATCGCGCATCTGAAATATGCGGTGCGGATCGACTGAGAGCGGCGCATTGGTGTTCAGCGCACGGTCCAAATCGCTCACGCTGAGCAATGTTTTGAATGATTTTAGCGCCATGCGCTTTTTGCTGGCGGGAGCGTTCGCAGCTGCGAGCGCGGCGCGGCCAAGCAAGACATGGGTGTCATCAACGAACACCGCGCTGTCGAGCAAGAAGGCGTTTCCACTCGGCTCGTGGCCGCCGACCATCAACGGGCGCACTTGACTCGGCTCAAAGCAGTTCCACGCCCCCACAGGCGCCGCGGCCGCTTTTGAATAGGCGGTGCCAAAGTCGATGCAGAGCGTCCAATCGCTCATGGCCGCCTCTTGCGCAGGCGTCGAACGCGGATCGAGCAGAGCACTTCGGCGCCACGCGAGACGCCGCGCGCAGCAATCCGAACGGTCTTGGGCGGGCGGCCACCGGCGTCATCCAGCACTTGGCGCGCCGGATCGTAGGGCGCGCGCGCGCCGAGCTCACCTTGGCGGCTTAGGCCGCGCTTGCGAGCGGCGCGTGACAGTGACTGCGCCAGCATCGCCATAGCGTCGTCGCGAGCCGCATCGTCTGGAGCCGTCTGCGCTTCGTCGAGATCGGCCAAGGCTTCAGCCAACGCGGTGTCCGCCTCAGCCCATGCTGCCTCCGCCAGTGCGCCGGCAAGCGAAACGGCAGGCGCCGCACGTTTCCGCGCGGCGCCTTTTTTCCGTCTCCCCTTCTCAGGGGTTTTTGCTCTGGACTTCCCAGCCGCTGGCATTGGCGTTCCCAAGCTCATCAGTTTGCAGCTTAGCGCCTCCGCCGCCGGAGCCTAGAGGCGCAGGCTGACGCCCAGCGAGAGCGTGTTCACCTCATAGTCCCGGTACGCGGCAGCGCCTGACGATTCAACTTCGTCGCGGCGATAACGCGCTTCGAGGGCCACCCGGCGGTTGAGCAGGTAATCCGCGCCGATCTCGGCATAGCTGAACTCATCCTCGCGATCGATTACATCATACTCGCGCTGGCCAGCTTGTAGCGAGGCCGTGAGGATCACGTTGCGCAGCAATTCGTGATCCACGCGCGCGCCGTACCGTGTTTCGACATACGGCAGTCCGGTTGCGCCGCCGACGACATCTTCGGCGTTGCGGTCAGCATTGAAGGTCAGCGTGGTCAGACGCGTGACATACCATTCGAGCTCGCCGGCGACAGCCAGACCATCAGTCGTGCCCAGCGCATCATAGTCGCGCTCGAACTGGCCAACGGTGAGTTCGCCGCGCATCAGATCGGTCAGGTTGAACGTGACGCCAGCCATGTAGGTCTGGCCTTCCGAGTTCAGCACTGGTGCGTTGTCGTAGTCGCGCTCGTCATGCGTCGCTTGGAAAACGACACCCAGACGCGGCGTGACTTCAGCTTCCAAGCGCCCGCGCAGAACGGTTTCGTCGTTGTCGCGGAAATCCTGCAGGCCTTCGAAATCGTACTGGCTTTGCGCTGCTTCTGCGCTGATGCGGAAGCGATTGAACGTGTGTGCAACCGAAACCGACATATCATTACGGTCGTATTCGACCGGATCAGGCGTCAGCGGCGAGTCGGGATCGGTGCGCGGTTCAACTTCGTGCGCAAAGCCCAACACGCCGGTAACGCTCGTGGAGCTGCCAACATCCAAGCGGCCTACGCCGCGGATGAAGTGCGTGTCGGCATCTTCGCTCGAGAAATCTGCGTGACTCTTGAACGCCGCGCCGCCTTCAACCGAAAGCGCGTGACGTGACCAGCCTGAAGCGAGGCGCGCCCACGGACGAACCGTGTAGATCATGTCGTCGTCTTCGGCGCCTGACGGCTCGGCGAAGAGGTTGTCGGTGCTGGCGATGCCGAGGTTCAGTTCGGCGTTCAGATTGAATCCGCCAAGGCGCGTGCCGAGCGGATCATATTCAGGGCGCGGACGATCGCGGACAGACACGCTGTCTTCCACCTCCTGCGCGGCGACTTGAAGCGGCGCAAACGCGATTAGCGAAGCGGCGAAAACGGAAAGGACGCGATGGAAGCGCAAAATGAATCCCCCTGGACAGGCCGGCGCCGCTTGGCTGGCCAAGCGCGATCGGCGCGATTGGGCGCACCGTCCTCCGGAGTTCATCATGAAAGCAACATGTTGCACTTGCGGCGGGAATGTCTTCGCGGAGCCACCCGCGTGCTTTGACAAGATCATTTTGGGCTCTCCCAAGACCGCTGCCGCTTGAGCAGCGCGTTCAAAAGGGAGGCTAGGCGGGCGAAGTTAAAAAGACGGGACCGGACTGTGACGCACAATCCACAGCCATTTGGCGCTGGATTATTGTCCGCCGGCCGTTGCGACGCGGACCATGTCGACGCCGAACGTGCCGACAGCCCAAATAAGCATCCAAAAAACAGAGCAGTAGACGAGAAGCCCAGACACAACGAGCCATTTCGGCGCGCGTTTGCCGCGACTAACCGTTTGCGCCTCGGGGCTAGCCGGCGAGGCGCTGGGCGCCATTTCAGGGTGCTGGCGGCGAAGAGCCCCCAAAGCCAACTCCAATTCAATTCGCCGGTACGGCGTTACAACCACCCATAACGACTCTAATCAGGCGATTGTTCCAAACAAGTTTCCAAAGCAGCCCCTAACCAATGGAGCGACTGGGATTGCAATGCACAACGGACGCATGCCAAACGTTACCAAGCCATTAGCGGAGGAAATGGCGGGGGTCTTGGACTGATGGCGAACCAGATGATCGAGACGGGCTCCGCGGTTCGGATCCCTTTTCGAGGCCGGCAGAATGCAGGCGAACGCTACAGAGCGGCCGAAGCGCGGATTGCGCATCGGATCACTGATCGTCGTTTGATCCGCAAAGTTCGCGCAGCGAACGGACGCCTGAAACGGACGTTCGATTTCGCAGTTGCAGCAACAGCTCTGCTTTTCCTCGCGCCCGCGTTTTTGACGATCGCTTTGCTGATTCGCCTGACTGACAAGGGCGCGATTTTCTATCGCCATACCCGAGTCGGCCGCCAAGGTGAGCGCTTCGAGTGCCTCAAGTTCCGCACTATGGCCACCGACAGCGAAGAGCGCCTGGCGCACATCCTTCTGACCGATCCGCACGCCGCTGCTGAATGGCAAGAAGGCCAGAAGCTGCGCAACGATCCGCGCATTACCAAGATCGGCGCCTTCCTCCGCAAGACCAGCCTCGATGAATTGCCGCAACTCTGGAATGTGCTGCGCGGCGACATGAGCATCATCGGCCCGCGTCCGATCACGCGCGCTGAACTCAATCGTTATGGCCGTGATCGCCGCTACTATCTGTTGGTGCGCCCCGGCATCACCGGCCTCTGGCAAGTCAGCGGCCGGTCGAGCACCGGCTACGAGCGCCGCATTCGCTTTGACCGCGAGTATCTCGAAGAATGGTCATGGCTCGGTGAGTTCTGGATCCTGCTGATGACGATCCCGGCCGTTCTCAAAACCGAAGACGCGTGCTGACCTAGCCTTTGGGTAGCGCTCGCGCGCCTATTCACCGCCAGCGGTATAAGCCTTCTCACCCGGCCGCGGGTCGCGGCGCTGGATTGGCTTAAACACACCCGTACCCGTAAGCAGCGTCCGATCTGCGACCCATATGCGGCCGCGAACGATATAGAGATCATCATCCCGCGAGAGCACCTCGCTCGCGCCTTCAACCCAGTCGCCGGTATGGGCGCTGGATAGGAAGTCGATCGTCAGCCGCACGGTCACCCAATAGGAGGAGGTTTCGACCGAGACGACGTGGCCCCAAGCCATATCGGCAAAGCTCATGAGCATGCCGCCATGCGCGTTCTTCATGCCGTTCGTGTGCTGCTCCTCGACACGGAAGGCCATGCGATAGGAATCGCCCTCCACGCGCCGATAGAGCGGTCCGATCTGCCGTACAAACCCGCGCCGCCAGTCGAGCGCCGTGTAGCCTTCAGGAATTTCAAACGCCGCCGGAGCGGCGATATCGTCGGACATCAGTGTCTCCGCGTCGCCGCGCGCACAATACCGACGCGAACTCAAAAAAGCGAAGGGCGCAGCCGCCGCATGCGACCACGCCCCTCACCGAGAGCCGCCCAAGGCCCGAACCAATAAAATCTATTCGAACGCGAGGTCTTCGCTGTCGAGGTCAAAGTCCTCGACGAAAACTTCTTCTGGAGCCGGAGCCGATTTACGCGCGCCTGTTGAGCGCGGCATGCCGTTAACCATGTCGCTGCGCACATCGAACCGCGCAGCGCGGATTGCCGGGTGGAAGCCCACGTTCTGTAGCGCGATCATAACGTGCTGACCTCGCTCGCGCCAATACGCCTCGATCTTGGCCTTCAGCGCCAAGGCGCCATCGCGCGAGCAGAAATCATACTCGCCACGGCTACTAGCGCCGCCAGCGCCGTTCACCCAATCCTCACCGGAATCGGCAGCAAGATGAAGCGCGAGATTGGCCATCCTGGGGTCCCTTCGCCTGCTGAGACACAGCTTAAGGCCCAGTAGTTATGACAAGAATTCGCGCACGCGAATATTGCACAGAAGTCGTGGTTGAAGACCTAGGCGTAGCGTCACCCGATTGGGGAATGCCGGCATAGTTCGCGGCATATGCCGCACGAACTAGGACGCCACGAAGCACCTGCACAACGACCGTTCGACGTGGTCTTTTCCTCGCCCATGCCGCTCCCCAAACCCCTCATCCTGGTCCTGGAGGACGACGCGGCGTCTGCTGAGGCATTGAGCATGGTCCTGGCCGATTGGGGCGCCGAGGTCGTGCATGCACTGAATGCCGACAAGATTAGCGGCGTAGTAGGATCGCGCTTGCCGGAAATCAGGTACATTATAGCCGATTACAATCTCGGGCCGGGTCCGGACGGAGTAACACTGGTCCAGCGGCTCATGCAGCTGAACCCGCACGTGCGCGTTCTGGTGCTGTCCGGATCGTTTCATGGACGCGCCCTCGAAGCGGCCGTTCGGATCGGGCTCGACGTGATGCAGAAGCCGGCTAGCCCGCAGGCTATTCTCGCATGGCTGGAGCAGACGTAGACGGAGCGCGACGTGACCACCCCAGAGTCCGAGCCGCCTTCACGTTCACTTCCCCGCAATCGCTCCGATCGGCTCATCGCCATCGCGATGGGCGTGCTGGCGCTTTGTGCGGTCGTGGTCGTCATCGGCCTCGTTAGCGTAGACGGAGCGCATCAGAACGTGATGCGCGAAGTTCAACGCACGCGGGACGCACGCTTGGCGGCGTCCGGCTTAATGCAAGCCTCGATCGACGCCGAAACCGGCCAACGCGGTTATCTACTGACCAATGATCGCGATTTTCTGGAGCCGTATGATCGCGGGCGCGTGTCTGCGGACCAGCAGCTCGCGCGCCTCGCTCAGCTTAGCCTTGATCAGCCTGAACTGCGCGCACGATACGAGCGGGTCGACGCGCTGACGCGCACCGCGCTGGAAACACTTAGCGAAGTGCTCGCCGCCCAGCGCGCCGGTCAGCTAAGCGAGCGCGAGTTCCGCGCATCGCTCATCCGCTCAAAGGAGAACATGGATGAAGCGCGCAGCGAAGTCAGCGCGCTGCTGCAACAGGTCGAAGCCCTCATTGATCGGCAACGCGCCGAAGAGCAGCGGCTGCGGGATGGGCTCTTGCTAATCGGCGGCTTACTCGCTGCACTGGCGATTATCTCTATATCCGTCACTCTCGCAATGTTGCGCTCGGAGCAACAGAGTTGGCAGACCGCTTACGCCTCCTCTGAGGAAGCACTTCGGCGCGCCGCCGCATCGGACTTGGCTAAGAGCCGTTTTCTCGCTGTCGCCAGTCATGACATGCGCCAACCCTTGCACGCACTAGCGTTGTATCTCTCTGCCCTAGAACGGCGCGTACAGACAGACGAAACGCGCGGTATCGTTGCCAAGATGGACCGCGCCGTCCAATCGATGATCGGCATGTTCAGCAGCCTGCTGGATCTCGCGCGCCTTCAAGCTGGCGTGGTCACACCGGACCCGGCTGACACGCCACTCCAGGGCATCCTGGACGCAGTGATCGCGGAACACATCCCCAACAAAGTTGAAGCGGCCACCACGCCGCTGATTGTTCAAACAGACGCGAGACTTCTGTCCCGATTGCTTTCCCACCTCGTCGCAAACGCGATCCAGCATGGCGGCGGCATCGCGCGGATCAGCGCACGCGCCGAGAACGGTGTAGCAATCATCACCGTTTCGGATGACGGCCCAGGTATCGCACCAGAAGATCAGGAGCGTGTTTTCGAGGAGTTCGAACGTCTTGACGCCAGTAGTGACGGATTGGGCCTTGGCCTGCCGGTGGTGCGCAGGCTTGCTGAACTCCTCGGCATTTCACTCACAGTCGACTCCGCAAAAGGAAAAGGTGCGCGGTTCACCTTGCGCGTTCCCAAGCCGCTTTCAGCGAGGTCAAGAACTGCGGACGCCCCGATACGAGCTGATGCGCTTAATGGCGTGCCTGTGCTGGTGATGGACGATGACGCGCTCGCGCGGGAAGCAATCACTGGCCTCCTCTCCGATCTGGGCGCTGAAGTACGCGCATTCGCGGATGGCGAAGCGGCAGAGGCGGCGCTGCAAAACGGATACATCCCGCGCTTACTCGTTTTGGATTTACGCATTCGAGGCGAGCTACAGGGGCTCGACATCGCTACGCGCTTGCGCGCCAAGCTCGATCCGGCGCCGCGCACAATTATGGTGACGGGAGATACCGGGCCCGAGACGCTCGATGCCTTGCGCCGCTCGGGTCATACTTGGCTCATCAAACCAGTCGATCCGAACGATCTCCGGGCAGCCGCACTGACGCAGCCTAGCGCCGCTTAAGCTGCTAAGTTTTTAGTCTTGCAATCGCTTCGGCGCGCGTGCGTACGCCAAGAGCGCGATAGATCGCGGCAAGGTGAATCTTCACCGTGCCCTCGGCGATGTCGAGCGTGCGTGCGATTTCTTTACTCGCCTGCCCTTTCAACAATTCGTTGAGCACTTCTTTTTGACGGAGCGTGAGCTTGCTCTCGCCGTGCGCGGCGGAATTACCAGCCGCAACTGGATCGCCCGGATCGCGCCGCCCAATGGTCGCCGGCACGTAGATGCGGCCATCGAGAACGGATCGCAACGCCGCAGCGATCTCGGCGGCGGAGAGCGATTTTGGAATATAGCCGTGCACGCCAGCGCTTAAAGCCGCGAGAATTTCGGCACGCTCTTCCCACGCCGAAACGACGACGATCTTTGCATTTGGGAAGCCATCGCGCAGCGCGGCCAATGCTTCTGCGCCGGACATCCCCGGCATCCTGAGGTCGACCAGAACCAGGTCGCCTGCGCCTTCGTCGGTCAAGATTTCGATGGCTTGATCGAAAGTCTCGGCTTCGCGGACATCTTCCACGCCGAGGGCATCGACAAGTAATTGCTTTAAGCCGCTGCGAAACAGCTCATGGTCATCTGCAATCAGCGCCCGAAGGGCCATAGTGTAGGTTCCGCTGCAATGCGCGCGCGCGCGGTACGCATCCTAACGCGAAGCATG
The DNA here is from genome assembly GCA_034439495.1 of Terricaulis sp. Classification (GTDB taxonomy): domain Bacteria; phylum Pseudomonadota; class Alphaproteobacteria; order Caulobacterales; family Aquidulcibacteraceae; genus Vitreimonas. Next base: position 8,237 of record JAWXAM010000125.1, on the reverse strand, counting down.
CGACTATTTCTGCGGAGGCTCAACAGTAGAGTTGAGCTGGCGCACGCGAAGATTGCCGATTAGGGCGCGTCCGCGGTCTGCGCAGCAGCTGGTTCTGCAGGGAACGAAACCGGCGTTTCGCGCGCACGAACCTGTCGCATGGTGTCGATGCGAGAGCGCTCGATCATGAAGAGTTCAAGGGCGCGACCTTCCAGGTTTCGGCCAGTTGCGACACGCAGCGTCATTGGGTTCATCTGGCGGCCGCGCAGCATTACCTCATAATGGAGGTGCGGGCCTGTCGAGCGGCCTGTGGTGCCAACATAGCCGATCACTTGCCCCTGGCTCACCCGCGCGCCCGCACGCATGCCGCGCGCGAAGCGCGACATGTGCGCATAAGCCGTCTCATAGCCATTGGCGTGACGGATGCGGACATAATTGCCAAACGCGCCAAATGGGCCAACGCGCACGACCGTGCCCTCACCTGCTGCGAGGATCGGTGTCCCTGTCGGCGCGGCAAAGTCAGTGCCGCGGTGCATGCGCGAGTAACCGAGGATCGGGTGGCGGCGCATGCCAAAGCCGGATGAAAGGCGCGCGCCGTTGATCGGCGTTTTCATCAGGAAGCGGCGAGCGCTTCTGCCATCAGCATCGTACCAGTCTTGGCGGGAGTCGCCGGGCGCCAAGAATGAATAGAAGGCGCGCGACCCGCGCCCGGACTCGAGCGAGACGAACAACATATTGCCGGTGCGGACCGTATTGCCCTCGTCGTCGTAGTAACGCTCGAACACGATCTCGAAATTGTCGCCGGGGCGAACGTCGCGTTGAAAGTCGACATCATACGCAAACGCATCGGCGAGTGCGGCGACCTCACGATCGGTCGCGCCAAGTTCGAGCGCGCTGGCGTAGAGGCTCGTCTCCACCGGTGCAGCAATGCGGGCGATCTCAAATGTCACCGGCATTAACACTTCGCGCGCGGCGAAATCTCCGGCCGTGGTGCGGTTCGCCGTCACCGATGCGCCAGGCTCAGAACGGAATGCGACGCCCGTTAAGCGCGCATTACCGGAGCGGCGATCGAAAAATAGACTAACGGGCTGGCCCGGTCGAAGCCGGCGCGGATTGTAAACATCCGCGATCGACGCGAGTGCTGCGTTGGTCTCGGTGCTGCTTGCGCCCGCGCGGACCAGCAAACCCGCTAAAGTTTCGCCATTACCGACGCGAAGTTCCCGCTCTTCATGCGCCAGGTAAACTTCCGTAAACGCCAGGTGCTCAGCCCGACGCGCGGCTTCTTCGCGCACCGCTGCAGTTTCCGCAGCAGCAGCCTCCGCGGCGCCCGAGAAAAGCCCAGCGTTCCAGGCAAGACCAAGGCCCACCACGGCGGCGCCGGCCATCAGGCCGAACGCCGTCAAACCTTTCCTGGCCTTCATGAGCCGTTGAGCGAATTCTGCTCTCAATCTCGTGCTCCGCTGCCTGTCAGGCGAAAAAAACTAGGCCCGACAAGCATTTTCAGCTGTTTGGTTATCTAGCCGGAAACTGAAGTGACGTCATTCCTTCGTCTCGGCGCTGCCCTTTGGCGGGTAGAACCGAACCAGCAAGGACCACGCCAAGCGATGGATTATGGCACATAGGTCTAACCAGGCCGTTGCGAGTCAAGACCAGGCGCCCCTCACGCCTGACGAACCGCCGCCGCCCCGCCGATTTTTAATCGGCTGGGTGACAGCGGTGGCCGCCCTTGGCGTGTCCACGTCCCTGGTCGGTCTCGGGCTATGGTTTACGCGGCTGCCGCTGGCGGACTTTATGATTGGCGCCGCTCTATCAGAGCGCGGGGTCGAAGCAGATTTTCAAGTCGACAGTCTCGATTTCGGCGGCGTCACCCTAACCAATGTGCGCTTTGGCGCGATCGAGGCGCCCGACGCGGCGATTCAGCTCGTCGAAGCGAGTTGGCGCTGGAATGGGTTAATGCCGGAACTCGACTCCGTCCGGCTGACTGAACCGATGGTGCGTTTGCGTTTGACGCCGCGCGGCGAGGTCAGCGCCGGAACGCTCGATCGCTTGGGCGGCGGGCCGCGTGGCCGCCAGCGCCTCTCCATTCCAAAGATCAATTTCGAGATCGTCGACGGTAATCTTTTCGTGGAGGCGCCGTTCGGTGAGTTGCAGGGCGCCATGCGCGCGTCCGGCCGCATCGGCGAAGATTTCAGCGCCATCGCGCGCATCGCCGAAACCTCGCGCACCGCCGACAACTACGCGCTTGAGCGCGGCCAAGCCGAACTCGTCATCACATCGCGTGAAAACGAAGACGTCACGGTGCGGTTCTCCGCATCCATGGCCGGCGTGACGTGGTCCGGCGCGGAAGCTGCCGATGGCCGCCTGCTCGTGCTTGCGCGCACGCCGGTAAACCTCGAGCGCATTGACCTCCAAATTGGATGGCGCATTGGCGCCCTCGACTCTCAAAGTGTCGACGGCAGCATTCTCGAAGGCGCCTTTGGCGTTGAGGCGCTGATGCGCGACGACGCCCTGGAATTAGCCGCTTGGGAGGCGCAGGGCCGCGTCAGTGCCGTTTCGCTTGCTGTTGCTGATCTTCGCATGCAGCGCCCACGCTTCACTGCCAACGCCGAAGGCTCTGGCCGTCAGGGTCGCGCCCGCTGGACACTTGGCGGCGATCGCTTCGAAGGCCTGACGCTTATCTCTCAACAACCCGCCGCTTCGGGCCGCCTAACACTTGGCGAAGATGGAGCGTTGAGCGGCGATGCGCTCGTTACCTTGGCGCGGTCCGCACTAAATGCCGATGCGCAAGGAGATATGCGGCGGGCTTTGCCCGAGTTGAACGGCACACCCATTGGTCCGACGTTCGCACAGGCGCGCGTCGCACTTGATCGCGCCGCAGACAGCTTCACGCTGACCGCCCCACTGTTGGTAGCCGCGACGAACGGAAATCTACGCATCACCCTTGATGCGCCGGCTGAAGCGCGGGCGGCCACGGGCGCTCGACTGCGGCTCGGGCCTCTTCGTCAAGACGCGCCCGCCATGGTGGTGCAATGGCCGGGTCCAACTGCGCAGGGCAGTGTCGCGTTGGAACTGTCCGGAGGCGGCGCGCCAAGCGTTTCGCTGCTGCTCGATACTGTCACCTCTTCGGAGGAAGCGCCGTTCGAAGCAGATGGGACGCTGACGCTAGCCGACTGGCGCGCGGGCAACGCTAGCATATCGGCTGCTGAGCTCGGCATTACCATTTCAGCTCAGGCAAGCGGCGGCCGTATTGATTTGCGCGGCCCGGCGTTGATCAGCGGCCCCGTTGGCGATGGTGAAATCCGTGATCTGGCGCCGACGCTTAATCTAGGCATTCACTGGGGCGAGGGTTGGCGCGTTACGCCCAACAGCGGCTGCCTTCCAGTGCGCATGGGCGGCCTCGATGTTGCGGGACTTTCCTTTGCAAACGGCGCATTTTCTCTGTGCCCGCTGGACGGCGCGTTGATGGCAGCGGATGCGCGGAACAATTTGTCCGGCGGCTTCTCCATCCAACAATTGGCGTTAAACGGCCGAATGGCCGGTCCTGATGCTCAGCCGGCGCGCGTCGCCGCGGCAAATGTGGTTGGACGCTTTGGGGGGCGCACCGGCGACATCGCGCTTGCGCTCGTCGCGGATCGCCCAAGCATCGGCATCGACATGGCCGACGATCGCACGCTGACCGTCGCGCTCCAGCGCATCACCGCAAACGCACGCATTGCCGATACTTGGCGCGTCGATGGCGCGTTCGAACAAGGCGCACTGAGCGATCCGACCTTGCCGGGTTCAGTCTCCACCATCGAAGGCGGTTGGACCGCAGCGCCCGAAGACGGCAAGCCCGTCATCCGCGTCACTGCGGCGGAAGCCGTGTTGACTGCAAACCGCCCAACCACCGATGACGAGCGCCCGCTGTTTAACCCGCTTCGCCTCGTGAATGTCGATGCGGTGCTGCGTGAAGGCGTGGTCGACGCCACCGGCGCCATTCTCCTCGACGGGGAAGAGCGGCGCCAACTCGCCAACTTCACTGCACGCCACGTTATCAACGAAGGCGCCGGCACGGCGCGCATACTCGCCGCCGACCTCACCTTCGGCCCAGACCTGCAACCATATGACATTACCGAGCGAACGCGCGGCTTAGTCGACAACGTAACGGGCGGCGCGGACGTGACGGGCGATATCGTTTGGACACGCGAAGCCATTACTAGCACCGGACGCGTTCAGCTGCACAACGTGTCGCTCGCGACCTCGACGATCCCAATTGTAGAGACCGTCAACGGCGAAATTTATTTCGACGATTTGTTTGCGCTGACCACACCACCCGGCCAACAAGTTCACGTCGGCGTGCTCAATCCTGGCGTCGAAGTAACCAACGGGCGCGTGCGCTTCCAGTTGCTAACCGATCAGCGCGTATCGATCGAAAACGCTGAGTTCGATTTTGCGTCTGGCGTTCTTGAGATGCGACCGACGACAATCACGCTTGGCGCCGATGAAACACGCTTCGAGCTTCAGCTCCGCGACGTCGATGCATCGAGCTTACTTTCGACCCTGAATGTCCCGGACCTGCAGGCGACTGGCCGTCTCGAAGGCTCGTTCCCCCTCATTCTCACGCGCCGCAGCGCGTTTGTCGAAGGCGGCGTCGTACGCGCGCAAGGCGAAGGCGGCACTATTTCCTACACCGGCCCGGCCGGCCAGGATGCCACCGGCGTTTCGCGCATAGCCTTCGATGCACTGCGCAGCTTCAGATACGATACCCTGTCTCTCACCCTTGACGGCGATCTCAACGGCGATGTGATCTCCTCTATTGAGTTCAGCGGCCGCAACACCGGCCAACCGGTCGATCTCGGCCCTATCGCGCCTGTCCCAGGGCTGGGCAGCGTAACCGTGCGCGGCGTTCCCTTCGAATTTAACGTGCGGGTGTCGGCACCCTTCCGCCGCTTGGCTCAAACGGCCGCAACAATCACCGATCCTGGCTCCCTTATCGAACAGGGCCGGAACGGGGATGCGGACGAGACTGTTGACCAGGACGACCCAAGCTCAGAATAAGTCTAGGCTTCAGAGGCCATTCAGCTCACCGCCGCTAAGACGGCAGCACGGAGTTTCACATGCGCACGCAGGCACTGCTGCTTTCGAGCCTAGGCGCGGCCGTCGCGATTGCGGGCTGCATTCCGGTGCAGATCCAAGCGCCGGATGAGCCAATCGAGATCAATCTCAACGTCAATATTCGCCAGGAAGTGATCGTGCGCCTAGAGCGCGACGCTCAAGAGCTCCTGGAGAACAATACCGACCTGTTCGGAGGTTCAACCCCATGATCCGCGTACTTGCAGCGACTCTGTTGACCGCCGCGACCCTCGCGTTCGCTGCGCCAGCCATGGCGCAAGACGCCGCTCTCAACCAAGCACGCGGCGCTGGCCTCATCGGCGAGCAAGCCGATGGCTATCTTGGCTTTGTCCCGGGCGCGAACATCTCCGCTGACCTGCGCGGGCGGGTTGAGCAGAACAACATCCAGCGACGGCAGCTGTACACACGGCGCGCAACCGAGCGCGGCGCATCCGTCAACGAGATGGCGGCGGCAGTGGCATGCGAAGTGTTCGAGCGCCGTATCGCGGTGGGCGAGCGCTATCGCGACGCGAACGGCCAGTGGCGCCAGCGCACCGCATCGGCGCCGGTCGTAATGCCTGCGTTCTGCAGCTAAGAGGGAACTCGGCCTGCCGCAGAGCGTTCGAGCTCTGGGCAGAGTCTGAGTGCACGATACTTTCACCTCATTGCGGCATCGCTTAAGGCAAGCGACAACTGCGTTGCATGAAGCGCTCGGCCGTCGCGTCGGGCCGCTCCAATCTCAAAATGAATATAATGAGTACGCGCGCGGCATGCTTGCCTTCCGCGAAGGCGCAGAAAGTTGGCTGGACGCGTCCGCGTACTGTACTGGAGACTGGCGTCCGCAGCGGCTCGTGGGCGAATTAGCGCTTGATATACGCGACCTCGCACTGACGCCGGTTCACAGCGGCTTCAGCGCATGGCGCGCTGAGAGCGAGTCATTCGCGATGGGTGTCCACTACGTGCTTGAAGGCTCTGCGCTTGGCGCACGTATATTGTGTCAAAGGGTCGAGCCCCTCGGGCTCGGACGTGAGTACGGCGCGCGCCATTTGTGGGCGCAGGCTGAGCATCCGCATAGCTTTCGCGGCTTTCTGGATTTGCTGAGCGCTCGCTCAAACGAACTCAACGAGGCGCACGTCATCGCGGGCGCCAATGCCGCTTTTTCCGCCGCCGCGCGCGCCATGGAGTGCGCTCGCGCATGACCGAACAAGCCCAAGTCGACCTTACAAATTGCGATCGCGAACCGATTCACATTCCAGGCAGCATCCAGCCCCACGGCTGCCTCGTCGCCTGCGACCCGCAACTGGAGCGCATTCTACGCGTCTCGCTCAACGCCGCCGCGTTTCTGAAACAGAGTAAGCGGACCTTGCTCGGCGAAAACCTGTCAGAAATCTTTGATGCATCGACCGTCCACGATCTACGCAACGCCGCGGCTACGGCCAGCGAACCAACACGGCCGGTGGTGCTGCCAGGCAAACGCATCGGCGACGACGTCTACGATATTTCGATCCACACCAATCGCGGCGCAACGATCCTGGAGTTCGAACACGCCGCCGCTGGTGTAGGGAGTCCGCTCGACACCGCACGCACGCTGATCACCTCTACCGCGCGCCTTACCGATCTCGACAGCCTTTTCCTCCGCACGCCACGCCTGCTGCGCGGACTGCTCGGTTACGACCGCGTGATGATCTATAAATTCATGCACGATGGCTCGGGCCAAGTCATCGGCGAAGCCAAACGCAGCGATCTTGAAGCATTTCGAGGCACATACTTCCCCGCTAGCGATATCCCGCAACAGGCGCGCAGGCTCTACCTTCTGAACCGCATCCGCGTCATCTCCGACGCCAATTGCGAACGCATGCCGATCGATCCGGTCCTGGATGATCTGGGCGAGCCGCTTGATCTTTCTTATGCGCACCTTCGAAGCGTCTCACCCATTCACTGCGAATACCTGCGCAACATGGGCGTCGGCGCTTCGATGTCGATCTCGATCGTCGTCGATGGCGCACTGTGGGGGCTGATTGCATGCCACCATTACGGCCCACGGGTGCTTTCGCTTCAGCAGCGCATTGCCGCCGAGATGTTCGGCGAATTCTTCTCACTTCAGCTCGAAGCCCTGACCCGTAAGACCCGGCTCGACTCCGCCGCGCGCGCCCGCCGCGCACTCGATCAAGTGCTGCGCGACTCTAGCACGGTGACGAACATCTCTCAGTTTCTGCAAGGCAAACTGCAGGACTTGAAACAGCTGATGCCCTGCGACGGCGTCGGCCTCTGGCTTGGCGGTGTATGGAGCCATCTCGGAAAAACGCCGCCATCCAACGCGGCGCCTGCCCTGATGCGGTTTCTGGGCGTGGCTGCGCAAGGCAAAATCTGGGCGACAAACGAACTCGCTGCGCACCTTCCAGTAGCCGTTGATTACGCCGCAGACGTCTCAGGGCTTGTTGCCGTTCCGCTTTCGCAGACGCCGAAGGATTATCTCATCTTCTTCCGCAAAGAATTGATCCACAGTGTCGACTGGGCCGGTGACCCCAACAAAGTGTACGAGATTGGCCCGCTCGGCGATCGGCTCACGCCGCGAAAGAGCTTCGCCATCTGGAAGCAAACCGTTGAACGCCAGTCGCAGCCTTGGGCCGCGGATGATCTCGAGATGGCGGAGGCCACGCGCACGGCATTGCTCGAAGTCATCGTCCGCCACTCAGAAATCCTGGAGACACAACGCCAGACTGCGGACCTGCGCCAGAAGGTGCTCAACGAAGAACTGAATCACCGCGTCAAGAACATCCTGGCGCTGATCAAATCGATTGTCTCGCAACCCGTTGATGAGGGCCGCGACCTCAACGATTACGTGGAATCCTTGCGTGGCCGGATCATGGCGCTGGCGCTCGCACATGATCAGGTCATCCGCGCTGATGGCGGCGGCGCGCTGCGAGAGCTGCTCACGTCAGAGCTTCGGCCTTACGGCGAAGTCGCCACGATCACCCTCAACGGGCCCGAGATCGGATTGGAGTCGCGCTCCTATTCCGTGCTTGCGCTGGTCACCCACGAACTCGCCACCAACGCTGCTAAATATGGCGCGCTGTCGCAAAAGAACGCCGAACTCAACGTCACTTGGCGTGTCGGCGAGGATGGCGCAGGAGAATTGCTGTGGACCGAAACCGGCGGGCCAACGG
>JAWXAM010000124.1:0-3528 GCA_034439495.1 Terricaulis sp. | reverse complement strand
ACTGCGCCACAACACGTCCGAAGCGCCATCGCCGCTGAAGGTTTGCTGGGCGTTGTCAAGCACGACATCGCGGTCAGTGAAGTCGAGAACTTCAACCGTTCGCACCGTATCGACACCGTTACTTGTGGCAGTGACCGTCCATGCGCCGCTTATCGTGCGGGCCCAGCTCGCCGCGCTGGACGCGACGCCGTAAACAGCGGTGTCGATGCCGGCGTTGCCGGTGAGCTGGTTGTTTGCGGAATTGCCGATGATGCGATCCGCGCCGGAGCCCCCAATGGCGTTTTCGATCACGGCGCCGCGGGCGATGGCGATGTTGCCGATGGCGACGCCGACGCCGCCATTGCCTGGCCCGGCGCTGGAGAATGCTTCTTGGCGCAGGTCGATTTCAGACGGCGTCGAGAAGCCGGAGAGATCGAGCGTATCGTTGCCGCCTCCGTCCCAAATTGCGAAGACCGGGCTCTGGCCGTCGGCGGTCAGCGTGTAGTGCTGGCGGCCGGTGTTGGAGTTGAACCCGTAGACGGTGTCGGTGTTGCGGGTGTTCGTGTTGACGCCATAGAGATATTGCGCGGCGGCGATATCGTGCAGTTGCGGCGCGGCGGCGAAGCCGTTGAGGCTGTGGCCGACGCCGGCCGAGCCGAAATAGCTCATCACTGTGTAGGCGCGTGAATCCTGCCAATAGGTGGCGGACTCCGGGTAGGTGATTTCGACGCCCGGAGCGGCGTTGTAATCGCCGGGGTGCGAAATGCCGATCGCGTGGCCGATCTCGTGAACGAGCAGATGCGGACCGTATTCGCCGAACACTGGTGTGGCGTTGTAGTCGAGCGAGACGTTGACCCAAACGTCGCCTTCGACATCCGTGGCGCCAGTCGAGTTGGGAAACGGATAATAAGCAAACGCCGCGGCGGCTTCGGCGCCAGTGGCGTAATTAGAGAACAGGATGGTGGCGTTGTTGGTGTAGGCGCCTTCGCCGGTCGTGCCGGTGCCAACGCGCACGAAAGTGATGTTGGCGACATCGGCCCAGGCCTGCAGCGCAGCTTCTGCGGCGGCGATTTGCGCGGCGCTGAAACGCGAGAAGCCGCCAGTGTCGTCAGGCATTGTGCCTGGCGCGGTCGAGCGGAAGCCGTAGGTGACGGTAACGGCGGTCCCGACGTTGAAGCTCCAGCCCGCATAGTTGAAGCCAACATTGTCCCGCGTCAGCTGCACAGCAGCCTGATCCCAATTGTAGCGGGGTAGCCCGTTCTCGGCGACGCCAGAAGTGGGATCGATGAAGAACTGCCGGTCGTTGAAGGTGGCGCCGCTACAAGCCGGGCAGCCGCAGCCCATGGAGACCGCGTAATCGCCGCGATCGGTGTGCGCGGTACCGTATCGATCAGACTCGAAGCTGAGCCAGGAAAGCGCCGTACTCGCAAAGCCGCCGTTGAAGACGTTCGCCGCGTCGGCGTCGAAGCTGAGGCGGCCGCTTTGGCTGGGTTCGAGCACCAGAAGTCCGCGTTGAACAAACGGCATGCTGAGTTCCCCTATGCGGCGGCGGGCCGCCCGCGTCCCCTAGCCCAAATCCCGAGTATCACGCCGCTTCGCGTCGGCAAACGCCTAGCCGCCGCGCGCAGATGAAACTGCCGTGATGAAGCGGCTGGCGGCTTCCTATTCGGGTGGGATTGGCTAAAAGCGATGGGGCCAGGGGACAGGGACTGGCCGTAGACGGGGAAACCAATGCCTTTGCTGCAAATGAACTTGGCCGCGCGCGGCTCGCTGTTTTCTGAAGCCAGCGTCGCGAGCGCCCTGGGGCACACCAGTTTGGCGGGCTCCTATGAGTCGTTCGTGTGCGGTTGCGCCGGGTGCGCGGAGAAGGCGGCGATCGCGCTCGATGATGGCGGCGGCGCATTGGGCATGTTCCGCGCTGCTGGCTTGGGTGGTTTTCGCACTTCGGTCGATGACATTTTTCGTCTCGGCGAGGACGGTCCGCAATTCCAGGGCCCTGGCGGCGGCGATACCGTGCCTGGCGCGCCGAATGGCACTTTCTCGGTAGCGGTTGGCGGTTCGGTCGACGGCCGTACGAACTCCGCAGGGGACGACGATTATTACGGCGTTCAACTTGTCGCGGGGCAAAGCTACGTGATTTCGCTCACTGGTCGCGGCGGCGATCCGTTGCTCGATCCGTATTTGGAGCTGCGTGATTCAAGCGGCGCCCTCGTTTCTATCAATGACGATTCCGGTCCCGGCTATGCGTCGACGTTGCGTTTCACGGCAACGGTCAGTGGCACGTACTATATAAACGCGCGCGCTTATGAGCCGGCCAACCCGCCTTACACCACTGGTGACTACACGCTCAGTGTCGCAATCGGAGCGCCGCAAGATCCGCTCGACACGATCGACTATAATTGGACCGTGCCCACCACGACCATCGAAGTTTATTTCGCTACGACCGGTCAGAGCTTCTTCGGCGAAACGGCGCTGCGCAGCTGGACGCAGGCCGAGATCAACGCCGCAATGGCCGCGTTGGCGACGTATGCGGCGGTGGCGCCGTTGACCTTCACGCAGACATTCAACCAAGCCAGCGCCGAATTCACGCTGATGCTCCACAACATGGATGCTGGCGTCCTCGGCTACTTCTCGCCGACGCAAGGCTTCGGCGCGTTCTCGCCATCGACAACAAGCTGGCAAGCTGTGGGCAGCCTCAATCCTGGCGGCTCGGCGTTCGCAACTTTGGTGCACGAGTTTGGTCACGCGCTGGGCCTTGCTCACCCGCATGACGAGGGGGGTGTGCGCGACGGCAATGCCGACGGTTCGAGTGAAGTGATGCAGGGGGTAACGAATCCGTTCAGCTCGTACGGCACGTTCTTGTTGAACCAAGGCGTGTTCACGACGATGAGCTATAACGACGGCTGGCCATTGGGGCCGTTCGGCGGGACGGGAAGTCTCGCGAATGGCTCCCAGGCATCGCCGATGGCGCTTGATGTCGCTCTCATCCAGCAGCGCTATGGCGTCAACATGAACTACAACACCGGTGACAACACCTACACCTTGACGGGTGTGAGCGGCTCGTACACCGCAATTTGGGACGCAGGCGGCATTGATACCATTTCCTATGCCGGCTCTACCTCAGCCCTGATCGATTTGCGTCCTGCCACCTTGCAGAATGCGCTGGGCGGCGGCGGCTACGTCTCTTTCGTCACCAATGTCCATCAAGGCTTCACGATCGCCGCCGGTGTTGTGATTGAGAACGCCGTTGGCGGATCGGCCGCCGATACGATAATCGGCAATAGCGCCGGCAACCGTCTCACCGGCGGGGGCAGCAACGACTCTATCACCGGCAACGCTGGCATCGACACTTCCGTCTATACGGTGGCGTCGACGAGCGCGACTTGGGTTCGCAACATCAGCGGCGCGTGGACGATCACCGCGGGCGCCAATGGCACGGACACGCTGAACACGGTTGAAGTTCTCGACTTCACTGACCGCGATGTCGTGCTTGACAACGCCCAGCAAACCTTCAGCGGCGATGGCGCTTCGGACGTGTTGTGGCGCAGT
>JAWXAM010000123.1:0-2635 GCA_034439495.1 Terricaulis sp. | reverse complement strand
TTTTCGCGTTCGAGCTGCCGCCGCTTTATCTCATGGGCATCGCCGCCGCCGTGTTGGTCGGCCTCGGCTTCACCAGCGTTTACGCCTGGCGCGTAGCGGCTGAAGAAGAACGGCTCAACTTCGCCCTCGCCGCCGTGCAAGCAGTATTAGCGCGCGAACAAACCCTTTCTGCGCTAGGCGGCCTCGCCGCCGCCGCCGCGCACGAGCTCGGCACCCCGCTCGCCACCATCCACCTCGTCGCAAAGGAAATGGCGCGCGATCTGAAGCCAGACGATCCGCGCATCGAGGATTTACAGCTGCTGGTCACGCAGAGCGAACGCTGCCGCGCCATCCTCGGCCAGCTTTCGGCCATGCGCGACCAGGGCGACGTGATGCACGCGCGCGCGCCGATTGGCGCCTTGTTGCAGGAGATTGCCGCGCCGCATGAAGGCCTCGGCGCTGAAATCGTCATCGACGCGCATGGAGATGGTCCCCTGGACATCCGGCGCATGCCGGAGATCGTCCACGCACTTGGCGGATTCATCGAGAATTCCGTCGGCTTCGCCAATTCACGCGTCGATATCGAAGCGCGCTGGGACGCAGCGACCATCCAGATCACAGTCCGCGATGATGGCCCCGGCTTCTCCTCCGCCATTCTCGGCCGCCTCGGAGAGCCATACTTAACGGAGCGCGACCGTGAGGGTGTCGCCGGCGGCCTCGGGCTCGGCTTTTTTATCTCCAAAACCCTACTCGAACGCACCGGCGCTAAGCTAGAAGTGCGAAATCGCAGGCCTCCTAACCAGGGCGCGATGGTGAAAGCGCAGTGGGGCCGTACATCGATTGAGGCGCCTTCGCTTTGATCTGACGGCAAATGCACTACGTAGAGGCCATCGGAGCAAGATTCTCATGACCACCGCTCTTCCCCTCGAAGGCGATAAATCACTTCTCATCCTCGACGACGATGCGGCGTTCCGCACGCGTCTCGCCCGCGCGCTCGAGACGCGCGGCTTCGAGGTGACGGCCGTCGGCAGCGTCGCCGAAGCGGGCGACATCGCCGGCAAGACGCCGCCCGCCTACGCCGTTCTCGATCTACGCTTGGAAGACGGTTCAGGCCTTTCAGTCGTGGAGGCGCTGAACAAGAGCCGCCCCGATTGCCGGGTCGTGATGCTCACCGGCTATGGCGCCATCGCTACTGCGGTCGCTGCAGTGAAGGCTGGCGCGCTCGATTATCTCGCCAAGCCCGCCGATCCCGAGGACATCGTCAAAGCGCTGCTCGCCGCGCCCGACGCGACGCCGGAGCCGCCGGACAATCCAATGAGCGCCGACCGTATCCGCTGGGAGCACATTCAGCGCGTTTACGAACTCTGCGGTCACAACGTTTCGGAAACCGCGCGCCGCCTCAACATGCACCGCCGCACGCTGCAGCGCATCCTGGCCAAGCGCGCGCCGCGCTAGCAGCAAAAGTTCCATCGCCCAGAAGACCGATTAGCGCTCGCCCCGACAGGCGCCACGCGCTATGTCGTGGCGCCTGCGTTCTTTGTCTCAGGCCGGTATGACCACTTCGCGCGACACGTCCGCCGAGCAGCTCCGCTTTCTGGACGGGCTAGGCAAAGAAATCACCAAGCTCGCCGAAGCCGAAGCGGTGATGGCCGCCGCGACGCGCATCCTCGGCGAGCACCTTGAAGTCGGCGTCTGAGCCTACGCCGACATGGACGACGACGGCGACCATTTCACCATTCGCGGCGATTGGGCTGCGCCCGGCTCGCACAGCATCGTCGGCAGATACAGTTTGGCCGCTTTCGGCGGTGCGGCGGTGAAAGCGCTGAACGCCGGCTCAACCTTCGTCGTCAACGATTCAGTCAAGCAACTCCCACCGCAAGTCGCCGCTGCCTTCAGCGGCATTGGCGTTGCCGCAACCGTGTGCGCCCCCCTCGTCAAAGAAGGTCAGCTCACGGCGCTCATGGCGATTCACAACAGGACACCGCGCGTCTGGAGCGAGCAGGACGTGTCGCTCCTCTGCGAAGTGGCTGAGCGCTGCTGGGTCCATATCGAACGCGTCCGCGCCGAATCCGAATTGCGTGAAAGCGAGCGGCGCTACCGCACGCTTTTCGATGCGATCGATGAGGGCTTTTGCATCATCGAATTTTTCGACGGCCCGCACGGTCAACTCAGCGATTACATCCATATCGAGGCCAATCCCGCCTATACCACTCACGCCGGCATTCCCGACGTCGTCGGCAAGAAAGTCCGCGAGATGGTCGGCGCGGAAGCTGACGATTGGGTGGCGCGCTATCGGGGCGTCCTGGAAACTGGAGCGCCGATCCGCTTCGAGCGTGAACTCGAAGCCACGGGCCGCTGGCTCGAACTTGCAGCCTTCCGCGTCGAACCGGCCAGCCGCAAGCAAGTCGCGGTCCTGTTTCAGGATCACACCTCACGCAAACGCGCCGAGATCGCGCTGCGCGAGAGCGAGGACAATTTTCGCACGCTAGCGCGCGCCATGCCGAACCAAGCTTGGACCGCCCAGCCAAACGGTCTGCTCGATTGGTTCAACGAGCAGGTTTACGCCTATAGCGGCGCCGCACAGGGCGCACTTGATGGTGTCGAGTGGGCCAGCATCGTCCACCCCGATGACATCCCCGCCGCCAGCGGCCGCTGG
>JAWXAM010000122.1:0-19249 GCA_034439495.1 Terricaulis sp. | reverse complement strand
TGCTCGGTCATCGCGGATGCCGGCTCGGCATTGTTTACCCGGAGATCAGCGAAATGCAGGCTCGCGCCGTGTTTGAAGCCGCGTGCGATGTCGCTGAGAAGGGCGATGCGCCGATCCCGGAGATCATGATCCCGTTCGTCATCACGCGGAAAGAACTGGAAACGCTGCGTGTGCGCGTCGACGCCATCGCGGCGGAAGTGTTCGCCAAGCGTGGGCGCACGATCGAATATCTCGTCGGCACTATGATCGAATTGCCGCGTGCGGCGCTCATGGCAGGCGACATCGCGCACAGCGCGCAATTCTTCTCGTTCGGCACCAACGATCTCACGCAAACGACTATGGGGCTTTCACGCGACGACGCCGGCAAATTCCTTGGCGCCTATGTCGACAAAGGCATGCTGGCGAAGGATCCGTTCGTCTCCATCGACGTCGAGGGCGTGGGGGAGATGATCAAGCTCGCCGCCGAACGCGGCCGTGCGACCGACAAGTCAATCAAGCTCGGCATTTGCGGCGAGCATGGCGGCGATCCGGACTCGGTGCGCTTCTGCGAAAGCGTGGGCTTGGACTACGTCTCGTGCTCGCCGTATCGGGTGCCGATCGCCCGCTTGGCCGCCGCACAGGCCGCTTTGGCCGCTAAAAAGCTCACTTAAGCGAACATTGCGAAAATTTCGGGAGCCGTGCCGGAACTGACTCCTGACGGCCACGCTTTACCGCCTGCCGTTCGCAGCTGTGGTCCTTGAACCGCAGTCCTGAATAGGGCGCAGGCTAAGCGATCGGGGCCGCGCCACGCTTGGGGCTGGTGACTTGGCGCTTCCTGATTACACGACGGGCGATAGCCCGACGGTGCGTCCGCACGCTGGGCGGGCCTCCTTAAGCCGACTTAAGAGCCTCCATCGGACCCGAACCGCCGCCCTGCGCCCACTAGCCGCGGCTGAGGTTCCGCAACGTCAGCTGGCGCCCGATTTGGCGGCATTGAGCCAGTCTGAAACTCCCCAAGGAAGTGAATCGGCACGTTTCACGCATGGCTGTGCCCCTGTTGGGCCTTCGGGCTGTGGCGGAGGCGCCGCGCTGGATCAGGTAATTCAGATCGAGCCGGGCGCAGTCGAGACTATGAACAAAAAGTCAATCGCCCCCCGGGTTCCGGTCCTGTATCCCCCGCAGGTCGCTGTCGCTGTTATTGCGAAGGCGAAATGGAAATCTGCTGCTGCGGTTATTTGGCGATCATCTGTCCCAAAACTGCACGCTCTTAAGCGGGGCTTAATGCATTTAACGTTGTTCTGGCGTCGACTGGCTATTCTTGCGGGCGAGATTCGGACCCAAGCTATGGTGCACATCGACAAGAACCCTCTGGCAGTACGCCAGGGCGCAGCGACGATCATGTGCCTTGCAGCCGCTGCGGTTGCGATGCCGGTGATTTCGCACCGCGCCGCCGAACAGCGCGAAGGCGCTGAATGGGCCGCCACGTCCACTGCTTTCCAGGCTGAGCTGCAACAGCAGCTCGCCGCGTCCGAGCCGGACGCGCGTGTCGAACTGACCGCCTTCCGCACCACTGACGGCCTCCGCGCCCGCGGCAACGCCTCGCTGTTCGAGAGCGCCGACGCCCGCGCCATGATGGTGCAGGCTGTTCTGCGCGGCCCGACGGCGCCGCCGGAGCAGAGCGAGCAGCAAGCTGAGCCGACGATCGACGCCCGCCAGCAGGCCTGCCTCAGCCAAGCGATTTATTACGAAGCCCGCGGCGAGAGCCAACGCGGCCAGGTCGCGGTCGCCGAAGTGATCATGAACCGGGTGCGCTCGCGCGCTTATCCGAACTCGATCTGCGGTGTCGTCTATCAGGGATCGCACCGCACCACGGGCTGCCAGTTCACCTTCACCTGCGATGGCTCGCTGAACCACCGCCCGCGCGGCCGCGCCTGGGAGCGGGCGCAACGCGTCGCGACCGCCGTGATGTCCGGCTACACCCGTCCGATCACCGGCGGCGCCACCCACTATCACACCCACGCCGTGAACCCGGTTTGGAATTCCGGCCTGGTGGAAACCACCAATGTCGGCAGCCACGTTTTCTACCGTTTCCCGAACAGCTCTGAGCGCGCCTACTACCAGGAAGCCCTGGCCCGTCGCCGCGGCGCTGGCGGTGCGCGCCGCAATGTCGATGCGTTGATCCCGGAAGCGGGTGAGGCGGCAGTTGTGGAAGCGACGGACGCAAGCGTGACCGACGAGACGGTGACCACGAGCCCGGAAGCAACGCCGGCCGCCGAGACCGAGGTCGCGACCTAACTCGCTTCAGCGTTAGAAGTTCAAACAAGCGCCGCGCGAAAGCGCGGCGTTTGACGTTTCAGTCGTCGACCAACGTCTTCTTGATCTGATTGCGCATGCTGTTCGGGAAGAAGCGCGCCGCAAACCGCGCGCGTTCGGCCGCTTTGCCGACCATGTAGTGCACGTCTTTGCCGTGCGCCGCGTCCCAGGCGCGTTCGGCGGCCATGCTGACGGGGTAGATCGGCGTTTTGTTTTCGGTGAGCTGGTCGCGCAAATTGCGGTTGGAGTCGCCGCTGCGGTTATCAAGGATCGCCGTCTCTACGAACCACGGCATCAAGCTCACGACGCGCACGCCGAAGCGCGAATACTCAACGTCGAGCGCTTCAGTTAGGCCGCGTACGCCGAACTTCGTTGCGCAATACACGGCAAGCTTCGGCGCGCCGAATACGCCTGCAACAGAAGCTACATTAATAATGCGGCCTTGTGCTTCTTTCACCAGTGGCAGCGCCGCGATGCAGCCGTTGATGACGCCCTTCAAATTCACATCGAGCACGAGATCGATGTCGTTCTCTTCCATCTCTTCAAGCCAGCCGCCCTTGCCGACGCCTGCATTGTTGAATAGCACGTCCATGCGCCGATTGGTGACTTGACCGAATGTTTCAATCGCGCGCGCCCACGCGGCGCGGTCGCGCGTGTCGAGCATCACCGAGATGCGCTGGCCCTCGGGCAACAGCGCTGCTGTTTCTTCGAGGCCCTGCTGGTTGATGTCGGAAAGGCCGACGAACCAGCCGCGCTCGGCGAACAATTGCGCCGTGGCGCGGCCAATGCCGGAGCCGGCGCCGGTGACGAAGATGGTCTTTTGTGTCGTAGCCATGAGCAAAAGTGGTCAGCCGAACCGTCAGCGCCGTCAAGCCGAACGCAGCGTCCGCCGCAGTGCAGCAGGGGGCGTGCCGTAGAGGCGGACGAAGGCGCGCCGCATGCGTTCGGGATCACCGAAACCTGTCCGCTGCGCAATCTCTTGAACGCCGCCGCCGCGCGCCAAGGCTGCGCGCGCCGCCTCCACCCGTAACCGCTCCACCGCCTTCGCGGGCGTCACCCCGGTTTCCGCAGCGTAGGCGCGGGCAAAGGTGCGCGGACTCATCGCCGCACGCGCCGCGAGTTTCTCGACGGATAGATCGTTTGCGAGATGATCGCGCATCCAGGTGTTGAGCGCGGCAAAGCGCGGCGCGTCGAGATCGAGCAGGGCAGAGTGTTGCGCCTGGCCGCCGGGACGCTTGGCGTACACCACCATCTCGCGCGCTACATCGGCCGCTACATCTGCGCCGAGATCCGCTTCGATCATGGCGAGTGCGAGATCGATGCCGGCCGTGACGCCCGCGGACGTCCAGATCGCGCCGTCCTGCACGTGGATGCGATCTGGTTCGACGCGCACGTTTGGAAACGCTGCGGCTAGTCGCTGCGCTTGTCGCCAGTGCGTGGTGCAGGTTTTGCCGTCGAGCAGGCCCGCGGCTGCGAGAATGAACGCGCCGGAGCAAACGCTCGCCACCCGCCGCGCGCGTTGCGGTGCATGCTTTATGGCGGCGATCATCGCAGCGTCGCGCATTGCGTCCGCCGTACCCTGACCGCCGACAACGAGGATCGTGTCTGCGCGCGCGCGACTGAGCTTCTGCGCGGGCATCCGCGCGCCGGAAGACGAGGGGATGAGGCCAGCCTCCGGAGCGCTGAGCTTCAGCGTGTAGGCCCCCGGCTTGAAGCGCGATGCGATCTCAAACGCGCCGATCGGGCCAGCGGCGTCGAGCAGCTGAAACTCCGGGAAGAGCACGACCTCGATCAGCTTTGGCGGAAAAGGAGGCTTCTTTGACATTTCAGCCAAGACAAAGCGCGCCTATGAAAGCGCTGTCAACAGGAGCCTCCCCATGGCCGCGCCGTTCCGTATCGTTTTCATTCTCTACCCCCGCCTCACGCAGCTCGATTTCACTGGCCCGTACGAAGTGTTGGCGCGCATGCCAGGCGCTGAGATCATAATCGCGTCGAAAGATGGCGGCGAACTCGTCACTGAAATGGGGCTCACCTTCGCCAATCTGCGCGCGCTCGCGGATATCGATCGCGCCGACATGATCATGATCCCCGGTGGCCCCGGCCAAACGCAAGCGATGCAGGACCCGGAGTTTATGGCCGAGGTGAAGCGTCTCGGCGAAAGCGCGACATACGTTACCAGCGTCTGCACCGGCTCGCTCATTCTGGCTGCCGCGGGCCTGCTCAAAGGCAAGCGCGCCGGCTCGCATTGGGCTTATCGCGAATTGCTGGCGCCATTCGGAGCGATCCCAGATGACGCGCGGGTCGTGCGCGACGGCAATGCGATCACCGGCGGCGGCGTCACTGCCGGCATCGATATCGCGCTCACCATCGTCGCTGATCTCGCTGGCGAGGACGTCGCCAAGATGATCCAGCTTGCGATCGAATATGCACCCGCGCCGCCGTTTAACTCCGGCCACCCGGAGCTGGCGGAAGAGAAAACCGTCGCGGCAGTGAAGCAGCTCTTCTCCGCCTTCGCGCAACAACGCCGCGAAGCCATCGACGCCTACGTCAGCGGAGCCAATTGATGCTGCAGCTCAGGCCGAATTGCGAAACTTGCGATCGAGATTTGCCGCCGGGCAGCGCGGAGGCGCGCATTTGCAGCTTCGAATGCACGTTCTGCGCAGACTGCGCCGATGGCGTGCTGAGCGGTCAATGCCCCAATTGTGGCGGCAATCTTGAGCGCCGCCCAATTCGGCCTGCTGCGGCGTTGGTGAAGTATCCGGCGTCGACGGAGCGCGTTCGCCGTAAGGCATAGCTGCCGGGAGGCGCTCGGTTCTAAGCCCGGCCGCCTTCACCGCCGCTGAGCTGCGACAGATCGAACCCCAGCGCGTTGATTGCGCGCTTCCATTTATCGTCGTGACCATCGTCGAAGATGATCGCTTTGTCCGGATCAACGACCAGCCAGGCGTTGTGCTTCAACTCGTCCTCAAGCTGCCCCGCACCCCAGCCTGCGTGACCGAGCGCGAGAACGAATTGCTGCGGCGCGGTTTCGCCAGCCATCGCTTCCAGCACATCGCGCGTTGACGTCATCCGCACGCCCGGCGCCACGTCCAACGTCGCTTCGCCAGCGGTGAAATCGTCCGAGTGCAGCACGTAGCCGCGATCTTGCCCGACAGGGCCGCCATCCAGCACGCTGCGGAATGCGATCTCATCGTCGGTTTTCAAGCCGAGGTGTTCCATCACATCGCTGAGCGTGAGTTCCTCTTTCGGCCGATTGATCATCACGCCCATGGCGTGATCCTCGTCATGAAAGCACATCAGAATCACCGCATGGGCGAAACGCGGGTCGCCGATCGATGGCATCGCCACCAGAAGTTTGCCTGCGAGAGAGTCTGACATGGGCCAATGCTCCCAGTCCGCGCGCCTGCGCGCAAGAGGGCGCTCGCATATCGTGCGCCGCCGCCCTAGATAGGGGTGGAAATTCGAGGAGACCTACAATGATCAAAGTTGGCGAGAAGCTGCCTGACGTCCAATTCAATGTCCCCACCAGCGAAGGCATGAAGACGCTGCGCACCGCCGAGGTATTCGGCGGCAAAACCGTGGCTCTGTTCGCGGTGCCTGGCGCGTTTACGCCGACATGCTCGGCGCGCCATTTGCCGAGCTACCGCGACCTCGCCGGCGACCTCAAAGGTAAAGGCGTGGATACGATTGCCTGCACGGCGGTGAACGATCACTTCGTGATGGGCGCCTGGGCCAAGCAAGAAGGCGTGTCCGACGCCATCACCATGCTCGCGGACGGCTCTGGCGAATTTGCGCGCGCCGTCGGCCTCGACGCTGACTTTTCTAAGTTTGGAATGGGCCCGCGATCGAAGCGTTATTCAATGCTCGTCAAGGATGGGGTGGTAGAACAGCTCAACATTGAAGAAGCTGGTGAATACAAAGTTTCCAGCGCCGAGCACCTGCTTAGTCAGTTAGGCTGATCTTAAGCAGCATGACCAGCCGCAGAAGCGGCGGAGGATGAGCGATGAATTCGGTCGTAATCGTATTTGCCGTTATGGCGATTGTGCTGGCTTTCAGCTCGATCAAGGTCGTGCCGCAAGGCCGGCAATATACGGCGGAGCGCTTCGGCCGATACATCCGCACCCTGCGGCCCGGTATTTCGTTTCTTATTCCTTTCGTCGATCGCATCGGCCGACGCCTTTCCATGATGGAAACGGTGCTGGACGTGCCGCGCCAAGACGTCATCACCAAGGACAACGCCGTCGTCTCGGTTGACGCGGTGGTGTTCATTCAAATTATCGATGCAGCGAAAGCCGCGTACGAAGTCGAGAATTTGAAGCTCGCGATCCAGAACCTCTGCATGACCAACACGCGGACGGTCGTCGGCTCGATGGATCTCGACGAAGTGCTCTCGCAGCGCGACTCGATCAACGCGCGCCTGCTCGGCGTCGTCGACTCCGCGACCGATGCGTGGGGCACGAAGGTGATGCGCGTTGAGATCAAGGATCTTTCGCCGCCGGCCGATATCATCCAGTCGATGGCGCGGCAGATGAAGGCCGAACGCGAACGCCGCGCGCAGATTCTGGAAGCCGAAGGCGATAAGCAAGCCGCGATCCTGCGCGCCGAGGGCGCCAAGCAATCGGCGATCCTCCAGGCCGAAGGCCGCCGCGAAGCCGCGTTCCGCGATGCCGAAGCCCGTGAACGCGAGGCCGAAGCTGAAGCGAAAGCGACGGACATGGTTTCGCAAGCGATCTCCAAGGGCGATGTGAACGCCATTCGCTACTTCCTGGGCCTCAAATACGTCGAGGCGTTCGGCCAATTGGCGACGTCGAACCAGCAGCGGACGGTGATCATCCCATCCGATCTGGGCGGCTTGGCCGGCTTGGTGGAAGGCCTGCGCTCGCTCAATGCGCAGGGCGAAACGGTGGCCAATGCCGGCGCACGCACCGCCGTGCCGCCAACGCGCTAAGCCCTCGCGTAAGCACGCAAGGATCGCTACATTAGAGCCATGGACCTGATTGGCTTCCTCACCACGCTCGGCCCGCAGCACTGGCTGGTGCTCGGCCTCATCTTGCTCATTGCCGAAATGGCGAGCGGCACGACGTATCTGTTGTGGCCAGCAGTGGCCGCCTTTGCGACCGCGCTTGTCTCCTTGCTCGGCGCGACGAACTGGATCGCCGAGGTCGCGATTTTCGCCGTGCTGGTGATCGCGCTGACCGCGTTCGGCCGCCCGCTTGTGGAGCGCTGGAAACGCGATGGCGCAGCTAATGGCTTGAACGAACGCTCGACGTCGCTGATCGGTGAGCGTGGCGTGGTGACGGATTTCGCCAATGGCGCGGGCTCGGTGAAAGTGCGCGACACGATTTGGCGCGCCGTCAGTGAAGAAGCGCTGGAAGCCGGCCAGGCGGTTCAGATCGACTCGGTTGACGGCGTGACGCTGCGGGTCAAGCGGGCCTGATAATTGCGGCCACGTCGCGCCGCGCGGCTGGATTGACTGCCTCGGCATAGCCCACGCGCACCAGCATCTGTGCGATCTGATCGCCGGTCTCGAGCAGCGTGCGCGCTTCGGCGTAAAGCTCCGCCATCTCTTCGTATTCCTGAAGCGTCTGGCTCCACGGGTGCATTGCAAGGCCCGTTGCCGTCGCTGCGAGGTTGAGCCGCGCATACGCGATGCCGGTCGCAAGGCGCGTGCTGGGCGTGTCGTTGGCGGTGGTGAGCCACATGAAGGCGGGCGAGGTTTCAGCTTTCGCGCGCCATTCGTCGGCGCCTTGTTTGTTCGCGGTCGAGTCCGGATTGAGGAAATCCTCGCGGTCGAGCACGCCGATGGCTTTGAACAGGGGGATCATCGGCCCTTCGATGGCCAGGCCGTCGCGATGCTCGGCGATTTGGGCGCGGCCAAAGCGCAGCCAACCATACGTCTCGTCCTGCGCGCCTTCGGTGCGCATCTCGCAGTCGAACCCGCGCCACACGAGATCGCGCAGCGCCGCGACTTTATTCGGCTCGATCGTCCATTGCGCCGCGCCCGGAAAGCCGCCGATGGCGCTGGTGATGCGCACCAGATCGGTATCGGCTGGAGTCCGCGCCGCGTCATAATCATTGCGATTGGTGCGCCGCGCCGTGATGTGCGCGAACAGCGGATCGCGCGCGGCGTTGGCGGTGGGATTGAAGCGCACGTGCGCGAGCGGGCGCGCATCCAAATTGGACGCAGGCTCGCCCTCGGGGAACGGCGTGATCTCTGCGAACTGGCCAAGCTCGGCCGCCGCGATCCGATAAAGCTCGAGGAACGCGCCGCAGCCAATGGTGATCTGGCGATCGAACGGATCGGTGAAGGGCAGGCGGCGTTCGAGATCGCAGTAAAGCGTCATCCCGCCTGCGTCGTCGAGGTCGACGAGCCATGGCTGGGTGTTGTGGGGGTTGGGCGCGAGGATTGCATGCGCGAGGGCAAAACGGCGCGGATCGGTTTCGCCCGCGCCCGGATCGCGCCAACCCGCGATTGGATCGGGCAGGTCCCCGTTACTGCCGCAAGCGCTGAGCGCTGGTGCGGCTGCCAATAATGCAAGGACGTGGCGGCGGGTATTCATAGGCCGAGGCTGCGCGCGCTGAAGTTTTCACGCAACCCCCTCTCCCTCGCGGAGAGGGGGCAGGGGGTGAGGGGCGTGCCGATGAGCAGGCGTCGGAGCGTTTGAACGCCCCTCATCCCCCGACCCCTTCTCCGCAAGGGAGAAGGGGAGTTAACGCAAAGTCTTGATCGCGCCGCGCGCCAGTTCGTCGGCGCGGTTGTTCATGACATCGTCGGCGTGGCCCTTGACCCACTTCCACTCGACCTCGTGGCGCGCATTGGCTTCGTCCAGGCGCTTCCACAAATCCTCGTTTTTCACCGGCTTTTTATCGGCGGTTTTCCAGCCGTTCTTTTTCCAGCCGTGAATCCATTTGGTGAGACCGTCCAGGACGTATTTGGAATCGGTGTGCAGCCGCACGCGCACCGGCGTCTTCAGCGCTTCCAGCGCCATGATTGCCGCCATCAACTCCATGCGATTATTGGTGGTCGCCGCTTCGGCGCCGGAAAATTCCTTCTCCGTTTCGCCATAGCGCAACACCGCGCCCCAACCGCCGGGGCCCGGGTTTCCGCTACACGCGCCGTCGGTCCAGATATCGACTGTTCTCATGGCGGTGATGTAGGCGGATTCGATCTACGCGCCATAATCCGCCGCTCTGCCTGCCCGCCGATGAACCGCGAGCTTATCCGCGTACTCCAGCGGATCTTTCTTTTTCACCAGTGCGCCGTCGGGCGTGTCGAACCAATCGGCCAGTCGCGTCGCAAAGAAGCGCAAAGCCGCGCCGCGGCAGAGTGTTGGTAGCGCCGTGCGTTCGGCTGCGCTGAGCGGGCGGACTGTTTCGTATGCCGCTATCATCGCCGCGCCGCGCGCCGCATCGTAGTCGCGCTCTTCGGCAAAGCACCACGCGTTGAGGCACACCGCCAAATCGTAGCTCAGGAAATCCGTGCAGGCGAAATAGAAGTCGATCACGCCAGTGAGGCGCTCGCCGACGAACAGCGCGTTGTCGGGAAAGAGATCGGCATGGATCGGTCCGCGCGGCAGCTCGCTCGGCCACGCCGCCCGTACCGCCGCCATATCTGCCGCGATCTCGGCTGCAAGGCCCGGCCGCAACGCCTCCGCCTGCGCTAGGCGCGAAGTGATCAACCGCTCCCAGCCATCGACGCTCAGCGCGTTCTCACGCTCCAGCGCAAAACCCTCCAGCGCGACATGCATGCGCGCCAGTGCGTCACCGATCGCCGCGCAGTGCGCCACTTGCGGTGCGCGCGGCCAATCGCCGTCGAGGAACGTCACGATGCAGGCTGGCTTGCCTTTGACCTGCGTGAACAGCGCGCCGCTCTTGGTCGCGATCGGCTGCGGCGCCGGAACGCCGCGCTCCGCGAGCCGCGCCATTATCTGCATGAAGAACGGCAAATCCGCCTCACGCACTCGCTTTTCGAAGAGCGTGAAAATGAAACGGCCTTTCGCGGTTGTCAGCGCGAAGTTCGAGTTCTCGACGCCAGCCGCGATGCCGTCGCACGCGAGCGCGGACCCGAGTTCATACTCAGCCAGTAGCGCCGCGAGCTCGGCGTCGGAGAGGGCGGTGTAAACGGCCATGCTCTAAATCATCGCCCTTCCACCCGCACGACGCGGCGCTTGTCGTCAAGGTGCACGATCCAGCGCGCACGATGATGCCCCGCCATCATGGCGCGGGTGATGCGCTCATAATGCATCACGAACCGGTCCAGCCGCGCGTTATCAGCTGTGTTCAGCGGCCGGCCGAGCGTTTCTTCTTCCTGCTCGCCGCGCCACTTGCGCACTACGTCCCAAGAGGGCGCTTGCAGATAGACGAACGTTCTGATCTCGCGGAAGAGATCGACGTAGCTCTCAAGCGCCGCGCGTACGGCGCGGCGATAGCGGCCATCGGCATCTTCTTCTGCCTCAAGCGCATTCAGCGGCGGATCGTCTGTCAGCGCGTCGCAATCTTTCAGGCCCAAGCACCAGCCATCGACCAGGATCGCCTCCGGCTTGCCGTTGAACGTCGACCATTGGTCCTGCGGCACCACATCGTCCGCCGCTTTATCGAAGCGCGGCAGTTCAGTGATCTCGTCCGGATTGTTGAGGTGCTGCAGCGTGTAGAGCAGCGAGCGCGGATAGTGCGTGCCGGGCGGGCCGCGTGTGATGAACAGCGGATGCGTCTGTGCCGCGAGCCGTTCGCGCGCGGCTTTGCCCATGTAATAATCGTCGAGCGAAAGATGCAGGACGCCTGGATTGACGCGCGCAATCACTCGGCACTGATAGGATTTGCCTGAGCCCTGCGCGCCGGCGATGCCGATGATGGGCGGCGCGTTCAACTTGCGCGTCTGCCCCTGATAGATGAGGTCGAGAATGAGCTCTCGGATTGGATCGCCGCTCACTCGGCCAAAACTCGCGGCAGCTTGAACACCACGTCTTCCTTGGTGACGCGCACTTCTTCCACGCGCGCTTCGAAGCGCGCCGAGATCGCCGCGATCAGGCCTTCGACCAAATCCTCCGGCGCGCTCGCACCGGCCGTGACGCCGACGCTGCTGACGCCTTCGAACCAGACCCAATCCACCTCATCGGCCGAGCCGACCAGCCGTGCATCGCGGGCGCCGGCGCGCTTGGCGACTTCCACCAGCCGCACTGAGTTCGAGCTTTTAGGCGAGCCGATCACGAGCACGAGGTCGGATTGCTCCGCCATCGCCTTCACCGCGTCTTGGCGATTGGTGGTGGCGTAGCAAATGTCTTCCTTGTGCGGCGCTGCGATGCTCGGAAAGCGCCGCTGCAGCACGCCGACCATCTCCGCTGTGTCGTCCACCGAGAGCGTCGTCTGCGTCACGAACGAAAGCTTGGCCGGATCGCGCGGCTGATAGGTTTCGGCATCGGCAACTGTTTCCAGCAGCGTGATCGCGCCGTCGGGCAATTGGCCCATCGTGCCGATGACTTCCGGGTGGCCAGCATGGCCGATGAGTACGATCTCGTGCCCATCATCGAAGTGCCGCTGCGCCTCGACGTGCACTTTCGACACCAGCGGGCAGGTGGCGTCGACGTAGATCATCTCGCGCCGCTGCGCCTCCGCCGGCACGGCTTTCGGAACGCCGTGGGCTGAAAAGATCACCGGGCGATCCTCGGGGCAGTCGTCCAACTCCTCGACGAACACGGCGCCCAGCGCCTCCAGGCGCTCGACCACATGCCGGTTGTGGACAATCTCGTGGCGCACATAGACCGGGGCGCCCCACTTTCGGATCGCCTGCTCAACGATCTGGATGGCCCGGTCGACCCCCGCGCAAAAGCCGCGCGGCGCCGCCAACAGGATTGAAATGGGGCGTTTTTCTGGCGGGGTCATCGGCTCTGAGGAGAACTTTCGTTAGATCGACAGTATGGGGCGCCTGGGCGTGTTGCGGCCAGGGCGGGCCAAAGCTATCACGGCCCGACGCCATTTGCCTTGGGGCGGGGTGAGACATGCGGCCGCCGCTGTATGGACCCCTAAGGACGCACATGTGGCGAGAGAGGTTTCTGGAATGAAGCTCCCGGCAGCTTTGATGCTTTCGTTCGCCTTGGCCGTGACGGCCGCGTGCGGCTCTTCCTCGCGCAACCGCACGGTCGAACTCCCAGGCGGCGTGCTGCCGGAGTCGGATGAGCCGGTTCGCCCACCGGGCTTCCTCGACCGACTCGTCGGCAACGATGATCGCCCGAACGTTGGCCCGTGCCCGCTGATGGGCGTGCTTTACGATAATTCGCGCCTGGTTGATTTCGCCGCGCCGAACCAGATCCGCTACTCCAACATCGAGTTCACCGGCGAACTGCAAGGCGTACGCGGCCTCTGCCGCTATGTCGGCGCTGACCCGATCACGATGAGCATGGAAATTGACATGGCCTTCGGCCGCGGCCCCGCCGCGACGTCGGATCGCCAAACCTATCGCTATTGGGTTGCGGTCACGCGCCGTGGCCGTGCGCCGATCGAGAAGGTCTATTTCGACGTCGACGTCCGCTGGAATCGCGGCGAGGCCGTGGTCACGCGCACCGAGACCATCGAGCGCATCGTGATCCCGCGCGCCAACGAGGAAATCTCGGGCGAGAATTTCGAAATCCTGGTTGGCTTTGAACTGACGCCTGAGCAGCTGCAGTTCAACCGCGACGGCCGCCGCTTCCGGATCGATTCTGGCGACGGCCCGGCAGCGCGCGGACAATAACAGAGCAGGGACGCAGTGTGAGGCTGGGGCGCACGGCGCCTCAGCCTTGCTTGCTTTCCGATTGCTCACTGCCTACTGCCTATTTCCTACATGACAGATATCGCCAGCGCCCTGAGCGCGGCTAACGCCGCCGTTTTCACTGAGCTTGGGCTCGATCCTAAGCATGCCGACGTGCGCCGTTCGGATCGCCCCGACCTTGGCGAATTTCAAGCCAATGGCGCGCTTGCGGTGGCGAAGGCCGCCGGCAAGAAGCCGCAAGAGGTTGCGCAATCCATCGCCGCCGCGTGGCGCGCGACCGAGTTGGCGCCAACGCCGACAATCGCCGGGCCGGGTTTTCTGAATTTCAAAGTCACCGCAGAAGCATTGGCCGCTCGTGCGCAAGCGATCGCGGCTGATCCGCTGGCTGGCGCTTCGCCGGTCGAACACAAACGCCGGGTCGTGGTCGATTATGGTGGCCCGAACGTGGCCAAGGGCATGCATGTCGGCCACCTGCGCGCCTCGATCATCGGCGAGAGCGTCAAGCGCATCTATCGCTTCCGCGGCGACGAAGTCTGGGGCGATGCGCACTTCGGTGACTGGGGCTTCCAGATGGGCCTCGTCATCACCGCGCTCGAAGATGAGCTCGGCGGCTTCGATGACCGCGCCAAGCTCGATGCGCGGCTGAAGACGCTAACGCTCGAACAGCTCGAAGCGATCTATCCGACCTACGCCGCCAAAGTGAAGGGCGGCGACGTCGACGTGCGTGATCGCGCCCGCAAAGCCACCGCAGCGCTGCAAGGCGGCAGCGAACTCCACCGCACCATCTGGAAAGCCATGCATGACGTCTCGATGGCTGCGCAGAAGCGCGACTTCGCCGCGCTCGGCGTCGACTTCGATCTTTGGCTCGGCGAAAGCGATGCGGATCCGCTGATCCCCGACATGGTCAAGGACCTCGAAGCCAAGGGCTTGCTTGAGGAAGATCAAGGCGCGCGCATCCTTCGCGTCGCCGGACCTGGTGAGACCAAAAAGAAAAAGCTGGATGACGGCACGGTGGTTGAGGTGGAGAGCCCTGATCCGCTGCTGGTGGTCTCGTCCGAAGGCTCGGCCATGTACGGCACTACCGATCTCGCCACCATCGTCCAGCGCGTGCGCGATCAGAACCCGGACATGATCCTCTATTGCGTCGACCAGCGCCAAGCCGATCATTTCGAGCAGGTGTACCGCGCGGCCGCCAAAGCCGGCTACATCGCGCGCGAAAAGCTGGAGCATGTCGGCTTCGGCACCATGAACGGGGCCGATGGCAAGCCGTTCAAAACCCGCGCTGGCGGTGTGCTGAAACTGCAAGACCTCATCGGTCAAGCCGAGGAAAAGGCGCGCGAGCGGCTGCGTGAAAACGAAGTCGACGCGAACTTCTCAAAGGAAGAGTTCGAGGACATCGCCCACAAGGTCGCCATCGCCGCGATTAAATTCGCCGATCTCTCGAACTTCCGCGGCACGTCCTACGTGTTCGATCTCGATCGCTTTATGAGCTTCGAAGGCAAGACTGGGCCGTATCTGCTGTACCAAGCGGTTCGTATCAAAAGCATCCTGCGCAAAGCCGAGGAGCAGGGTGTAGCGGCTGGCGCCATAGCGATTGAGCACGAAGCCGAACGCGCTTTGGCGCTGGCGCTCGATGCGTTCGATGGCGCATTGCGCGCCGCTTACGACAAGAAGGCTCCGCATTTCCTGGCCGAGCACGCCTACAATTTGGCGCAAGCTTTCTCTGGCTTCTTCGCCAATTGCCCGATCCTGCAATCGGAAGGCGCCATGCGCGCCTCGCGCCTCGCGCTCGCCGCCGCGACGCTGAAACAACTCACGCTGACGCTGAACCTCCTCGGCATCGACGTGCCGGAGCGGATGTAGGCCAGCGCGCTACTCGGCCACGAACTTGTCGCGGTGCTTGCCTTTGGCGTTTGCATAGAACGCGCGAATGAGCGGCAGGTCCGCCTCGTAGTCCCCGCTTGGATAAACCACGGCTGCTAAGCTGGCCGTACGCCGGCCATAGTCCAGCACGCTGAGCACGATCGGCACGCCCGCAGCGCAGGCGATGTGATAAAAGCCAGTCTTCCATTCGCGCGTCGCGCTGCGCGTGCCTTCCGGCGGAATCGCGAGGACCATTCGATCAGCCGCCGTGAACGCGTCCGCCATCGCCTTCACGACATCGTTCGCGGCCGAGCGGTCAATCGGCACGCAGCCCAGCCATTTGATCAGCCCGCCGAACGGACCCTTGGTCAGGCTGGCTTTGCCCATCCAGCGTAGCTTCACGCGGAAGTAGCCCGCCGTCGCCAGCATGTTGAGGCCGTCCCAGTTCGACGTGTGCGGCGCCGCCACCAGCACCATCTTGTCGATCGCCGGCCAATCGCCGCGCACTTTCCAGCCGCTCACGCTGAGAAAGCCGCCGCATATCAGATGCACGATGTCGGAGACCAGTCCGCGCGAAGGCGCCGAACGCGCGCTCGATTGATCGATCAGAACGACGCGCGCCGAGTTCTCTGCCATGAACGGTCCCTGCGCGCAGGCGTGCGCTTAGTGCTTCTTTGAATAGCGCGCGTTGGTCTCATGCGCCTTCTCTTCCAGCCAATCCATGCCGGCAATGCAGACGCCGGAGAAGATGAAGACGACGTGGATGATCGTGTACCACATCAATTGCTGCTCGGTGTAGTTGGAGAGGTTCATGAACACCTTGAGCAAATGGATGCCGCTGATGGCGACGATCGAGGCGATCAGTTTGATCTTCAGGCCGCTGAAATCGATCGTGCCCATCCATTCAGGCCGGTCGCGATCCTTGTGCGCCATCTCCATCTTCGAGACGAAGTTCTCGTAGCCAGAAAACAGAATGATCAGCACCAGATTGCCGGCCAGCGAGAGATCGACCAGCGTCAGCACCAGCAGGATGATGTCCGTCTCGTCCATGCTGAGGACTTGCGGCGCCTGGATGTAGAGTTCGCGGAAGAAGGTGATGATCAGAATGCCAAGCGCCACGATCAGGCCGAGATAGACCGGCGCCATCAGCCAGCGGCTCGTGTAGATCAGCCATTCGATGATCGCTTCCAGGAAATTGGTGCGGTGTCTTGGCTGTTCGTCTTGGCTCATTGGTCCCCTCGCTTCGCGGCGGAAACTAGTGGGGCGCGCGCAATGCGCCAAGCCCGCTCGCGTTAGGGGAGGCTTGTGGGCGCGCCGAACCCGGCAGATGATCGGCGCTAGGGGAGGAAAACAACATGTACGAACACGGAGTGATCGCGCCGGTCGTTGCGCTGGTGATTTGGTCGCTGATCATGCTGATCTGGCTTTACGCCACGCGCATCCCGGCGATGTCGAAGGCGAAGCTCAAGCCCGGCCAAGCCACCAAGGCTGCTATGGAAGCGCTGCCCAGCGCCAACGTCGCTAACAACTACAATCACCTGATGGAGCAGCCGACGCTGTTCTACGCGCTCTGCTTTGCGCTCCAGTTCCTGGATCAGGCCAACGAAATCAATATTGGACTGGCGTGGCTCTACGTCGTGATCCGCGTGGTGCACTCGCTGCTGCAAGCCACGGTGAATTTCATTCCGATCCGCTTCTTGGTCTTCGTACTTGGTTCGCTCGTGCTGATGGCGCTGGCGCTTCATGCGGCGATCGCAGTGGGCATGATCGATACGAGTTGGATGCACTGATCTCGGCGCGTGTAGTCAAGCGGACGCGAGCTTCCTGCGGATGCCGCGGACGCTTGACCACGCCAGGAAGAGCGGCAGCAGCGCCATCGCGGCAAGCCCGAACGCCGTAAGCACATTCACGCCGCCAAGCTGGCCCGTAAAATATCCCCAGCAGCCGATGGCGCCGACCAAGGCCAAGAACACGGTCGCCGTCAGCATGATGAGCGAAAGCGGCAGCGCCAGCGGCGATTGGCGGGGCCGCGCCGGCCCGGGTGGGGGATCGAACCAAGCGCCGCGCTCGGCCACTTCGGCGAGATGTGCAAGCGTGATCTCGCGCTCAGCGGCCAGCACCGCCGTCCAGCGTTCGTCGAAGCGCGTGCTGATGAGCCGCGCCGCTAGCACCAGCGCCGGCCCGACGAAGTCCGCGCCTTCGTCATCGAAGAAACGCAGCCACACGAAGCCGCTCATATCAACTTTGAACCGATCCGCGAACACAGCCATCAGCCCATGCGCATCGTCGCCGGTGAGGCCGAGGTCGGCATAGAGCCGCGCCGAGGGCGCGATGTCGCCCGGTTCTTTGCCGGTGAACTGCGCGGCGAGCGCGGTGATTTCGGCGAGCGTGTCGCTCACTGCGGCGTGCGGCCGTCGCGGTCCATCGCGGCGATCCATTCGCGCATCAGCTCGACGCCGCGCTCATCGACCAATTGACGGCCCAGCTCCGGCATCATCACGCCGGGATCCGTGGATTGCATGCGATGCACCAGGATCGAACGCTCCGGATGCCCCGGCTCGATCGCAAATTCGAATCCGCCCGACGCACGCCCCGCCGCCACCGGCCGCTTCAGCACGCCCCACAAAGCCGGATCAGTTTGGCCCCAAGACAGATCAGGCCCCGACGTGTGCCCCGGCCCCTGCGGATTATGGCAGTGCGCGCAATTCACATCGAGATACGCACGTGCGCGATCGTTCACTGAGCCGCTCGTGGGATCGTATGCACGTGGCACCGGCAGTACCTCGCGCGCCGGTAGCGATCCGAGGATGCCGGCGCGGTTCCAATGTGCAATTTGGTTCTCGGCCCCTGTGGGGTAGGCGAAGTCACGCAGCAGATTGCGCGCGCTCGGTCCGATCGGTGTCAAATCCCCGTCGCGATCGTGGCA
Source organism: Terricaulis sp. (assembly GCA_034439495.1). Taxonomy (GTDB): domain Bacteria; phylum Pseudomonadota; class Alphaproteobacteria; order Caulobacterales; family Aquidulcibacteraceae; genus Vitreimonas. Next base: position 1,424 of record JAWXAM010000122.1, on the reverse strand, counting down.
AGCCTTGCACTGATTGCGGTTCGGCACGGCCCAATCGAGCGCGATCGCTTCACCCTCTTCATCCGTGAAGCTCATCGGCACATCCGCGCCGATCGGCGAATAGCGGGCCTCGGTCTGCGCCTCGTTCCAAACGTAGGGATATGCGACCCAGCCTTCGGCCTGCCGGATCAGCAGCCGCGTTTCGATGAAGCGCACATTTTCCGTCGGTGTTCGCATGTCCGCCGCGAATGCGAATGTCTTCACCAGCACCGTGCCGACCGGAAACTCGAAGACACCCTCTGCATTGTACCGCGCCTGCGCGCCCTGCGGGATGTAGACGTAGCGAAACTTCAGCGCCCCATCCGAGTAGAGCGCGGTGTTCAGATCGTACGACGTCACCCGCCCATTGGGATTGCGTGCGCCCGCATCGCGGAAGAGGCGATAGTCCGACAGCAAAGCCGGCGGTCGCTCCGCCAGGATGGCGCGGTCGTTCACTGGTTGCGGCGCCTGCGCGGTGGCGGATGTCATCAGCAACAGCGCCGCAAGCATGAGCGCGATTCCCCCTCCCATCGAGTGGAGGGGGTTAGGGGGCGGGGTGAAGCGCCACGATTTGAAAAATTTGCTCACGCGTTACTCCAACCGTCGCGCATCACCCCACCCCCGGCCCCTCCCTTCAAGGGGAGGGGCGGAGACTACCGAATCCGCACCGCGTCCGGCTCTTCGACCGCCAGCAATGGCGGCGGCGTCGGGCTTGGTTGCGCTTCCGTCAACGGCGAGCCGGCGACCGGCATGCCGAGCGACAGAAACGAGCTTTGCCCCGTCCGCGTCGAGGTATTGTCCTGCACCACGATCCGCACCGTCTCCATGCGCGGCGTGCCGCCTACGGAATACATCGTCGCCCCATCCCAAAGCACATCGGGGATCGGCACGCCCAGTTGAGAGAGCGCTGCAAGATCGCCAGCTGGCGCAAAGCCGGTGTTACCGAACTCATTGTCGCGAATGACGATATCGCGCGCGAGCGGATTGTATTCGGCGTCGTCGAATGCGTTGCGATAGGCGCTGATCAGCACGTTCACCGTACCGTTGTCGCCGATTTCGTTCTCGAACACGTGGACATTGCGGTTGGCCATGATCAGCACGCCGGTGCCCGTCGGCACGCCGGCCACAATATTCCCGGCAGGGGCAAAGTTCGGCGTGTCGTTGTTGACGATGGTGTTGCGGAAGACGCGCACCGAGTGGCCGCCCTTTTGCGGCAGGCCCGGCAGGTCGAACACCAGGATGCCGCCCGTGTTGCGTGTCGCCGTGTTGCCGAACACGTCGGCGTTGAAGCTGTTCTCGATCTCGATGCCGGCGACGTTGAACTCCGCCAGATTGTCGCGAACGATGATGTTGCGCGACTGGCCGACATAAATGCCGGCGTCCGAGGCGCCGCGCGCGATCGAGCG
>JAWXAM010000121.1:0-6751 GCA_034439495.1 Terricaulis sp. | reverse complement strand
TGCGTGGGCTCGGCGATGTCGATAACAGCATCGAGTTGGGCGGGTTTGTCGAATACGAACTGGGCAGCGTCACATTAAACGGTGAGCTGCGCCAAGCGGTGTCGGGGCACGATGGCTGGGTTGGCGATATCGGCGCGCGATGGTCAGGTCGCGGCGAAATCTTAGGGCGCACCGTCGCCTGGTCAGCGGGGCCGCGCGCGCGTTTCGTCGGCGATGCTTACAACGAGGCGTATTTTGGCGTGAACGCCGGCCAAGCCGCCGCTTCCGGTTTGCCGGTTTATGACGCTTCTGGCGGGCTTTATTCTTACGGTGCGGGCGCAAGTGTGATTGCGCCATTGTCGCGCGACCGTAGCTGGGCGCTGGTTCTGGTCGCCGGCTATGATCGGATCACCGGCGACGCAGGAGATAGTCCGCTGGTGCAGCAACGCGGCGATGATGATCAAGCCTCTCTTGGTGTGTTCGTCGCTCGGCGCCTGCCGTAACCCGCGTCAGTGGATTCTGGCGCTTTGCCCATGTTGAAGCCGGCCCGGCGGGTAGCCCGTCGAGCGCCCAGAGCGTAGACCACGCGCCCATCGCGCGGACTAGACGCTGGCCCTCGCCAAGTTGGCAGGCCGACTTCACACTCTTGCGGATTTGTTCGCCAGCGGCGGCGATTGAAACCCAAGCAACGTACGGCGAGTGACGGCTTGCGATGAAATGGCTTCGTCGGAGGCGAGCTGGTCAGCCAGCAGAGTGAGCGCGTGCGCAGCGAGCATCGATGGGGGGGCAGCGCATGCTGATCTGGCCTCGCGCGGTGCGCTTGTGGCACGGGCCAGTTTATGGCGGCGATGGATGCGTCGCTCGCGCGACTTTCGCTCGAAAGGGCAGCGGCGCCGGTCGCCGCTCTCCGCGCGCTATTCCGCGCCGGGCTTTCTGCGCCTTGCCGGCTGCGATCGCGTTGTGCGGCGTGCGTGCCGCGTTTCAACCAATCGGCCTTCAAGGGGGCGGCGGCCCAGTGCGGTTTCAAAGGCGCGCAGCGCCTTGAATAGATCAACGCCGATCTCAGAGAACACGTCGTCGAACACCTCAGCGGCGCGCTCGGCTACTTCATCGACGAGTTCTGCCTCTCGCTTGCCTTTGCGTGTTAGCGATACAAGGCGCTTGCGCAAATCCTTGTCGCTCGCCCGGCTTTCCATAAGTCCGTCGTGCTCGAGGATGTCGACAGCTTTGGCGACGGCTTGGTGGGTGTAGCCGAGCGCGTGTGCGATGTCGGCGAGCGGCGCTTCCTGGCGGCGCGCAACGAATGCGAGGATGGCCGTGGATGTGGCCGCTGCGGTCACCCCGGTCTGACGCATGTAAGCATCGCCGGCTGCAGCGATGCGCTGGCTGACCCGGCGCACGACCAGATTGAGATACCCAGGTCCTAACTCATCGGCGAAATCGGGCATGGGTTCGATTCCTTGTCACGTGATTGCGCGCGGCATGGCTGTTGACGAAACCTGCGCAAATATGTACAACTGGTTGTACACTTCGGAGCCTATGATACTGCGCCTGTCCTTTAGGGCAAGCGTCAACCTGGCGGGGAATAAACGGCTATGCTTCTATTTCGCTTTTTCGCGACGCTTTTAATGCTGGCGTTGGTAGGGGCGCCGCCTGCGCTCGCGCAACAACGCGCGCCGCTCGAAGCCTTCACCGGGTATGACACGCTTCGCGGCGCAACCTTGTCTCCTGATGGCCGGTATGTGGCGCTCATTCGGCGTGAGTCGGTCGGCGATGTGTTGGTTGTGTATGATCGCCAGACGCGGTCTCTTCGCCCGATTCAGACCGCGGCTGCCGACGCGCAGATGCAGATCGATTTTGTGGAGTTTAAGTCCGACACCCGCGTCATTTTCGGTTTTAGCCAGCGCGTGCGCGTGGTGGCGGATTCCGGTCGCTCAGTGCGTCGCACGCGAAATCTCGATGACGGTTTCGAGCGGGTGTCCCGGGTTTACGCCAGCAGCCTGGACGGCGCCGAGCGCGTTTCACTGTACGAACCTGACGCCCAGCAGGGCTTGCCGCGCTGGGTCAGCGCGAGTTTGGTGAGCCTGCTCTCAAGCGATCCCAACCACATCTTGTTGCTCGCGCCGAAAGCCGGGGGCGCCGAATTATGGAAAGTGAATATCAGGACCGGCGAGCGAACAATCGTCGATCGCGGTGGCATGAATACGTTCAACTGGATCGCTGACGTTAATGGAACGCCGGTGCTGCGTCAGGACGTTATCGCGGGCGGTCGTGGCTTCGCGTGGTCGCGCCGTGGTCCCGGCCAACATGATTGGACTGAGATCGTGCGGTTTCGCGGCGCCTCGGGCGCGAATTCGGGACCGACCTTCGAAGGCGTTGGGCCGGCGTTGGCGCCAGGTCAGGTGTTTGTGCTGGCGCGCCGCGACGGGCAGGACACAAGCGGGCTCTACGTCTTTGACACCGCGACCGGCGCATACGTCGAGACGCTGCAGACTAATCCAAACTTTGATGTCAGCGCCGCTGTGCGCGATGTCCAGAACAATACGGTGCTGGCCGCTTGCTGGTGGGGGTATCGCTGGACCTGCGAGCCGAAAGACGAAGCTTTCGCGCCATACTGGCGCGGGCTTACACAGGCGCTCGGCGAAGATGTGAATGTCCGGCTCATAACGCGCGGCGGCGAAGGCGGGAGCCTGTGGCTTGTGCAGACGAACGGGCCTCAGGATCTCGGCACGTACTACCTGTACGATACAGCCTCCAGGCAGTTGAATGTCTTGTTCAACGTGCGCCCCAGCGTTGACCCCGCGCTCCTCCCGACCAAGCGCATCATCGAATACACGGCCAGCGACGGCGAAAGTCTCTGGGGGTATTTGTGGGTGCCGCCCGGCGTTACGAACGCCGCAAACTTGCCACTCATCGTCGTGCCGCATGGCGGCCCGGAAGGGCGTGATGTGTGGGGCGACGATCCATTCGCAATCTCATTTGCGAGCCAAGGGTACGCGGTGTTCCAACCCAATTTTCGCGGCGGAGGCGGCTTTGGCCGCAGATTCGTGGAAGCCGGTCATCGCCAGTGGGGCCAGCGCATGCAGGCGGACGTCGCTGACGGCGCGCGATATCTGATCTGGAGCGGTATCGCCGATCCAAACCGGATATGCATCGCCGGCTGGTCGTATGGCGGCTACGCAGCTTTCACGGCCACTTTCGAAAACGCCGACCTCTATCGCTGCGCGATGGCGGGAGCGGGCGTATCCGATTTGCCTGGGATGTTGCGCTGGGTGCGCGTCGGCGATCCGGACGAAGTGATCTCGGGGGGCGGCGTCGGCAGCCAAGGCATTTCGTATCGCTACTGGACACAAGCCATCGGCGACCCGAGCGCGGATCGTGCGATGCTTGAGCGCTACTCAGCGGTGCACAATGTCGAACGCATCGCCATGCCGTTACTGATCATTCACGGCGATGAGGATCAGACGGTGCCGTTCGAGCAAAGCGAAATCATGGAACGCGCAATGCGCCGCGCCGGACGTCCCGTGCGCTTAGTGCGCCTTGCCGATACGGATCACTACTTCACGCCCGACCAAGGCGAGGCTTGGTCGACGGTGATGTCGGAGTCGCTCGCCTTCTTCAACCAACACATCGGCCCTGGCGTTCCGCCGGGTGCGCAGTGAAGCTGCGCAGCGGCGCCCAGGCGGAGGTCAGCATGCATATCGTCAATCGGCGACGTTTTGGGCAGGGTGTGGCCGCAGCGCTTGCTCTTGGCGCGGGCCATAGCGCACATGCGCAAACGCCGCCTTCGTGGCGCGAGTTGCCGACTACGCCATACAACGGCAAGCAAGACGATATCGCGTTCGTCAATCCTGACACTGGCTGGTACGGCAACGGTGCTGGAAAGCTTTATCGAACCGTTGATGGCGGTGAAACCTGGACTCAGATCTGGGATCAGCCGGGCACGTTTATTCGCGCACTTGGCTTCATCGATGCACAGACCGGCTTTCTCGGAAATGTCGGCGTCGGGTATTATCCTAATGTAGCCGACACGCGTCCGCTTTATCGAACGGACGATGGCGGCAGAAGCTGGACCCCGGTGGTTGCCGACAATATCGGCGTTGTTGCTGGCGTTTGCGGCATCGACATCGTGCGCGAACAGCGCATCTTTCAAGGGGCGCTGCGCACTGAGACGATCATTCATGCGGCCGGCCGCGTGGGCGGGCCGGCCGCAATGCTGCGATCCGTCGATGGCGGTGAGACGTGGAGCGTGCTCGATCTCAACGCCCATGCCGGGATGATTCTCGACGTTAAATTCTTTGACGCAGCGCATGGCCTCGTGTGCGCCGCCAGCGCCAGCGACTTGAGCCAGGCGAACGCGTTGATCCTGCGCACCAGCGATGGGGGCGCGACCTGGCAAGAGGCGTATCGATCTAGCCGAGCGTTTGAAAATTGCTGGAAGATGAGCTTCCCAAGCCGCAATGTCGGCTATGCGACGGTGCAGAACTATGCGGAAGGCGCAAGCGCGCGCGTCATCGTCAAGACCACTGACGGTGGTCATTCGTGGCGTGAACTGCCGCTCGTCGACGATGCCAGGGTGCGCACTTTCGGCATCGGTTTCGTTGATGAAAATTGGGGCTGGGTCGGCGCTACCACGGGCGGCTTCGAAACGCGCGATGGCGGCGCACATTGGAGCGCTGCGGATTTGGGGCGCGCCGTTAACAAAATACGGATTGTACGTGATAGCGCGCGGGCGCGTGCGTTTGCCATCGGCGTGAGCGTGCGCCGTCTTGATTTAGCGGTGTGAGAAAGCGGTGAAAGGCTGAAGCCCATCCCACGCGCGCAACGCTGCTAGGAGGTCAATATGGATGCTATGGTGGTGATCGCGTTGGTGGCGTCGCTTGCGATCGTTTTCGGCTTAACGCTATTCACCAAGCCTGACGGCGATTAGTCGAGCACGTCTGGGCGCACACCAGGTTGAGCGCGTTTAAACGACGTGAGCCAGATCAACCCCGCCAGGGAGAGCGAGCGGTCGACCGCGGTTCCTTGGCCTAGCCGCTGTCACCAAAGTTACGAGGAGGTAGGGCAACGGCCGGCCGCGACGGGTTTGTCGCGCTTCCTCGTTCAACGGAGGAGGGACTGAGCAGGAGACGATGCTATGCGCACTCGAAACGGAATTATGTGGGCGGCCATTGCCGCCGCTATGGCTTTAACCGCAGCGTCCCCCGGGCTGGCGCACGGGCCGGCCGATCGTATCGAAGATCGCCTCGATCGACGCGAGGATCGCCGCGATCATCGCGAAAACGTCCGGGACCGGCGTGAGGACGTGCGCGACGCACGCGAAGATTTGCGAGATGCCCAAAGTTTCAATGGGCCGCGTGACCGCCTTGAAGACGTCTATGACCGCCGCGAGGATCGTTGGGATCGGCGCGAGGATTATCGCGACCGGCGCGAGAATCGCTTCGACCGCCGCGAAGATCGCCGCGACGCACGCCGCTAATCACGGCCAAGTCCGCGAACAGGAGCGCGCTCATCGGCGCGCTCCTGTTTTCGCGTGTAGTCGCATCAAGCTCTCAGCAAGCCTTGTACCGGCCGTAGCGCCGAACTCTCGGGAAATACATCGCGCGCGAGCGCCGCATCGGCGATGCCAAGATGATCCGCCAATACGCCTTTCAATACGGCGCGCAAATCGGTCGTGGGACGCAAGTCGCGGCGCTCAAGCAACGCACGTTCGCTGAGTCCAGGCCAATCGGTTAGCATGCGGCCGCCGGCGACCCGCCCACCAGCGAGGAAGGCCGCCGTCGCTGTGCCATGATCGGTGCCGCCGGCGCCGTTGGGCGCAACGGTGCGTCCAAATTCGGTGACGATGACTACGAGCGTGTCCCGCCAAGTCGGGCCAAGTTCGGATTTGAGTGTGTCCAGCCCTTCGTCCAGCGCGCCGAGGCTGCGCGCCAGTGCGCCTTGCTCAAGGCCCTGGTTTGCATGTGTGTCCCAGCCGGACATTTCGATCACCGCCGCTGTCGGCCCGTCCGCTTGACGTAGGAAGGTTGCACAGACACGCGCCAGATTTGCGATGCCGCGCTGTCCGCGCGCTGCTCCCTGATCCGCGCTGTCAGCCAAATCGTTCGCGCCGATGGCGCCTTGCAACGCGGTGGCGAGTGCGGGATCGCGGCGCTCGTAAAGATCCATCAAACGGGCGATCGTGTCGCCATCTGGCGCTCGCAGATTGGACGGTGACCACGTTGCCACGTCGGTAGTGCCACGTAGCACCAATGGCGCCTGCGCGGAGAGCGCAAGACCCCGCGCGCCTCCGCTACGATGGCGGACCGCGCCCAGCGCCGCGTTGAGCCACCCGCTGTCGCGTCCGAATGGACGCGCTTCACCTGTCTCGAGCACGTTCTGCGCGTCGAAGTGCGAACGTTCGCGATACGCGGTAGCGCAAGCGTGTACAGGCAGCAATTCGCCAGCTTGGTACAAGGCCTGAAAGTTCACCAAACGCGGATGAAGCGCGAACGTGGCATCGAGCGGCAGCGCGCCTTGCTGCGCCAATCGTCCGCGCATGCGGATGTAGTCTGGATCGCCGATCGGCGGCAGCGCAGCCAACCCGTCGAGACCTCCGCGCAAGACGATCAAAACGAGCTTTTTTTCTGCATTGGCTTGTCCCCAACTCAGAGCGGGGAAACTGAGGGTCGCGGCGCCGGCGCCCAGCACGAGACGGCGGGAAAAGGTCATGCCCTTATCTCCATTGCAGTTCTGGGGCGGCAAATAACAAAGCGAGCGCCTGAGACGGGCT
>JAWXAM010000120.1:0-9127 GCA_034439495.1 Terricaulis sp. | reverse complement strand
GAAGGCTTCGCGCGCGTATGCATATGGCCCGCCATCACGGCGCGTGCGTCCCGCCAAGCGCCCGAACACAAGTGCAAGCGCGATGGAGCCGGCGCCGGCGATGATCCAGCCGCCAAAGCTCAAGAGACCGTAAGGCGCGAGCAACGCCGGCAGCATGAACACGCCCGAGCCGATCATGCAGCCGACGGTCAGCGACCAGCACGACCAAAAGCCGAGCGGCTTATCTTCCTGCATGAATCTCTCCCCGGGTCGGACAATGACGGAGGCTCGGCGGTAGCGCCAGCGGTATCCAAACGTCTTGTGTGGCGCCGGGTGCTGACGCACTCTACCGGTGGTAGGAGGCGGGTATGGCGACGAATGTGTTTTTAAGCTGTGGCAGCGTCAGCACCGACGCGCAGGAGCGGTTCGTCAGCGCTGTCGAGCGGCACTTTGAATCGCAGGGCCTGCGGCCGCTTACGATCGGGCGAACGGTGTTCGACCATGGCCAGCCGCTGAAGCTCGTAGATAAAGTCATGCGCCATTGCGCGGGCGCCGCCATCTTGGCGTACGAGCGACTCCACATCGCGGATGGTCAAGATCGGCGCGGCTCGCCCCGCGAGGCGGTGGTGCGCAACGCCGTAACTGCGACGCCCTGGAATCAAATCGAAGCGGCGATGGCGTATTCTCTGCGGCTGCCGCTGCTTGTGATTGTCGAGAACGGGCTTCGGCAAGAGGGCTTGTTGGAGGCGGGTTATGATTGGCGCGTCGTATCGCTCGATATTTCACGGCCTCCGGAGGAAGAGCCGACTTTCGCGCCGACATTCAAGAGTTGGCGCAAGCAGGTCGCCCGCGCGGCGTGGCGCAAAGGCTTACGCACGCAACGTCCTGTTGGAGAGCAGATCGAGCGGCGCACCATCGCGGTGACGCCGTCAGCATCGCAGGCCTGACTTCAGCAGCGCCGGTAGATCGCAAAGACTCTTGTGCGCCCGCTGCCGTCTTCGGGCGGCCCCGAGGTGAAGGCGTTGGCGTTGAGCGGATTGACTTCGTCTGTGAAGGTCCGGCCGCCCTTGGTGATCGTCAGAGAGTCGCCCTGCAATGACCATTGGCCAGTTTGGCCAGTGTAATCCGTGAGCGTGCCGTCTTCGCTGAAGATAGTGGGCTGGCCGCATCCGGAGCGCAGACCCCACATGCCGATAAGTTCTCCGCGCGTAAGCGGTGTCGGATCGGTGTCGACGAAGCTTTCGTCGTCGCCAGGAAAATCGTTCGCGACTGGAACTGCTGTGGGAGCGGCCGGCGAAGTTTGCGCGTCGGGCGCTTGCGAGGCGGGAGCAGATTCGCTGCAGCTTGCGAGAGCGATCGCGGCGATGACGAGCGCTAAGCGTATCATCAGCGCCTCTTCTTTCTGCGGTTGGTGTCGCGCTCACGGCCGCGGTGTGGGCCGCCGCGGGGGGCGTGTTTGCTCGGGCCGGCTTTGCGCCAGCCGGGTTGCGGGGGCTCCGCGTGGCTGAGCACGGAGAAGACGAGGCCGCCGCTGATGGGTGTGGCTTCCTCCAAGCGCACTTCGACTCGCATGCCGAGCGGGAAGCGTAAGCCCGAGTTTTCGCCGACGAGCGCGTGCGCGGCTTCGTCGTGATTCCAGCGTTCGTTGCCGAGCGTTGAGATTGGCACAAGGCCATCAGCTTGAGTTTCGTCGAGGCGCACAAAAAGCCCGAAGCGGGTGACGCCGGTGACGCGGCCTTCGAACGTTGCGCCGATGCGGTCGGCGAGGAAGGCGGCGATGTAGCGCGAGGTGGCGTCGCGCTCGGCGGCCATCGAGGTGCGCTCGGTTTCGGAAATGTGCTGGGCGGTTTCCTCGTAGCGCTGCTCGTCTTTATCGGTTGCGCCATCGTCGCCGAGTTTGAGCGCGCGGATGAGGGCGCGGTGGATGGTGACGTCGGCGTAGCGGCGGATGGGCGAGGTGAAGTGCGAATAGCGCGCGAGGTTGAGGCCGAAGTGGCCGATATTGTCGGGGCTGTAGATGGCTTGCGATTGGGTGCGCAGCACGACTTCGTTGATGATGTCCTTGTTTGGCGATGTCTGCGCCAAATCCAGAATGCGGTTGAAGCGGCCGGCGGTGACGGTTTGGCCTTTTGCCCAGCTCATGCCGACCGTTGGCAGGAAGTCCGTGATCGAGGCGATCTTCTGATCCGATGGCCGGTCGTGGACACGGTAGATTTGCGGGCGCTGCTTCTGCTCCAGCGTTTCAGCGGCGCAGACGTTCGCTTGGATCATGAATTCTTCGATCAGCTTGTGCGCGTCGAAGCGCTCGCGGCGCTTGACGCCGACGATCTTGCCTTTGTCGAAGATGATTTTGTGTTCGGGCGCGTCAATATCGAGCGGCTGGCGTTTCTCGCGGCCGGCCCAGACGCAGGCGTAAGCCGCCCAGAGCGGTTTGAGCACGGGCTCAAGCAGTGGCTTGGTTTTGTCGTCAGGCTCGCCGTTGATCGCGGCTTGCGCTTGTTCGTAGGAGAGCTTGGCGGCGGAGCGCATCAGGCCGCGCACGAATTTGTGCCGGATTTTGCGGCCTTCGCGGTCGAACACCATTTCGACAGCGAGGCAGGCGCGCTCTTCGTGTTCGCGCAGTGAGCACAGATCGGCCGAAAGCGATTCCGGCAGCATCGGCGCGACGCGATCGGGGAAATAGGTGGAATTGCCGCGCTTCCAGGCGCCGCGATCAAGCGCCGAGCCTGGCTGCACGTAGGCCGAGACGTCAGCGATCGCCACCCAGACGCGCCAGCCGCCTTTATTTTTCTCGTCGGTATCGGGTGAGGCATAGACTGCATCGTCGTGATCGCGCGCGTCTTCGGGGTCGATGGTGATCAATGGCACGTCGCGCAGATCGGTGCGGCTCTTGAGGGTGGGTTTTTGCGCGGCTTTGGCTTGCGCTTCTTCCTCCTCGCTGAAGCCTTCGCGAATGCCGTGCGTGTGCATCGCGAGGATCGAGGCGGCGCGCGGATCGCTTTCGCGGCCGATGATCTCTTTGATGAGGCCGCGCTTGGGGCCTTGCGAGCGGCCGCGATCTGGCGCGAGTTCGACGAAGACGAGGTCGCCGTCCTTGGCTTCGCCGGCATGCTGTTGCTCGATGATGATGTCGTGGCGGGCTTTGCGGTCGGCGGGTTCGACGCGGCCGCCGCCGAACTTCGCGCGCGGATCTTTGTTGGTGCGATAGACGCCGAGAATGCGGTGTGCACTTTGGCCGAGGCGTTTGACGACGCGGGCGACGAACTCGCCGTCATCGTCGCGGCCGATGTGGGCGAGCACGCGGTCGCCGATGCCGATGGCGGCTTCGCCCTTCATGCGGCGCGCTTCGCCGGGCGCGAGGCGGATGCTCGGGCCGAAATAGCCTTCGGGGCCGCGCATGCGGGCGAGCAGTTCGCCGTCGCCGTCGCGATCGAGAATGTCCATCACGCCGGATTCGGGGAGCGCTTGTGCATCGGCGTAGGATTTGCGGCCGGTGCGTCCGAGCGCGCCGGACTCTTCCAACTCGCGCAGAATGCCGCGCAATTCTTTCTTCTGATCCGCCGTGATGCCGAGCTCGTGCGCGATGTCGCGCTTTTGCGCCCTGCCGCCAGATTTGCGGATCGCCTCAAGCACGCGCTCGCGGGTGAGGGGCTCAGGGGCTGGTGGTCGATTCTTCGCCATCTTGGAAATCAGTCTGTCAGCTCGCGCGTGGGAGCGCGAGTGGTCACGCTATTCGCGCGCCGGAATGAGTCTTCGAAGCCTCTGGTGATATCGCCAGAGCAATGTGTGCCGATGTTCGTCGCCAAAGATATCGACATAGGTAACGGAAGTGCGGAAGGCCAATTCTGGTGGACTGGCGCTTATGAGGATCTCTGCGGCGTGCCCGGGCGACAAGAGTATAACTGCCTCCATCTCGTTGGTGGACTCATTTGCTCCAAGAACGGGCGCAAGGACGACTTGGGGGCGGGGATTGTTAGCTGACTTTTCCGCGTGATGGCTCCATCGACCTTCAACCGAGATGATAGTCGCCGGCGTTTTTCCGAAGTTGCGGAACGAGAACTTGAGCGCGAGTCGAACATCGTGATCCGAAGCGTGTTCGACCGCACGGTCCAACATGCTGGCCACTTCCATTGAGTCCGCATTGCTCAGGACTGGATAAACGTACGCACGTTCGAGAGTGTGGAGGCCCCGGTCAGCGCGCGCTCCGAGCGAGTGTGTGGCGATCCAAAGTCCCACCGTGGACACACTAAGAGCGACCGTGAATAACGCGATGATTTCATCAGCGCTGAGCGATGTGCCAAACGCACCATCTCTGACGGCTTGGCTCGTGTTGTCTGTTATGGTTGTAATGACGAGCCCGACAATCGCCAGAACTGCCAACACGGCGAGTAAGGGGGCAGCGCGCTCAAATGATTTCGAGAGGGACATGCTTTCGCCTAGTGCCGTTCCGCTTGAACAGCACTTTACACGATAGGCTGGTCAAGAGCATCTGCGCCTACTTGGCGTATTTATAGCTTCATGCCTTCTTGGCGACCTTCTTAGTCGCTGGCTTCTTGGCGGCGGTCTTCTTGGCTGCAACCTTCTTCGGCGCCGCTTCTTTCTTCGGAGCAGCAGCCTTCTTCGCTGGCGCTTTCTTTTTCTTTTTGCCTCCGCCGGCCTCCAATCGTGCGGCCAAAAGCGAGAGCGCTTCGTCGGCTTCGATGTCTTCGGGCTTTTTGTCCTTCGGGACGTTGGCGTTGGTTTCGCCGTCGGTGATGTAGGGGCCGTAGCGGCCGTTGAGCACGCGCACGGGTTTGCCGGTGACGGGGCTTTCGCCGAGTTCTTTGATCGGCGCGGGCGCGGCGCGGCCGAAGCGGCCTTTGGCGCCGCCGGCCTTCTTCTCTTCGATCAATGCGACGGCGCGGTTCATTTGAATTTCGTGCACGTCGTCGGCGTCGGGCAGGTTCACATAGAGATTGCCCATTTTGATGTACGGGCCGAAGCGGCCGATATTGGCGACGATCAATTCGTTCTCGCTCGGATGCATGCCGACTTCGCGCGGCAGCGAGAGGAGCTTGAGCGCGGTTTCGAGATCGACGTCGGCTGGCGCTTTGCCTTTCGGCACGCTCGCACGGCGCGGCTTGGCGGGATCGTCCGGATTCGGCGTTTCGAAGTACGGGCCGAAGCGGCCGTTCTTCAGCACGACTGGGCCGTTGGGGCCGTCGCCGAGTTCGAGGCCGTCCGCGGGGATCGCGCTTTGCGCATCATCGGCGCCGGCGAGCGGGCGCGTAAACTTGCACGGCGGATCGCCATTATAGTTCGAGCAGCCGACAAAGGCGCCGTATTTGCCGAGGCGCAGAGAAAGCTGGCCGATGCCGCAGACCTGGCAGGTGCGCGGATCGGAGCCGTCTTCGCGCGGCGGGAAAATATGCGGGCCCATCACTTCGTTCAACGTGTCGAGCACTTGCGTGATGCGCACGTCGCCGATCTCGGTGATGGCGGCGTTGAAGTCCTTCCAGAACTCGCGCATCAGCGCCTTCCAATCGAGTTGGCCAGCGCTGACCTCATCGAGTTTAGCTTCCAGATCGGCGGTGAAATCGTACTCGACATACTTGCCGAAGAAGTTTTCAAGGAAGGCGATGACGATGCGGCCGCGGTCATCCGGGACGAAGCGGTTCTTCTCCATGACGACGTAATTGCGTTCGCGAAGCTTCTCAAGAATTGCGGCGTATGTGGAGGGCCGGCCAATGCCGAGCTCTTCGAGCTTTTTCACCAGCGACGCTTCACCGTAGCGCGGCGGCGGTTCGGTGAAGTGCTGATCGGCTTTGACGTCGTGGACGTTGATCGCCTCGCCCTGCTTTAGTTGCGGCAGGCGGCGGTTTTCTTCGTCCTCCTCGTCGTCGCGGCCTTCTTGATAGAGCTTCAAGAAGCCGTCGAAGAGGATGACCTGGCCGGTGGCGCGGAGTTCAACCTTGCCGGTCGGTTCGGTGAAATCGATGCTGGTGCGCTCGATCGAGGCGGATTCCATTTGTGAGGCGACGCTGCGCTTCCAGATCAGCTCGTAAAGCCGCGCCTGATCGCCATCGAGGCTCATCGATTGCGGCGTGTTTGTAGGATCGGTCGGGCGGATGGCCTCGTGCGCTTCTTGCGCGTTCTTGATCTTGGAAACGTATTTGCGCGGCTCGGACGGGACGTAATCCTTGCCGAATTGGCTGCCGATGGCGGTGCGCAATTCGCGGATGGCGCCTTCGTCCATGCTGACGCCGTCAGTACGCATGTAAGTGATGTGGCCGGCTTCGTAGAGGCGCTGCGCCGTTTGCATCGTGCGCGAGGCGTTGAAGCTGAGCTTACGCGCGGCCTCTTGTTGCAGCGTTGAGGTCGTGAACGGCGGCGGCGGGTTGCGCTTGGTGGGCTTGGCTTCGACGGCGCTGACCTTGAAACCGCCCTTCCTCACCGCATCGCGAGCAGCGTGCGCCATCTGCTCGTTCGGAATGTCGAGCCGTTTTAGCTTCTTGCCTTCGAAGGCGGAGAGGCGGGCCGGGAAGATGTCGCCGCGCGTACTGGAGAGCTGCGCGTCGACGGACCAATATTCCTGCGGCTTGAAACGTTCGATCTCGACTTCGCGGTCAACGATGATGCGCAACGCCACTGATTGCACGCGGCCGGCCGAGCGCGAGCCCGGGAGCTTACGCCACAGCACTGGCGAAAGGCCGAAGCCGACGAGGTAATCGAGGGCGCGGCGCGCCAGGTAGGCATCGACCAGTTCCATGTCGATGTCGCGCGGGGCGGCCATGGCGGCCTGCACGGCGGGCTTGGTGATGGCGTTAAAGGTGACGCGCTGGACGGTCTTGCCCTTCAGAGCCTTCTTCTGGTTAAGCGCTTCCAGGACGTGCCAGGAGATGGCCTCGCCTTCGCGATCAGGGTCGGTCGCGAGGATCAGATGGTCGGCATCTTTCATCGCGTCGGCGATGTCTTTGACGCGCTGGCGGGACTTGGGGTCGATCTCCCAATCCATCGCGAAGTCTTCGTCGGGCTTGACCGAACCGTCCTTGGCGGGGAGGTCGCGGATGTGGCCGTAGGACGCCAGGACCTTATAGTCCGAGCCCAAATACTTGTTGATTGTCTTGGCCTTAGCCGGGGATTCAACGACGACGACGTTCATTCTGGACGGGTGCTCTTGGGTCAAGGCGCGGGCCGAAGCGGGCCGGAAACTGGGGGGCCACCCCCTGCCTGTCAACGCGCAGAATTGGGGGCTGACCTGGGCTTATGCGAGGCCGGCCCTAATTTTCCCTTGTGAATCCGCGCTTTCGACGGCTCAGCAAGGGACTGGTCGATTCAACTCAAGGATGCTAAAAGCAACCCTAGGTGGTAACGGGACGTGGTATGCCGAAGCACGACACTGGGGGTTGGGATGACATCAACGCGGAGGATGTCGCCGTCTATATCCGTGATGTCGCCGAACAGCTCGCCAACATGGCGCGTCTTATGGGCCTCCAGCAGGTAGCCGACCCCCTAGAACAGGCGCACCGCGCGGCCGCGGCGCTGCTTCAGGAGAACGCGGCGCCTGAAGATGCGGCGTAGCCGCCGGGGAGCGACGCGGCTTGGCCGTTCATCTCAAGTTCCGTGAGGGCGGCCGCGACGGCGCCGGCGGGGGCCTCAAGCAGGCGGGCGAGATCGTTGACGTGAATGGGCGTGGGCGAAAGCAGCCGCGCGATCTTGCCTGGGAGGCCTGGCGGCGCAGGCGCAGTCTCGGCGAACAATGGCCCGATGGAGTGCGGACGTAGCGCTGGCGCTGGATCGCCGAGTGCGGCGATTACGTCTTCTGCGTTCTCGATCAGCGTCGCGCCCTGTTTGATAAGTGCGTTCGAGCCGCGCGCGCGTGCGTCAAGCGGTGAACCCGGCGCGGCCATCACATCGCGGCCCTGGTCGGCGGCTGCGCGTGCGGTGATTAGCGAACCGGAGCGGAGGGCCGCTTCGATGACGACGACAGCCCGTGAAACGCCAGAGATGATGCCGTTTCGGCGCGGGAAGTCGCGGGCGCGCGCAACCGTGCCGAGCGGCGCTTCGCTGACGACTGCGCCGCGTTCACAGATCGCAACGTGCAGTTTCAGGTTCTGCGGCGGATAGGGATGATCGAGGCCGCCAGCGAGGACAGCCGCGGTACCTGTAGCAAGTGCGCCTCTATGTGCGGCTGCGTCGAGGCCGCGTGCGAGGCCAGAGACAATAGTAAAGCCGGCTTCGCCAAGATCGGCGGCGAGGCGCTCGGCAAACATGAGCGCGGCGCCCGACGCTTCGCGTGAACCTACTATCGCAATGGTGGGCTTCTTCAGCCATGCCGCGTCGCCGCGAATGGAAATGATCGGCGCGGGCGCATCGAGTTGTGCGAGCAGCGGCGGATAATCGGGTTCGCACGAAGCGATCAGCCGCGCACCGAGCGCTTCGGCAGCGTCGATCTCGGCCTCTGCTTTGTCGGTAGGCGGCGCGACGAGGTTGGAGACGCGCGGTAGCGCTTCAAGCGCGGCGCTAGGTGTGCGGTGCCGCGCGATCAGTCGATGGAAGGTGAGCGGACCAATCCGCGGCGTGCGCGCCAGCCGCACCCAAGCGATCCGCTCCGGGCGCGACAGCGTCCGCGTCATGCTTCGGGCGTAGCTTCAGCGGCGGCGGGCGGCGCATCGCCTCCGTCTTTCTTGGCGCCGATGCGCGGCTCTGTGCCGGCGCGCAAGCGCGCAATGTTGGCTTTGTGCCGCCAAAAGATGAGCGCTGCGAGCAATGCGGAGAATGCAATTTCAGCCCAGCTGAATCCCGCCACCAACGCGGCGAGCGGTGCGATGGCGGCGGCGCAGAGGGCCGCGAGTGATGAATAGCGAAACATCGTGGCCACCGCGAGCCAAGTGACGCCCGCCATAACGCCCAGTGGCCAAGCGCCTGCGAAAAGGACGCCGAAGAACGTCGCCACGCCCTTGCCGCCTTTGAAGTTCAGCCAAACCGGATAGCAGTGGCCAATGAAAGCTGCGGCGCCGGCCGTGAGGCCGATCTGGCGTTGCAGCTCTTCGGTGAAGCCTCCAAAGCCGGCCAGCTCCCGCGCAAGCAGCAAAGCAATCCCCGCCTTGCCTGCATCGAGCAGCAACGTGGCGAGCGCAAGATCCTTACGGCCGGTGCGCAGCACATT
>JAWXAM010000119.1:0-3276 GCA_034439495.1 Terricaulis sp. | reverse complement strand
CGTCGTGCAGCAGCATGGCGAAATCCCAGGTGCGCCAGCCGCGTACAGCGTCCTGGAAATCCAGCAAGCCGACGCGCTGCAGGCCTTCACGATCCGCGATTATCACGCGGAGAACTTGCTCTGGCTGCCTGATCGTGAAGGCCTGCAGCGCGTCGGCTTGCTGGATTTCCAGGACGCTGTACGCGGCTGGCGCACCTGGGATTTCGCCATGCTGCTGCACGACGCGCTGCAGGCCTTCACGATCAGGCAGCCAGAGCAAGTTCTCCGCGTGATAATCGCGGATCGTGAAAGCGCGCGGAAAGCCAAGCGCTTTGACGATCAGGCTGTCGCGGATTTTTTCCCAGCGCGCGCGGGCTGCATCGTCGATGTGGACGTCGGCCGCGCGGGGCAACCATTCGACGAACAGGTCTGCGTTCACCTCCAGCGCCAGCGCGTCGTACTCAAGCAGCGGCCAACTCGCGTTGCCGATGCCTTGCAAGCGCGACGGCGCCGGCGTGCGATGCACATGCGCCAAAACACGCGCCGCCTCTTCGTAAAGCGCGACCTCATCGGCGCCCTGCGGAATGGCGTGGGCGTAGAGATTATCGCCAAGGTCTTCGATGATGGCGTAGCCGGCCTCGCAATCCGCGCCGTAAATCTTCGGCGACGAGAGGCCGAGGCTCTCCAGGTGGCTGGCGACAGCGACAAACGCTTCTACCCGCGATGCGGCCAGCCGCGAGGTGGCGTTCCAACCCAATTGGCGGCGCTCCGCCGGCGTGGCGCCTGGCGGGCACGGTGCGCTCTCACTGCTCGGCGGTGCGTCCATCAACATGGCGCGGCGGCCATCCTTGTTGAGCCGCTCATAGCGGCGCGTTGATGCATCGCCCGGCAGCGGATCGCGCACGGCGCCGTCAAAGCCGGTGTCCTGCAGCAGACGCGCTAAGGCTTCAGATCGTTGCAAGCCGTGTTCTCCATGCGCCGTGCGCCGTGAGCGCCGCGTTGCGGCCCTCGCCCTCCGGGCTCAACGCGATGTCGAGCCGATTGGCAGGCAATTGATTTTCAAGCCGCTCCGGCCATTCGATCAGGCAGGCGGCCTCAGCGAAGGCGTCTTCCAAGCCCAGCTCCCATGCATCGTCCGGGCGCTTCAGCCGATAGAGATCGACGTGCCAGAGTTCGCCTTTCGCGCCCTCGTAAGTCTGCACCAGGGTATAAGTTGGGCTGGGCGCCTCTTCCGGCTGACCGGTCCAGGCCTCAATTGCGCCGCGGGCGAGCGAGGTTTTGCCGGCGCCAAGATTGCCGCTAAGGCAAACAATGTCGCCAACCTCCAGCACAGCGCCTAAGCGACGGCCAAACGCCAACGTCGCCGCCGGGTCCGGCAGCGAAATTTGGCGCGAATCAAGGGCGGTTGCGGTGTTCACGGGCGGGGATGCTGGCATGAGCTGAGGCGCGGCATCAAGGGCGCCTTGCGCCCCGCGCGGAGAGGCTTCAAACACTAAGCCGCTGTGAGTACGGGCGAAATCAAACGCGTTATCATTATCGGCGCCGGCCAAGCCGGCGGCGAGACGGCGCAGCGCCTGCGCCAAGCCGGGTTTGCCGGCGACATCACGCTGATCGGCGAAGAACCCTGCCCGCCCTATCAACGGCCGCCGCTCTCGAAGGCTTACCTCGCCGGCAAGATCGACATGGACCGGCTGCTGCTGCGTCCGGCCAATGTTTATAGCGAAGAACGCATCGCGCTGCTGACGTCGGTGAAGGCGGTGTGGATCGACCGCGCCAGCAAGAAAGTACGCATCGAGGGCGGACGTGAGCTGCCGTACGATGCGCTCGTGTTGGCGACGGGCGCGCGTCCGCGAAAGTTGCCGTTGGTTGGCGCGGATCTCGACGGCGTGCACCTCTTCCGCACCGCCGCCGATATTGATGCGATCCGTCCGCGTTTTGTGGCCGGCGCGAAATTGGTTGTGATTGGCGCTGGGTATATCGGCCTGGAAGTTGCGGCGGTGGCGCGGCAGACCGGGCTCGATGTCACGGTGATCGAAACGGCGGTGCGGCCGCTGGCGCGGGTGACGAGCCCAGAAGTCGCGGGCTTCTTTCTTGATGAACATACGCGCCAAGGCGTGCGCTTTCTGCTTGGCGGCCAGCCGGCGGTGATCAAGGGCAAGGAGCGCGTTACTGGCGTTGGCCTTGCCGACGGCGGTGAGCTGCCGGCGGATATCGTGATCGCCGGCATTGGCGTGACGCCGGAGACGACGTTGGCGCAGCATTGCGGGCTGACGATCGAGAACGGCATTGTCACCGACGCAGAGTGCCGAACATCGGACCCGCACATCTTCGCCATCGGCGATTGCGCGGCGCGGCCGATGGCGCATTTCGACCAGCGCGTTTGCCGGCTCGAAAGCGTGCACAATGCTGTGGAAGGCGCGAAGATCGTGGCCGGCGTGCTGACCGGCCAGGCGGCGCATAACGTCGAGGCGCCGTGGTTCTGGTCCGACCAATATGACCTCAAACTGCAGATCGCCGGGCTTTTCCAGGGATATGACCATGTCGTGTTCCGTGGCGTCATGGCTGACCGTTCGTTCGCGGCGTTCTACTACAAGGGCGATAGGCTGATCGCGGTGGATGCGGTGAACCGGCCGGGCGAGTATCTGGGAGCCAAGATGCTCATTCAGTCAGGGCGCACACTTCCTCCGGATGTGATCGCCGATGAGACGCGGCCGATGAAAGAATTGGTCGCCAGCGCGCGATAAGGATTGAGACAGGGACAATGGCGAAGATCACTTACATCGAGCACACCGGCAAAGAGCACGTCATCGAGGCGCCGAACGGCCAGACGGTGATGGAAGCAGCGGTGAAGCACGCCGTGCCGGGGATCGACGCCGACTGCGGCGGCGCCTGCGCGTGCGCGACGTGCCACGTTTACGTCGATCCGGAATGGCTGGCGAAAACCGGCGAAGCCGGCTCGATGGAGCAGTCCATGCTCGATTTCGCCAATGACGTTGAAGATAATTCGCGCCTCTCTTGCCAGATCAAAGTCAGCGACGCGCTCGATGGCCTCGTCGTGCGTTTGCCGAAGAGCCAGCACTAAGCGCCGGGAGCGCCTGCGCAACAGGCGCGCGTCATCCTTGTGGGCTTACGCCGGAAAAAGTGGAGAGCGGGACGCGATGGGTCTCGTCTCGTAAGTGCGCTGGGTGAACAGCGCGAAATAGACGCGATCCATCGCGTCCCATGATCGATTTATACCGGCTTGGCGCGAGGAGGTTTTTCACTCCCGTGGCTCAGCGCCGGCAGCGTGCAGGCTGT
>JAWXAM010000118.1:0-5761 GCA_034439495.1 Terricaulis sp. | reverse complement strand
TTTTCTGCAAGTAGGTACTAGGTCTTTCCAAGTTATGCTGATCCGCTCATGCTGAGTACAGGCTGAGCGAAGTCGAAGCCTCGTATCGAAGCACGCGCTGAGGATCCCTCGATACACCATTTCGACAAGCTCAATGGCTACTCTGGATGAGCGGATCAGGCTAGAGCAAGCAGCCCGATATCGGAATCGGTCTACTTGCTCTAAGTTTTTGTTATCGCATCGTGAAAAGCTGAAAACCGGTGCCCACTTTTCAGCACGATGCTCTAGGTCGGAAAGATTCTAATGTCGGCGCCGCTCGCGTTCGACAGCCTCTTTCAACCGCTTTAAACCGGCCTCGATCTGGCCGAGATTGCCGGCCGATTCTTCGCGCCGCAGCTTCTCAATCTCTCCGGGCGACAGGCGCCGATCATAATCGTCCCACCAAAAAACCGTGAATTCGACGCGGGTACCGCCGCGATGGGGCGTGAGTCGTTGCGACACGAAGGCGTTGGCGACGCCGGTGTCCGCATCGCCCAGCGACAGTTCGAGGCGATGGAGCGGTTCGAAGCGCAATGTCTCCTCCTGCCGCGAGTAGGTCCGTCCATTCGATGCTGACGTATAGAGGGCGATCTCTCCCACGGTATTAGGCGCGCCCCGGATCGTCTTGCGGGAGTAGAAGTTGGGCTGCCAGTAACTGCGGTCGAGCAACACCCGCCAGACATGTTCCGGCTTGGCCGAAATCTCGACCGCATAGCTGTTGGACGCTGCGACCCGGGTCAGGACGGGCTTAGCCGGTGATGGCGACTGGGCCGTCGCCGGAAGCGCGAGAGCGGAGAGCGAAAGAGCTGCCGCCAGCTTGAAACCCAGATGCGGGGAGACAGTCACTCTTTGCCCTCACCGGTCACGGGCGCTTCCCGCTCGCTTTGAATAAAGCGATCGGCCCGACGCTCGATCAGCGCGATCGGAATCGACCCGCCGGATAGCATGAAATCATGGTAGCGGCGGATGTCGAAATTCTTGCCGAGCGCCGTTTGCGCTTTCTGCCGCGCTTTGCGGAAGCTGTCATAGCCAAGATAATAAGACAAAGCCTGGCAGGGTATGTCGGTCGAATAGCGCAAGGTTTCCGACGCGATCTGCCGATCGGATTCCCCGCTGTTGCGGCGCATATAGTCGCGTGCCTTTTCGAGCGGCCAGCCAAGCGCGTTCATGCCCGTATCCGCCACCAGCCGGGAGGCGAGGAAGGATTGCAGCTGCAAATGGCCGATCATCTCATAGGGTTCGTAGAGGCCGGCTTCCTCGCCGAGCCAAGCCGCATATTCGGCCCAGCCTTCGATAAAGGCGTCGGACAGCATCGATCCTTCCAGCTCGTGAAATGCCGGCCGTTCCCTTTGCAGGGCGATCTGGAGATGATGGCCCGGCATCAGCTCGTGATAGATGAGATGCTGGGCACCGATCGTCGATCGATCGGCCAGGTTCGACCCGTTGAAACGGTAATAGCCTTTGGGTTCGCGCGTCGATGGCGGCTGGTAGACGCCATAGGTCTGCCCGCCTTCGCTCGAAGGATCGAGGCGGCGCACGCCATAGCCCGCTTTGGGCAGGCGTGAGAAGAAGCGCGGGATGATCGGTTCGATCTTGCGCATATAGGCTTCGTATCGGCTGGCCACTTCGTCGGAACTCGACGCGATCCAGCGCGGGTCGGCGACGACGGCGCGCTGGAACGCCGCGCGATCTCCTTTGAAACCGATCCGCTCGCGCAAGGCCGAGAGCCGACGATCATAATCCTGACCGGCCTCGATGCCGATCCGATGGATGGTCTCCGGGGTCAGGTCGAGCCCGATTTCGTCCCGGATGCAGCGACGATAGCGGTCCAGCCCACCCGGATATTGCCGAAGCCCCACATCGGTCGGCGCCGCGTTCTGATAGGCCGCGTCGAAGGTCGCGCGTAGCGCCTTTTGCGCCGGCAGGATACTTTCCTGCAACCGTTTTTCGACTGCGGCAACGAAGGCAGCGGCGTCCGCGGGAGCCAGTTTCGTTAATCTGGGATCGGATGCATCAATGCGACCGGTCGGGTTGTCGGCAATCCCGTCGATGATCGCGATCGCCTGAGGAAGAGCCGGCTTGGGTAGGCGGATGCCGCGCTCCGCCTGCGCCAGCGTCTTCAGGCGCATCCCGGCGAGCGCCTGTCCATAAGCGTGGATCATATCGAGATAGGCTTGGCGTTGCGCCGCGGTCCCAATCTCGGCGCGTGCAAAGGCCAATGCCGCCGCCTGATGGATGTCGCCGCCGCGATACGGCGTCACTGCGAAATCGTGCCAATAATCGTCGCCGGCATAGCCACGCGTGGACAGGTCGCGCATCAGCGTAAGGCGGAATTCCTGCTCCGCATCGCTCAGCCCGTCGACCGGCAAGGCGCCCAGTTCCGCGACGAACGTCCGCGCCTTCTGCGCATAAGCGCCTTCCTCGGCCTGCGAAAAGCGAGCGAAGCGCTTGATCTCCAGGCCCTTGGTTAGGTGAAGATCAACATCCTCGTCGGTGCGCCAGGCGAGCACCCGGTCGGCAATGCCAAGCAAAGCCGCGCGCGTGTTCGGACTGCTCGTCTGCGGCAGAGCCAAAGCCGGCCAGGCCGCGATCAGCAAGGTTGCTGCCGTGAGGCCAGCGCTTCTTCGAAAGGCGTTCCGCATTCTCGATCCCATGCCCGTCTCCAGTCCCGACCGTCCGAGGCTAAGGTTAAATGCCGGCCCTGGAAATAGCATGAAGGGCACAGGGCGAAGCGCGCGTCTGCCATATTTATGACACTGACCTGGATAGGCACCCCTGCTAGATTCGATCCAAACAGAAGGACCTCTGAGGATGATGATGCGCTTTGGCTCCGCTCTTGCCATGCTCGCGATGCTGAGCACTTCCGTCGGCGTTCTGGCCGCCAACGGCCAGGACAGTCATCTTGCCTATCGGGCATTCGACACTTTGGTGAGTGGCTGCACGATGCGGCCGGAATGGCAGCCGGACGGGAGCCTCGTCTTTTCGGCCGAGGAAGCAGGAAAGACGGTATGGATGCGCGTCGATCCGGCGACGGCAAGAATCGCACCGATGGCGGCGGCACCGGCCGGCGTGGCCCAGACCCGTGTCTTTCCCCGCGAAGTCTGGGGCGTGATGATCGATTTCCCCGAAATCGCTTCGCCGGCGGGCAACGGATATGCCCTGCTGCGCGACCAGAATCTCTGGGTGCGGGGCGCCGACGGCGGTGAAAGGCGACTGACCGAGGACGGCAAAGGCCAGGTCGCCTGGGACATCGAGACGATGACGGCCAGCCCATGGTCGCCCGATGGGATGCGCCTGTTCGCGCTCCGCTACGACCGCGGCCACGTCCCTAAGATGCCGCAGATCGTTTATGGCGACCTGGAAGACAAGGCGAATCTCTTCAACCATCAACGTGCTGGAGGGCCAATCGATCGGGCGAGTGCCTTCGTCGTACCTGTCAAAGGCGGGGCTCCGATCGCAATCGATCTTGGCGATACGGAGAATGTCTATCTCAACCTGCTGGGCTGGACGCCGGACAGCAAAGCCGTGTTGATCGCCCGCACCAACCGTGTCTTCAACAAGGTCGACATCGTCTCGATCTCCGCCGCCACCGGCCGGGCGACCTTGCTGTTCAGCGAGACCGGCCAGAGCTTCGTCCGCATCATGCATGAGGCGATCTTCGAGAACGAATTGGGCTTTACCATGCTTGGCGATGGCGCCGGTTTCCTTTGGGAATCCGAGCGCGACGGCTGGAACCGCCTCTATCATTACGATCAGTCCGGCCGGCTGATCGGCCAGGTCAGCGGCGACGTGAAGCCCGTGCACCAGGTCGTACGGACTGCGCCGGACGGCTTGGTCTATTTCCTCGCCGGTGGAGACGAAGTGCGCCCTTACGACCGCCATCTGTATCGCGTCGCCTTGAAACGCGGGACGCCGCAGCGCCTGACGGATGGGCCTGGTCGTCACGACATCGCCTTCGCGCCGGACGGCAAATCCTTCCTCGATAGCTTTTCGACGCCGGCTGTCGCGCCTCGCCATATCGTTCGGTCGGCGGATGGTCGGCAGCGTCTCTCGCTCCCCGAAAGCGATCTTTCGCGATTGCAGGCGATCGGGTGGACTGCGCCGGAGGAGGTCAAGGTCAAGGCTGCGGATGGGACGACTGATCTGCACGGCCTGCTCTACAAGCCTTCGCGTTTCGATCCGGCCCGCAAATATCCGCTCGTCGAATTTGTCTATGGCGGCCCGCAGACGACCTATGCGCCGCGCACCTTTTGCCGCGGGAGCCAGCCGTTCAAGACTTCCCCGTCGGCGCTAGCCGAGAAGGGATTTCTGGTCCTGATCCTCGACGGCCGCGGCACACCGGGGCGTTCAAAGGCTTTCCACGACGCGGCGGCAGGGGATTGGGCATCGCATGTCGTCGCCGACCATGCGGGCGCGATCCGGCAGCTCGCCAAGGCAAAATCCTATATCGACGCCGAACGGGTCGGGGTCTTCGGCTACTCCTGGGGCGGCTATTTTGCTTTCCGCTTCCTGGTCGACGCGCCGGACGTTTATCGCGCCGGAATCACGATCGTTCCCGGCTTCGATCCTTATGCCTCGTTCTTGTATGAACCCTATCTCGGCCTGCCCGAGACCAATCCCAAAGCGTTTGAGGCGGCCAATGTCTTCCGTCTCGCTTCGAAATTGTCGCATCCCTACATGCTGGTCGGCGCAACGCTCGATTGGGCAACGCTTGGTGACGTGATGCGAATGAGCCGGGCCTTGGTGGCGGAGGGCAAGATGTTCGAACAATTGATCCTGCCCGATCAGGACCATGCGATCCTCGGGCAATCGGCGATCTACCTGTCCGATCGCGTCGAGGATTTCTTTGAACGGCATTTGCGATCAATCGGGTCCCGCAGAACCGAGAATGACGATTTCAACTCGTCGCAAAAATAGCTCGCTTCACCGTAGACGCGCTCTTTACGCCGATAGATAATCGGATCCTGGAGGTGCCCGATGCGTGGCTGGTTCGTCGCAATCCTGTTGGCCCTCCTGCCGAATTGCGGCGGGTGAAGCAACTCGAGGACGAGAACCGCAAGCTCAAGCAGCTGGTCGCCGATCTTGTCTCGACAAGCATATCCTGCAGGACGTCCTGTCAAAAAAGCTCTGACGCCTGGACGGCGGCGCGAGGTGGTGTGCACCGCGACCGTGGAGTACTCGAGCGCCATGGGGAGGCTCGCCTTCGTGCTCCATTGATTCGTGGCGACATCCAGGGCTTCCACGACGCTCACGGTCGGTCCACCGGGATACGGGGACGCTGCGGACGCATTGCCGCCGATGGCGTATATCGTGTTCCCAAGAGCAACGACGGCTGTCCCACAACGCGGCGTTGGCATCGGCGCTGCCTGCGACCACACCGGCCCCGGCGTCACCGTCACACTGATGCTGTAGAACGTGTACGGCGTGTTGGTCGCCCCGGGGGATGCGACATCGAACCGGAGCGGGTGCGTCCCCTGCGGGGTGTTCACATCCGGCGCCGCGGAGATCGTGAGGATTGCTGCGGGAGTGCACGCGCTCTGGCCGGTGAGTGTGCGTGCGCCGGCGTGGGGTCCGCTGGGTGGGATCTTCGCGCTCTTCGCGCTCGGGCTCTTCGTGTGGGCCGGCCTCACGCCGTCGCTCCCCAGTGCTTCGTCATCGAGCAGTTCGGCCGTCGAGGTCATGACCTGCACCACGTTCGCCAGATCGTGCGTCATGCCCGTCGCCACGGTACTCACGAGTTCGC
>JAWXAM010000117.1:0-19953 GCA_034439495.1 Terricaulis sp. | reverse complement strand
CGGCATTGCGATCGCCGTTTACGCCGCCGCCGTCGCCGCCTCGGTTGCGCTTGGGGTGCCGACTGCGTTTTCCTTCGCTGCAGGCGCCGTTGTGGTGGCGGCGCTAGGATATTTGCCGTCGCGCGAGATCTACTCTTCTATCGATTGGTCGGTGATTGTTCTCATCGGCGCCATGATCCCCGTCGGGCATAGCTTTCAGAGCAGCGGCGCGGCGGCGCTGTTCGCGACAGAGCTTTCGCAAGTTTTGACGGATGCGCCTTTGTTCTGGGCCGCGGCGGCTGTGGCGACGGCGACGATGGTGCTGTCGATCTTTCTCAATAACGTCGCCACCGCGATCATCATGGGCCAGATCGCGATCTCGGTGGCGCAGGCGATCGGCGTGTCTCCCGACGCGATGCTGATTGCCGTTCTAATTGGGGCCTCTTCAGACTTCCTCACGCCGATCGGGCACCAGAACAATCTGTTGGTGATGGGCCCCGGCGGGTATCGCTTCCTCGACTATGCGCGCGTGGGTGCGCCACTGGCGCTGCTCGTGATCTTCGTCTCTGCGAAGATGATCGAGTTGGGGTTTGGGGGCTAATTGCGCCGCGGAGATTATTGCTCTGGCGTCATCCGTGCGCGTAGCGCTCGGACGCGCTCAAGCAACGGCTGTGCTTGCGCGATCGAAGCGCCGAAATCGAACGACACCGTCTGCGTGCCGTTGATAGTCAGAGACTCCGCGCCGCCGTCGGCGCAATCGGGGCAGCCGATGACGGGCGGCAGACCGCTCAAGTTGGTGTTCGATGCGAGGCGCGCGAATTCTTGCCACTCGGCTGGCGTCAGCGTTTGCGTAAAGCGCTGATCCGGCAACTCGGCAGAACCGCGCCCGCTGCGGCCATCGCGGATAAGCACGGCTTGGCCCTCGCTGATTTCGAGCCGCGTCGTGCAATAGCCCACGCACATGCCGAAGGACGTCGTCGAGACGATTTGGCGAACCTCAGTCGGCGCCGGTGCAGCGCTTGCGCACCCCGCGAGGGCCAGCGCCAGGGCCGCGATGCCGAACTTCACCTGAGAAATCATTTCGCTTTGCCCTTGTTGCACGAGCGCTGAGCGGCAGGCTCTAGAAGCTTTGCGGCGGATTGTGGCCCCAGGCGCAGTCTTTTGAGGTCGAAACAATTGACGCGGGCGCCCGACTCAAGGCGCCTCGGTGAGATGCCTGACACCGCTCATCGTGCCCCCAAGCCCCTGCGCGCCGCCATCGTCTATG
This sequence comes from Terricaulis sp., assembly GCA_034439495.1. Taxonomy (GTDB): domain Bacteria; phylum Pseudomonadota; class Alphaproteobacteria; order Caulobacterales; family Aquidulcibacteraceae; genus Vitreimonas. The sequence goes on along the minus strand of JAWXAM010000117.1, from coordinate 18,707 downwards.
ATTTCGACGGCACGCTCGCGCGCGGGAACCTTCAGGAACGCAGCTTCATCCCAGACGTCGTCGGTATGAAGCACGCTGATTTCTGGATGGAAGTGAAGCGCCTCGCCAAGCTTGAGGATGCCGACGAGATCCTGGTCTATATGCACCTGATGCTGGATCGCGCTCGTGCTGCCGGCCAGCCGGTGACACGCAAGCAGCTTCAGCAGACCGGCGCCGATCCGGACTTTTTCGACGGCCTCGATCATTGGTTCGACCGCATCAACGCGTTCGGCGACGATCTCGGGCTCACGCTCGATCACTACGTCGTTTCATCCGGCATCTATGAGATGATCGAAGGCTGCGCGCTCTTTCCGCGTTTCCGCCAAGTCTTCGCATCGCGCTTTTTGTACGATGCAAAGGGCGAGGCACGCTGGCCGGGCGTTGCGATCAATTACACGACCAAGACGCAGTTTCTCTTCCGCATCAACAAGGGCATCGACAACGTCCACGATACGGAAGCGATCAATCGCTGGATGCACAATGATGCGCGCGAGCTGCCGTTCGAGCGCATGATCTTCATCGGCGATGGCGATACCGACATCCCGTCAATGAAGATGGTCACCAGCCAAGGCGGCTGCGCGATCGCAGTGCTCGATCCCTATCAATGGACCGAGCCGCGTAGTCTCGACAAAATCACACGCCTCATCGCGGAGGATCGCGTGAGCTACGTCGCGCCGGCGGACTACCAGCCGAAGAGTCAACTCGACGTGATCGTCCAGGGCGCGCTGGGCCGAATTGCCCTGCGCGCCGGTTTGTCGGTTTCGTAGAGCCTAGCTGCCTGCCGGCGTATCGTCCGGCGCGCGCTCTATGCGCGTGACCTGATACGGCACGGCCGGATCGCCGCCCATCACTTGCACGCCAAGCCCGTTGCCGACGCAGATGAAGCTTGTGTTCGATCGCAACGCGATGGCGTGGTTCCAGTCCAGGTCGCGCGTGTTCTGCGCGATGGTCATGTAATATTCGCGCGTGGTGCTGACGCGGGCGCGGATGCGGTGCTCATCGACAACGCCGTAGCCGCGTACGTCGACGGTGCGGAAGCAATCGCGCGATGACGATTCAGAATCAGCGCTCTGAGCCGGGGACGCGCAGGCCCCAAGCGCGAGCAATACAGATGCAGCTGCAAGTTTGCGAAACATGTAGGCGTTCTCCTCAAGTGCCTTGGTTGGCCGGTTCTTCCGGCGCTCTGGCTATGGATGTGATCGGGTAGGTGCGCTGCGGGTCGCCGCCGATAATGTCGACGCCGAGGCCGTTGCCGGTGCAAATACGTCCGAGGGTGGAGCGGATGGCGATGGTCTGCGTCCAATCAAGATCGCGCGCATTCCAGTTGGTGCTCAGAATGTAGGCCCGGCTGGCGCCGACGCTCACGCGGACATTGTGATCGTCCACAACGCTATAGCCGCTTACGCTTTCGGCGAAGAAGCAGTCCCGCTCCGCCGCATTGGCGCTCTCCGTACTGGGCGTTGCGGCGCAGGCCGAAAGAAGTAGCGTGACTGCTATGGTACCCATGCGAAACATGTGGGCGTCTCCGTCCTCTGGTGATTGGGAGTATGACCCCGTCTCATGCGTCCGACGAGGCGGCGGCGGCTTTGCCAGCGATCAAAAGCGTGAGATAGGCCATCAACTATGAGTGAACTTCATCTGCCAGAAGTGCGCGGACAGCTGTTGCGAGGGGAAAGCCTCGCGCCGTTCACATGGTTCCGGGTCGGCGGACCGGCTGACGCCGTTTTCCTGCCGGCCGACGCAGATGATCTGGCGCAGTTTCTGGCTGCGCTACCGCACGACGTGCCGCTGCTGCCGATCGGCGTTGGCTCGAACCTGATCGTGCGCGACGGCGGCGTGCCGGGCGTGGTGATCCGGCTCGCCGGCCGCGCCTGGGCGCAGATCGAAGCGCTCGACGGCGCGCGCGTTAAAGCCGGCGCCGGCGCGCTGGATTCGATGGTGGCGCGCGCAGCGGCAAAAGCCGGCATCGGCAAGCTGGAGTTTTACGCCGGCATCCCCGGCACGATCGGCGGCGCGCTGACGATGAACGCCGGCTGCTATGGCAGCGAAACGAAAGACGTGTTGATCGAAGCCACGGCGCTCGATCGCAGCGGCAAGCGCATCACGCTGACCAACGCCGATTTCGGTTTCACCTATCGCCACAACGCGCTGCCGGAAGGCCTGATCTTTCTCGACGCCACGTTCCAAGGCGTGCTGGACGACCCGATGGCAGTGACCGCGCGGATGGCGGAGATCAGCGCGCGCCGCGAAGCGTCGCAGCCGATTCGGGAAAAGACCGGCGGGTCAACGTTCAAAAACCCCACCGCCGCAAACGGCGAAAAGCTCTCCGCCTGGAAGCTCAACGACGAAGCCGGCATGCGCGGGTATCGCCGCGGCGGCGCGCAAGTGAGCGAGCTGCACGCGAACTTCCTGATCAATACCGGTGACGCGACAGCCGCCGATATTGAGGATCTCGGCGAAGAGGTCCGGACTGCCGTGAAAGCCAAGCACGGCATTGAGCTGGAGTGGGAAATCAAGCGGATCGGGCGCGCCTAATGGATGAGACCACCGCGGCTAAATTGTCCGGCGAACTGAAGAAGATCGTTGAGGGCTTCAACCTGCTCAGCGAACTGAGTATGAGCATTCCGGACGAAGCTGAGCGGATCAGATTCAGAAGGGCGCTGGGTCAGCTGATGGTGGTCGCTGACACCGATCTGATTAGACCGATTGCGCGCCAGTACCCCCATCTCGACCCAGTCGAATCGAAGGCATCGAAATGAAACTCAAACCCAACATCCTCGCCGCGATCGGCAATACGCCGCTGGTGAAGCTCAACAAAGTCGTGCCCCCGGGCGCCGCGGAAGTTTGGGTGAAGTGCGAATACCTGAACCCCGCCGGTTCGATCAAAGATCGCATGGCCAATTACATCATCGAGAAGGCCGAAGCCGCCGGCATCCTGAAGCCCGGCGGGCTCATCGTTGAGAACACGTCCGGCAACACCGGCCAGGGCCTCGCCATGGCGGCGGCGATCAAAGGTTATCGCTGCGTGTTCACGATGCCGGACAAGATGAGCAAGGAAAAGCAGGACTCGCTGCGCGCGTACGGCGCCGAAGTCATTATTACGCCAACCGACGTGCCGGGCGATTCACCCGAGCACTACGTCAACGTCGCCAAGAAGATCGCCGAAGATACGCCCGGGGCGTTCTACGTCGATCAGTATCACTCGCAGTGGAACATCGAGGCGCATTACTGGTCCACCGGCAAAGAGATTTATGAGGACACCGACGGCGGAAAGTTTGACGCCTTCGTCGGCGGCTCCGGCACCGGCGGCACGGTGTCCGGCGTCGGCCGCTGGTTCAAAGAGCACGCGCCGCACGTGAAAATCATCGGCGCCGATCCGCTGGGCTCGGTGCACTATCATCTCTTTCATACAAAGACTTTGCCGACCGCGCACGTCTACATGGTCGAAGGCATCGGCGAGGACATCGAATGTCGCGCCATGGATTTTTCCGTCGTCGACGACATGCGCCAGGTGAATGACCGCGACAGCTTTGTGATGGCGCGGCGTCTCGTCAAAGAAGAGGGCCTGTTCTGCGGCGGCTCTTCGGGCTCGAACGTCAGCGTTGCAATCGAGATCGCCAAGGAACTCGGCCCGGGCAAAGTCGTCGTCACGGTTCTGCCCGATCACGGCAATCGCTACGTCTCCAAATTCCTGCGCGACGATTGGATGAAGGAGCACGGCTTCACTGAAACCGAGCAGGAGCTAGGCTTCGTTGAGGAATTGCTGAAACTCCACGAGCGCAATCCGATCACCGCCGACGCCGAAGCGCCGCTGCGCACGGTCGTCAATCTCATGCGCGATCACGGCGTCAGCCAGATTCCGCTGATCGAACGCGGCAAGCTCAACGCCATCGTGCACGAAAGCGATGTGCTGGCCTCGATGCAGAAGCGCGAGTTCAATCTCGACGCCCCGGCCAAAGGCATCGCTTCGCCCATCGCCGGACTCATTTACCCGAAAGCGCGGATTGAAGAGCTCTTCCACATCTTCGCCACCGATCACGTCGCAGTCGTCGTAGATGCGTCGAATGTTGTCGGCGTCATCTCAAAAATCGATCTGATCGAATACCTCGCCGGCAAGGGCCGCTAATATGCATCACGACAATAAAGGCTTCGGCACGCGCTGCATTCACGCCGGCCAACAGCCCGATCCGACGACGGGCGCGATCATGACGCCGGTCTATCAAACCTCGACTTACGTGCAGAAAAGCCCTGGCGTCGTGATCGAAGATTACGACTACGCGCGCTCCGCCAACCCAACGCGCAAGGCGTTGGAGGCCAATCTCGCCTCACTCGAAGGCGGCCGCCACGGCATCATGTTCGCTTCGGGCCTCGCCTCGCTTGCCGGCTGCATTCATTTGCTGTCCAGTGGCGACCACGTCTTGCTGTGCGATGATGTCTATGGCGGCACCTATCGGTCGCTCGATAAAGTCTTCAAGCAATTCGGCATCACTTACACGCGCGTCGACATGCTCGATCTCGACGCGACCGAGGCTGCGTTCACGCCGAAGACGAAGCTGGTCTGGATCGAAACGCCGACCAATCCGCTTTTGAAGGTGGTCGACATCGCCGCCGTCGCGCGTATCGGCAAAGCGCGCGGCGCCATTGTCTGCGTGGACAACACCTTCGCCACGCCGGTTCTGCAAAATCCGCTCAGCCTAGGCGCCGACATCGTCAGCCATTCCTGCACCAAGTACATTGGCGGCCACTCGGACGTCATCGGCGGCGTGTTGATCACTAACAGCGACGAACTTGGCGAGCGTCTGCACTATATTCAAAACGCCGTCGGCGCCATCAGCGCGCCGTGGGATTGCTTCTTGCTCCTGCGCTCCACCAAGACTCTGCACGTCCGCGTGCAGCGCCATTGCGAGAACGCCGCCAAGATCGCCGATTTCCTCGCGCAGCAAAGCCAGATCGAGCGTGTCATCTATCCGGGCCGCACCGATCACCCCCAGCACGAGATCGCCAAGAAACAAATGCGCGGCGGCTATGGCGGCATGATCACCGCGACATTGAAGGGTGGCTTGCCCGCGGCGCGCAACTTCCTGGAGCGGGTGCAACTCTTCTCGCTGGCGGAATCGCTCGGCGGCGTTGAATCACTGATCGAGCATCCCGCGATTATGACTCACGCTTCGATCGATAAGCCGCTACGCGAAGCGCTAGGCATCAGCGATGGCCTCGTGCGCTTCTCCGTCGGTATCGAAGACGTAGATGACCTGATCGCCGATATTGCCGAAGCCCTGGGCTAAGGCGCCAACGCCGCGATTTCGCTCGCTTGCGCATATAACGCTGCGGCCGCTTGATCGATCGGCGCGGCGACTGCCGGGTATCGGCCATACGCCACGCCAAGCGCCGCAGCGCTCACGATGCAAAGCGTCAGAACGATCGCGAACGCGCGCGTGCTGCTGTCGGAATATAGGCGCATGTCAGTCCCCACTGGTTGCGTTTTAGCTTTCACGCGCTTGGCGCGCGCTGTGTGAATTCTCGCGCGCGCGGCGCCGCGGGGCGCCGCCGCCACCGGGCCGGCCTTGGTGCTGAGCAGACGCCGCCACGCCATACGTTTGGCAAAGCGCGTCTGCCGCGCGCCCTCGACGGGCGGCGGCGCGGCGTCCAGCCGTACGCAAACGAGCGAGCCCGTTGCATGCGCTTGCCGCGCCACCGCCCGGAGCGCCGGCGTCCCCCACGCCTGCCGCGACCACAAAAGTACAACCTTGCGCCCACGCGGGCTTTGTCCGCGCCCCCGCAGCTCCTCCACCTCATAGCCAAGCGCCTTCAGCTCGGCAGCGACGGCCTGAGCTTGCGAAGCGGCGCCGGGTGGATGGGCGAGCAGAATAGGTGATGGCATGCGCGCTATTGCTGGTGCGCCGCGCGGGTTGCGCCAAGCGCTGGCCGCCGGAACTTTAGCTTTGCCCGCTCGGCGCCCATTTCGCGGGCGGTGCGCCCAAACAAAAAGCGCGTAGCCGAGGGCCACGCGCTTTCAGTCTTTGCAGAAGGTTGCCGGCGGGACACTTGAGCCAAACGCCCCGCCGGACTTTCCGCGCGCCCGCGGGGGGAGGGTTGGGCGCACAGTCTGTGTTCGTGAGGGGTATGTAGTGAGACTTTGGCGCTGTTCAAATTGATCACGCAGTCGTGTTGCATAGAAATGGCCTATCGAAGCCGCAGACGTGGTTAAGCGCCGACAATACGTCTGAATGCAAATTTACCAAATAAATCAGCAACTAAAGCGTCCGCCCTCACCATGCCTTAACCCTGAGGCGTTTCATTATGACACTCCCGGAATGAGGCGCGAACGAACGCGTCCGACCGGATAAGGTGTTGGTAGCGAGGCGCAGAAATGGCGCGGGTGGCGGTGCTTTTGGGGGGCTTGAGCCCCGAACGGCCTGTGAGCTTGAGCTCCGGCAGGGGGTGCGCAGATGCGCTCCGTCGGCTCGGGCACGAGGTCGTAGAGATTGATCCTCAGAATCCCGGCTGGATCGCCGAATTGCAGGACGCGCGTCCCGACGCCGTCTTCAACGCGCTCCACGGCGAGTGGGGCGAGGATGGTCGCACCCAAGGCGTGCTCGACTATCTGAAGCTCCCTTACACGCATTCGGGCTGCCTCGCTTCGGCGCTCGCCATGGACAAGGACAAGTCCAAGGCCGTCTTCGCGCAAGCCGGCCTGCCGCTCGCCAATGGCAAGCTGATGAACCGCTTGGAGGCGGCGAAGGGCCATCCGATGCCGGCGCCTTATGTGGTGAAGCCGAACGCACAGGGCTCGTCCGTTGGTATCTTCATCGTCCGCGAAGGCGCCAACCGGCCCCCCGAACAATTGCTCGATCCCGACTGGACCTTCGGCGAAGAAGTGCTGGTCGAAGAATTCATCGACGGCAAAGAACTCACCGTCGCCGTGATGCACAATCGCGGCGCGCTCGCGGTCACAGAAATCTTCGTCACCAGCGAGGGCGACTGGTATGATTTCGACGCCAAGTACGCCGCCGGCGGTTCGCGCCACGTCGTGCCGGCTGACATTCCGCAATCCGTAGCCGATCAATGCATGCGCGCTGCTGAAGCGGCGCATCACGCGCTTGGCTGCCGCGGCGTTTCGCGCTCGGACTTCCGCTATGATCCAAAGACCGATCGCCTTGCGCTGCTCGAAGTGAACACCCAGCCCGGCATGACGCCGACGTCGCTGGTGCCCGAACAAGCCGCCTTTGTTGGCATGTCCTACGACGATCTCGTGGCGTGGATCCTGGAGGATGCGTCATGGCCGCGGTGAGAGCACGTCGTACGGGTGGTGGCCCGCCGCCGCGCGGCAAGCGCCGCAAAGCGGTCGCGCCGTCCTATGAAAACATGCCGCGCCTGGCGCGGATCAAATTGTCCGGCGGGCTTTCGTCCGACGATATGCCGATCACGACGAAAAGCTTGGGGCTTGCGCTCACGGGGCTCGTTCTGATCGTTGGCGTCGCCGTCGCCGGCGCTGCTTGGCTGGGCTCTTCGTTGTTTGACGCGCGCGAAGCTTTCGCGCGCTCGGCCGATTCCGCAGCGGCCAGCGTTGGGTTCGGCGTAGACGATATCGAAATCGCCGCGATGCCGAATGGACCGGTTATCACCGATGCGCGCGCGGCCGAAGTGCGCGACGTCATCGTGCCGGAAGGCCGCCATTCCATCTTGTCGCTCGATCCGCAGGACGTGCAGGCGCGCGTGCTGAGCCTGGATTGGGTCGCGTCTGCGCGTGTGCGCCGGCTGTGGCCCTCGACGCTTTTGATCGAGGTCGAGCGCCGTCAAGAATACGCGTTGTGGGAAGAGGACGGCCAGGTGTCCGTCATCGACTCCAATGGCGAGCGTCTGCTGGCCGAGCGCGCTGCCGATCACCCCAATCTGCCGATGATCGTCGGCGCCGGGGCAGGCCCCGCGGCTGAGCCATTGCTTGAAGCGCTCGAAGCCCTGCCAGAAGTGCGGCAACGCACCGAGCGGCTGGTGCGCGTTGGCGATCGGCGCTGGAATCTGGAGTTGGTCTCCGGCGCCACGGTTGCGCTTCCCGACGACGGCGCGACCGATGCGTTGGCGCGCCTGGAAGCTTTGCATGCCGAATATGCGTTGCTCGACCGCCCGCTGGTGCAACTCGACATGCGCGCGCCGGGGCGTTTGGCGGTGCGCATCCATCCTATGCTTGAAGGCGGCCTACGTCCGCTGCTGGGAGGCGCGTGATGACAGCGCTTCTCGAACGCATTGAACACATCGACGCTGACGCCGCGCCGCAAGCGCCGCTCGTCGCCGCGCTTGATGTCGGCGTCTCCAAAACTGTGTGCCTCGCCGCACGGCGCGACCCGGTTCTCGATCTGCATCCAGAGCGCCCGTTGCGTGTGCTGGGCGTCGGACAGCAAACCGCCCCAGCGATCGCCTCCGGCAAGCCGGCCGATTTCGACGCCTGCGCGCGCGCCATCGAAGTGGCGATCCAAGAAGCGTCGGCCATGGCTGGCGCGCCGATTAAGCGCGTGGTTGCGTCTTACGCTGGCCCAGGCCTGCGTGCGGAAATCGTGCGCGGCGCTGTGCGGATCAAGCGCGCCGTGATTTCAGGCGCCGATGTTCAGAACGCCATCGACACGGCTATGCGATCGCTGCCTACGCCGCAACGATCGTTCCTGCACGTCGAGCCGCTGAGCTACACGATCGATGACGGCGAACCGATCGCCGATCCGCACGGCCATCCCGGTAAAATGCTCGCCGTAGAGGCGTGCGTCGTCACGGCGCCGACCGAAGCGATCAATGCTCTGCGCGCCTGCATCAACCAGGCTGGCGTCGAAGTAGAAGACATCATCGCCGCGCCGAAAGCGGCGGGCCTTGCCGTGCTGACGCGCGAGGAAATGGAAGAGGGCGCGATCGTTATCGATCTCGGCGCCGGCGCGACTGGTGTCTCCGTGTTCGCGCAGGACACGCTGATCCATGCTGAAACCATCGCCACCGGCGGCGTGCGCTTGACGCGCGATCTCGCCACCAAGCTGCAAACCACGTTCGCAGCAGCTGAGCGTGTGAAGCAGCATTTCGGCGCCGTCTCGAACGCCTGCGATCCGCGCGAAGCTGTGCAAACGCCGAAGCTCGGCATGGATGGACGCCTTGAAGCCTCCACCACCTTGCGCGGTGTGATCGCCGATACGCTGACGCCGCGGCTGCACGAAACCTTGCTGCAAGTGCGCCGCCAATTGGACAGCGCCGGCTTCATCAATGCCGAGGGCCCACAGCGTGTGGTCCTCGTTGGCGGCGGTGCGCTCATTCCAGGCATTCGCGAACTCGCGACTGACGTGCTCTCAATGCCGGTGCGCATTGGCCGGCCGTTCGAGCTTTGCGGCTTCGATCACGGCGATGCTGGCCCGGCGTACGCGACAGCCGCGGGCATGCTGCGTCACCGCTTCGACAATCCCGAACTGGAAGATGTCGAACAAAGCTTCCAGCCGTCGCTCGCACAAGTCGCTTCGGTGATGCGTAATACCGCACGTGGCGCGTGGCGTTGGCTGCGCGAGAACTTCTGACGCTACTCACGTACCGGCGGCTTGCGCGTCGCCGCAAACACAAGCTTACCTCGCTTTAATCAAGCCACGAATGTTTCGTACGTGGCGATAACGGCGTGCTGATTGCGCGTCGGTGGGAGGACTTCATGCGCTCGATCTTAGCCGGCGTTGCCGCCGCTTCACTGGTCTTGGCTGCTGCCTGCACGCAGCAAGCGCCGAGCGATGAGATGGGGCCGATGCCGGTTGTCGCTGCGCTCTACGATTTTGGCGGGCTGCCGGCGACGCAGGATGAACGCGAGACGTATTTCACGCGCGAGTTGGCGACGGCGCTGACAGCGAACGCAGAGACTGGCGGGCCAGGCGTGCTCGATTTCGACTATCGCTCGTGGGCGAATGATCCCGAGGTCGAGAACATCCGCTATCGTGTCGGAGTCCACAGCGGCGATGGCCACGCTGAGATCTCTACAAATTTCAGCTACAGCGTCGGCGGCGCCATGGATTTGCGTTGGGACATGTGCCGGCGCGCAGACGGCCAGTGGCGGATAGAAAACATCACGGCCCAGCCGCTGCCCACGGAAGAGGGCGCTCCGCTCGAAGAAGCGGTTTCGATCCGCACCTTGCTGGGCATCTCTGAAATGCCGCCCGCGGAGTGTGTCTGATGCGGACGCTGATCCTTGTGGCCTTGCTGCTTGGCTGCTCGCAGCCAGAAGGGCCGGGTTCGTCCGTGACTGATATCGAAATCACTGCGCCCCAATCGGGTGCGACGGCGCCAAGTCCAATCCTTGTCGAAGGCGTCGCGCCGCAAGACTGGTACTTCGAAGCGATCTTCGATGCGCAATTGCTGGACGCCCGCGGCGCCGTCATCGCCGAAGCGCCAGCGCGGGCGCAGACCGATTGGACCGTGCCTGGGCCCGTGCCGTTCGTGGCGGAGCTGAGCTACACGTCGCCGACGGAGCAGGCCGGAACCATCGTGCTCATTGCCGACTCAACTGGCGAGCCTGCGCCGCCGCGGCGCGAGACTCGCATCCCCGTCTTACTGGCGGCCACGCCGTAAGGCAGCTCCCGCCCTGGCAGTCCCGCAGAAAGCGCTTACATCCTGGTGCTCTAGCTGAGTTTCGACGCAACCGCGCCGCAAAAGCGCCGCGACCGTTTCGAAGACTTAACGAAAGCTTAAGCGCCGTCGCCGACGGTGAAGTGTGAGCATGGGCGAATCGTGAGACTCGATGAGCTCCAGAGCGGGTAAAAGAGCGCCGTAATGCATGATCTAAGACCGCGCATCGTGGTGTTCGGCGTCGGCGGCGCCGGCGGCAACGCTGTGAACAACATGATCGACGCCCGCTTGCAAGGCGTCGAGTTCGTTGTGGCGAACACCGACGCGCAAGCGCTGACCCGCGCCCGCACCCCGAACCGCTTGCAACTCGGCCATTCGATCACCGAGGGCCTCGGCGCCGGCGCGCGTCCGGAAGTCGGGCAGGCTGCCGCTCAAGAGAGCCAGCCGGAGATCATCGAATTTCTCGAAGGCGCACACATGGTGTTCGTCGCCGCCGGCATGGGCGGCGGCACAGGCACGGGCGCTGCGCCGGTGATTGCGCGCACGGCGCGCGAGCGCGGCATTCTGACGATCGCTGTCGTCACCAAGCCGTTCCACTTCGAAGGCCAGCGCCGCATGCAGCTGGCGGAGCAGGGCGTTCAGGAACTGCGCAAGCACGTCGATACCTTGATCGTCATTCCGAACCAGAATCTCTTCCGCGTCGCCAACGAGCGCACGACGTTCGCGGAAGCCTTCCAGCTCGCAGACCAAGTGCTCTATTCGGGCGTGCGCGGCGTCACCGATCTGATGGTGATGCCCGGCCTCATCAACTTGGACTTTGCCGACGTCCGCACCGTGATGGCTGAGATGGGGACGGCGATGATGGGCACTGGTGAGGCCGAAGGCCCCAACCGCGCACTCGAAGCGTCGCATGGCGCTATGGCCAACCCGCTGCTCGACATCGTCTCGATGCGCGGCGCCAAGGGCGTGCTGATCAACATCACCGGCGGCTTCGACATGACGTTGTACGAGGTTGATCAGGCCGCGAACGAAATTCGCGCCGAAGTCGATCCGAACGCCAACATCATCCTCGGCTCCACGTTCGACGAAACGCTGGAAGGTCGTATCCGCGTGTCGGTGGTGGCCACCGGCATTGATGACGAAGCCATCGTCACGCAGCAAACAGTTGTCGAACCTGCACGACGCGCTGCCGAGCAACCTGTGCGCCGTCCGTTGGTGACGCAGCGATCTGAACCGACGCCGGCGCCTGAGCCGGTGCGCGAGCGCTACGAGGATTCTCGCCCGCGCTTCGCTAATGACGTGGAGCCTGAGCCGCGCCGCACTGGTGGTTTCAACCTGTTTGGGTGGAAGAAGCCCGAAGCGCGCGACGAGGAGGAAGCGGTGCGCGACATGTCGTTCGAGCAGGACGACGATCTGCCGCCGGCCGAACCGCAGCAGCCGCGCCGCGCGCATGAGGATGTGGTCCGCGATCCAGCGCTCGATGAAGAGCTGGAAATCCCGGCCTTCCTGCGCCGTCAGATGACGCCGCGCTGAGCTACACGAACGTTAGAATAAGCGCTGCAAGGGCGCCGGCCACAACGTCGTCGCGCGTGTGACGCTGCAACTCCAGCCGCGCCCACGCGACACCGGCAGCAAAAATTGCGAGCACAATGCCAAGCGCCGGGGCAAGCGCCGTAAGGACCCCCGCTCCAAACACAGCGAACGCCACATGCAGCGAGAGCTTCAGTCTGTGCCGCAGCGCCAGCGCCGCCAGCACAATCGCAGCTGAAAGTGCGAGCCCCGCTACGAGTTGGACCGGTTGGCCAAGCCAATAGGCGAGGGCCGCCGCCGCGAGCAATAGCACAGTCAAAAACAGGTTCAGCTCTTTGCGTTCGTGCTGCGCCGATGCATCGCTATCGCGCCACCGGCCGGTTCGTACGCGCACCGCGCTGAAGCCGACGACGAGCGCGGCGACGGCGCCAGCGGCAACGACAGGCAACAGGCCGTTCGTGCCCGCTGCCGCCAGAACGACAAGCGGCATCAGTAACGCCGGATGCCCGAGCAGCGAGAAGGTGTGTGCGATCGCGCGCTTCACATCAGCCGCCCCAAAGCCGCTTGCGCAGCGCCGCTTCGCGTTCTGTCATCACGCCAGCTTTCGCAAGGTCATCGAAGCGCGCCAGCGCCGAGGTCCGATACCTCTCACTATCGGCGCCGGCGACGCCAGATAGATGCGCCTCGACAATGGCCCGAAAGCGTTGGCCTTCGATATCATCGTCGGTGGCGAAGATGCGATCGGCGAGGACCAACTCTTCCTCCCACGCCGCGCGCGCGGTGCCTATGTCGCCTTGCGCCTGCGCGGTGAGGCCTAGTCGTTCTAACGCCACTGCTAAAGCTTGCGCTGTGCGTGGATCGTCCTGGTTGGCCTCGAACAGTGAAAGCCGCAGCGCAGCGCTCTCCTGAAATGAAGCGCGCGCGCCCGCGTACGCTTTCGCCTCGAGCGCTGCTTCGCCTTGCTTGACCAGCGCCGCAGCCAGGCCGCGGGCGGATTGCGTGTTCTTCGGTTCGCGCTCTAGCGCCATGCGGCGAAATTCGGTGGCGCGTGCGAATGCCTCTTGAGCTTGCACCTGCGCACGCGCCAAGCGAGCGACTTCGCCCAAGCGATCCCAAGCTGCCGCGACATCGGTGAACCAAACCGGCGCAGCATTCGGCGCGCGCGCGTAGTCTTCCGCGTGCGCGCGCGCTGTATCAGCGGCTTCACGCGCGGCGTTGATGGCGTTGGCGCGGAGCGCTTGATCGGCTTGGTCTAGCAGTGTGTGTACGAGAAAACGCGCAGGCGCATCCGGGCACGGTGGGCGCGCCAATTGCTCCGCCAGATTGCGTGCTTGCTGCAGAGAGTCCGCAGCTCCCGTGTTGTCACCGATCGCCGAAAGCAGAGCGCTTCGTAAGCGCCAAGTGCCGGCGAGCGCGAAAGCCTCTCGCGGGTCGCGCGCGGCGAGTCGAAGCCGCGTCTGCAACGCCTTATCCATCGCTTCGCGTGCGCGATCGGCTGCGCCGCGCACATAATCCGCTTCCGCCGCGAGCGCCCACGCATCCGAGAGCACCGCGCGCCAGTGCGGCTCATCCTTTTCAGTGACGACGAGCGCTTCGTAGCGGCCGATCGCTTCACCCAAGCGCCGCCGCGCCGAGGCGGGTTCCCCGTCATCGAGTTCGAGCGCGCCAAGACGCATTTCAGCATCGGCGATATCTGCAGCCAGCACAGGCGGTTCACCGATCCCAGCCGCCGCTGCGCGCAGCATGGCGAGCGCGCCTTCCGCCCCAGTGCGCGCGCGGCTCCGGTCGCCATCGACAGCGTCGAGTTCCGCCAATCGGCCGCGTGCGCGGGCGTACCAGCGCGCTGCGGTCGGATCGGAGCGGTTTGCGGCAAGCAATCGGTCTTCAATCCGCAGCGTCTCGGCATAGTGCCCGCGCGCGGTCGGCCGGTCGCCCTGCACGCGGGCGATTTCGCCGAGCATGAATGTGGCGCGTGCGCGGGCGGGCTGATCTGTGGTTTCCGCGACCACGTCCCGAGCCGCCGAGGCTGCGCCGGCTAGGTCGCCTTGTTCCGCCGCGAGCCGCGCCAGCGCCAGTTTAGGCGCGGGGTCTTGCGGCTCCAGGCGGATCGCGACCTTTAGCGCTTCCCTGGCCAGCGCGGGGTCCTGGCGCTCCGCGAGCCATGCGGCACGCCGCGCCGCCAGCGCCGCATGCGGGCCGCCGGCTTTCGCCAGCGCCAACATTGCGGCCGCTTCAGGGCTGCGAGAGGAGGTGGGATTATTGTCCATTTTCAGTAAGTTATGGTCTTTTGCTTAACAGTCACAAACCGTAACGCAACGTGTGTTGTGACGCCAGGAACCGGCGCTTAGATCAAGCGTCGGGTCGGGGGGCCCAAATCCCTGCAAGGGGGCGGATTAGGGTGGCTACGTTGCGTCGTCAGCAGACCATAGCAGGTCCGGCCATGTGTGCCGGTGTGGGCGTCCACTCTGGCGCGCACGTGCGCATGGCGCTCAGCCCTGCGCCGGTCGACACCGGCATCGTCTTCGTCCGGACCGATGTCCGCGGCGGTGTGGATAACGTCATTCGCGCGCATGCCGATAGCGTGCACGATACCCGCAATTGCACCACCATCCGCAATGCCGCCGGCGTCGAGCTGGGCACGGTTGAGCATCTGCTCTCGGCCTGCGCTGGCCTCGGCGTCGATAATTTGATCGTCGAAGTGGACGGGCCGGAAGTGCCGATCCTCGATGGTTCGTCCGCCCCGTTCGTGCAGACCCTGCTGAACGCCGGCATCAAGCAACAACACGTCGCGCAGCGCGTGATCCGCATTCTGGAGCCGATCGAAGTCCGTATGGGCGCGAAAAGCGCGGCTTTGCTGCCGAGCGATGGCTTTGACGGCCTCGATATCGACGTCACCATCCGCTTCGCCGACGCCGCCATTGGCGAGCAGCGCCGCCGTGTGCACGTGACGCCGGACGCCTTCCTCAACGAAATCGCCGACGCCCGCACCTTCGGCTTCCTGGCCGACGCCGACGCTATGCGCGCGGCCGGCCTCGGCCTCGGCGCCTCGATGGCCAATACGCTGGTGGTGGACTCCGGCCGGGTGGTGAACCCGGAAGGACTTCGCTTCGATGACGAATTCGTCCGCCACAAGATGCTCGACGCTGTGGGCGATCTGGCGATGGCCGGCGCGCCGATTTATGGCCGCTTTGTGGCCGATCAGCCGGGTCATGCCTTGAACGCCCGCCTCGTTCGCGCGCTTTTGGACACGCCGGACGCTTGGCGCTGGGAATACGATATTGAGGCCGAAACGGTCCGCGAGGCCGCGCCCGCCCTTATTGCAGCCGCCGGCTGAAACACCTGTTCGTGCGACAGCCGCAGGCGCTTTGCGCCGCGCCATTGATCCTGTATCAGGCGAGTGAAGACGCGCTTCGGCGCACCCCACGTGCTGAGCAAGAAGAGGCCGGGTGATGAACTCTCGACAGATGCATCTGGCTCGCGTCCTTGGCGCGACGTTGCTAGCCGCCGGCCTTGGCGCCTGCGGAACGCTCGGCCGTCAGCAGGCTGAACGACAACAATTCGTCGATGAACCAGTGGCGCAGATTTACAATCGCGGCGCCGCCAATCTCGATCGCCGCCGCTGGCCGCAAGCGTTGCGCAATTTCGAAGAAGTGGAACGTCAGCACCCGTATTCGTCTTGGGCGCGCCGCGCGATGCTCATGGAAGCGTATGCGCACTATCAGAACAACGATTACGATGAATCGATCGCCGACGCGCAGCGCTTCATCGCGCTGCACCCGGGCAATGAGAACGCGCCTTACGCCTACTATCTGATCGCGATCTGCCACTTCGAGCGCATTCTCGACGTGGGCCGCGACCAGGGCACGACTGAGCGCGCGCTGCAGGCGTTGAACGACGTTGTGCGTCGCTACCCGGAAAGCGCCTACGCGCGCGATGCGCGTTTGAAGATCGACATGGTCTATGACCAGCTCGCCGGCAAAGAGATGGCGGTGGGACGCTTCTATCTCACGCGCGATCAGCATCTCGCCGCGATCAACCGCTTCCGCAATGTGATCGAGAACGAGAACTTCCAGCGTACCTCGCACACGCCGGAAGCGCTGCACCGCTTGGTGGAATCCTATCTCTCCGTCGGGATGACTGAAGAAGCGCAGCGTATGGCCGCCATTCTCGGGCATAACTTCCCTGGGAGCGAATGGTACGAACGCTCGCACCGCCTCATGACTGATTCAGGCGTGGCGCCGGTGGCCGAGGAAGAAGCGCGTCGCCGCGGCTGGCTCGGCCGCACGTTCGGCGCGGTGTTCTAAGATTGCTCTCGGGCGCGGGCGGGGGAGCGCAACGCTCATTCTTGCTCGCGTCCGCTGACTCTCGGCTAAGATGACGCCATGGCGTCGAATCCAAAGCCTGTCGATACACTGAGCGATGCCGAAGCCGCGGCTGAGCTTGAGCGGCTTGCCGCCGAGATCGCGCGTCACGACAAACTTTATTACTCCAAAGACGCGCCAGCGATCTCTGACGCTGAGTATGACGAACTGCGCATCCGCAACGCCGCGATTGAAGCGCGTTTCCCCAACTTGGTGCGTGAGGACAGCCCCTCAATGCGCGTTGGCGCGGCGCCTGCGGAGAAGTTCGGCAAGGTCCGTCACAGCGTTGCGATGCTTTCGCTCGATAATGCGTTCGATGCAGACGATGCGCAGGCCTTTGTGCAGCGCGTACAGCGCTTTCTTAGTCTTAGCGCGCCGCCGGTCTTCACCGCTGAGCCCAAGATCGACGGCCTCTCTGCTTCGCTTCGCTATGAGAACGGCAAGTTCGTGCAGGGCGCGACGCGAGGCGATGGTCGCGAAGGCGAGGACGTCACCGCCAACCTGCGCACAATTGGCGATATCCCGCACGTGATCAAAGGCGCGCCTGCGGTGCTCGAAGTGCGCGGCGAAGTTTACATGGAGAAGGCTGCATTCGCGAAGATGAACGCTGGGCTCGAAGCCGAAGGTAAGCAGACCTACGTAAATCCACGCAACTCAGCCGCCGGCGCGCTGCGCCAACTCGATTCCAAGATTACAGCGTCGCGGCCGTTGCGCTTCTTCGTGCACGGGTGGGGTGAGCTTTCTGAGCCGCTCGCGGCGACGCAATATGATTCAATGCAGCGCCTGGCCGATTTCGGCTTTCCGCTTGCTTCAATCAAGCGCGCGAAGAATGCAGACGAGCTGCTCGCGGTTTATGAGCGCATCCTCGCAGGCCGCGAAAAGCTTGCCTACGAAATCGACGGTGTCGTCTACAAGGTCGATGATCTGGCGTTGCAGCAGCGGCTGGGCTTCGTCTCGCGCAGCCCGCGCTGGGCCATCGCGCACAAGTTCAAGGCCGAGCAACAACAAACGACGCTGGACGGGATCGATATCCAAGTTGGCCGGACCGGAGCGCTTACGCCGGTCGGGCGCCTGAAGCCGGTGTTTGTCGGCGGCGTGACCGTCACCAACGTCACGCTGCACAACGCAGATTATATCCGCGGTGTCGGCGCCGATGGCGGGCCGATCCGCGGCGGCAAAGATTTGCGCATCGGCGATACGGTGATCATCCAGCGCGCCGGCGATGTCATCCCGCAGATCGTGGATGTGTTGCTGGAGAAGCGTCCCAAAGGAGCGCGCAAATATCAGTTTCCTGAAACCTGCCCGCGTTGCGGCAGCCACGTCGCGCGCGAACTTGAGCCCGGTGAGGAGGGCGTTATCGCGCGCTGCACCGGCGGGCTGAACTGCCCGGCGCAAGCGGTGGAGCGACTGATCCATTTCGTGTCGCGCCGCGCGATGGATATTGAAGGCCTGGGCGCCAAACAGATCGAGGAATTTTACGAGCTTGGCTGGGTGAAAGAGCCTGCCGATATCTTCCGCCTCGCCGATCACGCTGAAGATCTGCGCACGCGCGAAGGCTACGGCGAAAAAAGCGTCACCAACCTGCTGGCCTCCATCGATGCGCGTCGTGAGCCGGAGTTCGCGCGCTTTCTCTACGGTCTCGGCATTCGCGACATCGGCGAAACCACAGCGGGCGTGATCGCGCGCCGTTTCGAAAGCTGGAGCGCGTTTGAAGCCGCGATGAAAGCTGCGGTCAAAGCACGGCCAGGCGAATCCTACGAAGCTTTGGAGCGGGTGTCCGGCGTTGGCGGCGGCGCGCGGGCGGCGCTTCTTGCGGCGGCGAGCGACCTCAAAGCGTCGAGTGGTGATCTGTTTGCAGAGGGCGAAGCGCCGAAGGTGAAAGGCGTCACAGCCAAAGCCTGGGCTGGCCTCATCGGCGCGTTCGGCTCACTCCCCGAGGCAATTGCTGCGATCAAAGCCGCGGCCAAGCAGGCGCCGGGCGAAGATTATGTGGAGCTTGCACGCACTGACGGCGTTGGCCCGGTCGCCGCCGATCATTTGGTGGAGTTCTTCTCTGAGCAGCACAATGCTGACGCGCTGAAGCGCTTGCTCAAAGAAGTGCGGGTTCAGGATCAGCCGCGCGCCGCCACATCCAGCAAAGTCGCCGGCCTCACCATCGTGTTTACAGGCACGCTTGAGAAGATGACGCGCGACGAGGCCAAAGCG
>JAWXAM010000116.1:0-32705 GCA_034439495.1 Terricaulis sp. | reverse complement strand
CGCAGATGAAGGTAAGCGCCGCCAGCATGGCGGTGACGGCGGGGCGCAGAATGGTGGCCGACACCGCAACGGGCGCGACAAACAAAAACACGAACGGGTTCTGCAGGCCGCCGGTGAGCGCCAGCAGGAAGGCGAGCTGCAGCACGTCATATGTGAGCTGTGCGGCCGCTTCCCATTCCTTGGCGAGTTCTTGTGAGCGGCGCGAAGCGATGAGGCTCAGGTTTAGCGCCACCGAGATGCCGATAGCCGCCAGCGCCAGAGTCAGCGGGAAGTCGACATCGAGGCCGTAGCGTACAAACAGGACGGCTGAGGTCTGACCGATGACCGCGAGCCAACGCAGTAGAATGAGCGTGCGGATGCGGACCCGGCTCTGGGCGATCCAGAAGCTTGGGACGGGGGCGGGCTGACGGGCGTCTTGAACGGCCATGGGCCCGTCATGCGCAGGGAAATCGCTCCGGCTCAAGGGTGCGGCGGAATGGCCGATACTTCTGAGATTGATTCTGCGAAGCGTTCGCAATACGAGTTCGGCTCGGGTTTGAGGAGCTGGGCATGGGGACGATGCGGGGAACAACGACGCTGGCTTTGGTCCTCAGCGTGTTGGGCGGCGGCGCGGCGCAGGCGCAGCAGTCGGACGAGCGCCAGTACGCTGAGAACGAGATCACGGTCACGGCGACCCGGGTGGCGGCGGATACGTTCGAAGTGCCGTCCGTGGTGACGGTGATCGATGCCGAAGAGATCGAAAACAATCTCGTCGCCGACATCAAGGATCTGATCCGGTTCGAGCCTGGCGTTTCGGTGCCGACTTCGCCATCGCGCTTCAGCGCGGCGCTGAGCGGGACTGGCCGTGATGGCAATTCCGGGTTCAACATTCGCGGTATGGGCGGCAACCGCGTGCTGTTCCAAGTTGACGGCATTCGCGTCCCGGATGGGTTTAGCTTTGGTCCGAACGCTTTTGGCCGCGGTGATTACGTCGATCTTGAACTGCTGCAATCGGTTGAGATCGTGCGCGGGCCGGCGTCGGCGCTTTATGGCAGCGATGGTCTTGCTGGCGTTGTGAGCTTCATCACGCGCGATCCCGAGGGCTTCCTGGCTGAGGGCGAGAATTTCGGCGCGCGGGTGCGCGTATCGTACGCGAGTGTCGATGACAGCTGGGCTGAGAATATCACGGCTGCGGGCCGCTTGAATGATCAATGGTCGGCGCTGGCAGCGTACACGCGCCGCGATGGGCATGACACTGAGAACCAAGGCGAGAATGCTTCGACGGCAACGTGGTCGACCCGGACCGTGCCGAACCCGCAGGAGTTTGAGTCGAATTCTGTGCTGGGGCGGATCGTATTCCAGCCTAGCGATGCGCATCGATTCCGCCTGACTGGTGATTACGGCGACCGCACCACGCTGACCGAGCCGCTGACTGGCCGCAGCGCGACCGTGCTCGATCTCGATGGCTTGGACGAGAGCGAACGTTCGCGCCTGACGCTGGACTACACGTTCGACAACGAAGGTGGCTTCATCGATGGCGCGACGGTTGCGATCTACGCGCAAACCAGTTCGCTGTTTCAGTATACCTACGAAGATCGCACCCCGGCAGTCGATCGCACGCGCCAAACCACGTACGATACCGATGTCTGGGGTTTCACGGCACAAGGTGAGAGCCTGTTTGAAGGCAGTGTGCAGCACCGTTTCGTCTATGGCGTCGATTATTCCACGACGACGCAGAGCGCGATCCGCGACGGCACCGTGCCGACGCCGCCGGCGGTGTTTCCGGATCGTCCATTCCCGGAGACGGATTACGAACGCACGGGCGTTTTCCTGGTCGATGAAATCACGCTGCTCGACGGCGCGCTGACGCTGTTCCCGGGCGTGCGCTATGATTCCTACGAGCTTTCGCCGCAGGACGACGCGCTCTATCTCGGCACGCTCTCCGGCCAGAGCGATGAGCACATTTCGCCGAAGTTCGGCATCGTGGCGTGGCCGATCGACACGTTCGGCGTGTTCTTCAATTACGCGTCGGGCTTCAAGGCGCCGGCGCCGAATGAGGTGAGCAATTTCTTCGAGAATTTGACGTTCGGCGGGATTGGCCAAGCTTATACGTCGATCCCGAACCCGAACCTCACGCCGGAAACGAGCGAAGGTTTCGAGGCAGGCGTGCGCGGCCGCAACTGGCAAGCCATCGGCGGCAGCTGGGATTGGAGCGCTTCGGCGTTTGCGACGTTTTATGAAGACTTTATCAGTCAGCAAGTCGTCAGCGGCTCTGGCTCGACACTCGATCCGTTCGTCTATCAGTACATCAATCTGAATGAGGTCGACATCACGGGGGCCGAGGCGCGCGTGCGCGGCTTCTGGGAAAACGGCGTCGGGCTCGATTTCTCTGTCTCATATGCCGATGGCGAGCAGCGCACGCCGCTCGGTAGAGCGCCGCTGCAGAGCATCGATCCGAGGAAGCTGGTGACGGGCCTTTCTTATGACGAGCCGGATGGGCGCTGGGGCGGGCAGTTCATCGTGACGTATAGCTCAGCCAAGGCGGATGATGAGGTCTTCGAGAACCGTGACGCCAGCGCGGCCAATGATTTGTTCACGCCGGATGCGTTCACGATCCTGGATCTGACTGCATATTGGAACGTGACGGACGCGGCGACGCTGCGCGTCGGCGTCTTCAACCTAACTGACGAAACATATTGGTGGTGGAGCGATGCGCGTGGGTTGCCGCAGAGCTCGACCATCCTCGACGCCTACACGCAGCCGGGCCGCAATTTCTCGGCTTCGATTTCGTACCGCTTCTGAAGGAGGATCAGATGAGCATGTCCCTCACGCGCCGTGGCTCAGTGCTGGCTTTGGCCGGCGCCGGGATCGCGGCGGCAGCGCCTGCACTTGCGCAAACGCGCGGCAGCCAGGTGGAGCGCGATCGCGCTTCGATCCTGGCGATGGCCGGCGATTATCACGTGCGTTTCAATTTCGATGAAACGGTGCCGTTCGTGAGTGATTACACGCCGCTCGAGCCGAAAACGAGCGGTGGCTATGAGAGCGTGCGCGTCATCGCCGACACGGGCACGTTCATCCAGCTTCAGCACATGCTTGTGGCCGAACACGAAGGTCAGACCTTCGTGATCAAGCATTGGCGCCAAGACTGGACGTATCAGCCGCGCACGGTCCTTGTGTATGACCGCCGCAATTATTGGTCGTTGGAAACGGTGCGCAACTCGGAGCGCAGTGGCGCGTGGTCACAAACTGTGTGGCAGACGGACGACTCGCCGCGTTATGGCGGCGTCGGGCGTTGGGACTACGCCAACGGCCGCACGATCTGGATCAGCAATCCGACCGCCCGGCCGCTGGCGCGTCGTGATGCGATCCGTAATCCGCCGTATGAGCGCTACCTCTCGATCAACCGTCATGCGCTGACGCCGACTGGCTGGGTGCATGAGCAGGACAACGAGAAGATCGGCACGCGTGATGGCCAACTTGTGGCGATCGTCCATGAAGATGGCGTCAACACCTATGACCGCTTCACCGATTATCCGGTCGCGGCGGCGGATTCGTACTGGAACGACACGCGCGAATATTGGGCTGGCGTGCGTCAAGCTTGGGAAGACGCGATTGCGCGTCGTCGCGGTGTTTACGTTGAAGAAGAGGCGCAGAACGGCGCGGTGACGGGCCCGACTTTGATGGGCCTTGCGTCGCAAATCCACGACGGCGAGGTGCAAACCGCCTCGGCGTTGGCGGATGCGCGCGCTGCGATCCAGACGGCGACTAGCGCGGCCTGATCAGCGATCCAGGACGACGACCAGCGGGCCCAGCTCCTGGTTGTCGTCCTGACGATCGAGCGACGGCGCCCAGAGGCTTGATACTGAGCCGTCGAGAAAGAGCGCGTCGCTGCAGCCGAGTTCGTCGCGGAAGAAGCGGGCGAAGCGGCCGAATGAGACAAAGCCCGAGCTGATGACGAAGTAGGCGGTGCGGTTGTCACTGACGCCGACACCATTGCGCAGATAGCGTGACGCGCCGTCTTCAGCGAAGCGCGGATGCAGAGCGCCGTTGATGAGCAGCATTGGGCCAGATTGCGTTGCGTACCGCGGCGTCGGCGCGGCGGCGACATAATCGTCCGTTGTGTCGACGTGAACGTCGCCATTGTCAGCGACCCAGAACACGCCATTGGGCTTCATGTGAAAATTGCCCGGACCGTCGGTTTGCCGGATAACGTGCTGGCGATCGGCGTTCTCGACATAGAGGCCGATCGGCGCGCCTGCGTCGTTGAACATGCCGGCGTTCATGGCAAAGCGCACGCGCCGTGCGTCACGACCGAGCGCGTTTTCGAGCGCTTCGAAGCTGCGCAGATAGACGCCGTTGCTGTCGCGCGATGCGAGACGCAGATCGTGGCGGTCTGCATCGTATGTGCAGACGATGAAGCGCGAGCCTTCGAAGTCGCGTGCTTCGCAAGGGCGCTCCGGTTCTGCTCTCCCAGCATTGAACAGAAACGCGGCTGCGCCAATGGCGACGAGAACCAGCGCTGCGAGCATGATCCAAGAGGGTGAAAGGCGCGTCATTTGGTTGTCACATCCGCTTATTCGGCGGGCAGGCTCAAGAGAAGCTGCGGCATTGCGCCCCCTGTGCGCTCGCGCCGCGTTGCTTGGCAAGCACCGCCGCGCACAAGGTTTGGCCCATGAACGAGCCCGCCGAAACGCCGCGCCGGAATCTGACCGGCGCCATCGTGCCTGCACTGGCCGCGGCTGGGCTTGCCGCGCTTGGCGCGTTGGTTCTTGTCAGTCGCAACGGCGCCGAGCAAGCGACGCAAACCGCAGATTTGGGTCCGTGCATTCTTGAGAATGCCGACGGCGTTGGCGGGCCAATCGATCTCCTGGACAGCAACGGCGCGCGCGTAACGCAGGCGGATTTTATGGGTGAGCCGGCCGTCATTTATTTCGGTTTCACGCACTGCCCGGACGTGTGCCCGGGCACGATGTATGCCGTGGCCGAGGCGCTGGCGCTCGACAATGGCTACGACGTGCAGCCGATCTTGGTGACCGTCGATCCGGCGCGAGACACGCCTGAAGTGATGGGACAATACGCCAGCACCAGCGGTTTTCCGCCGGGCCTGGTGGGACTGAGTGGCAGCGAAGTGCAGATCGACGCCGCCAAGCGCGCGTTTCAGGTGTATGCGAGCCGGGCGCCGGCGAATGCCGACGGCGGCTATAATGTCGACCACTCGTCCTTGCTGTACGTGGTCGACAGCCAGTGGCGGACGGTTTCGATCATCCCGACCATGGCGCGGGCTGACCCGTCGGACCCCCGCAGCCCGTTTGTGGCGACCCCGCCGCGGCAGGTCGCGGCCTGCATTGCGGCCGGCTTGGAGCGTTCCCGGTCCTGAGCAGACGTCTTGGCGCGCTCAGTAACCGTGATTACCTTAACACAGCGGGCCTGAAAACGGGTGGGGAACCTGGATATCGCCCCGGTAGGACGTCTGGCCTAGTCGCCTCTGTGGCGCCGCGGTGCAACAAACACGCCCGATCAGGCGTCTTACCTTGTTGGTAATGGAACGCGCCGCACAGTGTTGCGGTGCAGCACGGAAGGGGCTGAATTGCTCTATTCGCTTTACGAGTTCGGGCACATGTCGGTCGCGCCATTTAGGATGGCCGCGCTGATGCAGTCGTCCATGCTGCGCTCGCCGTTTAACCCTATCGCTGGCTCCGATATTTCGCGCACCGCTGCCGCCGCTTCGGAGTTGTTTGAATCGGTCACGCGCCGCTACCGCAAGCCGGAGTGGAAGCTGCCGACCACCACCATCAACGGCGTGGACGTCGCAGTGACGCCGCGCAGCGTCTGGTCGACGCCTTGGTGTCGGATGCTGCATTTCGAGCGCGATGCAAAGGCGCTCAGCAATGCGCGCGGCGAACGCACCGATCCTACTGTGCTGATCGTCGCGCCGATGTCTGGCCACTACGCGACGCTGCTGCGCAGCACGGTGGAAGCGTTCCTGCCTGAGCACGAAGTGTACGTCACCGATTGGTCGGACGCGCGCATGGTGCCGGTGATGGCCGGGCGCTTCGATCTCAACGATTACATCGATCACGTCATGAACATGCTGCGTGCGCTTGGCCCGCAGACGCATGTGGTGGCTGTGTGTCAGCCGGGGCCGCTCGTTCTGGCGGCCGTTTCGCTAATGGCGCAAGCGGACGATCCGTGCACGCCGGCGACGATGACGATCATGGGCTCGCCCATCGATGCACGCAAATCACCGACGGCGCCGAACAAGCTGGCCGAGACGCGCGATCTGGAATGGTTCAGCCAAAACATGATCCATACTGTGCCGGCGATGTATCCCGGCGCATTCCGGCGCGTTTATCCGGGCTTCGTGCAGCTCGCGAGCTTCATGGGTATGAACCTGTCGCGCCACGTCGACGCGCACCATTCGTACTTCCAGAACCTGGTGAAGGGCGACGGCGACAGCACCGATAAGCACCGCGAGTTCTACGACGAGTATCTCGCCGTGATGGACCTCTCGGAAGAATTCTACATGCAGACGCTGGACGAGGTGTTCCAGAAGTACACGCTCGCCAACGGCACGATGATGCATCGCGGCGAGCGTGTTGATCCTGGTGCGATCACCAAGACAGCGCTGCTGACTGTTGAAGGTGAGAACGACGATATTTCCGGCATCGGCCAAACCCAGGCCGCGCACGATATCTGCGTGAACATCCCGGAGAGCATGCGCCGCGATTACATTCAGGCGGGCGTTGGCCATTACGGCGTGTTCTCAGGCCGCCGCTTCCGCACCGAGATCTATCCGCGCGTGCGCGAATTCATGCGGGCGTTTCAGTCTGAAGCTTCGCGCTCGTTGAAGCGGGCGAAACTCAAGGTCGTCAGCGAATAATCACTCGCGCGGCCCGCTCCATTCCTTGCGCGGGTTTGCATCGACCACACTCATGGTGTGCCCTTCTGCGGCGCGCACCGGCATTCCAGCAGGATCGAAAGTGTCGAGCGCGCGCACGTTGACACCGTAATGGTCTGGCATCGAACGTTTGCGATGGAACGGGTAGATGCCGCACACGCTGCAGAAATAGTGGCGCGCGATGCGGGTGTTCCACTGATAGAGCGAAAGCTTGTCTTCGCCGGCGAGGAGATTGAAGCGGCTCTCATGCACCGTCGTCATCAGCGCGTTTTTCTTAGCGCAGAGCGAACAATCGCACGTATAGAGATCGGAGATTTCGGTATCGATCTCGAAACGAATGGCGCCGCAGTGACAGCTTCCGGAATAGGTCGGCATACGCAGACGCTAGGACAGCGGATGGGTCGCGTGAAGCGGCGGTTCGTGAGATTCTTCCGTATGCGCTTCGATTCGCGGCCGAAGGCCGGACCTACTCAGACCGAGATCGAAACGATCGATGGCCGCCGCGTGCCGGTGAAGCTGATCGTAAATCCGCGCGCGCGGCACGTTTCCGTGCGCATCGATCCGACACGGCGAGAGGCGATCGCGACGGCGCCGTCACAACGGCATCTGAAGCATGCGGCTCAGTTCGTGGCGGAGCGTGCTGGGTGGATTGCGCAAGAATTGTCGCGGCTGCCGCAGGGCGTCTTGCTGACTCCCGGCTCGATCGTGCCGCTGCGCGGTGTGCCGCATTTATTGGTGTATGAGCATGGCCGCGGCGCAGCGCGGATCGAGGGTGGAGATATTCCCCGGCTCATCGTGCCGGCGCCGGATGTGGCGCTGTTCGAGTCGCGACTGCTGCGGTTCTTGAAGGATCAAGCGCGCGAAGATCTGATCGATCGCGTCGCCGTGCATGCGGTGGCGCTTGGCGTGCGGCCGGTGCGCATTCAAGTGAAGGAACTGCGCTCGCGCTGGGGCTCTTGCTCGGTCGACGGGATGCTCTCGTTCTCGTGGCGGCTCATCCTCGCGCCGAGTTTCGTGCTGGACTACTTGGCCGCGCATGAAGTCGCGCACTTGCGCGAGATGAACCATTCACGCCGGTTCTGGGCGCACGTGAAGCGCTGCTTGCCCGACTTTGAGGTGGGGCGCCAATGGCTGCACGAGCGCGGCAGCGAACTCCACGCGGTGGGCCTCGTGCGCTAAGACTTCGGCGCCAGCATTCTGAATTCGCCATTCTCGTCCATCATGACGTGCTTCAGCGCGCCGAGAATGTGGAGGGACAACAGCCCAACAATCGCCCAGCGGCCGATCGCGTGCATCAGTTCGGCAAACTCGTGCACGCCTTCATTGCGCGTAGCCAAGGGGCTTGGGATCGAGAACACATCGAAGACGTTGATCGCGCGGCCGCCGGACCAGATCGCTAGCGGGCCGGAGATCACTTGGATGAGGATCGCGATCAGCAGCAATTGATGCGAAGCGCTAGACAGAAATTTCAGAATGGGGGCTTGCTCGGGCGGTGTCGGGCGAGGTTGCGCGTAACTTGAGGCCACGCGCGCGAGAAAAATGAGCGCGAACGTGGCGCCGAGCGAGATGTGCCAGCCCATGAGCAAGGCCCGCGCTTCGCGGTCGCCTGCATCGCCGGCGAAGGCGGCGCGAAAGCCGGTGACGAGCAGGAGGGCGATGCCGATCGCAGCAAGCCAGTGAAGGCCGATCGAGAGCCAACCATAGCTGCGCTTGTCGTTGATCCACTGCATGCGCGCTTCTCCGGAGCTCCGTCGGCGGGGGCCGAGCGCTTTGAGCATACGAGGTGGCAAGACCGCATCAAGGCGCGCGGCGCGCTTTCTGAATTGCGTTTGCGTGGGATTTGCAAGTGTTCCCGCTTCACGAAAAAAGCTCCCCGCGTTTCCACGGGGAGCTTCGTTCTGGGATTGGATTTGGACTTAGTTACTTGCCGCTGGCGGCGGCACGCCCGGGCCGATGTGCTGGTTGAAGAACGCCAGCGCTTCGGTCAGCACCGTCCGCCAGGCGTCGCCGTTTTGCGGCGAAGCGTAGTGGTCGATGTCGACGAGCGTGATGAGACGCGCTTCTTTGCCCGCGCGCTGCATCGCCTGTTGCATCAGGATGCTCTGTTCGATTGGCACGGTGATGTCTTCATCGCCGTGGATCATCAGCAGAGGCATGCCGACACGAGCGGCGTTCTGCGCGGCGGAGACCGCGTCGAGGCCAGCGTCGTCACGGCGCGGGTCGCCGATGGCGTCGGTCCAGTATTGGTAGGTCGGCGAGTTCACGCCGCCACCGCCGCCGCCGCCCTGCACGTCGCCGCGATCGCCGGAGCGGACCCAGCGCAGCATGGCGCGCAAGTCCGAAACGCCAGCGCCTGCGACCGAACACTTGAAGATGTCGGCATTCATGAACGAGGCCGTGAAGGCGACATAGCCGCCGTACGACCAACCATTGATGCAAACGCGGTTCGGGTCGGTGATGCCGGATTGGATGAGGTGACGCGTTGCGTCAGCCACGTCCGCCTGCATGCGTTGGCCCCATTGGCCGTGACCGGCGACCACGAAGGCGCGGCCAAAGCCGCCACCGCCGCGGAAGTTCGGCTGAAACACCGCATAGCCTTGGCTGGAGAATGATTGCGCGAACGGATCGCTGCCCCAAACGTCGCGCCCTTCCGGGCCGCCGTGCGGAACGACGATTGTTGGCATGTTGCGCGCTTGTTCACGGCTGACGCCGGGCGGCAGCCAGAGATAGCCCCACTGACGTTGGCCGTCCGAGGTCGTGTATTCGACCACGTGCTGCGTTGGCAGCAGGTTGGCGTTGATGTTGGAGCGCTGCGAAATGATCGAGTTCATCGTGCGCGTGGAGTGGTTGTAGAGATAGTAAGTGCCGAGGTCCTGCGGGCCGTAAGTGTAGATCAGCCACAGATTGCCGTCGTCCGAACGGTCAACGAGCATCACGTTGCGCTGATCGCCCAGCGCGGCGTTGATCGACGTCCACCGTTCGCCGAAGGCCGGGTCTTTGGCTTCGCAGGTCCAGCGATAAGCCCACCAGCAGGCCGCCTGCAGAACGTTGTTGGCGGTGTCGAGTTCTACGGCGGTGACGTCGAAGTTCGGATTGGTTTGGATCGTTTGCGTGTATTGGCCGGTGGCCGTGTCGTAAACGTAGAGACCGCTCGTGTCGGCGCCATCGCGGCGGGCGAGAACGAACACTTGGCCCGGCTGCGTGGCAGGGCCGACAGGTTGGAAATCCGGACCCGAATTGGCCGCGGCAGCGCCGCGATAGCGAGCGATCTCGGTCCAGCCGCGTTGGCCTGGGCCCCGGCGCAGCCAAGAGAAGCCGCGGCCGTTCTGCACGCTGTCCTGACGCAGGACCGGCGTGCCGTTGAGATCGACTTCCCAGTTGAAGGTAAACAGCGTGCCGCTTTCGACGCGATCGAAAGCTGCCGTGTTGACGTTGACCTTGCGCAGTTCAGCGCCGCCTTGCGTCGGCACGATCAGCAGAATGTTGTCATCGTCGCGCGGCAGATCGCTGATGATGCCGGCGTCGAGATATTGCGAGAGCGCTGACGGATCGTAGAGCTGCAGCAAGTTCGTGCCGTCGAGGTTCACGGCATAGATGCGCGTGTTGGTCTCGAAGCCGTCGTCCATACGGCCGCGATTGCGGACCATGCTGCCGCCGGTGTCGGCGACGACGCGGTTGCGTTGAACGAGGCGGAACACGATCCGCGCATTGCTAGCAAAGCCGACTTGGCTGATTTCGAGGCTCTGGTCGGCGCGGGCGCGTTGGATCGGCGTCGCGCGGCGGGTTTCCATGTTCACGACCAAGAGCACGTCGCCGACTTCGTCGCGGCGCAGGACCGCGAGGTGGCGTCCGTCCGGCGAGAGCGTTGCCCCGCGGAACTGGTCATAACCGAGGAACCAGTCGAGTGGCGCACGTTGTTGCGCCGCCGCTGGCGTCGCGAACGCCAGCATGGCGCCGACGAGCAAAAGCAATGTTCGGATCATCATATTACCCCCATACGCCGTAGATACGGGCGTCACCGGTTTTCGGTTTAGCCCGGCGGCGAGCCTTTTGTCAGCCTACTGGTGCAGCGGAATCGAAGCTTGCGACGATCGGTACGTGGTCGCTGGCTTTCTCCATACCCCGGGCTTTTTTGAAGATTTCCACGCCTTGAAGCCGGTCCGCAGCCTGGGGCGACAACAAGACGTGATCGATGCGGATGCCGTGGTCCTTCTGCCAGGCGCCGGCCTGATAATCCCAGAACGTGTATTTGTGCGCCCCGCCGTCGGCCTGCATGTAGGCGTCGGTGAGGCCCAAGTTTTGGAGGGCCCGGTAAGCAGCGCGGGTCTCTGGTTGGAAGAGCGCGTCGCCCGTCCATACCGCAGCGTTATGGCAATCCACTTCGCGCGGAATGACGTTGTAATCGCCGGCGATCATGAAGCGCTCTTCCAATTTGAGGAGATCGCGCAGATGCGCGTTGAGCGCCTCCATGAAGACGAGCTTGAATTGGAATTTCTCGGTGCCGATTGGGTTGCCGTTCGGCGCGTAGATGGATGCCACGCGCACGGGCCCATCCGGCGCTGAGATGACGGCTTCGATGTAGCGTGAGTGTTCGTGCTCTAGTCCGGGTATGCCGCGGATGGTTTCTTCGATGCGATGCTTCGAGAGGATCGCGACGCCGTTATAGCTCTTCTGTCCGAACGTTTCGACGTTGAAGCCGAGCGCTTCGATCTCGAACCGCGGGAAGCGTTGGTCTTCGCATTTGATCTCTTGAAGGCACCAAATATCTGCGTCGACTTCCTCGAAAACCTTCAGCGCCGTCGGCAGGCGCGCGAGGATGGAGTTGACGTTCCAGGCAGCAATTTTAAGGGCCATGGCCGGGGCTTAGCCGCCCCGGCGCGCTGGTTCAACTAAACCAGCCCATCGCGACGGCCGTGAAGCCGACAATCACAAGAACCAGCCCGATTCCCAGGACATAGCGGAGGTGGGTGCCGGTTTGACCAGCACGGGCGTCTTCTTCCTCGATCTCGATATGATCGCCGACTTTGCGTCCGGTCATGGTGCACTCCAATTCTGGTCCCGCGCGATAATGCGCCGGCGGGACAGGTTATGCCGCGGCGTGCTAGAACCACGCCCATGACAGTAATCCTGTGGGCCTTCACGTTGTTCCATGTCGTGGTTGGGATGGCGAGTTTAGCGACCGCGGTGCGCCTTCTTGCGCCGGAAGAACGGGCGCACTGGCGCTCTCCTGTCGCGCTGCTGATCGCCGAATTTATGTGCTGGATTTATCCGATCACGGCGTTCGTGTCGGTGCGGTCGGCGTGGGGGGCTAACGAGGCGGGCCATCCGTTCGCGCTAGTGATGATCCTCGCCCCTATCGCGTGGCTGGTGGTCATGGGCATCGCTTTTGCGATCGTCGACTTTGCCGAGGACGGTGTCCTGGGCAATGCGCGCGAGGCGTGATCAGAAACCTTTGAAGGTGGCGAACTCTTCGACGCTGGCGCGGTCGCTGCGCAGGGCGTTCACCGGCTTTGTCATGTCGGCGTAGCCGAGCGCCATCCCGCAATAAATAATCTCGTTGTCCGGCAGCGCGAAATGCTGCGCCAACGGAAGGCGCATACGCGCCCACGCTTCTTGCATGCACGAATGCACGCCGCGTTGGAGTGCGGCGAGCGCGACGGTTTGCATGAACATGCCAAGATGCGCCCACTGGCCGTGGCCCATGCCTTTGTCGATGACGAAGAAAAGCGCGACCGGCGCGCCGAAGAACTGGAAGTTCTGCGCGAGGTGCATGAAGCGCGCCGGCTTGTTGTCGCGGCCGATGCCGAGGAGCGCGTACATGTCTTCGCCGACTTTGTAGCGGCGCGAACGGTAGGGTTCCCAAAGATCGGCGGGATAAACTGGCCGATCGTCCTCGGCGCCCGGGAGGTTGGCTTGCGCCAGCGCGACCACGGCATCGCGCTCTGCTCCGGCGACGGCGATCACTTTCCAAGGCTGGAGATTGCCGCCGGATGGCGCGAAGCGCGCGACATCAAGGATTTCACGCACGATCTGCTCCGGCACAGGATCAGATTTGAAGGCGCGGATGGAGACGCGGGTCTTTATCGCTTCATCAGTGTTCATAGGCGCGATGATGCACCGATGCGTCACCGCTCGCCAGCGATCACGTGGCGGCAATCAGCCGGGGCCGCGGGCGCGTTCGCGGATGTCTTTGACGAAGCCGCGGCCATATTTCTGGGCTTCGTCGATTTCGCGGGCGGTCATTTCTTTGGCGAGGGTGGCGGCGCGTTTGCGGGCCGCATCGTCGCCGGCGAACGCGACACTTGCATAGAGCCATGCCAGGGCTTCGACGGGGTCGCGCGTCATCAGGAAATCGGAGAGGTGCAGCATCGCCGGCGCGTAGCCATTCTCAGAGGCGCGCGTGAGCCAGCGGCGCGCATCGTCCGGCTCGCACATGGTGGCGAGTTGCACCATCGCTTCGCCGTCACCTGCGCCAGCGGCGGAGCGGAAATGTTGTTGCGCTAGATCGATGTCCTTCGGAACGCCAACGCCTGATCGCAGTGCGATGCCGTACGCGGTCTCGGCGCCAGGGTGGCCGTCTTTCGAGGCGCGCGCAAAACAATCGACGGCCGCGGTTTTGTCGGCGGCGCCGCCTAGACCGCGCCAATAGAGCAGGCCGAGGTGATAATGGCCGGAGGCGCGTTCCTCTTCCTGCAGCGCTTCTTCAAGCATACGGCGCGCGCGCTTCCAATCGCGGCGTTCAAACGCGTCGAGCCCGCGATCAAGTTTGGAGCGGGCGCCGAACATCAGACCGAGAAGCTGACGCCGCAGCCGCAACTGGATGTGGCGTTCGGGTTGCGCACCTTAAACGAGGCGCCGATCAGCTCGTCGACCCAATCGACTTCAGAGCCGAGCAGGAACGGCAGCGAGACCGGATCCACGAAGAGGCGGGCGCCGTCGCGCTCAATGACGTGGTCGTCGGGATTGGCGGCGGGGGCCACATTGATTTCGTACTGAAAGCCCGAGCAGCCGCCGCCCTCGACAGCGACGCGGAGGCCCGCGCCGGCGGGCTCGCCGACAACCACACTTTTGATCCGTTCCGCAGCCGAGGCGGTGAGGCCGATGCTAGTCATTCGTTAACGCAAACCTTTCAGCGGTTTCTCAAGCGTCTATGCCCCATATATGGTCTGAACTCTGGCAAGAGGAGAAGCGGTTCGGTGGCGGACTCGCAGAAAGCAGCAGCGGCAAAACGGGTGAGGGCGTCGAAACCGGCGTCTGCGCCCTATGAAAGGCCAGCGAAAGCGCCCTACGCCACCGATTTCACCCATTCGCGTGGCCGCCTTTACCCAGAGCCGGAGAGCCGCACCCGAACCCCGTTTGAGCGCGATCATGACCGGATCGTTCATTCAAGCGCGTTCCGGCGCTTGCGCGGCAAGACCCAGGTGTTCGTGGCGCATGAGGGCGATCACTACCGCACGCGGCTGACGCATTCGCTGGAAGTGGCGCAGATCGCCCGCAGCGTGGCGCGGGTGATGGGGCTTGATGACGATCTGGCCGAGACGCTCGGCATTGCGCACGATCTCGGCCATCCGCCGTTCGGGCACACGGGCGAGGATGTGCTCGACGCCTGCATGGAGGGCTTTCACGGCTTCGATCACAACGCGCAGACGCTGCGTGTGCTGACCAAGCTAGAGCGCAAATATCCCGCGTTCGATGGCTTGAACCTGACGTGGGAGACGCTGGAAGGCGTCGTGAAGCACAACGGCCCGCTCATTCGCTATGGCGCGACGCTGAAAGATTTGCCGATCGCTATTCAGGAATATGTCGCGACACACGATTTGGAATTGGATTCGTGGCCGGGCTTGGAAGCGCAGGTCGCGGCGCACGCTGACGATATCGCCTACAACAATCACGATATCGATGACGGCCTGCGGGCTGGCCTCTTTTCGCTGACTGAGCTGCGCGAAGAAGTGCCGATGGTCGAGCGCGTGCTGCTCCTGGTGGAAAAGGATCACGCCGGCGTCGATGAGTTTCGCATTGCGGCGGAGACGATCCGGCGGCTCATCGGCGTCTGGATTAACGATCTGGTTTGGGAAAGCGGCAATCGTATCGCCGGCGCCAAGCCGCAATCCGTGGAAGACGTGCGCGCTGCCGGCAAGCCGCTGGTGGGGTTCTCGGATGAAATGAACGAGCACCAAGCGGTGCTGCGGCGCTTCCTGATGGCGCGGATGTATCGGCACTGGAAGGTCAATCGCTCTCGCAGTCATGCCAAGCGAATCCTTGCGCAGCTGTTCGAGCTCTTTGTGAGTGAGCCGGAACTTTTGCCGCCAGCGTGGCAACAGGGTGGCGACGGGCCGCGCGGCCAGCGCACCGCGCGAAGAGTTTGCGACTACATCGCCGGCATGACCGACGATTTCGCCATCGATGAGCACCGGCGGTTGTTCAATCTCGAGCGATGACGAGGGTTTAACGTTCGCGTGAACGACTCCGTTACGCCTACGGAATTATGGATTCTGAATGGCTGCTCTTCGGCCCGTTAAGCGGAAATGAAGGGCAGGCGTGGTAAACGCCGTCTGAATTGATTCCGTGGAGCACTCTGGTGAGCACTCGTTACGATCCGCGTATGCACGCGTACGACGATCAGGCGCGTCACGCCGGGATGATCTATATCCTGATGTTGGTGGTGGCGGTCGCGTTCGGCGCGTTCCTCTGGCAGCTCTACAGCGCGCCGGAAGTCCCGCGCATTGAAGCTCCGGCAGAGCCTTATAAAATCGAACCATCGGCGGAAGCGGCGATGGCCCCGGACGCAGTCGAAAGTGAGTTGGCGCCGGCGGCGGAAGACCTTGTCGCGCCCACCCCTTCACGCACCGAGCCGGTGCAAGCGCAAGCGCCCGCGACTGAGGGGGCGCCGCAGCTGCCGTCGCCGCCGCAATTTGTTTCTAATGGCCCGTACGTCGCGCAGCTTGCGGCGCTGCAATCGGAAGCGGCAGTGGAGCAATCCTGGCGCAGGCTTTCGTCGCGCGCGCCGCAGCTATTTGCCTCCGCACGATTGGATGTGGAGCGCGCCGATTTGGGCCAGCGCGGCATCTATTATCGCGTCCGCGCCGGCTATTTTCCTGATCGCGCCAACGCCGCGCGCTTCTGCGATCGCATCCGGCAAATGGGCCAGGACTGCATTGTCGCGACGCGCTAAGAGCGGGCGATGAGTTTGCTTTCCGTTTCGTTCGGCCTGCGACAGGCCAAGCTCGATGCTGATACGCGCGCGTTCTTTCGCGAGACGCGGCCGTGGAGCTTTATTCTTTTCCGTGACGCGTGCGTCTCACGGGTGCAGGTGC
This sequence comes from Terricaulis sp., assembly GCA_034439495.1. GTDB lineage: Bacteria > Pseudomonadota > Alphaproteobacteria > Caulobacterales > Aquidulcibacteraceae > Vitreimonas. The sequence goes on along the minus strand of JAWXAM010000116.1, from coordinate 16,514 downwards.
GCGCTTTGTGCGAGCAATTGCGCGAAGCTGCCGGCCACGATGCGATCGTTTGGATCGATCAAGAAGGCGGACGCGTTGCGCGCTTGAAGGCGCCCGAATGGCCAGTGTGGCCGGCGGCTGCAAAGTACGGCGAGATATACGCGCGCGAGTTCGAGTTGGGCTTGGAAGCCGCGCGGCTGGGGCACCGCCTGATCGCCGATGAGCTGAAGAGCATCGGCATCGACGGTGATTACGCGCCGGTGCTAGATGTGCCTGTCGATGGCAGCGACAAGATTGTGGGCGACCGCGCGTTCTCGGCGAACCCGGGTGAAGTTGCGACCTTGGCGCGTGCAGCGCTTGAAGGGCTGCATGACGGGGGTGTCGCCGGATGTATCAAGCACATGCCGGGGCATGGCCGCGCGACGGCGGATAGTCACTTCGCATTGCCGCGGGTGAGCGCGAGCGAAGCGGAGTTGGCCAGCGACGTTGCGCCATTCGCGGCGCTAGCGGACGCGGAAGCGGCGATGACGGCGCACATCGTCTTTGACGCATGGGACCAGGATCGCCCGGCCACGTGCTCGTCTTTTGTAATCGAGAAAATTATCCGCGAGCGCATTGGGTTCAATGGCCTCTTGATGAGCGATGACCTCGACATGAAGGCGCTCCAGTTCGCGCTGAACGGGGGGCTGCAGCAGCGCGCCGAAGCGGCGCTCGGCGCGGGCTGCGATATGGTGCTGCAGTGCTCGGGTGACCTGAAAGAGATGCAGGAAGTGGCCAAAGGTTGCCGGCCGCTGGACGGCATGGCGCTGGTGCGGGCGCGGGCGGTGGAAGCGTTCGCAAAACGCCCAGCGCGCGAATTTGATGCTGACGCCGGTTGGGCGCGGTTCAAGCAGTTGTTGGGAAGTCAGCCCTAGTCGGCTAAAACCTTGCCAAGATGAGCGACGCAGACGACCAGATTGAGCTGGATCTCGCCGCCGCCGAGGAGGCGGATGAAGGTGAGGCGCTACGCGTCGCGCTCGACGCGTTTGAAGGGCCGCTGCACATCCTATTGGAATTGGCGCGCGCTAAGAAGATCGATATCGCCAAGGTTTCCGTCGGTGAGATTGCCGATCAGTTCCTCGCATTTATTGCTGAAGCGCGTGCGCAGAACATGGAGATCGCCGGCGACTATCTGGTGATGGCGGCGTGGCTGGCGCTGTTGAAATCGCGCCTGCTGATCCCGAAACCGCAACTACCGGCCGATGAGCCTGATCCGCAGCAGCTTGAAGAGGCGCTGCGTCAGAAGCTGCTCAATCTGCAAGCTGCGCGCGCGGCGGCGAAGAAATTAGAAGAGCTGCCGCAGTTGGGGCGCGACGTATTCCTGAACGGCCAGCCGCAAACGACGGTGCTGACTAAGACCACGACCTGGAAGGCTGATCTCTACGAATTGCTCAACGCGTACTGCGCCGATCGCACCAAGCTTGTCCGCAAGCGCGCGTACACGACGATGGTGCGCCGCGCTTACCCGCTCGAAAGCGCGCGCAAGAAGCTGGAGCAGGCGCTGGTGCGGCTCGAGGAATGGAGCGCGATCGAATCCGTCGCGCCGGTTTCTTCTGACACAAGCGCCGATGCGCCGCCGCAGGAGAGCTACCTCGCCTCCACCTTTGGCGCGGCGTTGGAACTGACGCGCGAGGGCAAGATGGAGCTGCGGCAGACGGAAGCATTTGCGCCGCTGTTCGTGCGTGCGCGTCCGGTTCAGGCTAAAGGAAGCCGCGAATGAACCCGTCCGACCCGCCGCTCGCCGACACGATGCGCCGCATCGAAGACGCCTTCACCGAGGGCGAGCATCTGCGCGCGGCCCCGAGCGCAGACGCGATCCGGGCAGCCGAGGCGCTGCTTTTCGCCGGCGGCGAGCCAATAAGCGCTAAGGCACTGGGTGAAAAGCTGGGGCCAGCGGTGGATGTCGCCGCCGTGCTGATGAAACTGAAGGCGGACTACGCCGACCGCGGCGTGCAGCTGGTAGAGACCGGGGCCGGGTGGCGGTTCCAATCCGCGCCGGACCTCGCTTCCCTGTTCACCGAGACCCGGGAAGCGCCCAAGCGGCTGCCGAAGGCGGCCCTGGAGACCCTGGCGGTTATTGCATACCACCAACCCGTGACTCGGGCTGAGATCGAGGACATCAGGGGTGTCAGTCTCTCGCGGGGGTCGATGGAACTCCTGATGGAGATCAATTGGATCAAGCCGCGAGGCCGGCGGCGGACGCCCGGCCGGCCGCTGACCTTTGGGACGACGGACGCATTTCTCGGTCACTTTGGCTTGGCTTCGCTTGACGCGCTGCCGGGCAAGGATGATTTGAAGGCACTAGGGCTTTTGGACCCCCGCGCTGCCGCGCAGCTTGACGTGCCGCGCCCAAGCGAGGATGCCGCCTCGGACGAAGAGCCGCTGTCAGAAGGTGACGACGCGGCAAGCTTTTTCGTAGATCATCTGGACCAAGATGAGTGACACGCGCTCCCCCCGCGCGATGGAGTTTTGACGATGCATATGCCCGGGCTAATCCCGCTCCTGATCGTTCTGGTGCTTGCCTTTTTGCTGTTCTCCAAGCCCGGCCGTATCTCCGGCCTGATGGAAGATCTCGGCAAGGGCATCAAAGGCTTCCGCAAGGGTCTGGGCGACGAGCAGAATTCGGCCAACGCCGCAGCTGAAGAGCCGCGTCAGGTCCCGGACCAGAACGCCCAGCCGCGCGAGACCGACCGCGCGCAGAACTGATGCGAGGCGATTGAGCGCTTATGCTTCCGAGCCTCGGCTTCAATGAGATCATCATCCTCGGCATCCTCGCGCTCGTCGTAGTGGGGCCGAAGGATTTGCCGCTGCTGTTCCGCAAGCTGGGACGGTGGACGGCGAAGCTGCGTGGTATGGCGCAAGAGTTTCGCACCGGCTTCGATGAACTCGCGCGGCAGGCTGAACTCGATGAGCTGAAGAAGGAAGTCGACGCGCTGCGGCGGACGACATCGCTGCAAGAGCTGCGCAACGAGTTCACGAAGCCGCTGCCGACGCTCGAAGACTATGCGGGTATCAAATCATCGCCGGCCATTCCCGCGTCTGCCGTGACGCCGGTTGTGATTTCCACTGTGGCGGAGAATACGGACACGGACGATGTCTCGGCGGAGAAGGCGGCCGATGAGGTTGAGGCCTCCAAGCCCGAGGGTGTGCCCGAACATGCGGACGTAGCGCCGATCGTGAGGAGCGCGCAGTGACGTCCGCCGCGAACAAGAAAGTGCTCACGGACGAGGACGAGATCGAAGCCTCGCGGGCGCCGCTGCTCGATCACCTCGGAGAATTGCGCGATCGGCTGGTGCGCTCGATCATCGCCGTCGTCGTCGGGTTTGTGATCTGCTTCATTTTCGTCGACGCGCTGTTTCTTTTTCTGGCGCAGCCGTTTCAGACGGCGATGGCAGTCGTTCACCCGGAGCGCGCGGGCCAAGCGATTGAACTCATCAACACGGGCGCCTTCGGCTTCTTTTCGGTGAAGATGCAGATCGCGCTGTTCGGCGGCATCGTCTTGGCTTTTCCGATCCTCGCGTGGCAGGCCTATGCGTTCATTGCGCCAGGGCTCTATCGCAACGAGCGTGCGGCGGCGGCGCCGTTCATGATCGCGGCGCCGGCGATGTTTCTGCTGGGCGCTGCTTTTGTGTTTTACGTGGCGATGCCGTTTGCGCTGAACTTTGCATTGCATCAGGAAGTGACCGACGGGCCGGTGCGGGTGACGTATCTGCCGAAGGTCGAGGAATATATGGGCCTCGTCACCACTCTGGTGTTGGCCTTTGGCTTGATGTTCCAGCTGCCGGTGGTTTTGTCGCTGCTGGGCAAGATCGGCGTTGTCTCCACCTCATTGCTTCGCAAAGGGCGCCGCTACGCCATTGTCGGTATCGCCGCGTTCTCGGCATTGGTGACGCCGAACGATGTGATCTCGATGTTCGTCATGGCCCTGCCTGTCTACGCGCTCTACGAAATCTCCATCTGGATCGTTGCGCTGATGGAAAAGGATCGCGCGAAAAAGGAGGCGGCGGAGGCCGCCGCCGCGGCGCCTCCAGCCCCGTAGCGCGCCCGCGCGGCTTCGGCTAAAGCACCGGCATGCACGATATCCGCGCCATCCGCGAAAACCCTGATCTTTATGACGCCGCGTGGGCCCGCAAAGGGCTGCCGCCGCAAGCGCGTCAGATCATCGAATACGATACCAAACTCCGCGCCGCTTTGACGGCGAAGCAGGAGGCGGAGGCGCAGCGCAATGCAGCCTCGAAAGCGATCGGCGCGGCCAAAGCGCAGAAGAACGATGCGGAAGCTGACCGGCTGATCACGCAAGTTGCGGCGCTGAAGCAGCGGATTGAAGAGACTGGCGTCGATGAGGCCAAATGGCTGGCGGCGCGCGATGAATTGCTGGCTGGGCTGCCGAACCTGCCTGCGCACGACGTGCCGGATGGCGCCGACGAGCACGGCAATGTGGAAGTCCGCCGCTGGTACAAGTCCGATGGCGCTGGCCCACCGAACGTCGAGCTAAGCGCCGATCACGTCACGCTGGGCGAGGCGCTCGGCATGATGGATTTCGAAGCGGCCGCGCGGCTCTCAGGCGCGCGCTTCGTGGTGCTGCGAGGCCAGCTGGCGCGCATGGAGCGGGCGCTAGCGGCGTTCATGCTCGATCTGCACACGAGCGAGTTTGGCTATACCGAAACTGCGCCGCCGCTTTTGGTCAAAGACCATGTGATGTTCGGCACTGGGCAGTTGCCGAAGTTTGTCGATGACCAGTTTACGGCAGCACGCACCGTCAGCCGACAGGAATTGCTCAACGAAGCTTTGGAGCGGTTCGACGAGGAGTTCGAAAAGCGCGCCGGCAAAGCCAAGCCAACCGAAGTGCTCCACGAAATTCTGGAGCGTGCGCCGACACGCGAAGATTTTTGGCTGATCCCGACGTCGGAAGTGGCGCTGACCAATTTGGTGCGCGAGCAAATCCTCGACGAAGCGCCGCTGCCGCTGCGGATGACGGCGGATACGCCGTGCTTCCGGGCTGAAGCGGGCGCGGCCGGGCGCGACACGCGCGGCATGATCCGCATGCACCAGTTTCGCAAGGTGGAGCTGGTGTCGATCACGACGCCGGAGCAAAGCCACGATGAACATGAACGCATGGTGCGCTGCGCCGAAGAAGTGCTGAAGCGATTGGATTTGCCGTTCCGAACCATGCTGCTCTGCGCAGGCGATATGGGCTTCGGCGCCAAGCGCACCTATGATCTGGAAGTGTGGTTGCCCAGCCAAGGCAAATATCGCGAGATCAGCTCGTGCTCGAACTGCGGTGATTTCCAAGCGCGGCGCATGAATGCGCGTTTCCGCAACAAGGACGGCAAGACCGAATTCGTGCACACGCTAAACGGTTCAGGCCTCGCGGTCGGGCGCACATTGGTTGCGGTGCTTGAGAATTATCAGAACGCCGACGGCTCGATCACGGTGCCGAAAGCGCTGGTGCCTTACATGGGCGGCCTGGAGCGGATATCACGCTGATTGCTTGGCCCAGCGGGCATGCAGCACGAACGCGACGACCGCGAACACCAATTCGATGGCGCTGCCCGTCGCTGCGCTTAGCAGCGGCTGAACACTAAGCACGCCCATCGCGATTCCTGCGCCGGCGAGAGCAAACCCGAGCATCCAATAGAGGCGCATGCCGTAGATCGTGCCGAAGGTGAGGTAGCGCCCGCCGATGATCAGCAGCATTGCCGGAAAGAACCACTCGATCTGCTGTAGCGAGGCGACGTAAGCGAGTGGCAGGCTGAGGATCATCCAGAACGTACTCGCGCCGGCTAAGCCAGCGAGCGGGTTGCCGCGTGTATGATTTGCGGCCGCCCCGAGCACCTTGGCGATCAATAGGCCGGCGGGGTGGATCAGCGCGCCGCCGATGAACAAAACCCACACCGCTTGCTGCGGCGATAGTAGATACACGGACGCCGTCGCCGCGGCCCATGCCAGCGACGAAGCCAACACGCCGGCCGCGCCGCTCATATATCCGCGCCGCATGTCGCGCTGTGCTTCGGAGAAGTCCATGAACCGGCGCCCCTGTTCTTTGCGCGCAAGCGGCGCAACGGCGATGCTATCGGGCGGAGAGGATCGAGATCAAGTCACTGCCCTTGGTTTCGTCTCGCAGCGTTGCGAAGTCAGCGTCCGCCTCCAACGCCACGCCTAGCAACGACTGAAATATCCGGCGAGGTAGGGTTTGCGCGCTGAATTGCTCTAGGTGCGGCGTTGTGAATTGCGCATCGAGCAGTTTGAAGCCGCCATGTCTCAGCCGCGCCGCGAGATGCACCAAAGCGGCTTTGCTGGCGTCGGTGACGCGCGAGAACATGCTTTCACCGAAAAAGGCGCCGCCCATGGCAACGCCGTAGAGGCCGCCGACGAGTTCGCCGTCGATTCGTGCTTCAACGCTATGCGCCAAGCCTTGCGCGTGCAGCGATTGGTAGAGCGAGCGGATGTCGGTGTTGATCCAGGTGTCTTCGCGGTCGGGCCCGGGCGCGGCGCAGCCCTTGATGACGGCGGAGAACTCACGGTCGATGGTAAACGTGAAGCGGTCCTGGCGTAGAGTGCGCGCGAGGCGCTTGGGGACGTGGAAATTGTCAAGCGGGAAGACGCAGCGCCATTCGGGATCGACAATGAAGAAGCCGTCGTCGTCCCGGCTTTCCGCCATAGGAAAGACGCCCCGCCGATAGCAGGCGAGCAGATCGTCGGTCGAGAAAGTCTTCACGGCGCCAGAGTGTGCCAAACGGCCGCTCCGGCGTCTATTTCGCCGGCTACTCGGCGAGCAGTCGCGAGCGCAGGGTGTCCGCGCCGATCGGTGCGCCGTGGAACTCAGGCTGGCCGGACGCTTCGGCCGGGATCGGTGCGATGACCGCCGGGCCATACGCCGCGACCGTGGTTTGTGCGGAATTGGCGCAAGCGGTGAGGGCCAGGACCATGAAAGTCAGGACAACGAGTACTGCGACGCCGGCGAATTGTTGATGTGCCATACCAAATCAGCCCTGAAAGAGTTTCCAGGGTGCGCATTGCAATGGGCGGGCCGTTCAATCACTCGGCGAGACCGAGGAGCTCCGGCGGGGCGCCGTGGCGCGCGGGCCAATCGATATAGGCGACATCCGTCGGTCCAATGACGTGATCGACAACGCGCCATTCGCCAGCTTCCCGCCTCAGCAGCGCATATGTTGCGCCGTTGTCGCCAAGGACGCCGTTGGCATAGGCGCTGGCGAAACTCGTTTGCGACCAGTCTAGCGGGCTTCCATCGGCAGCCTGGGGCTGCACCACGAGCCAGGCCCAGTCGTTGTCGACCCGCACGGTGTCGATGGTGAACGATACAGGTTGGCCGATAGCGGCTGACACCAGCGGCGTAAGGGCCGCCAACATCGCTTCATTGGCCACTTCAGGCGCAGCCGCCGCTGCCGGCGGCGGCGCCGTCTCGTTCGGGGCGGGCGGCGAGCAAGCGGAGAGCGCGAGGGCGGCGATGAACGCTTTGATCTTCATTTCGAGGGCGCCTCTGCTTCGGCTTTGGCTTTCAGGTTCTTCTCAAGCCAGTGGATCGAGTAGTCGCCGTTGATGACGTCTGGCTCGTTCATCAAATCGCGGAAGAGCGGCAGCGTCGTCTCGACGCCGGTGATTACCATTTCGTTGAGCGCGCGGCGCAGGCGCATGAGGCATTCGGCGCGGTCGCGGCCGTGGACGATGAGTTTGCCGATGAGCGAGTCATAGTTTGGCGGAATGGCGTAGCCCGCATATATGGCGCTATCCAAACGCACGCCGAGGCCGCCGGGCGGGTGATAGCCGGTGATCTTGCCTGGTGAGGGGCGGAAGGTGGCCGGGTTCTCGGCGTTGACGCGGCACTCGATGGCGTGGCCGTTGAACTTTACGTCCTTCTGCTTCACCGACAGCGGCGCGCCGTCAGCAATGCGGATCTGCTCGCGCACGAGATCGATGCCGGTGATCATCTCGGTGACCGGATGCTCGACCTGCAGGCGCGTGTTCATTTCGATAAAATAAAACTCGCCGTCTTCGTAGAGATACTCAACCGTGCCGACGCCGAGATAGCCGAGCTTTTGGATCGCCTCGGCGGTGACGCGTCCGATCTTGGCGCGGTCCTCGGCGTTGAGCGCGGGTGAGGGCGCTTCTTCGAGAACCTTCTGGTGGCGGCGCTGCAGCGAGCAATCGCGCTCGCCGAGATGAATGACGTTGCCGTGGCTGTCGGCGACGACCTGGATTTCGATGTGACGCGGATGCGTCAGATACTTCTCCATGTAAACTTCGTCGTTGCCGAAGGCGGCCTTGGCTTCAGCCCGCGCCGTCGAGAAGGCTTCGCTGACTTCCTCGGCGCTGCGCGCGACTTTCATACCGCGCCCGCCACCGCCGGCTGCGGCTTTGATCAGCACCGGATAGCCGATCTTCTTGCCCCACTTCTTGGCGTCTTCTTCGGTGGCGATGCCACCGTCGGAGCCGGGCACCACAGGCATACCCGTATCGATCGCGGCTTGCTTGGCGGCAATCTTGTCGCCCATCAGGCGGATGTGTTCGGCTGTGGGGCCGATGAAGGTCATGCCGTGTTGGGTGACGATCTCGGCGAACTTGGCGTTCTCAGAGAGAAAGCCGTAGCCCGGATGGATGGCTTGGGCGCCGGTGATTTCGGCGGCGGCGATGATCGATGGAATGTGCAGATAGCTCTTCTGCGCGGGCGGCGGGCCAATGCAGACGCTTTCATCGGCGAGGCGCACGTGCATGGCGTCCGTGTCCGCGGTGGAGTGCACGGCGACGGTGGAAATGCCCATCTCCTTGCAGGCGCGATGGATGCGAAGCGCGATCTCGCCGCGATTAGCGATCAGGACTTTCTCAAACATCGCCTACTCGAGGATCACGAGCGGCTCGCCGTATTCGACGGGCTGCGCATCGTTGACAAGGATCGCTGTAATCTTGCCGGCGCGTGGCGCTGGGATCGGATTGAAGGTCTTCATCGCTTCGACGACCATTAGCGTTTGGCCAGCGGTGACGGTGTCGCCGATTTTGATGAACACCGGCGCGCCGGGCTCCGGTGAAAGATAAGCGGTGCCGACCATCGGTGAAGGCACGGCGCCCGGATGCGAAGCGGCGTCGGCAACCGGCGCAGGGCCAGCGGCAGGCGGCGGCGCTGCCGGCGCGTGTGCGACTGGCGCTGCGGCGGCGACCATGTGCGTGACGGGGGCGGCGGTCAGCGTGCGGGCGATGCGCAGGCGCAGATCGCCGTGCTCGACTTCGATTTCGGAGAGGCCGCTGTCGGAGATAATCTTCGCCAGCTCACGCACGAGATCGGGATCGATCGCTTGCTTCTTGTCGCTCATGTTCTGCGGTTTCCTGCTCACGCGATTTTAGCTCTCGTTCGCCAGCAAGGCAGCAGCCTCGATAGCCAATAAATATGATGTCGCCCCAAAGCCGGCGATGACGCCCTTTGCGGCTTTGCCCACTAACGAAACGTGACGGAAATCCTCACGCGCGGTGGGGTTGGAGAGGTGGCACTCGATCACCGGAACGGAGATCGCCTTGATCGCATCGTGCAGCGCGACCGAGGTATGGGTGTACGCCCCGGCGTTTAGAACAACGGCGCCGGCTTTGTCGCCCGCCTCTTGCAGCCACGTCACCAATTCGCCCTCGACATTGGATTGGCGGAACACAATGCCGCGGCCCAGCTGCGCGGCCCGCTCGACGCAGGCGCTCTCGATCTCGGCCAGCGTCACGCGGCCGTAGATTTCAGGCTCCCTGGACCCCAACAGGTTCAGGTTGGGGCCGTTAAGCACGTAAATTGGCTTTGCGTCCGGCATCGTCCTCTGCGCGGGCGGAAGGGGGCTCCGTTGAACCCCGGCTCAAGGGGCTCTAAGTCGGGCGGATAGGAAGGCCTATGCGTCTGACCGTCAATGGAGAAACGCGAGATGCGCCCCCCGGGGCGACCCTCGCCGACCTGCTCGCCTCTCTGGGGATCGAGAGCGGCCGCGTGGCGGTTGAGCGCAACCGCGAAATCGCGCCGAAGAGCCTGTGGTCGCAGATCGCACTTCAGGAGGGCGATCAACTGGAGATCGTCCAGTTCGTCGGGGGCGGGTGATGACTTCCGATTGCGCGCCAGCCTGCCGGACCACGACTTTGAGTTGACAACTGGCGGTTCGATCGCCTCGATAGAGCTGTCCGGCTAACGGACTTTCCGGGGGGAAAACATGAAGCGTCTCGTGATTGCGCCGCTGCTTGTCGCGGCGGCTCTTATGCTCGGCGGTTGTCTTTCGCTGCGCTCTTTTGTCGATCCAGCGTTAGGGGAAGTGCCAAGTGCTCAGCGCGTCACCGTCGCTGAACCCCGACCCGTCCAATTGATTTTCGAGTTTCGCACGCAAGGTGCAGCAAATGCCCGCGCAACGGAAATGCTGCGCGATCAAGTGACAGACGTTGTGCGTGGCAGCGGTTTGTTTTCAGAAGTTTCGACCAGCCCGGTCGGTGGTGGAGCGCTCCTCGCCATAACGATCGACAACATCCCCGAGGAAGGCGCGGCGCAAGCCGGCTTCACAACGGGTTTGACGTTGGGTTTGGCCGGTTCGACCGTCACCGACTATTACGTTGCGAACGCGCGCTATAGCGGCGGATCTGCGGGCGCGTCTTTGCTGGCCGAGAAGCGTCACGCGCTCCACTCGCAAATTGGGGCGGCAGAAGCGCCGGCCAATATGGTTCAGGCGGAAAATCCTGAAGCGGGTGTGCGCACGGTCGTACGTCAGCTTGTCGAGCACCTGGTGTTTGACTTGGCGCGACAACCCAGCTTCGCACCGGCGCCTGCGGCCGCGGCGCCTGAAGGTGCGGCGTCATAAGACCGTTCGCCGGGAGGGGTGTGGTGAAGTTCTTTTCGTTCCCTTTGGTGATGGTTGCGGTCGCGCTGCTCAGCGCGTGCGCAACACAATTGCCCGCGCCAACATTGACCTTCGACAATGTTTCGCGCTTGCGGCAGGACTCGCTTCCGGCGCTGGCGCTGGGCGAGTTCACGCGTGGGCCGGAGCTATCGGAGCAGCGCGATCGGAGTATTTCGATCCGTGCGGACTCCCTGAGGCCGCCGTCGGGAGGGACGTTCTCGTCCTACTTGCGCTCCACGATCGAATCCGAGCTTGCGGGAGCGGGAAAGCTCGACCCCGCATCGATCTATGTTCTCTCCGCTCAATTGACCCGGAGCGAGGTGTCCACTGGCGGTGCGGAAAGTCGAGCGGCCCTCGCTGCGCAATTTCGCCTCACGCGCGGCGATGAAGTTGTTTACACCAGGGAACTCACCGTGACCGACGATTGGCCCTCCGCCTTTATGGGCGCTATCGCAATTCCCGACGCTATGAACCACTACACTGGTCTTTACCCGAGGCTGTTCGGTGCGCTCTTAGAAGACCCCGAGTTTCAGGCCGCAGTGCGCTAGCGTCTCAGCGCTAGCCGTGCGGCTACGAAAGTCGCATATTGCCGCGATGGACGAGAGCACTCTGATTATCGCCGGTAAGAGCTACAAATCGCGCCTCATTATCGGCACCGGCAAATACAAATCCTACGCCGAGAACGCCGCGGCGCTTGAGGCCAGCGGCGCCGAGATCGTCACGGTCGCGGTGCGGCGGGTGAACCTTTCCGATCCGACCAAAGAGCGGCTCACCGATCACATCGATCCGAAGAAGACGACCTTCCTGCCCAACACCGCCGGCTGCTTCACTGCCGACGAAGCGTTGCGCACGCTGCGCCTTGCGCGCGAGGCGGGCGATTGGAAACTGGTGAAACTCGAAGTCCTCGCCGACCAGAAGACGCTCTATCCGGATATGGAAGAGACGCTCGCCGCCGCCAAAATCCTAGTCGCCGAAGGCTTTGACGTGATGGTCTATTGCAGCGACGATCCGGTCTATGCGCGCAAGCTGGAGGACGCCGGCTGCGTCGCCATTATGCCGCTCGGTTCGCTGATCGGCTCCGGTCTCGGCATCCAAAACCCGGTGAACATCCGGCTCATCGTTGAACAAACCCGCGTCCCCGTCATCGTCGACGCCGGTGTCGGCACCGCGAGCGACGCCGCTATCGCCATGGAACTCGGCGTAGACGGCGTGCTCATGAACACCGCCATCGCCGAAGCGAAAGACCCCGTGCGCATGGCGCGCGCGATGAAGCACGCCGTGATCGCGGGACGCGAAGCGTATCTTGCGGGGCGGATGGGGAAGAAGAAGTACGCCGATCCAAGTTCGCCGCTTGCAGGTTTGATCTAGGCGGCACGTCCTTCGCTCGCGCGGTCTTCGAAGCGCACCAGTTCTACAAAGCCGTGATCGTGCTCTACCGCGGAAATTTCTTCGGCGGTGAGGAGCTCGGATGCGTCCTTCAGGTTGGCGACCAACATAAGGTCCGTGCCCTGACCGTCGCGGGAGTGGCGATCTTTCAGCCAATACTCGACGATACTGCATGAGACGACATCGCGGCACACCCAAACCGCGCGCCGCACAAGGAAAAGTTCAAGGCTCTGGTGTAGCGCACGATAGTGTTGGCGCAGCACCTCGAGCTTGGCTTCGCTCAGGTCGGAGAGGTCCGAGCCTTCTTCGACGATGTGCACGGCATCGGCTGCCGCCCAAGCCGGATACTCGCGGTGGCAAGCGCCCAGCGCGCAGAGTTCGTTGAAGGTGACGCGGTCCCGGAATCGAATGACGTGAAGCTTTAAGGTGTCATTCTCGGTGATGATGATTGCCATGGCAGCCCCCGCACCGCACGTGCACGAGAAGCCGCAAACACAGGGTTAAGTAATTTCAATTACTGGGTGGTTGTGCGCCAAGCGTCGAGGTCCCCCAACGCGCGCTCCGCCATTGCCAGCTTTTTTGCGCGGCCGCGCTCTTCGCCCTTGAGCTTCTTCCCATCCGGCCCGTGCGTCGGCGCATCGAGCGGCGGAAAAAGCCCGAAGTTGACATTCATCGGTTGAAACGAGCCTTTGCCGTCTCCGATGTGTCCGCCGGTGACGTGCGCGAGTAGCGCGCCGAACGCTGTTGTGTTTGGCGGTGGTTCGATCGCGCGCCCCAAACGCTCTGCCGCCGCAAAGCGCCCGGCCATCATGCCCATCGCGGAGCTTTCGACGTAGCCTTCGACGCCCGTTACTTGTCCGGCGAAGCGCACCCGTGGTTCGGCGCGGAGGCGCAGCGTCGAATCCAGCAGCTTCGGCGAGTTCAGAAACGTATTGCGATGAATCCCGCCCAGCCGCGCGAAGCGCGCGTTCTGCAGGCCAGGGATCATGCGGAAAATCTCTTCCTGCGCGCCGTATTTCAGCTTTGTCTGAAAGCCGACCATGTTGAACAGCGTGCCAAGTTTATTGTCCTGCCGCAGCTGCACCACCGCATGCGCGCGCCTGCCGACGCGCGGGTCCAAGAGCCCCACCGGCTTCATCGGCCCAAACCGCAGCGTCTCCGGACCTCTTTCGGCCATCACTTCGATCGGCAAGCAGCCCTCGAAATATGGCGTGTTCTTCTCCCATTCCTTGAACTCAGTCTTCGCGCCCGCATTCAGCGCCGCGATGAACGCGTTGTACTGCGCCTCATCCATCGGGCAGTTCACGTACGCCGCCTTGTCGCCGGCCGGACCTTCCTTGTCATAACGCGACTGCATCCACGCAATGTCGAAATCAATCGAATCCGCATGCACGATCGGCGCGATCGCATCGAAGAACGCGAGCGAGTCTTCGCCGGTGAGGTTGCGGATGGAATCCGCCAGCGACGGCGAGGTTAGCGGCCCCGTTGAGAAGATGACGTTGGCGTCGTCGCTTGTTAGCAATGCATCGAGCGATCTGACTTCGCCGCGCTCAACACTGATCAACGGATGCGCTGTCAGCGCCGCCGTCACCGCATCGCTAAACACATCGCGGTCCACCGCCAGCGCGCTGCCTGCAGGGACTTGGGCTGGCACGGCGCAGGTCATCACCAGCGATCCCAAGCGGCGCATTTCTTCGTGCAGTAGGCCGACGGCATTGCCGCGCCAATCGTCGCTGCGGAACGAATTGGAGCAGACCAGTTCGGCGAACTTATCCGTATGGTGCGCGTCGGTTTTCACGACGGGGCGCATCTCGTGCAGCATGACGGGCACGCCGGCGTTCGCCAGCGCCCAGGCGGCCTCGGAACCGGCCATGCCGCCGCCGACTACGTGAACAGGTTTCATAGGCGATCACATGCCGCGCCTGGGGCGGCGCTTCAAGTCTCGCGGGGCGGCGGTTTTCGGGCCATATAGCGCGTCGCAACAAGGAGATGCGGGAATGGCGACGCCGGAGGGCAAAGTGCCGATCGTGGAGAGCGCAGGGCAGGCCGTGCGCTTTTTGCGGGAGCATTGGCGCTTTGGCCTCAGTGTTGCGGCGATCGGCGCGGCAGTTCAAACGGGGGCGTTCGCGCTTTTCGGCGTGACCGCACTCTGGATCGTCGTTGTCGGCATTGTCAGCGCGTTCGTGCATGCTGCTTTTCTGAACGTGGCGTTCAACGGGCCGGTGGGTGTCGGCGCGCGCTTGGCGGGCGATGGGTTGCGCGTGTTCGCATCCATGTCGTTCGTTGGCTTCTTTATTTCCATCGTCATGTTCATGGTGCTCTACGTGGCGATGAGCATCCTCATCGGGCCCTACGCGGAAGAGGTGCGCGCCGCGGGGCAAAACAACGAACAGCTCATGGCGATCATGGATCGCGCCGTGACGGCGCAGCCGAATGTGATGCTGTGGGCGCTCGGCATCGCGGGCGTCCTGGTTTTGCTGTTGACATCGCGTCTTTATCTCGCGGCGCCAGCAACGGTGGAGCAGAACCGCATAAAAGTGTTCGATAGCTGGCGGTGGACCAAGGGCAATTTGCTGCGCATCTCTGCGACGCGGGTGCTGCTTTTGGCGCCGGCGCTCATTCTCGTCGGAGTGTTGCAATCCATCGCGGCGGCGATTTTCGGCGCTCCGGCGAGCGATCCGGCGGCATTGGCGGCCAACGCGCAGACTGTTTCGGTGATAGGGTTCTATTTCCTCGCTGGCCTCGCGCAGTTGCTGATTTACGGCATGTTGGAGGCGGGCCTGTCGGCGTATCTCTATCGCGGCCTTCGCCCGACGCCGCCGCCCGCCGCTTGAACCTCGACCGACTCAGACGGCTCCGCTAGGCCTTCGCGCTCATGGCCGCCTCACGCTCTTACGTCGCACCATTGTTGCGGATCGCCGGCCCGGTCGCGCTCGCGCGGTTGGGTATCATCGGCATGGCGCTGGTCGACGTCGTGATCGTCGGCCAATTGGCGGCGGCGGAGTTGCCGCATCAGGCGCTTGGCTGGGCGCCTACGGCCGTTTTTCTCGTCGCAGCGATCGGGCTTCTTCAAGGCGTGCAGGTGTTGGCTGCGCGCTCTCTTGGTGAGGGCAATCCTGATGGTGCGGGTGTCGCGCTCAGGCGTGGGCTGGTGCTGGCCGGCGTGGCAGGCCTCTTGTCTGCCGCGCTCATGTGGTTCGGCGGAGAGCGCATCTTCACCGTGTTCGGCATTGATGCGGAACTCGCGGCGCCATCAACGCCGGTGATGCGCGTGCTGGCGTTTTCGATCCCGCTGCATCTCTTGTTTGTCGCCGGGACGTTCTTTCTCGAGGCGATCAAGAAGCCCGGCATCGGCACTGCGGTGATGTGGGGCGCCAATGTCGTCAATCTGGCGCTTAACTTGATTTGGGTGCCTGATCTCAGCGTAGGCACGGCAGTGGTGTGGGCCGAGCCGCTTTATGCCGCGATCCGCGACTGGCCGCTGCTCAGCGCACTACATGCGTTGGCGCCCGATCACGGCGCGGTGGGGTCTGCGTGGGCGACAGTAGGCGCACGCGTATTCCTGGCGGGGGTGATCCTCGCTTGCATCTGGTTCAGCCGCGATAGCTCGAAGTATCGCGTGCGAACTTTGAGTTCGAACGGGCCGACCTATCGAGCGCTGCTTGGCGTGGGCATCGCTGCCGCTGTCAGCCAAGCGGCGGAAGCTGGCGCGTTTTCGGCGATGACGGTGATTGCCGGCCGGATCGGCGCGCTTGAGGTCTCCGGCTATCAGATTCTGCTCAACCTGATGGCGTTCGTGTTCATGATTGCGCTCGGCGTTTCGGCGGCGGCGGCGGTGCTGGTGGCGGAAGCGACGGGGCGCCATGCGCCCGCGGACGCAACCCGCGCAGGATGGACAGCGCTTGGCATCAACACGGTCGGGATGGCGATCACCGCGATCCTCATTCTGATTTTTGCGCGGCAGATCGGCGGGCTTTACACCGCCGATGTCGAACTGGTGGCCATGCTCGCCGGGATCATGTGGATTTGCGCTTTGGTACTGATCCCGGATGGCGGCCAGGTGGTGATCGCGGCGGCTTTACGCGCGCGCGGCGACAATTGGTTTCCCACCTTCAGCCACATCCTCGCTTATCTCGTGGTGATGCCGGCGCTTGGCTTCTGGCTCGCGGAGGGGCTGGATATGAAGGTCGCGGGGCTGCTGTGGTCGATCTTTTGGACGAGCGTGCTTTCGGTCGGCATATTGCT
>JAWXAM010000115.1:0-10040 GCA_034439495.1 Terricaulis sp. | reverse complement strand
TGGACTTTGCGGTTTCACTCCCCGCAAACAGAACCCCGCCGACCGTGTCACGCACCTTTCGAGTTTCGGACGTCTACGAAAGCTCCCGTGTGCGGACGAGGTGATGATAGGCACGGTTTCAACTCGGTCGGATTGGTGCGGGTGTATCCCCGTATTTGGCAATCTATTTGCGATGCAAACACCATCGTCATTCCGGGGCTCGCGAAAGCGAGAGCCCGGAACCCAGGGCCGCGAGAACATCGTTAGCCCATGGGTTCCGGGCTCAATGCTTACGCATTGCCCCGGAATGACGAGGGAGTTTGAGCTTCCAAAAGCGGAACGTTATTCCGCCGCTTGCGTCGTCGGGAATTTGTAGTTTTTGAAGGTTTCGCGCAGCGCCAGTTTGTTGATCTTGCCGGTGGCGCCGAGGGGGATTTTTTCCACCAGGACGACATCGTCCGGCATCCACCATTTGGCGATCTTGCCTTCGAGGAATTTCAGCAATTGATCGCGCGTCGGCTGCGCGCCGGGCTTCGGCTCGATGATCAGCAAAGGCCGCTCGTCCCACTTCGGATGCAGAATGCCAATCACGGCGGCGTTGGCGACGCCATCGGCGCCCACCGCGAGATTTTCGATATCGATAGAGCTGATCCACTCACCGCCAGATTTGATGACATCCTTGGCGCGGTCGGTGATCTGCATGATGCCGAGCGGATCGATGGTGGCGACATCACCGGTATCGAAGAAGCCGCACTTCTCCAGCGCTTCGCCCTTGTCGTTCTTCGCGCCCGCATTCTTGAAATAGGCCTTCGCGATCGATGGCCCGCGCACCAGCAAACGACCGAACGCCTTGCCATCGTGCGGCTTCTCGACGCCTTCATCATCGACGATCTTCATCTCGACGGTGAACGGCGGGCGCCCCTGCTTCAGCTTGGTTTTGAGCTGCGACTCGCGATCCTGCGCCGCGTGCTCGGGCAGCAATTTGCCGACCGTGCCCATCGGGCTCATCTCGGTCATGCCCCAGCCGTGCAGAACTTCGATGCCGTAATCTTCCTCGAATGCGCGCAGCACCGCTTCGGGCACGGCCGAGCCGCCGATAACGACGCGCTTCAAAGTCGTCGGCTTCAATTTGTTCTCGCGCAAGAATGCGAGGAGCCCGAGCCAGACTGTCGGCACCGCGGCGGTGAACGTAACGCCCTCGGTTTCCAGCAATTCAAAAACACTCGGGCCATCGAGCTTGCCGCCGGGCATCACCACTTTGGCGCCGCACATCGGCCCGACGAACGAGATCGCCCAGGCATTGGCGTGGAACATCGGCACGATCGGCATCACGACGTCGCTTGCGCCGCAGCCGAACACGTCGGTCTGGTTCGCGGCCATAGCGTGCAACACGTTCGACCGGTGCGAATAAAGCACGCCCTTTGGATCGCCGGTGGTGCCGGAGGTGTAGCAGAGGCCGGCGGCGGTGTTTTCGTCGAAGCCGCCCCAAGCAGCGTCGGTGCTTTGGCCGTGGATGAAGTCCTCGTACGCCTCGATTGGCACGCTCGATTCCGGCACGTGCGCGCGATCGGTGAAAGCCACGTAGAGCTTCACGCTCGTCAGCAGCGGCGCGATTTTTTCAACGATGGGCGTGAACGTGGTGTCGAAGAACAGCACCTTGTCTTCGGCGTGATTGATGATCCAGGCGATCTGTTCGGGGAATAGGCGCGGGTTCAGCGTGTGCAGGACGGCGCCCATGCCCATGGCGCCATACCAGGCTTCGAGGTGCCGATCGGTATTCCAGGCGAGCGTGCCGACGCGATCGCCCATCTGGATGCCGCGCGCGCGCAAGGCGCCCGTCACCTTCTTGGCGCGGGTCCAGATGTTGCCGTAGGTGTTGCGCGTAATCGGGCCTTCGATGCTGCGCGTCACCACTTCCCGATTGGGGAAATTGGCCTTCGCGTGATCCAGGACCCGGTCGACCGTCAACGGCCAGTCCTGCATAAGCCCAAGCATTCGCGCCTCCCGATTATCTCGTTGGCGCGATTAAAGCGGGCTGGAGCCGCGCTGGCAAATGTCCTGTCAGGCCGCGTGCGCGGGCGCCGCGATCTCTTGCTCGGTTGGCGTGGCGAATACGCTTTGCAGGCGCGCCTGCAGCGCGCGCGCATCGCTCTCCGCCGGCCATGAGACTGCGTGAAGCCGGCCGAACACAGCCGGCGCAGGTAATTCCTCATAACGCGGACGCGCTACGCATTGGCGCGAAGGCTCGGGCCACAAGGACGCGATCAGCGCGGCGTGTTGATGGGCAAGAGCGGCGCGGTCGAGGTGCGCGGCGCCTGGGCCGTCAAGCGCTGGCGCCAGGAGCTGCTCGTGCTCCGGCGGCTTGGTCACCGAAGTGCGCAGCGCGAACGTCGTTACGGCAATGTCAAAACCGCGCATGGGGGCTCCGCGCAAACGGCGCGCGGTCCAGAAGGCGCCGCGCCGCTGAATCGGAGGTTAAGGCGTGTTCGCGTCAGGGATAAAGACGCGATTTCGTCCATGCCGCGCTGACGCTCTCGCGGCTGAAGGTTAGGCGGTCGTGCAGGCGGAACGGGCGGTCGCGCCAGAATTCGATCGCGAGCGGAACGATGCGGTAGCCGCGCCAATGCTCGGGCCGCGGCACGTCGCCGAGGCCGAACTTGGCAGTGAATTCCGCGATCCTCTTTTCGAGCGCGAGACGATCTTCGAGTGGGCGCGATTGTTTGCTGGCCCAAGCGCCGAGGCGCGCGCCGCGGTCGCGGCTCTGGAAATAGGCGTCGGCTTCGGCGGCGCTGACGGGCTCGACCAGGCCGCGCACGCGGACTTGGCGGCGCAGACTCTTCCAGTGAAACACCAGCGCCGCGCGCGGATTGACTTCGAGTTGGCGGCCCTTGGCGCTTTCGGCGTTCGAGTAAAACACGAAACCGCTAGCGTCGACGCCCTTGAGCAAAACCATGCGGACGTCGGGGAAGCCGTGCTCGTCCGCGGTCGCTAGCGCCATGCCGTTGGGGTCGTTCGGCTCTTTGGATTTGGCTTCGCCGAGCCAGCGTTCGAACAGCGCGATCGGCTCGCTTTCGGCGAACAGCGCCGCATCATCCGGCGGCGGGTCTGCCGCCGGATCGTACCTGGGTGATGGGGGGATCAGATTGTCGCCAGTCACGCCGCGCTCCGTTTCGACGCGAGATTATCATAAATCGGTGAGTTAGCGCGGCGTCGCGTCGCCCCAGGGAACGTAGCTTTGCGGCAACGCTTTACACCCATCGTCTGACGCATCCATGCGGACGCCGCGCGGCATCCCATATGCGACAGGAGTTGAGGAAAGAACGCGGGATGATCGTCTATAATCTGCACGGTGAACGGGTTGCCGAAGTCGGGCCCCGCGGCGCAGCGATCGATAGCGAGCGCGATGCGCTCGAACTGATCCAGGAAGCGGTCAGCTCCGATGCGCGGTTCGTGGCGATCCCGGCCGAACGCCTCAGCGGCGATTTTTTCCGCTTGAACACGAAGAAAGCCGGCGAGTTCATCCAGAAGTTCGTCAACTATCGGCTGCGCGTCGCCATTCTCGGCGATATCTCGAGCCACACCGAAGCTTCAGAGCCGCTCGCCGATTTCGTGCGCGAGTCCAATCGCGGCAAGTCGGTCTGGTTCGTGCGCGACAGCCACGAACTGCACGCGCGCTTGGCACCCGCCCCGCTCGCCGCGGCGGATTGAACCGCGTTGCCGGTTGGGGGCGGGTGTGCCACTGACGATGCGGCATGTCGCACAACACGTTCGGCCATCTTTTCCGTGTCACCACCTGGGGCGAGAGCCATGGGCCGGCGCTTGGCTGCGTGGTGGACGGGTGCCCGCCGGGGCTGCAGCTTTCGGCGGCGGATATTCAGTATTGGCTGAACCGGCGCCGGCCAGGTTCGAGCCGCTTCGTGACGCAGCGGCGTGAGCCGGATGAGGCGAAGATCCTCTCCGGCGTGTTCGAGGATGAGCGCACGGGCGGGCCGGTGACCACCGGCGCGCCGATTTCGCTGATGATCGAAAACGTCGATCAGCGCAGTAAGGATTACGACGAGGTCCGCGATCTCTATCGGCCGGGGCATGCCGATTACGTCTATGACGCCAAGTATGGCGTTCGCGATTATCGCGGCGGGGGCCGTTCCTCGGCCCGCGAAACCGCGGCGCGCGTGGCGGCAGGCGCGATTGCGCGCAAGGTGCTGGGCGACGGCGTCCAGATCCGCGCGGCATTGGTGCAGATCGGCGCGGTGGCCATCGATCGCAGCCGCTGGGATTGGGCCGAGGTCGAGAACAATCCGTTCTGGTGCCCGGACGCTGAAACCGCAAAGGCCTGGGAGGCGCTGCTCGACGACACCCGCAAGGACGGCAATTCGGTTGGGGCGATCGTTGAGGTGGAAGCCACCGGCGTGCCGGCCGGATGGGGCGCGCCGGTCTATGGCAAGATCGATGCGGAACTCGCCGGCGCGCTGATGAGCATCAATGCGGTCAAAGGCGTCGAGATCGGCGCCGGCTTTGCGGCGGCGGCGCTGAGCGGCGTTGAAAACGCTGACGAAATGCGCGCCGGCAATGACGGCAAGCCGATCTTTCTCACAAATGCTGCGGGCGGCGTGCTGGGCGGGATATCCACCGGCCAGCCGATCGTGGCGCGCTTTGCGGTGAAGCCGACCTCCTCGATTCTCACGCCGCGTCGCACGATCACCGCGCAGGGCGAAAACGCTGACATTTCAACCAAGGGCCGCCACGATCCGTGCGTCGGCATTCGCGCGGCGCCGGTGGGCGAAGCGATGGTGGCGTGCGTGTTGGCGGACGCGATGTTGCGCCACCGCGGCCAGACCGGGCGCTGAACCTGAGCTATTCGACATTTGGAAAAGCTTGCGAAGGCCCGTAACTTGGCCTTAATCGATTCAGCGGACGTGCGTTTGTCGGAGCCGCACTATGAACTTCGTTCTGTCCCTGCCGCGCTACGCGCAAACGGCGCATCGTTACGTCACCAATAGCTGGCGGCGGGCCGTGCACCAGGAGCGCATCCTGGCGACCACGACGTTCGCGCTGATTTTCGCCACTACGCTCACCTGCGTCGACTTTCTGATCACCGGCGCGCCGGACTGGAACCCAGGCGGCGAAGCCTACGCGATGGAACCTGTGCGCCGCGTGGCCGCGCCGGTCGTGGACGAGTTGAAGACGCCGGAAGTGATCACGCTCACGGCCGCTGCGATCGAGCGCCGCGTCGATTACAGCTACACCGATCAGGTGCTGCTCGGCGGCCCGGACACCGAGTTCGTCTCGTCCGCCAAATTCGAGCCGAGCGCGGCAACGCTCGCCGCCCAGGCGACCAAGGCGATTTAAGCAGTTCGCTCAGCAGTGGCGCCGGAACTGGAAGCTCGGCTTCCTGTTTTCCCAGCGTCATGTTTGGAAAAACCCTCCCTCCGTCTGAAAAATGGAAAGCCATTGGCGCATTTGGCGCGATCGCGGGTGTGAGCGCCGTCGCGTTCGACCTGATGTTGTTTGGCGGCTTCCAGATTGATCCCACGCCGACGCGCGCAGTCGCCGAGGCGCCGCGCGACAATCGGTATGCCGACATGATCGATAGCGGCTGGCGCTCTGCTTACACCACGATCGCCACGGCGTGGGCGGATGAAGCCGCGATCGATCCGGAACCTGCCGCCGAAGACCTGGCGGGTGCAAGCTCTGCTCCTGTGGGAACTCGCACCGCCGTTTACAGCGTGCCGAGCGAGGACGAACTCTACGAGGAAATAGCCGCGCTCTATGCCGAACAGGACGAACGCGCCGCGGCCCGCGCCGAAGAGCGCGCGATGGCTGAAGCAGAGCTCGTGCCGGATGATTACTTCGCGGACGAGGCGTTCGCTGACGACAAGGCGGCTTCAGACAATCCCGAACCGGTCACCGCTTACGAAAGCGCGTCACCTTGGTGAGGAAGGCAAGCTCGGTTTCTTCAACATCGAAGCCGACTTCACCGAACAGCGCCGCGAAATCTTCCTTCAGGTAGGATGTGAAGTACGGCTCGTGGAAGCCGACCGGGAAGTATTCCAGCATTTGATCAAGATCGGCGGCGTCCCCGGTTTGGATTGAGTCCGCCAGCACGAACGTGCCGCCCGGTTTGACGATCCGCGCGATCTCGCGCGCGGCGTCGCGGCGTATGCGCGGCGGCAGTTCGTGGAAGAGGTAGACGCAGGTGGCGGCGTCGAAGCTTGCATCTTCAAACGGCGCTTGCTCGATGGCGCCTTGGACGATCTCGACGTGCGGCCAATCTTCCAGGCGCTTGCGCGCCTCGGCGCAATAAGCGGGCGAAAGATCGAGGCCTGTCGCGGGAATGCGCGGGAACGCGGCCATGATCTGGCTGAGGAAACGCCCATTGCCGCTGGCGAGATCGACAAGCTTCACCTTGCGCTGATCGGTGCCTTTGATCGCGCGGGCGAGCGAGCCCAGCGATATGCGCCGCATCGCGTCGGCCGCGCCGCCGAACAAGATCTCGACCTGCGTGTCGTAGAGCTTGGCGCTGTCTTGGCTGAGCCAGCCGCCGGTCTGGTAGTGGAAGTTCTGCAGATAATAGGTGGGAAAGCGGCCCTCTGCCGGCGCTTCCTCGCGCACTTCGGTGCCGTCCCGCTCTAAGCGGCGCTGATCGACGCGCGGCAGGTCGCGGAAGAAATTCGCGGAATTGCGTAGCGCCGAAATCGCGCGTTCGACACGGATATCCACCGGCGCAGGGTAAAGCCCGGCTTCGATATTGGCGCGGTCCTTGGCGAACAGTTCGAGAAATGCTGTGCGGATGCGGGCGCTGTCGCCCTCAGCCGATTGCGGCTCGAACTTGGGTTCACCTGGCCGGTTGAACGGCCCGGAAATGCGGCGCGCCAGCAGGTATTGGCTCATGTACCAAGCGACGCGCGCGCCTTGAGCGGCGGCGTAACGCGCGCGGCCGATATCGCGCAACATACTCATGCGCCTAACCTAACCCGCTTTGCGGGAACGTCGAGACGACGGTTTGGCGCGGCGATATTTGGCTGGCGGCTTCTCCAGCGGGTCCGGCCAGCGCGTGATCCGCTTGATGAGGCCGGGCATTTGGAGCCTGCCTTCCGGGCGGGTCTTGTTGCGCACCGATACCCGGGCGACGTCCACCGTCGCCGGGTCTCCGGAGACGAGCGGATGCCACCAGGCCAGATCCTTGCCCTCACTGACCAAGCGGTAGGCGCACGTGCGCGGCAGCCAATCGAGCTTCGGCACATTCTTCGGTGTCAACTTCACGCAATCGGGGACGTATTGTTTGCGGTTGGCGTAATCGCTGCAGCCGCAGGATTTGGTGTCGAACAATTTGCACGACACGTCGGTGAGGAAAAGCTGACCGGTGTCAGCATCCTCAATGGAGATGACGCAGCACTTGCTGCAGCGGTCGCAGAGCGCTTCCCATTCGCGCTCGTTCATCTCGGTCAGCGTTTTGCGCCGCCAATAGCCATCTTCCAGCGGCTTGGAATCGGCGTCGGCATCGCGCTTGCGGCGCGAGTTCTGATAATCGAGCAATGTGGTTTTGGTGCTCATCTTTCCATCGCCCCGACCACTTCCACGTGCGGGCTCCAGCGGAACTGATCCACAGGCGTGATCTTCGTCAACGTGAAGCCGTGCTCGACCAGCACCTTCACGTCACGCGCGAATGAGGCCGGATCGCAGGAGACGTAAGCCAGTTTGCGCACCGGCGCACGCGCGATCTGTTCGGCCTGCAGGCGCGCGCCGGAGCGCGGGGGATCGATCACGGCGCCGTCGAACTTTTTCATTTCGAGACTGGACATCGGCGTGCGCAGCAAATCGCGCCGGAGCGTGGTTACGTCCTTCAGCGCCCCGCCGGCGCCATCGGCGGCTTTCTTCAACGCTATCAGCATTTCCGCATCGCTCTCGGCGGCCAGCACTTCAGCGTGCTGGGCGATGCGGAGCGCGAATGTGCCGATGCCGGAGAATAAGTCGATCACCCGATTGGCGCCGGCGAGGGCTTCGAGCGTCAGGCGCGCCAGCGTTTCTTCGCCGAGCGCCGTTGGCTGCAGGAACGCGCCAGGCGGCGGCGCGACCAGCGCTTTGCCCATGCGCAGCAGCGGCTTTTTCAGTTCAACGATCGGCTCGCCGTCGATCGAGAGCCGGCCGAGGTCCAGCTTCATCGCCATGGCGCTGAGCGCTTCCCACGCCGAGCGCTGCAGCAAGTCAGCGCGGCCTGCGCCTTTGATGGCGACGTCGATGCCGGTGTCGGTGAGCAAACAGTGGAGTGTGATCTCGCCGCGCGCTGGCAGCGCTAGCTCCGCTAGCGGCGCGAGCTTCAGCGCTAAGGCTTCCAAAGGCGGCGCCAGGACCGGGCATTGCGTCAGTGCTGTCAGCGCCGCGCCGCCGCGCTCGATAAAGCCGATGCGCACTTGGCCGTTCTGGCGCGCCGCGTGAAAGGCCGCGCGCCGCCTGCCCTGGCCCCAAGCCGCAATGGTGGGCTCGACAATCGCGCCGCCCAAGCCGCGCTTGTTCAACGCATCCACCACTTGGGCGCGTTTCCAGTCGAGATACGGAGCGTCTTGCCAATGCTGGAGCTGGCAGCCGCCGCAGCGGCCGAAGTGGCGGCACGCGGCCTGCTGGCGCTCGGGGCTGGCGTCGAGCACCTCCAGCAATTCGGCCCGGCCGCCGACCACGCGGGCCCGCACCCGTTCGCCCGGCAACGCGTATGGGGTGTAGATAACGCCCTCGGCGCCCTCAGCGGTTGAATCGCCGCGCGCGCCCATAGCCGCGATAACCAGCTCCCGCTCCTCGGAAACCGGGGCGGAAAGGCCCTTTTGGGCCTGCCGCGCCTGTTTCGGGCGGCCTCGAGCTAGGCGGTTCATACGCTTCATGTGCCGTTCAGACTGATTTTGCTCTTCTCAGCGCCGACAGACAGGAGCGCACTATGAAACGTCAAGCTTTCCTCGCCGCCGCGGCCATGGCTGCCGCCCTGGTGAGCGTGCAGCCCGCGTCGGCTCAGCAGTATCGCAGCTATCATGACCAGCATGTAGCTAATCAGCAGCAATGCCAGACCTCCCGCAGCAATCGCACTGTAGGCGGCGCGGTCGTGGGCGGCATTATCGGCGCAGTGCTTGGCCGTGAAGTGGCCGACCGCGGCGTCCGCGGCGAAGGCGCGCTCCTTGGCGCAGTTGTCGGCGCGACCGCCGGCGGCGCACTCGGCCGCACCACGGCGCGTTGCGACCAGGTCCCGCAAGGCGATTACGATCCCTATTACGGCCGTTCGCAGGACAGCGGCTATCGCGGCGGCGACGACGATCTCTACGGCGGCCCGCGTGACGACGGCTATTATGCCGGCGACCGCTACGCCCAAGATTGCCGCATGGGTGAGATCATCACCCGCGACCGGTACGGCCGTGAATATCGTGAGGAAGCCTGGATGTGCCGCGGTGCGGACGGCGTCTGGCGCCCGGAATAACCTTCTCCATAGTACGAACCCTCGTACGCAAAGCGCCTCGCCCCGGTGGAAACACCGGGGCGATTTTTTTAGCGGCGCGCGTGGAGCAAGAGTTCGAGATTGCCGTCACCGCCGCGGATCGGTGAATCGATCACCGCCACAGTGCGGAAGCCTTCGACGCCATCGAGCGCTGCAATCGTCTGCGCGGCGGCTTCGCGCGCCGTCGCTTCATCGAGCACCGCATTCTTGTGCGGCCCCGCTTCGAATTGCGGCTTGATCAGCGCGACCAAGTCAGCGTGCTCGGCGGCGAGTGAGAGCGGGACTGCGAGTGCTTTTGCGGCCCCGATGAAGCTGACGTCGCACACGATCAAGCTTGGCATGTCGGGGATGAGCGCGCGCGTCAAAGCGCGTGCGTCGGTTTTCTCGAGGCTGATCACCGAGGGATCAGACCGCAGCTTCGCGTGCAGCTGGCCGCTACCGACATCAACGGCGTAAACCTTCGCCGCGCCGCGCGTGCGCAGCACATCGGTGAAGCCACCT
This sequence comes from Terricaulis sp., assembly GCA_034439495.1. Lineage (GTDB taxonomy): Bacteria > Pseudomonadota > Alphaproteobacteria > Caulobacterales > Aquidulcibacteraceae > Vitreimonas. Next base: position 85 of record JAWXAM010000115.1, on the reverse strand, counting down.
GTCGAAGCGCCAACGTCGAGGCAGACGCGCCCGCGCGGATCGATGCCGAACGCATCCAGCGCCGCTGCAAGCTTCACGCCGCCGC
>JAWXAM010000114.1:0-41065 GCA_034439495.1 Terricaulis sp. | reverse complement strand
GGATAGTTATGCCCGCAACAGCGTCAAGGCGTTGCGCCAGGTATTTTTTCCAGGTGATGTAGCGGCGAGCGGGGGCCAGAACGGCGCTCCTCCCAGGCTTTAACCGATACGGCCCTTTCGCCGTAATCCGGTGCGGGTCCGGCCCCGATTGCTGTCTACGATTTGATTCTCGGTCGCGCTCCTCAGCGGCCGTGAGGAGGTGCTCCATGGCCCGCGCGCGTACGCCCCGTTCCCGTAAGAAGCCTCAAGAGGCTGCGGGTCAGGGATTGCGCCCGGAAGTCATGGACTTGCTGCTGGGCTGGAAGGCCGATGGCGATGGCCGGGACCCGATCGGGTTCGGCGCGCCGCGGGCCGCCGAAGAGGCCATCCAGGGCGAAGTTCCCATCCTTTACGGCGAGGACCGCCACCTTCTGACCATCGCCCCGACGGGCGCCGGTAAGGGGCGGGGCGTGATTATCCCCAACCTGCTGCGCTTCGAAGGCTCGGTGATCGTCATCGATCCCAAGGGCGAGACCTGGCACGTCACCCACCGGCGGCGGAAAGAGATGGGCCAGGAGGTCCGCCTGCTCGATCCGTTCGGCGCCGTCTCCAAGCGCACCGATAGCCTCAACCCGTTCGACCTGTTCGACCGCCCTGGCGCGCTGCTCGACGCCGACGCGGAAATGCTGGCCTCGCTGCTGGCCGGCGATGTCGGTTTCCACAAGGAGCCCTTCTGGGACAATTGGGGCCGCTCGCTGATGGCGGGCGTGATCGCGGCTGTCGCTGAAACCGCGCCGAAGGGCGAGCGGCACTTCGGCAAGGTGCGCGAAATCCTGATGAGCGACGACGCGGTCTATAATCTCGCGGCGCTGATCGAAGGCCACGAGAACCTGAATCGGCTCTCGAAGCAAAACATCTCGAGCTTCTTGCCGATCACAGAGCAAACCCGGTCGGGCATTCTTTCAACCGCCCAGAGCTATCTGAAGGTCGTGAACTCGGACTCGGCGCTGCGCTCGTTGTCCAAATCCACCATCAGCCTCGACTCGGTGCGCAAAGGCGATCCGATGACGATCTACATCGTCATCCCGCCGGACAAACTCGAAAGCCACGGCGCGCTGCTACGGCTGTGGGTCGGCGCGCTGATGCTGACAGTGATGGGACGTAAGCGCCGCCCGAAGCGCTCGACGCTGTTCCTGCTGGATGAGTGCGCTCAGCTCGGTGAGTTCGGCCCGCTGCGCCAGTCGATGACGCTGCTACGCGGCTATGGCTTGCAAGTGTGGCCGTTCTTCCAGGATTTGAGCCAGCTGCAACGGCTCTATCCGAAGGATTGGCGCACGATCTTCAACAACGCCGGCGTCTTTCAACTCTTCGGCGTCGCCAACCATCTGATGGCCAAGGAGAGCTCGGAGCTGATCGGCGATGTCAACGCTGATACGTTGCGCGCGATGACGAAGGCGCAGCAGATCATCGCGGCGTCGAACGAAAAGGCGATGAGCGCGCGTTTGCCCGACTATCTGCTCGACGCGCCGTTCCAAGGACAGTTCGACGCGAACCCCATGTTTGAACCGGATAGTCCGTCGCCGGCGGCAAAGCGCCGGCCGCCGCGCGCGCGGTAGGATAGGGGTTTCGCGTCACCCTTCGGGGTGACGCGTTCTTCGTCAGAAGCTTCCGCTTAGCTCCAGAATAAACCAAGGCGCGCTGGCGAACTGGCGTTCGCGCAGGTCGCGGCGCGCGAGCGGCCCGTTGCGATCATCGTTGCTGGGATCGCCATCGGTCAGATCGCCGAAGAAGCGGCGGTCGCGGCGCACTTCGCCGTCGAACAAGTTTGCGGCCCACAGGCGCAGCTTCATGTCGTTCGGCAGCGCTGTCGTTTCGATGAAGAGGTCGACCCAAGGGCCTTCTTGGCTCGTGTCGATCTCGTTGAACCGGTAGGCCTGAAACTCGCCTTGCTGCGACACCGAGATGCCCCAGGCGAATTTCCAATCGGTGATGTCCTGCCGGAACTCGATCTCGAACTCCGACTCTGGCGCGAACGAGATGATGCGGCTGTTGCCCGTCACCGGGTCGGTCACTTCAGTGTCGCGCACGAAGCCTTCGAGCGTGAGGCGCCCGCCCGGAATGAAGTTGATCGGCGTTGAGAAGTTCACGCCAAGGCGGGTGATTTCGCCGTCGCCGATATTGCCGGGCGCGTCGTAGTAGAAAAAATCGTCGTTCGGATCGAGCGGGTCTTGGCCGGGGTTCGGCTCGACAATCGGCACAAGGTCCGCGACATCCGTTAGCTGCTGGTGCGAGAGCGTGAGGCTGAGCGCGGCGCCGCCTGGGAAGCGGAAGTCCGTGCCGATCTCGCCGATCCACGCGGTCTGAGGACGCAAGTCCGGATTGCCGCCGGAGATGAGCGAATCTGCGATCGCCGCTGCGGAGGAGAAGTCGCCGAAATTGAGCTGGCCGACATCGCGATACACGCGGAAGCGGATTTGGTCATTGCCGCCGAAGGTGTGCGAGAGCTGTACGGAAGGCTTCCAGAACGAAAGCTCCACTTCCTGATCCGTGTCGCCGCTGAAGGTGAGGGTCGAGGTCTCCCACGCGAGACGCGTTTCCAATGTCCAGTTATCCGCCGGCCGCCAGGTGTGCGAGCCGAAGAATTCCGCGCGCTCTTCTTCGACGAGGATGTTCGAGTTCGGGATTACGAACGGCGTGCCGTTCTCGACATAGGAAAGCTGCTGATCGAGCGAGTTGAATGCGCCTTCGCCGCCGAATTCGATGCGGTGTTGGGCGTTGAGCGCGCGCGCAAGCGTGGCGCGGAAGATGGTCTCACCGCTGTCCTGTTGCACTTCTTGAATAGCGGTCGCGAGCGTCGCCATCGCATCGTCGGCATACTCGGCGTCTTCTTCGCTCTCATAGCGCGCGCGGTTGATAAGCGTGACGAGGCCGAGCGACCACGGCCCGAAGTCGCGGTCGTAATTCATGCCAAGCTCGAAGCCGCGCTGCCGCTCTTCGAACACGGTGTAAAGATCGCTTAGCGGTGTCGCGATTGGACTGGTGCGAATGAAATCGCTATCGGCGTGAAAGCGCCAGGCGTTGAGTGAGCCGTTGGCGCTGAGGCGCCCGCCGGCAAGCGGGAAGGCGATGTTGCCGGTCAGGCCGGCTTCCCGGAAATCGCGCGGCGACGGTGTGCTGATATCTTCAAGGTGGACGCCCGATCCATCGGTGATGCGCCGCCAGCCGGGGAGGTCGCGATACTGGCTGAAGATCGAGCCGCCGATGCCGTACTCAACGTTGCCATTGCGGCCGCTATAGGAGAGTTCGCCGCGCGGCGCCGCGACATCGCGCGAGGTGACTTCAAAGCCCGCTTCCCACAAGCCGCTGCCGGCGCTTGCGGTGCGCACGATGTTGAGCAGTGTCGATTGGCCCGACGCATCGCCGGCGACTTCGCCGCCGCGCAGAATTTCGATGCGGACCACTTGGTTCGCGGGAATGCGCGAGAGGATGCCTTCGAGCGATTGGCTCTTAGTGCTTGGGCGAATGCCGTCGATCAGCAGGTTGCCGACAGCGCCGGAGAAGCCGCGCCGATCATCGCCGCCATCGAGTGTGAAGCCCGGCGTTTGGCGCACCATGTCGAGCGCGTTCGACGGATTGTATTGCGCGAAGTAGGCGGCGTCGTATCCGACGCGATCGCCGTTCGTGGCGGCTGGCGTCGCTGCGGTGGTTTCCGGCGGCGTGTCCGCTTCGGCATACGCCACGCCTGTCAGCGCAAGCGCCGACACCATCATCCGTCCCAGCATTTTCTCTCCCCTCCCGTCGCCGTCTCCCGCGGCTTCGGCACGCCCGCATAAGCGGGGCTGCTTGTTTCAAGATGATTGCAGCGCCTGAAACAGACGCGAGACGTGGGGGCTTTTTCTGGGCCGATAGCAGTGGCTTGCGACGAAGGGCCAAGCGGGCGCGACGATCTGAAAACGAAAACGCCGCCGAGGCGGACCTCGGCGGCGTTCCGTATTCCAAGAGAGAAGAAGCTTACTTCTTCTTGCCAGCCGGCTTCTTGGCTTTCGCCTTCGATGCGGACTTGGCGACCTTCGCGGTCTTCTTTTTCGCAGCCATAGTATCAACCTCCCCAGACATTGGGATGAACACAGCTTCTGCGTCGATTCTCTAAATTGTAAATCCGCGCCGACGAACTAGCCGCCGCCAACGGTCAGTCCTTGGATGTAGAGTGTCGGTTGGCCCACACCCACTGGCACGCTCTGTCCGGCCTTGCCGCACGTGCCGACGCCTTCATCCAATTTGAGATCGTTGCCGATCATCGTCACGCGCGTGAGCGCACTCGGGCCATCGCCGATCAACGTCGCGCCTTTGATCGGCGCTTTGATTTTTCCATCCTCGACGAGGTACGCCTCGGTGCATTGGAAAACGAACTTGCCGGACGTGATGTCGACCTGACCGCCTCCGAAATTAACCGCGTAAACACCGCGCTTCAGCGAACGTAAGATCTCTTCTGGGTCGCGATCGCCAGCCGTCATGAACGTGTTGGACATGCGCGGCATCGGCCGATGCGCGTAGCTTTCGCGGCGGCCTGAACCCGTCGGCGCAACACCGGTAAGCCGCGCGTTCATCCGATCCTGCAGATAGCCTTTGAGGATGCCGTCTTCGATCAGCACTGTGCGCTGTGTGGGCGTGCCTTCGTCATCGATGGTGAGCGAGCCGCGGCGATTTTCGAGCGTGCCGTCATCCACAACTGTAACACCGGGCGCCGCGACCCGTTGGCCGACCATGCCGGAGAAGGCGCTGGTGCCTTTGCGGTTGAAGTCGCCCTCGAGCCCGTGGCCGACCGCTTCGTGCAGCAGCACGCCGGGCCAGCCTGGGCCAAGCACCACGTCCATCTCGCCCGCCGGAGCGGGGATCGCGTCGAGGTTCACGAGCGCGATGCGCAGCGCTTCGTCGGCCAGCGCCTTCCAGCGCTCGGGGGCGATGAAGACTTCATACGGCTCGCGCCCACCTGCGCCGGCAGAGCCGGACTCGCGGCGGCCATCGCGCTCGACAGTGATGGAGACGTTCACCCGCACCAGCGGTCTGTGGTCGGTCAGCTGCGCGCCATCGGGCCGCAGAATGGTCAGTCCACGGCGGGCGCCGGCGAGGGTGGCGGCCACTTGCACCACGCGCGGGTCCTTGGCGCGGCAATAGGCGTCGATCTCGGCCAGAAGGTCGGTTTTGGCGGTGAAGGACGGCGCTTCGATCGGATCGAAGTCGGCGTACAGCTGGCGGTTCACCTTGGCCGGGCTCACATCGAGCGTGCCTTGGTGGCCGAGCTTAACCGCAGAGGCGGCCTCGGCCGCGCGCGCGACGGCGTCGGTTTCCAGAACGCTGGCATGGCCGTAGCCAGCGCGCTCACCTGCGACGACCCGCAGACCAAAGCCCTGGGTGGCGTCGAACGAGGCGGACTTCAGCCGGCCGTCATCCCAGTAAAAGCTTTCGGTCCGGCTATCCTCGACAAAGAGTTCGCCGTCGTCGGCGCCCCGGGTGGCGTCGGCGAGGATGCGGCGGGCGGCGTCCCAATCCATCTCGGCAGCTTCTTCGGGGTGGGGGGCGCGCTGGCCGTCAGCCATTTATGTCTCCTGGGTGTGTGTCCGGAGAATATAGGGGGCGAGTCGGGCTGTGGCGTGTCCGAAGATTGGGTTCCGTAGCGTAAAACTACGGTGTCGGCTCATCCAGCACGGTGGCGAGGTGCGCGCGGCGGGCGCGCGCGAAGCGGGCCAACTCCGCGCTGGCCGGACCCCAATCGGGTTCGATCTGAAGCGAGGTCGAGTAGTCCTCGTAGGCTCCGCGCAGATCACCCAGAGATTCCCGGGCGATGCCACGGTTGAAATAGGCCTTATGCGGCTCCCGCACGCCCAGCCCGAGCGCCTCGGTCAGGGAGGCGATGGCTGGCCCATAGCGCTGCAGCTGCACCAGGGTCGCGCCGCGGTTCAGGTGCGCCTCGGCGTTGGACGGGTCGAGCGCGATGACGGCGTCGAAATCACCGACCGCGAGTTCGTTTTGCTGGCGACGCAAATAGGTGACGCCGCGGTTCACCAGAACCTGGATTCGCCCTTCACGGGTAATGCGAGAGTAGCCCAGGGCGCGGGTGCAGAATTCTACAGTCGCGTCCGAACTGTTGCCGTCGACGACCGCGGCGCCGCAACGGCGCGCATTTGAGTCGTTGCCGATGATGGTCATGGCGCGCGGATCGCCGCGCGGGTCCTGGGCGTGCGCCATCGTCGCCGCCGCGGCGAGCGCGAGCGTAACGGCAAGCGCCGGCAGGGCGTTTTGAATGCGCCTTGGAAGCTCAGCGCAGATCATGCTAGCTCCCCACTCGTCGAAGACTTACAGAACGGCAAGGCGCGGTCAAAAAGCCGCGCCCGGCGACTATAGGCGGGGGCGCTGGCGCGCGCCATACCGACCGCTGAATCTCTAGGAGGATCATTGCGTGAGGCGAGGGGCTTTGATCGCAGCTTTAACGGCAGGTGCTTTGTCACTGACAAATAGCGCTTATGCGGCTGTTGGCGCACCGACGCCGCGTGGCATTGACCTGCAGCCAGCGGCTACGCAGGTGATGCGCGAGATCCACGACTTCCACACCTTTCTGCTGTGGATCATCGTGGCGATCTCCGTATTCGTGCTGGCGCTGCTGCTGTGGGTGATGATCCGCTATAACAAGCGCGCCAATCCGACACCGAAGAAATTCACCCACAACATGTTTGTTGAAGTGGTGTGGACGATCGTCCCGGTGATGATCCTGGTGGTTATCGCGTGGAAGTCATTCCCGCTCATCTACATGCAAGAGCGCATCCCGGAAGAAGCCGAGCTGACGCTGAAGGTCACCGGCAATTCGTGGTTCTGGACTCTTGAATATCCAGACCAAGGCGTCTCGATCGCTGCGAACCTTTTGCCGGAAGACGAAGCGCGCGCTTCGGGCCGTCCGTATCTGCTGGCCTCGACTGAGCCGCTGCTGGTGCCTGTCGACACGACGGTGCGTGTGCTCGTGACGTCGAATGACGTGATCCACTCTTTCGCAATGCCGGCCTTCGGCGTGAAAGAGGACGCGATCCAAGGCCGCGTGAACGAAACCTGGTTCCGCGTTGATCGTCCTGGCGTGTTCTACGGCCAGTGCTCTGAATTGTGCGGCGTGAACCACGCTTATATGCCGGTCGAAATTCACGCGGTCAGCCGCGCCGAGTGGGAGCAATGGGTCGCCGCACAGGGCGGGACGATCGCTGCCGCAGAGCCCGCGCCCGCCGCGACGACGCCAGCTGAAACGCCGGCGACTGAAACTGGAACGCCGGCGGCAACGCCCGCACAACCGACGCGCTGAGATAGAGAGCACCATAGATGACGCACGAAGCTGCTCACGCTGAAGGCCATGGTCACGAGGATCATCGTCCCAGCCTCTATGATTGGAAGCGCTGGGTCTATTCGACCAACCATAAGGACATCGGCACGATGTACCTTATCTTCGCGATTATCGCGGGGTTGATCGGCGGCGCGCTCTCCGGCCTCATCCGTTGGGAATTGGCCGCGCCGGGCGTGCAAGTGTTCGCCGAGGGCGCCGCCATCACCGGCTGGCTCAATCTCGATAGCAATCACGGCTACAACGTCGTCGTCACCATGCACGGCCTGATCATGATCTTCTTCATGGTCATGCCGGCGATGATCGGCGGCTTCGGTAATTGGTTTGTGCCGCTCATGATCGGTGCGCCGGACATGGCGTTCCCGCGCATGAACAACATTTCGTTCTGGCTGCTGCCGGCGTCGTTCATCTTGGCGTTGCTGTCGATGGTGGTGCCAGGCAATGGCGACTTCCCCGGCTTCGGCGGCGGCTGGACGCTTTACGCGCCGCTCTCGACATCGCCTGCGCACCATAGCGGCCCATCGATGGATCTTCTGATCCTCTCGCTCCACATCGCGGGCGCGAGCTCGATCTTGGGCGCGGTCAACTTCATCACCACGATCTTCAACATGCGCGCGCCGGGCATGACGCTTCACCGCATGCCGCTGTTCGTGTGGTCGATCCTGGTGACGGTGTGGCTGCTCGTTCTGTCGCTGCCGGTGCTCGCCGGCGCGCTGACCATGCTGCTGACCGACCGCAACTTCGGCACGCAATTCTTCAACGCCGCCGGCGGCGGTGATCCGGTGATGTACCAGCACTTGTTCTGGTTCTTCGGTCACCCGGAAGTTTACATTCTGATCCTGCCCGCGTTCGGCATGATCTCGCAGATCGTGTCTACATTCTCGCGGAAGCCCGTGTTCGGCTATCTCGGCATGGCCTACGCCATGGTCGCGATCGGCGTCATCGGCTTCGTGGTGTGGGCGCACCATATGTACACGGTCGGTATGGGCCTCGATCTCGAAGCCTACTTCATCGCCGCAACAATGGTCATCGCGGTGCCGACAGGCATCAAGATCTTCTCGTGGATCGCCACGATGTGGGGCGGCTCGATCGACTTCAAAGTTCCGATGCTTTGGGCGATCGGCTTCATCTTCTTGTTCACGGTCGGCGGCGTCACTGGCGTCGTGCTCGCGAACTCGGGTGTCGATACCTCGCTGCACGATACCTATTACGTCGTCGCGCACTTCCACTACGTGCTGTCGCTCGGCGCCGTGTTCGGGATCTTCGCGGGCTTCTTCTACTGGATCCCGAAGATGAGCGGCTATCGCTACAACGGCTTCCTGGCGGGCTTGCAGTTCTGGATCATGTTCATCGGTGTGAACATTATCTTCTTCCCGCAGCATTTCCTTGGCCTGCAAGCCATGCCGCGGCGCTACATCGACTACCCAGAAGCGTTCGCGTTCTGGAACCACATCTCGTCGGTGGGCTACGCGATCACGGCCGTTGGCGTCCTCGTATTCCTGATCACGCTCGCGGAAATGTTCATCGTGAAGCGCAAGGCAGGCGCTAACCCGTGGGGTGAGGGCGCGACCACGCTCGAATGGACGCTCTCTTCGCCGCCGCCGTTCCACCAGTTCAACGAACTTCCGGTGATAAAGCCGGATACGCATCACTGAGGCTGAGTCTTGGTTGATGTAACCGCCTCCCACGATCGGCCCAGCAGCGCGAGCGATTACGTCGCGCTGCTGAAGCCGCGCGTGATGAGCTTGGTGGTGTTCACAGGTTTGGCTGGCTACGTCGCAGCGCCCGGCGCAGGCGATTGGGTGCTCGGCTTTGCCGTGATCCTGTCGATCGCCATCGCCGCCGGCGCCTCCGGCGCGCTCAATATGTGGTTCGACAGCGATATCGATCTGACCATGACGCGCACGCGGTCGCGGCCGATCCCATCGGGCCGCGTCGCGCGCGATGAAGCGCTGACCATGGGGCTGACGCTTTCGGTGTTGGCCGTTGTCACCATGTATCTTGCGGCCGGCTTGCTGGCGGCCGGCCTGCTGGCGTTCACGATCTTCTTCTACGCCGTCGTTTACACGATGTGGCTGAAGCGGCTGACGCCGCACAACATCGTCATTGGCGGTCTCGCTGGCGCGCTGCCGCCCGCGATCGCTTGGGCGGCAAAGACCGGCTCGCTTACGCTCGATCCGATCATCCTCGTTGCGATCATCTTCATGTGGACGCCGCCGCACTTCTGGGCGTTGGCGTTGCTGCAAAAGGATGATTACGCCGCCGCTAAAGTGCCGATGTTGCCGGTGACGCACGGCGCGAAAGCGACGCGCCTGCAAATCTTCGTCTATTCGCTGCTGCTCGCGCCGCTGGGGCTGGCGCCGGTGCTCACCGGGCTGGGCGGCGTTGTCTATGGCGCGATCGCTGCGTTCGGCGGCGCCTTCTTCTTGTTCTTGGCCTATCGCGTGCTGCGTTCGCGCGCGGGCGACGGCGATAAGAGCATGGATAAGCCGGCGCGCGATCTCTTCGGTTTCTCCATCATTTATCTGTTCGCGTTGTTTGGCGCGGTTCTGGTCGAGCAGGCGGTCGCATAATGACGCCCGACGAACTCGCAGCCCGCAAGCGGCGGAACGTCTGGATCGCGGCGTCGATCCTGGCGTTCGTCGCGCTCGTGTTCGCAATCACGCTGACGCGCCTTCAGGGAGCTGCGCCATGAGCCAGCCGCCGAACCAGAAGCGCATGGCCGTAACGGCTGGCATCGTCGTCGCCACCGTTGTGGGAATGACCGGCCTCGCGTTCGCTGCAGTGCCGCTCTACGACGCGTTTTGCCGGATGACCGGTTATGGCGGCACCACCCAGGAAGCCACGGCCGCACCGAGCCAAATTCTCGATCGCACCATCGAAGTGCGGTTCGATTCAAACATTGCGCCGGGCCTGCCGATCGAATTTTCGCCTAAGCAGATCAGCGAGCATCTGCGCATCGGTGAAACCGGGCTCGCCTTCTACACGGTGCGTAATCTTTCAGATGAGCCCGTCGTGGCGCGCGCGACGTACAACGTCACGCCGCATGTCGCCGGGCAGTATTTCGCCAAGCTCGAATGCTTCTGCTTCCAGGACCGCCTGATCGGGCCGGGGGAAGAGGCCGAGCTGCCAGTGGTGTTCTTCGTCGATCCGGAAATCGTGACCGACCCCGACACCGCCGACATCGGCACACTCACGCTTTCCTACACGTTCTTCCGCTCCACCGATCCGGCGGCTGCGGATACAGCAAGTTGATAATTAGGTCTTAGTCCGGAGTTCGCTCCGGCAACGCGCGACGAGGGATCAAATGGCGCACGGCGAAGTCAAACACGACTACCACCTGGTGAACCCGAGCCCGTGGCCGTTTGTGGCCTCGATCGGCGCACTGGTCGCGGCGATCGGCGCGGTGGTGTTGATGCGCGGCCTCTCGACTAACGAGGCCGACTTCTTCTTCGGCAAAGGCCACTGGACGCTCTTCCTGGTCGGCATGGGCATCCTCGTCATCACCTGCATCGGCTGGTGGGGCGATGTGATCAAGGAAAGCCGCGCGGGCGATCACACGCCGGTCGTCGATATCGGCCTGCGTTACGGGATGATCTTGTTCATCGCTTCGGAAGTGATGTTCTTCGTCGCCTGGTTCTGGGTGTTCTTCGAGATGGCGATCTTCCACGGCCATCGCGCCGATTGGGTGGTGCCGACGTGGGACGAAGCCACCGCGCAAGCCTGGGCCAACTGGCCGCCGCCGCACGTTGAAACGTTCGACCCCTTCCACCTGCCGCTCATCAACACGCTGATTTTGCTGCTCTCCGGCACGACGGTGACGTGGGCGCACCATGCGCTGCAAACCGGCGATCGCGCCGGCGCGCGCCTTGGCCTCATCCTCACGGTGCTGCTCGGCATCTTGTTCAGCTGGGTGCAGTTCGCCGTCGAATATCCGGTCGCAGGGTTCGCGTTCGGCAACCCCGACGGCGTTGGCAACGCCACCGTCTATGGCGCGTCGTTCTTCATGGCGACGGGCTTCCACGGCTTCCATGTCATCATCGGCACGATCTTCCTCGCGGTTTGCCTCCTCCGTCTGCTGGCGGGACAGTTCACGCCGCAGAAGCATTTCGGCCTCGAAGCCGCGGCTTGGTACTGGCACTTCGTTGACGTGGTGTGGCTGTTCCTCTTCACCTTCGTCTACGTCATGCCGTACCTGACGATGCAGAATTGAACTTGATGACGGCGCGTCCGTCCGCATGGGCGGCGGGGCTTCAGCTCCGCTGCCCGCAATGCGGAAAGGGCGAGGTCTTTCAAGGTTATTTGAAGTTTCGCGATACCTGCCGCGCCTGCGGCGCCGACTTCAAAGCCGCGGACGCAGGCGATGGGCCCGCCGTGTTCGTGATCCTGATTGTCGGCGCCATCGTCGCGCCGTTGCTCATCGTTCTGCAGTACGGGCTTGATCTGCCTGGCTGGCTGGCGCTTACGCTCACTTTGCTTGCCGCGGTCGTGCTGTGCCTTGCGCTGCTGCCGCCGTTCAAGTCCGTGTTGTTTGCCTTTCAGTGGAAGCACAAGGCGCGCGAAGCGACCTCGGACGACATAGAATGATCCGTTTCAAACCGCTTCTGATCATGAGCGTGGTGACGATCGCGACATTCGCGTGCCTCATCATGCTCGGTCGTTGGCAGTGGGAACGCTACGAGATGAAGTCCGCACTGGCTGACGAGCCGGTGCCGATGATGACGATCGAGAATTACCAGCCGCTGCCGGACGGCATTCAGTTCGTTTATGGCGTCCGCAGCGATACGCGCGAAGCCGGCTGGCGCGTGTTCGCGCCGGTGCAGGAAGGCGAGAGCACCATCTTCGTGGACGCCGATTTTATCGCGTCAGCGACAGGCGCCGGGCCGCCGAACGCGGACGAAGTGCGCGTGCCGGCGTCGTTGCGGCTGGGCGCGCCGATCAGCGGCGCATCAATCCGGCCCAATCCGCCTTCGCCTTTTGCAGGCGCGCCAGAGCCGCTGCGGCGTCTGTGGTTCGCCATCGATCTACCGGCGATGGGCCGCAATATCGGCGTCGATCAAGTGTCGGAATATTATATCGCCGGCGCCTATGTCGGGACTGACGGGCGCGCCACGCCAAATCCGTTCGCGCGCGCTCCTGGCGCTGACGATCTGCCGCCGGCGCGGCACATGGGTTACGCCATCACTTGGTACGGTTTGGCGCTGGTGCTGATCGTGATCTACTTTGCATACCATGTGAGCGTCGGGCGGCTTTCGTTTGCGCCGCCGCGCCCGCCTGAGGCCTGATGCGTTACATCTCCACCCGGGGCGGGGCGCCGCCGGTTTCGTTCCTGGACGCTGTGCTTGCCGGCATGGCGCCTGACGGCGGCTTGTATGTTCCGGAAAGCTGGCCAGAGCTTGGCCTTGATCCGCGCAAAGTCGTGTTCACCCATTACGGCAACGTCGCCCGGCACACGCTCCGCGCCTTCGCGGGCGATGATCTCAGCGAAGACGACACCATCGAACTCGTCAACGAAGCTTACATCGAAGCGCCGGCCGATCCGAACGACGCAAGCTGGCGCGCCAAGTGGCCGGAGCCGGTGACGCCATTGCGCCAAGTGCGCGTCGGCGATTGGCTACTGGAGCTTTTTCACGGGCCGTCGCTCTCGTTCAAAGACGTCGCGATGCAACTCATCGGCCCGCTCTACGATCTAGCGCTGACGAAGCGCGATACGCGCCTCACCGTCGTGTGCGCCACGTCGGGCGATACAGGCGGCGCGGCTGTCGAAGCTCTGAAGGGCCGCGAGCGCGTCGATCTCTTCGTGCTGACGCCGAAGGGGCGCGTCTCCGAGGTGCAACGCCGCTTCATGACAACATCCGGCGCTGCGAACGTGCGCGTGCTGGAAGTCGATGGTGATTTCGATGCCTGCCAGGCAATCGTCAAAGCCGTGTTCGCGGATGCGGGCTTCGCCACACATGCGCAGCTCTCTGGGGTCAATTCGATCAACTGGGCCCGCATCGTAGCGCAGAGTGTCTATTTCCAGATCGCAGCGCACACGTTCGGCGGCCTCGGCCCCGTCGATTTCGTCGTGCCAACCGGAAATTTTGGTGACGCGTATTCCGGCTGGGTGGCTAAGCAGCTCGGCGCGCCGATCGGCAAGATCGTGCTCGCCACCAACGAGAACGACATTCTGGCGCGCGCGTTGAATACGGGCCGCTACGAGCGTGGCGCCTCGAAGGCCACGCTCTCGCCGGCGATGGACATTCAAGTCGCCTCCAATTTCGAGCGCATCTTGTTCGAGGCGTTGGAGCGCGATGGTGAGACCGTGGCGCGGCTCTATGCGCAACTCGCACAATCAGGTGGCTTCGACATTCCTCCTGCAGCGCTGGAGCGCCTGCGCGCTGATTTTGCCGCCGCGCATGTCGATGATGCGGAAACACTGCAAACCATGGCGTGGAGCGCGCAGGACGATGCGCCGGTCTGCCCGCACACTGCTGTCGGCTACGCCGCGCGCTCGAAAGTGGTGGACGCACTCTCACAGAACGCGGTCGTCTTCCTCGCCACCGCACATCCGGCAAAGTTCCCCGAGACGGTGGAGCGCGCCACCGGCGCCGCGCCGCCATTGCCGGCCAAGTGCGCTGATCTCTTCCAGCGCACTGAGCAGTTTGACTCCGTCGCCTCCGACGCCGATGCCGTGAAGCAATACATCCGAGAACGGAGCCGTGCGTGGAGCTAGAACTGATCCGCCTGCCGAATGGCGTGCGCGTAGCCTTGGACCCGATGCCGGGCCTCGGCACGGCAGCGCTTGGCGTATGGCAGCGCGTCGGCGCCCGCTGGGAGCCGGCCGAGCATAATGGCATCGCACACCTGTTTGAGCACATGGCGTTTAAGGGCGCAGGTTCGCGCGATGCGCGCGGTTTCGCCGAAGCGATCGAGAATGTCGGCGGCGTGATGAACGCCGGCACCGGCTATGAGCGTACCTCGTATTACGCGCGCGTGGTCGCGGAAAACGCGCCGTTCGCGCTCGATCTGATTGCCGACGTTTTGTTCGAGCCGCATTGGGCGCCGGATGATCTGGAGAAAGAAAAGGGCGTCGTCGCACAGGAGCGCGGCGAAGCCTTCGACATTCCGGATGACCGCGTCTTCGAATTGCACCAAGCCATACTCTATCCCGATCAACCGCTCGGCCGCCCGATCCTCGGTGAGGACGCAACGCTAGCCAACGTCAGCGTCGATACGCTGCGCGCATTTCACGATGCGCATATGACGCCCGATCGCGTTGTCGTCTCGATCGCTGGCGCCTTCGATCGCAACGCCTTCGTCGAGACTGCAGAGCGCCGCTTCGGGCATCTGCAATCGCGCCCCGCGCAAGCCATGGCGCCCGCGCGCGCCCACGCTGGCCGCGCCAGCGAAACCCGCAAGCTGGAGCAAACGCATCTTGTGTTCTCGTGGCCAGGCGTGGCGCAAGGCTCGGATAAGGCCTACGCGCTGCGGCTCATGTCGGAGATCTTCGGCGGCGGCATGTCATCGCGGCTCTTCCAAGAAGTGCGCGAGCAGCGCGGGCTGGTCTACGCCATCGATAGCTTCCTCGATTCCATCGAGGACGATGGCCGCCTCTGTGTTTACGCAGGTTGTTCGTACGAGAATGCCCGCACCGTCGCCGAGATCGTGCGCACGCAGCTGGCCGTGATGGCCGAGAAGGGCCCGACCGAGGACGAGCTCAACCGCGCCAAGGCCGTGTCACGCGCGCAAATGCTGATGGGCTTGGAAGCGCCTTCGGCGCGGGCGGAGGCGCGCGTGGGCCAGGTCTTCCTGCGGGACCGTCTTGTAGATTTCTCCGAGCTCCGCGCCCGCATGGACGCTGTCACCGCCGAGGATGTCCGGGCTGCGGCCGAGGCGGCGCTCTCGGGGCCGGCCTGCGCAGCTGCAATTGGTCCTAAAGCGGGGCATGGCGCGCTGGACGCGTTTCAGGCAAACTCCTGAACCATGGTGCTGATGCGCAAGGATAGCGACGGTGGCCGCCGCATCGACGGCGAGGGCGTCTATTTGCGGACGCCGGAAGCGCGCGACTATCAGGATTGGGCCGCCGTTCGCGACGCCAGCCGTAACTTCCTCACCCCTTGGGAGCCCACCTGGGCGCAGGACGAAACCTCACGCGGCTCGTATCGCTATAAAGTCCGCCGCTACACCGAAGATGCGCGCGACGATAAAGCCTACGCGCTGTTCGTGTTCCGCGAAGACGATGACGCGCTGCTCGGCGGCGTGACGCTCTCAAACGTCCGCCGCGGGGTCGCGCAAACGGCGTCGCTCGGTTATTGGGCCGGCCAGATGCACGCCGGCAAGGGCTACATCACCGCCGCTGTGCGCGCTGTGGTGCGCTACGCCTTCGAAGATTTAGAATTGCACCGCGTCGAAGCCGCGTGTCAGCCGGACAACATGGCCTCGCGCCGCGTGCTCGAAAAAGCGGGCTTCACGCAAGAGGGCATGGCCCGTGCCTATCTCAAGATCAACGGCGCCTGGCGCGACCACATCTTGTTCGGGATCGTCAACGAGGCGGGTTAGAGTTCGATGATTAGCCCAGAGCAAGAGCGCCCAAGGTCCTTCCCATGGTGGCGGGTCGCAGGCTTGATGGGGCTCGCGCTTTCTGTGTTCACGCTGCTCAGTCGCGGTGACCTGCCGCTTGAGATGGCCGCAATTGTGCTGGGCGTGGCCGTTATTGTGTTTGTGATATTCAGTCGACTTCCAAAGCGCGAAACATAGCGGCGGCAAGCTTAAGTCTCCGACAGGAGTCGGCGGTTCGTATCAGAGCGCGTCCAACCCCACATCCAGCGAACGCGCAGAGTGCGTCAGTGCGCCGATGCTGATCACATCAACGCCCGTTTCCGCCACCGCGAACACGTTCTCGATCGTGATGCCGCCGGACGCCTCCAACAGCGTCTGCCCCTTCGCCAGCTTCACCGCCGTGCGCAAATCAGTGAGGCTGAAATTATCCAGCAAGATCGCGCTCGGCGCATGCGGAAGCGCTTGTTTCAACTGATCCAGCGTATCCACCTCGATCTCGATGCAGGTCAAATGCGCCGCCGCAGCACGCGCGCGCTGCATGGCGTTGGCGATCGTGCCTGATGCGGCGATGTGATTGTCCTTGATCAGCATGGCGTCATCCAAGCCATAGCGATGCGCGCCGCCGCCGCCGAGTTTGACCGCGCGCTTCTCCAGCGCCCGCATGCCCGGCGTCGTCTTGCGCGTGGAGGCGATGATCACGCCCATGCCGTCCACGGCGCCCACATACACCGCGGTCAGCGTCGCGATGCCGGAGAGGCGACCGATGAAGTTCAGCATCGTGCGTTCGGCCATCAGCATCGAGCGCGCGCTGCCTTCGATCGTCATGATCGTATCGCCGGCTTTCACGCGCGCGCCATCGCCAGCGTTGATCGTAAACTGCAGGTCCGGGTCGATCATGTACGCCGCCAGCGTCGCCGCATCGAGCCCGGCGACCACGCCAGCTTCGCGCGCGCGCAGCGCCCACTTGCCTTGCGTCTCCGGATCGATCAGCGCGTCGGTGGTGACATCGCCGGCGGCGCCGAGATCTTCAGCGAGCGCCAATTTCACGATCGGTTCGAGAATGATATCAGGCAGCGGCGGCAGCGTCGTTCCGCGTGAGGAAGCTGCGGTGCGGTTCTGCGGCATTTGGAAAATCGCTCCTGAAGTGCGCGCCGCGGCTTTCCTTGCGGGCGAGCGCGGCGGTGAGAATGAGGCGTGCGGCGACAAGCGGGTGCGCCTCGCCATGAGCTTCGCAGAGCGCGCCGACTCGGTCGAGCGCCAAGCTTAAGCCGGCAGCATCACGGACGACGCCAGCATGCGCTTGCATCAATTGGCGCAACTGCGCGCGCGGCGCGTCTGGCAGAGCCGGCGGGAGCGGCGTGTTGTCCACAGAAGAAGCTGGCGCCGCTTCGGCGTCGCGCAGCCGATCCGCGATGCGCTGGGCGAACACCACAGCTTCAAGCAGCGAGTTCGATGCCAGCCGGTTCGCGCCATGTGCGCCAGTCGAGGCGCATTCGCCGACCGCCCACAAGCCCGCAAGCGTGGTGCGCCCCCAAACATCGGTGACCATGCCGCCCATGTGATAGTGCGCGGCGGGCGCGACCGGGATCGGCGTGGTGCGCGGGTCGAGCCCGGCGCTCATGCAGGCCGCGAACACGGTGGGAAAGTTGCGCGGGAAGTGCGAGCCGACTGCCTCTCGCGCATCGAGAAAAGCGCCGCGCCCAGCTGCGCGCTCCAGGTGGATCGCGCGCGCGACGACGTCACGGGCTGCCAGATCGGCGACGAAAGCTTCGCCCTTGCCATTGATCAGATGTGCGCCTTCGCCGCGCAACGCTTCGGTGGCGAGCGGGGCAGGGTCGCGGCCGATATCTATCGCGGTTGGGTGAAACTGAACGAACTCGGGATCGGCGATCAGCGCACCGGCGCGCGCGGCCATGGCGAGGCCTTGACCCATCGCTTCCGGAGGATTGGTGGTGACGGCGTAGAGCCCGCCCGAGCCGCCGGTGGCGAGCACGGTTTCGCTGGCTTCAAAGCGCGCGCCGTCATCGCAGACAACACCCGCAACGCGGCCATTGTCATCTTGCAGCAGCAGGCGCGCACGCGCGTTCTCGACAATCGTGATATGCGGCGCTGCGCGCGCGGCGGCGATCAGCGCATCCATGATGGCTTTGCCGGCGAGGTCGCCGGACACACGAACGACGCGCGGCTTGGAGTGCGCCGCTTCCAAGCTCTGCGCGAGCTTCCCATCGGGCGTGCGATCGAACGGCACACCGAGCGCGACAAGATCAAGCACACGCGCAGAACCGTCGCGCGCAATGAGCTGCGCCACCGCTGGATCGACGAGCCCAGCGCCGGCAGCGATCGTGTCCTGCGCGTGCAGTTCTGGATCGTCCTCCGGCGCCAGCGCGGCAGCCAAGCCGCCTTGCGCCCATGAACTGGCAGAAGCCAGTCCAAGCGGCGCCTGGCTCAGCACGGTGACGCGTCGCGGCGCGAGTTTCAGCGCAAGGAATAATCCCGCGAGCCCCGCGCCGACGATGAGGATGTCGTCGCGCATCACCCGCCCCAAAACCACCTGCGCTTAAACCAATTCCACCGCGACTTCGGCGCGTCCGACCTCGAACGCGCGCGGCTTTTCTTTTGGCAGCGCCAGCATCGCGTCGATCGCTTTCTTGGCGCGGACGCGCACATCTTCCGGGATGATCACTTCGTGCTGCATGTTCGCCAGTGCGTCGTAGATGCCTTCGACCGTGATACGCTTCATGTGCGGGCACAGATTGCACGGGCGCACGAAATCCACGTCCGGCGCAGCGGCCGCGACGTTGTCGCTCATCGAGCATTCAGTGAGCAGCACCACCTTCGCCGGGCGCTTTTCTACGACGTAATCCTGCAAAGCCGCAGTCGAGCCGGCGAAGTCCGACGCCGCCATCACGTCTGGCGGGCATTCCGGGTGCGCGAGGATGACGATGCCCGGATGCGCGGCGCGCAACTCGGTGATGTCCTCGGCCGTAAAACGCTCGTGCACTTCGCAGCGGCCGTGCCACGAGATGATCTTGATGCCCGTCTGCGCCGCGACGTTCTTCGCCAGGAATTCATCCGGCAACAGAATGACGCGATCGACGCCCCATTCGCGCGCCGCCCATTCGACGACCGCGGCGGCGTTCGAGGACGTGCAGCACACATCGCTTTCAGCTTTCACGTCAGCCGACGTGTTCACGTACGTAACCACCGGCAGGCCCGGGAAGCGTTGCTTGATCAAGCGCACGTCTGCGCCGGTGATCGACGCAGCAAGCGAGCAGCCGGCGCGCATATCGGGGATCAGGACGGTCTTATCCGGCGCGAGAATCTTCGACGTCTCGGCCATGAAGTGGACGCCGGCCTGCACGATCACAGCCGCATCCGTCTCCGCCGCTTCGCGCGCGAGCTGGAGCGAGTCGCCGCGGAAATCGCCGACGCAGTGGAAGATCTCCGCCGTCATGTAATTGTGCGCGAGGATGACCGCGTGCTTGGCGCGCTTCATCTTGTTGATGGCGCTGATCAGCGGCGCATACGCAGGCCACTCCACCGCCGGGATCACGTGCTTCACGTGCTCGTAAAGCGGCGCGGTCTCAGCGGCCACTTCTGGCGTGTAGGCGAGGCCACGACGGGCGGCGGCGTCGAGTGCGCCCCAAGTCCCGTGCACGGCGCGGGGATCGCAGCCCGAGCTTTCGCTGGTCGTGAGGGGGGCGTCGATAATCCGGGCCATGGGCGGCCTCCTGATGGCCCGGGGTGGGCCAGTTATGCTCAATCTGAGCATATATGGGGTGCTAGAACTCGCCGGAAAGACCCCGACGCACCCCTTATGCTAAAATTGAGCATAAGTACTTGCCGGAACTTACCCCCAAGCGATTCAGCGCGCAAGCGAAACTCGATCCAGCCCGCCTGCGCCAAATGCTGCCGCTTGCCGCTTTCGGGCGTTACACCCGTCATTCGGTTTCGCGGGAGGTTTGCCAATGCGTCGTCTGGGGATTTTGGCCGTAGCCGGTTTGGCGCTAAGCGCCTGCGCGACGTCGCCTACGACCGAGGGGACGGCGACGCCGGAAACCACGCGTCCGACAGGCGAAGCATTCGCGCTGCAACCCACGAGTTTCTCAGACATTCCGGATTGGCAGAGCGTCGATCTCGCCCCGGCTTTGCTCGCCTTCCGTCGATCCTGCGACGGCCGCCGCGCGCGCGCCGCCGATGCGGCGCTGCCGGGCGGCGGCCGTTATGGCGGCACCGTCGGCGATTGGGCGCCCGCATGCGCCGCGGCGCAGAGCGTCGCGCCTGGCGGCGAGCGCAGTTTCTTCGAAGCGAACTTCATTCCACACGTCGTGCGCGGCGAGGGCGAAGCGCGACTGACGGCGTATTATGAGCCGATCATTCAAGCCCGTCGTTTTCCCGACGCACAATTTTCAGCACCACTGCTGCGCAAACCAAACGACATGGTCAGCGTCGATATCGCTGCGTTCGCTGAAGCGTATGACAACGAAGTATTGCGCGGCGCGCCGCGTGCGCTGACCGGCCAACTCGTCGGCAACGAAGTTCGTCCCTATCCGCAACGCGGCCAACTCAATCCCGCGCCGGAGCAGGCGTTCGCGTGGGCGCATCCCGTTGATGTTTACAATCTGCAGATCCAAGGCTCCGGCCGCATCGCATTTCCCGACGGCACAAACGCGCGCGCCGCATACGCTGCGCAGAACGGCTATCGCTGGCGTTCGGCACTCGGCGCATTGCGCGACAGCGGCGAATTGCCGAGCGCGACATGGGGGAGCTTCCGCACCTGGAGCGATCAGCGCGGCGCTGAAGCCACGCGCCAAGCGCTCGCCGCCGATCCGTCGTACGTATTCTTTCAAGAAGAGACGATCGACGATCCGAGCGCCGGCCCGCGTGGCGCTGCCAATGTGCCTTTGACTCCGCTCGGTTCCATCGCCGTCGATCCGGCGTTTCATCCATATGGCGCGGTGGTTTTTGTTGATGGGCAATACGACGGCCAACCGTTCCGCCGCTTGCTCGTCGCGCAAGATACAGGCGGCGCTATCCGGCGCGGACCGCAGCGCGGCGACGTGTTCTTCGGCTCCGGCCCTGAGGCCGGTCAGGGCGCCGAGCGCATGAACGCGCCAGCGCGCTGGTGGACCTTACTGCCGCGAGGGGTTCCGGTATCGTAAGCCATCGGTTAGGCTAGCGCGCGAGCCAGGGACCAATCGAACGCGGAGGAGCGCGCATGAAGCGCCGCCTAGCTCTAGTATTGTGCGCGCTTACGCTTGGCGGCTGCGCGGTGACCAACACTTCATATCCATCACCGACTGTGAGTGCGCCGATTGCGCACCTCCCGCCGGCGCCGAGCGCCTACAATTACGCGACCGTCGCGCGCGCGCCGCTTCACAGCGAACTATTCACCTGCAATCGCGGCGGATCGAACCTTGGCGAAATCGGCTTGCGCGGCGAAGCATCGCGCTACTCTCCATACATGGATACGCCGGCCGGCCCGCTTCTGCGCACGCCGACTGAAGCGGCGTGTCTCTCGTCCGGTTTCGGCTGGCGCGACATGTCGAGGCGCCAACATAGCGGGCTCGATCTGGCTAACCCAAGCGGCGGCTTCATTTACGCCGCAGCAGACGGGCGCATTGTCAGCGCCGATTGGCGCGGCGGCTACGGAAATTTTGTCGAGATCGATCACGGCAGCAACGTGCGCACGCGTTACGCGCACTTGGCGGAGATCGATCCAAATCTGCGCCCCGGCATGCGAATTCCCGCCGGCGCCGCCATTGGCCGAATGGGCATGACCGGCAACGCCACCGGCGTGCATCTGCATTACGAAGTTTCGGTCGATGGGCTGCTCGTCGATCCATTGCACTTCGGCTTGCCGCCGCAATATCAAGCGACGCCGGTGACGCAGACCTTCCCCGATCCAATCACGCTGCCACCGCCCGACGAGATGCAGTAATTATTCGCGCGGCGCCGGCACGTGCACGCCGCCAACGGGGCGTTCGTTGAGCGTTTCGCGCCGGCAGCGGAAGAGTTCCGCCGGCCGGCCGCCTGCGCTCGCGTCGAATTGGCCCGCGCCTTCAACAAGCCCGGTGCGATCGAGCAGGCGGCGGAAATTCTGCTTGTGAAGCTCAAGCCCTGAGATCGCCTCCACAAGGCGCTGCAGATGCAGCAACGTGAAGAGCTCAGGCGCGAGTTCGAAGATGACCGGCCGGTATTTGATCTTCGCGCGTAGACGCCCGATGGCGGTCGCGAGAATGCGCCGGTGATCGGAAACCATGGGTTCACCAAGCCCTGGCGCCGCTGTCATCGGCGCGGCGCGTTTGCCGTCGAGACGCGCGCTGTCGCGCGCCGCCTCCGGCGCAAGGCCGGCTTCGTAGAGCAATTCATACCGCTCGAGCGCGCGCTCTTCGTTCCACACGGCGCCTTCAAGCGCGAACGCTAGACGCGCGCGCGCGCGGCGCTGAGCGCTGGTTTCTGCGTCCGGCGCGTCCTGCGCCCAGGTCTTCAGCAAAGGTGCGATGATGTCATCGATCAGCGGCGGGCGGCCATCGCGCCAATCTTCCCAAGGGAAGAAATCATACCACGAGCGCCACCGCGCGGCGGCGCGCTCAAGCACCGCGCGCGAGGGCGTCAGCGCCAAATACGAAATCGAGATCACGCGATCAGGGCTGGACTCGATGTTCGCTAGCGGCGTTTCGCGTCCGCGATCGCCGAACGTGTAGAGCTGTTCGACATAGCCAATGTCGAATCCAGTTTGTTCGTGAACCCAGCCGCGTAGAGAAAGCTCGAGTGTGCGGTCACCAGCCGGATCGAACGGCCCGAAAGGCAAGCCTAGCGCCGCGCCTTCCGTCTCGCGCGTCACCACAACGTATGGCGCATCCTCCGTCACCGCGACGATGACGGCGGAGAGTCCAATAGCGACACGCGGCGTTTGGCTCATGGCGTCAGCCTATGCCGGATCGATCAGCGTGCGGAAGCGCTTCAAAAAAGCTTCTTGCACCTGGCTGGTCGCGGCTGGCTTCAGCTTTAGCGCCATGCCGCGCGGCGGCGCGCCGAAATAGCGCTTGGCCTCCGTCTCGGTGAAGCCCGCGAGTTGGATCGCTTCGAAGTAGGCGCAGATGATATCGGCGCGTTTGATCACGCCTTTGACCGCCGCGGGCATGTGCGCGGGCAGGCCGAAGCGCAGATGGATCGCCGTTTCGAGTTTGGCCTCGAAGGCTTTGTAGTCGAGCCCGAGGGCTGCTTTGAATGGGCTGATCATATCGCCGATCACGTATTCAGGCGCGTCATGCAGCAGCGCCATCAAGCGCCGTTTCTTGTCCCACTCCGGCGCCAGCTTGCGGCAAATCTCCTCCACGATCATCGAGTGCTGCGCCACCGAGAACGCATGCTCGCCAATCGTTTGCCCATTCCAGCGCGCGACGCGGGCAAGGCCATGAGCGATGTCTTCGATCTCGACATCGAGCGGCGAGGGATCGAGCAAATCCAAGCGCCGGCCTGAGAGCATGCGTTGCCATGCGCGCGGCGCGTCAGCGGCTTTCGGGGTGGGGCGGGCGGCTCGCGCCATGGGAATCTTTCTGATTGCGTAGGGTCAATGTAAGCTGTCAGCCGGTCGGACATAAGCGAGTTCAACGAACGGAGCATCCGATGATTGGTCTTACGCGCATCATTCTGCGGCTTGGCCGCAATCCCGACGCGGGCTTTCCGGATGGCCACGACGATTATGGCTATGTCATTCAAGCGCCGCTGGACGTTGCCGGCAAGCTCGACGCCGCCCTGTGGCGCGATAAGAAGGAGCTCTGCACCGTGCGCCGCTTCCATCCCCATGAAGCGGCATCGGATGGCTGGCTCCGCCATCGCGGCGACAATTGGTACTTCTGGTACGATGAAGCCGATGAGGGGCCAGAAGAGCCGCTGTTCAAGCTTGGCGCAAAGGAGCTCCGCGCTGGCGAATATGTTACCGTGCGCGAAGCCGATGGCGATGCGCTGACTTTCCGCGTCGCCGAAGCGACCCACATTTAGTTCGCGGGCGGGGTTCCGCCCTCAATCATCCACCACGGTGTCGGGCCGTAATCATAGGGCGGCGTAGCGTAGAGCCAGCGCAGTGCGTCGAGCGCTGCCGGGTGAAAGGTGGTGGCGTGCGTCTCGCCGGTGCTCCGATCTGAGAAGCGCAGTGTGGCCCGTGTCGGCGCCGCTTCGACGGCGGCGCGGAAAATATCGACGCCGTCGCGCATTGTGCCGCCCTCGTCCGCGATCGAGAGATAGAGCCGGCGACTCGATCCCGGCTGCTGGCGCAACAACAGCGCCGAAGAGCGCGCCAGCGCCCGGTCGTCCCACCAAAGGCTTGGGCTCACCGCAACATAGTCGCTGAAAAGTCCCGGCTCGTTGAGGAACGTGTCGACGACGAATAGACCAGCAAGCGATTCCCCGATCACGGCGCGACTCTCAGTGGTGCGATAGCGCGCATCGATGAAAGGGATCACTTCCGTGCGCAGGAATTCACGAAAACGCGCCGATCCACCGGCATTCGGGAAAGCCGCACGGAAGCGCTGATCGGCCGGCGGCGGGGTAAGCTCTGCGATACGCGTGCCGGTTTTGACACCAACGATAATCAGCGGCGCGTAGGTGTAGCTTACCGCGCCGAGCTGACCGAGCCCGGCAATGTGCGGGAAGTCCTGCTCGACGCCGCCATCAATGAGATAAAGCACCGTGTAGCGTTCGGCGCCCTCCGAATAACCCGGCGGCAGCCAAACATTGATCTCGCGCGCTTCATCCAGCACGTTCGACTGAAGCGTGTGGCTGACACCAAGCTGGATGGGCGCAGCGGTCGGCGCCGCGCTCGCACATGCGGCGGCAAGAAGCGCGAGTGCGAGAACGAGTGGCTTCATGTGCTGACCTGCGGTGTTTCGAGCGCGGCGCGATAGCGGCGGCTGCCGGTGAGAGTGCGGCCGTCATCAAGCGTGAGTTCGATATCGCCGGCGGGCGTAGGCTTGATCGCAGCGATGCGGGCGCGATTGACCAAGCGTGAGCGGTGAATGCGTACGAAGCCGCGATCTGCCAGTTGCGCTTCCCAGGCGGCCAGTGTGCCGCGCACGAGGTGGGTGCGGCTCGCCGTGTGGAATTCGATGTAGTTCCCGGCAGCCTCAAGGAAGAGCAGGTCCGCGGGCGCCAAAAAGACAGCGGTTGCGCCGTCGCGGATTTCGATCCGGTTTTCACCAGGCGTCACTGCGGGAGGCTGCTCGGCCCGACGCTGAAACCACCAATAGAGCGAGGCGATGGCGGCATAGGTCAGCACATCCTTGCGCCATTCATAAACGAAGGTGCCGAGGACGCCGTCCTCGTGGAAGTAGCCGTAATGGGCGCCGACCGCCCAATAGGCGCTCTCGCGCAGTACGAAGATCGCTGCGACGTGGGCGGCGGCGAACGGGATGGTCAGGGCGAAGTGGATAAGGCCCGTGCGGAGGAGATTGTCCTCCCGCGGCGTCCAGCGGCGGATGGCAAGGCCCACCAGCGGCGCGAGCCCAATGATCACGATCGCGCTGGTGATTTCCCACAGCACCGGCTCGGCCCAGTGCACGTCGGCGCCGGCGCGGCGGATTTCAGTGAGATCGGAGCTGGCGGTTACGAACGCGACCGCGACGCCGGCCAGCGCGATAACGCCCCACGGCCCAAGGCGCGTGCGGGGCTCACCGCTCGTCCCGATCTGGCCGCCGCTGGTCACCTGAGGCTCTCCGCTCGTCCCAGCCAGCCGCCGGGCATGGCGCCAGACTAGCGGGATGGGCCGGGCGGCGAAAGAAGCAGAGGCGAAGGAGAGCTTCCGCCCCATGACCGACCGCCGATACGACCTCGACTGGCTCCGCATCATCGCGTTTGGCCTGCTCATTCTTTACCACTGCGGCATGTTTTACGTGACCTGGGAATGGCACGTGAAATCCGATCGGGCGTCGGAGACGATCGAGCCGCTGATGATGCTGACCAGCCCCTGGCGGCTCACTTTGCTCATGCTGATTGCCGGGGCCGCGACGCGGTTCTTGGCTGACAAGCTCAGTGTCTGGAAGTTCACCGCCTCGCGCATGGGCCGGCTCTGGCCGCCGCTTTTGCTCGCCGTGTTCGTGATCGTGCCGCCGCAATCCTATTACGAGATCGTCGACGCGATCCGCATGCTGCCCCCGGAGCAGGTGGCGCAGTACCCGCTCGCGCTCGACAATTTCTACATCAAATACGTCACCGCCTCGGGCAATTGGTGCGATTCCGACGGCTGCCTGACGACGCCGACCTACAACCACATGTGGTTCGTCGCCTATCTCATTCTCTACACGCTAGCGCTGATCCCGCTCCTGCCACTGCTGCGCCGCATCCCCAAAGCGGCCGCGGTGCTGCTCGCCGGCCCGTTTCTGATCCTGACGCCGTGGATCGTCATGGCGACCCTGCGGGTGACGCTGCAGCCGATCTTCGGCGAGAGCCACGATTTCCGCGAAGACTGGTACCTGCACGCGCTTTATTTCAGCGTGTTCGTGTTCGGCTTCTCGATTGCCAAGTTTGAGCCGTTCTTTGAACGCTGCGTGAAGTGGCGCTGGCCGGCGCTCGCCATTGCGGTCGCGAGTTGGGCCACGTTGATCATCTATTTCAATCTGCACCCTGAGGGCGTCACGCCGCCGGACTGGCTGCGCGCGATCATGCGCAGCGTGCGCGAACTCGATGCATGGTGCGCAATCGTCGCCGCCATCGGCTTCGCCCACAAGCATTTGCGCAATGCCGACGGCCCCGCGCGCCGCTTACTTACGCAAGCCATCTTCCCATTCTATCTCGTACATCAAACAATTATCGTGGTTGCTGGCTATCACCTTAACGCGCTTGCGCTGCCGCTCTGGATCGAGGCGCCGCTTCTAATCGGAGCAACCGCGCTCGGATGCTGGCTCTTCTTCGATTTGGGGCGGCGAATTCCCTGGTTGCGCGTATGGATCGGTTTGCCCTCGAACGCAGGCCCCACCCGTGCTACAAATGATGGTGTGAAAGCTGGGGAGGCGAAGCAGCCTTCAGGCGGGTAGGGCCCGCCGCTGGAGCGGACGATGTTCTTCTGGTTCCTCGTTGCAGTCGCCATTGTTGTTGGGCTGACGCTGCTCGGCGCGTTCATGGCGCGCGGCGATTCCGGCTGGGGCGATGACGGCCCGATGGGCCCCTGGTCAGATCACTAACGCCCAAGCAAGGCTTTCGCTTGCCAGACGTGCGATCCCGCGCATGATCGTCTTTGCATGGGAACATACCTGATCCGCCGCGCGGTGCCGCGCGATGCCGAAGCTATCGCTAAGCTGGCGGCTGCGTCGGCGTCCGAAGACGGCGTTGTCTCCGGCCTCGAGAGCGATCGGATCAAGGCCCATGGCTTTGGCTCCGGCGCGCTTTTCGAGGGCTGGGTGGCGCAGGAGAACGCGAGCGGCCCGCTGATCGCGCACGCCTTCATCACCAAGAGCTACGACGTGCGCCGCGCCTGCCCGACAGTGGTGCTCTGCGAGCTTTATGTGGCGCCGCAGCATCGCCGCGGGGGGCTTGCCCGCAAGCTGATGGTGGCGGTGGCGCAGCGCAGTCGCGATCTCGGCGCGCGGGAACTCGCGATCACCACCGGGGTGGACAATGACGTCGCTCAACGCTTTTTTGCAGCGGTCGGCGCGCATAAGCGCGAGGCTGTTGTTTTCATGATGTCGGCGGACGGCATCGAGTGGTTGGCCGCGGAGGGCGGCTGACCGCGTTCTAACGATAGGGGACTGGAATGATCGCGAAACCGTTGCTCAAGGCGGCCGCGTCTTGGATCGCCATCGCCGCTTTTGCGGCCGCATGTGCGACGCCGCCGACGTCTTATCCCACCGGCTCGAACGCCGGTGCGAGGGGCCCTGCGACCGCAGCTTCGGCGGAGGAATTCGTCGCCGCGGCCGAAGCCGAACTGGCCGAGCGCTCTGAATACGAAGCGCGCATCGCGTGGGTCTATAATACCAACATCACCTACGACACCGAATGGCTGCTGCAGCGCTCCGATGCGGAAGCGACAGAAGCGCGTGTGCGTCTCGCCAGCGGCGCTGGGCGCTATGCCAATGTCGAGTTGCCGGCCGACACCCGCCGCAAGATCGATCTGCTGCGTTTGAGTCTCGTGTTGCCGGCGCCGCAGACGGAAGGTTCAGCCGATCAGCTCTCGCAGATCACCACACGGCTCGCCTCCACGTATTCAACCGGCCGCATCGACTACCAAGGCCGCCAAGTCACGCTCGATGAACTCGAAACTCTGATGGGCACCGAGCGCAACCCCGCGCGTCTGCAAGAGATGTGGACCGAGTGGCACGCGGTCGCTGCGCCGATGCGCGATGATTATGCCCGCATGGTCGAGATCGCCAACCAAGGCGCGCGCGATCTGGGCTTTGAAGATGTCGGCCAGATGTGGCTCTCCAATTACGACATGCCGGCTGATCAGATGGAAGCCGAGGTCGAACGGCTTTGGGGTCAGCTACAGCCATTCTACGAGCAGCTGCACTGCTACACGCGCACGCGCCTCAACGCGCAATACGGCAATGCCGTGCAGCCGCGCACCGGCCCGATCCGCGCTGACATCCTCGGCAATATGTGGGCGCAGGATTGGTCGGCTCTGATGCCGATCGTACGCCCGCGCGGCGGCGCGGCGACCTACGACACGACGCAATTGCTGACACGCGCCGGCTACGATCCGGTGCGGATGACGGAGACGGCCGAACGTTTCTACACTTCGCTCGGCATGGCCGAATTGCCGGACACGTTCTGGGAGCGCTCGCTGCTCACGCGGCCGCGCGATCGCGATGTCGTTTGCCACGCCTCAGCTTGGAATCTGGATTCACGCGAAGACATCCGCGTGAAGCAGTGCATTCAGGTCAACGCCGAGCACTTCCAAACCATCCACCACGAACTTGGGCACAATTACTACCAGCGCGCCTACATGAATCAGCCGTACCTCTACCAAAACGGCGCTCACGACGGCTTCCACGAAGCCATCGGCGATTTCATCGCGCTCAACATCACGCCGCAATATCTGGTCGACATCGGTCTCTTGCGCCAAAACCAAGTGCCGCCGGCGAGCGCGGACACGAACCTTCTGCTCGAGCAAGCGCTCGGCAAAATCTCGTTCCTGCCGTTCGCGCTGGCCATGGATCAGTGGCGCTGGCAGGTGTTCGACGGTCGCACCACGCCGGAGAATTACAACGCCGCCTGGTGGGAGCTGCGGGAGCGCTATCAAGGCATCCGTCCGCCGACAGCGCGCGACGAAACCATGTTCGATCCGGGCGCCAAGTATCACATCGCCAACAACGTCCCGTACCTGCGCTACTTCCTCTCGTACGTGCTGCAATTCCAGTTCTACGAAGCGGCTTGCCAGCAAGCGGGTTGGAGCGGGCCGCTGCATCGCTGCACGGTCTATAACAACCGCGAAGTCGGCGAGCGCTTCAATCGCATGCTTGAAATGGGCGCCTCGCGCCCATGGCCAGACGCACTCGAAGCCTTTACCGGCACTCGTCAAATGGATGGCGGCTCGATGGTGCGCTACTTCCAGCCGCTGATGACGTGGATGGAAGAGCAGAACGAAGGCGAAGAGTGCGGTTGGTAAGCTGAATTACAGCGGCCGGATGCGGTTTTCCGTGTTCGGCCGCCGCAACGTAAGTCGGCAACCCTTGGATGAAGGCGACCCCGCGCGCTACACTCGTCGCGACTGGAGGCGGCGAGATCGCGAATGACGCCGAAGATCGGCAGTGACATTGATCCGGGCCTTGCGCTGGCGCGTGCCAATGAACGCGCGGCTTTGTTTGAGTCGATCATCGAAAGCATGGGCGAGTCCGTCCTGGTGGTCGATAGAGACGGCAAGGAAGTTTACGCCAACAAAGAGCTCCGCCGGTTTCGCGGCGAAGTCGAAGCCGGAAAATCCCTTGACGCGTGGCGGTCGCCACAAGTCATGAAGATTTTCGACGCGGATGGCGCCGAGCTTGAACCGCATGACTGGCCCGTAGCGCGCGCGTTGCGCGGCGATTACTCGGATAGCTTTGAAATCCGTGTCCACGGCATGGCGCATCGCCCGGGCGAGACAACGCTTTCAATCTCCACCCGTTCGCTGGTCGATGCAGCGGGCGAGGTGGTCGGCGCAGTGATCGTAACGCGCGACATCACCAATATGCGTCAAACCGAAGAAAAGCTGCGCCAGAGCCAGAAGCTGGAATCCATTGGCCAACTTACCGGCGGCGTTGCCCACGATTTCAACAATTTGCTCACCGTGGTGCTGGGCAATTCCGAGATATTGGTGGAGCGGCTTGCCGATCAGCCGGCGCTACGCAAACTTGCGCTCACGTCCTTAACTGTGGCCGAGCGCGGCGCGCAGCTTACACATCGCCTGCTGGCGTTTTCCCGGCGCCAGCCGCTCATGCCGAAAAGCGTCGAGGTCGGCGACCTCCTGGTCAGTCTGCATGCGCTGCTGGCGCGTACACTCACGGCGCAGATCGAAGTCAAGATCGACGCTGAGGCGGATCTTTGGCCCGCGCTCGTGGATCCAACTCAACTGGAATCCGCGGTTCTCAATCTATGCATCAACGCGCGCGATGCGATGCCGGAAGGCGGGCGCCTCACAATTGAAGCGCGCAACGCACATCTCGATGAGGATTACGCCGCTCAAAACGAGATTGACCCCGGCGAGTTTGTTTTGATTTCGGTGTCCGATACCGGGATTGGCATCTCACCCGAAAATCTCGCCAAGGTGTTCGAGCCGTTCTTCACCACCAAGGAAGTTGGCAAAGGCACCGGCCTCGGCTTGTCGATGGTGTACGGCTTCATCAAACAAAGCTGCGGGCATGTGAAAGTGTACTCGGAAGCCGGCGTCGGAACCGTGGTGAAAATGTTTCTCCCGCGCTCGGAAACGGCGCCCGGCGTGTTCGAGCGCCAAGCGCACTTGTTGGCGAGCTTGCGCGGCGAGGAGAGCATTTTGCTAGTCGAGGACGACGAGTTGGTCCGCGAGCACGCGCAAAGCGTGCTCGCGGCGCTCGGATATCGCGTGACCTCAGCCCCGAACGGCCCTGCGGCCTTGGATATCCTGCAGCAACACGCGCCGTTCGACCTTCTCTTCACCGACGTGATTATGCCCGGCGGACTCACGGGCCGCATGCTGGCCGAGCACGCAACGGCGCTACAGCCCGGCCTCAAAGTGCTCTACGCATCGGGCTATACCCGGGACGTCATCGTGCGAGACGGTCGCCTCGAGGAAGGCCTCTTGCTGCTCAGCAAACCGTATTCCCGCTTCGAATTGGCGCAGAAAGTGCGCGCGGCTTTGGCCGGCTGATCCTGCGCGGAACTCGCTGTCGCCCACGCTGCAATTTCGTCTACTTGAGATTGCGACCTAATTCATTTCATGCTGGATGGGAGCAAGGGCGCGAGGACAAACGCGCCCAAAGGGTGGGATTCACATGGCGACGATCAACGGCACCGAGGGGCCGGACAACCTTGGCGGCACCTCGTCAGGCGACACGATTAGCGGCCTGGGCGGCAACGACCTCATCGGCGGGTTTGAGGGCAACGACACGCTTCGTGGCGGTAACGGCAACGATGTCATCGTTGGCGGCACTGGCGCCGATCTCATCGAAGGCAACGATGGCGACGACGTCCTAGGCGACAACGACATCTATTTGTCAGGCGGCGTCGCCAGCGCCATTCCCGACTCGCAGCGCGACGATATTCGTGGCGGCAACGGCAATGACGCACTTTCCGGCGGCGTGTCAGATGTGTTCGACGGCGGCGCCGGCAACGACATCGCCATCATCAGCTATACGAATATCAACAACGCCTCGGTTGATCTTCGGCCGCTGAACACGGGCGGGGTAGGCACGCTCGCAGGTGGCGGGACGATCCGCAACGTTGAAGGCGGAATCGCCATCACGTTTGGAAATGGAACGAACTCGGCCTTCGGGTCGAACTTCGTCGAGGAGTTTTTCGGCGGCGCCGGTGTTGATACGCTCGACGGCGGCGGCGGCGCGGACACGATCTACGGCGGCGGTAGCGATGATGTGATCCACGGCGGAGACGGCGCCGACATACTGCGCGGCGACGATGGCGCCGACATCATTCGCGGCGGCGCCGGCGACGACGCCATCGACGGCGGCAACCAAGCCGATCAGCTTTACGGCGATGACGGCAACGACACGCTGACCATCAGCATTGGCGATTCCGCTGACGGCGGCGATGGGATGGATACCGTTCTCGTCAACGGCCTCGGCAGTCTGCCGGCCTCAACTATTGATCTAACGGCGCTCAACACCGGCGGCATCGTTACGCTCGCCAACAATATGAGCTTGCGCAACGTTGAGCACGTCACGCTCTATACGTCGAACGCCAGCACCACCGTGCTTGGCTCCATGTACGTGGAGGTTATCTATGGTTCCACGATCGGCGGCGTTGGCGATTTCTTCTATGGCGGCGGCGGCAACGATATCATTCGAGGCGGCGCAGGCGACGATCTCATCGCAGGCGGCGCCGGCAATGATTTCTTGGATGGCCAAGCGGGCACGCGGGACCTTGTTTCATACGAAGACGCGACAGCCGGCGTTATCGTCGATCTAGGTGTCACCACCGTACAAAACACCGGCGGCGGCGGCGTCGATACGCTCGCGGGCTTCGAGGGCGTGATCGGGTCGGATTACGATGATGTCCTGCGCGTCGGCGACAACACATCTTACCTCTACGGCGGCGCCGGCAACGACATCCTCATCACCTCGAACGGCGATCAGCTCGATGGCGGCGAGGGCATCGATACCGTGCGCTCTGTCTTCGGCGGTGTATCGACGTCAGCGACCTGGGTGCGCAACCCGGATGGCTCGTGGCACATCTCAGGCATGGGCTTTTTCGACGTTCGCAATGCCGAAATCATCGATTTTTCGGATCGTGACGTCGTGCTTGACATCGCTCAGCAAACTTTCAGCGGCGATGGCACAAGCGATATCCTTTGGCGCCGCGATGACGGTCTCGTCGCGACGTGGTCCGTGCAAGGCACAACGCAAACCGGCGGCGCCGTCCTCGGCCCTGTGGGCCTAGAGTGGAGCATCGCCGGGACGGGTGATTTCGACGGCGATAGTCGAGACGATATTCTCTGGCGCCGCGACGACGGTCTTATCGCGATATGGGGCGCCGGTTCCTCGGTGGACTCTGCCGTGGTGGCGGAGTCATCTGCAGCTTGGTCGCTCGCCGCAACGGGCGACTTCAATTTCGACGGTCAGGACGATCTGCTCTGGCGTACTGACACCGGCGAAGTGTCCATCTGGACGATGCAAGAGTTCGGCGTCGCGGCGACATCGTCGATCGGGTTTGTTGGCGCAGAGTGGAGCATTCTCGCCGCCGCCGATTTCAACGGCGATGGCCGGGACGACATCCTCTGGCGGCGGGACGACGGCTTGGTCGCCACCTGGGAGACGGACGGAGCCAGCCTCACAGGCAGCGCGGGGCTCGGCGCGGTCGGCACGGAATGGGCCGTGCGCGGCACGGGTGATTTTAATCGCGACGGATACGCCGACATTCTCTGGGAGCGCGACGATGGATTGATCGCGATCTGGCATATGAACGGCGCCGCTGTCTTATCCAGCGGGGCCGTTGGCTTTGTCGGCGCGCCTTGGCGCATCGCCGATGTAGGCGATTACAACGGAGATGGCCGCGACGACATCTTGTGGCGTGACGATGCATCGGGCCTGCTGGCGATCTGGACCCTCAATGGATTCACGGTCACCTCATCCGGCGTTATCGGCGGCGTCGGTCCGGAGTGGGATATAATTTGAGCTGAGCGCCTAAGCGCTCTTCTGCACGAAAATGCTGCCCGCGCTGTATCCCGCACCAAACGAGCAGATCAGCCCCTTATCGCCCGTCTTCAAATCAGCGCGGTGATTGTGGAACGCGATGATCGAGCCGGCGCCGGCGGTATTGCCGTAAACGTCGAGCACGGTCGGCGCCTCATCTTGCGACGCTTCGTGGCCAAGCACGCGTTCGGCAATCAGCCGGTTCATGTTTGAATTCGCCTGATGGAGCCAGAGCCGGCGCATGTCGCTGGCCTTGAGGCCCATAGCGGCCAGTTGCTCCAGGATCATCTCCGAAACCAGCGGCACAACTTCCTTGAACACTTTGCGTCCCTGCTGAGAGATCAGCTTATCGGGATCGTCGCGATGGGCTTCGTCGCCGCGATTGAGAAAGCCGAAATTATTGCGGATGTTGTTGGAGAACACCGTCTTCAGTTTGGTGCCCAGAATGGCCCACGCGCCTTGCGGCGCAATGTCGGCGCGCTCGACTAGGATGGCGACAGCAGCGTCGCCAAAAATGAAGTGCGAGTCGCGGTCGCGGAAATTCAAATGCCCCGTGGTGAGTTCGGGGTTCACGACCAGCACGGATTTCGCGTGGCCGGCTTTGATGATGTCGGTAGCGTTTTGGATGGCGAACGTGGCGGACGAGCAGGCGACATTCATATCGTAGCCGAAGCCGCCAGCGCCGAGTTCGTTCTGCACTTCGATCGCGAGCGCCGGATAAGGCCGCTGCAGTGACGAGCACGAGCAGATGACGGCGCCGACATCGCGCGCATCGCGGCCGGCGGCCTCAAGCGCTTGGCGGCCCGCGTTGACCGCAACTTCGGCCATCAGAGAAAGCTGTTCGTTCGGGCGCTCCGGAATGCGCGGGACCATGCGGTCGACATCGAGCGAGCCGGCTTTGTCCATCACGAAGCGATGCTTGATGCCGGAGGCTTTCTCGATGAACTCGACGCTCGATGGCTGCAGCGCCTTCACTGCGCCTGCCTCGATCGCACCAGCGTTCTCAGCGTTAAAGCGCTCTACGTACGTATTGAAAGACGCGACCAGTTCGGCGTTGGTAATGGAGTCGGACGGCGTCCAAAGGCCGGTCGCGGAGATGGCGACAGTCATTGATACCCTCTAATCCGCGCCGAAAATTGCGCTCGTCGCGGTTAGACCCGAGGCCGGGAACCGTCAATGTGTGACGCCAGTTTGCGCGCCGTTAGGGCGCGCTTTCTCCGGCAGCGGGGAGGATGAGCCACGGCGGCGGATCGAGTTCGATGGCGCGGCCATCTGCAGTCAGTGGCGCCGTTGCGGTAAGTGCGCGGTCGAGCCTGAGAAGCGCAATGGCGCGGCGCTCGGCGCCGGTGCGGATCGCGCCGAGTTCAGTAGGACCGGCGAGGATAAGCGTGCCATGCGGCGGCGGCGGGCCATCGAACGTGACCGGGCAGAACTTCTTGCGCGTGGTGGCGCGGCGTTTCATGCGGCTGACGTTTTCCTGACCGACGAAACAGCCTTTCTGAAAATCGACGCCGTTCAGCTCATCGAGCAAAGCCTCGCCCGCGAAGACTTCCTCCGGCCCCGCGTCACGCGCGAGGTCGGGCGCGCCGGCTGTGATGCGATGGGCGTCGAACGCGGTCGCGCCGTCTTCACGTGCGCCGCGCTGTGCGATCGCGCGGAAGCCAAGCGCTGCAAGGCGCGGATCGGGCCGGGCGTTATCGAACGCCTCCGCAGACCAGAGCGCGTCGTACTGATCGCTTATATCTTCCAGCGCCGCGCTGGCGCGGAGTTTGTACATGGAGAGCCGGCGTAAAAGATCGCCGCCGCGCGAGGGATCAGCTTCAATGATGACGCCGTCGCCCTCGGCCCAGAGCAGCATGTCGGCCGTTACCTTGCCCTGTGGGCTGAGCAGCGCGCTGTAGAGCACCCCAGCCTCGTCGAGGCGATCAAGGCTTTGAGTCAGCACGTTGTTGAGGAAGCTGCGCGCGTCGGGGCCGCTGGCGCGAATCAAGGTGCGGGGAAGGCGGGCCGGCATGGGCTCCACTTGGCCTTCGGCGGCGTTGCCCGCAAGCCTTCGCGGCGTGTTGACTTGGTCTTTACCCAGGCCAGGCCTAACCCCTTCGTCATGGCTTCGGTTTTGTTCCTCGCGCCTGCCGATCTGGGCGAAGCGGTGCTCGCCACCGGCGCGCTGGACCACGCTGCGCGCGAGGGCGCGGAGGTGCTTGTTGTCTGTACGCCAGAGGCAGCCCCATTATTCGTGGCGGCGCCGAACACAAAGCTGCGCTTGACGCCGGTCGAATGGGGCCCGCTGACGGGGCTGGGTCTGTGGTTCGAGCTGGCGCGCCAGCGCTTTGACTTGGTGGTCGATGGGCGCGGTGGTTTCCCCGGCAATGCGCTGCCCGCGGTGCGGCGGGTGACGCTGAAGCCGGCGGCGATGTTGCGCCATCGCAGCGAGGATTGGGCGGCGGCGCTCGGCGCCGAGCGGACGTTGTCGCCGAAATTATGGATTGCCGATTACGCACGCGCCGCAGCGGCGGCGGTGGCGCCGGAGGGCGCAGTTTTGGCGCTGGCGCCCGGTGGAGCACGCGCCGCCAAAAGATGGCCGGCGGAGCGCTTTGCCGCTGTCGCGCGCCGCTTAGCGACAGGGCCGCTCACGGGCGCCAGCATTGTGGTTCTGGGCGCGGCTGCCCGCGATACGGCGCTCACGCGCGCGATCGTCTCCAGCTTGGACGCGGACGGTGTTGCCGCGCTCGATCTCGGCCAGGGGCTCGATCTTGCGGGCGCCGCCGCCCTCATGGAGCGCGCCACCCTGTGCATCGGCAACGACAACGCGCTGACCCACATCGCCGCTGCCATGGGCGCGCCGACTTTGACCCTGTTCGGCCCCACCGACGATCGGGTCCGTGCCCCCCATGGCCCACGGGCTCGGACGCTGCGCGGACGCAGCTTTGCGGAACTTGCCGCAGGCGCGGCGCTGGACGACGCGCACGCAATGGACGATGTCAGCATCGACGCGGTGGAAGCTGCCGCGCTTCAATTGTTGCACGCCGGAGGCCTTTGACATGAACGCTTTGGATCTGATTATCCGCGGCGGAACCATCGTCAATCAAAGCGGCGAAAACGTCGGCGACATCGGCGTCGCT
The DNA here is from genome assembly GCA_034439495.1 of Terricaulis sp. Classification (GTDB taxonomy): domain Bacteria; phylum Pseudomonadota; class Alphaproteobacteria; order Caulobacterales; family Aquidulcibacteraceae; genus Vitreimonas. The sequence continues at coordinate 4,235 of JAWXAM010000114.1, read as the reverse complement.
GGCGGCAAGATCGCGGTGATCGGCGATCTTTCGCGCTTCACCGGCGATGTCGAGATCGACGCCAAGGGCGTGCACGTTCTGCCGGGCGTCATCGATACGCAGGTGCACTTCCGCGAACCGGGCAACGAGCACAAGGAAGATTTGGAAACCGGCACCCGCGCCGCAGCTTTGGGCGGCGTGACGGCGGTGTTCGAAATGCCGAACACGGCGCCGCCGACGACGACGGCGGAAGCGCTCAACGAAAAGCTCGCGCGCGCAAAGGGCCGCGCCCACGTGGACCACGCATTCTACATCGGCGCCACACAAGAGAACGCGCATCAGCTCGGTGCGCTCGAGCGACTGCCGGGCTGCTGCGGCGTGAAGACGTTCATGGGCTCGTCCACCGGCACGCTCCTGGTCGGTGACGATGACGGGCTCGACCATGTCGTGAAAAACATCAACCGCCGCGGCGCCTTTCACGCCGAGGATGAAGCGCGCCTCAACGAACGCAAAAAGCTCGCGCGCGAAGGCGATTGGACGAGCCATCCCGAAGTGCGCGACGATCAAGCCGGCTTGCTCGCCGTTCAGCGCCTCGTCGCGGCGGCGCGTAAGCACGGCAAGCGCGTCCACGTGCTGCACGTGTCTTCCGCAATCGAGATGGAGTTCTTGGCCACCGCGAAGGACGTCGCGACCGTAGAAACGCTGCCGCAATTTCTCACCTTCGCCGGCCCGCAGATTTACGAGCGCCTGCACGGCTTCGCCCAAATGAATCCGCCTATCCGTTACGCCGAAGATCTAGCCTCGCTCTGGTCCCTGGGCATTTCGCAGGGTGTCGTCGACATCATCGCCACCGACCACGCGCCGCACACGCGCGAAGAGAAGGCGCAAGCCTATCCGAAATCGCCTTCCGGCATGCCGGGCGTGCAAACGCTCGTGCCGGTGATGCTGACCCATGTGAACGAGGGGCGCCTTTCGTTGCAGCGTTTCGTTGATCTTTCGAGCGCTGGGCCGCTGCGTGTGTTCGGCATCGAAGGCAAAGGCCGCATCGCCCTAGGCTACGACGCCGATTTCACACTGGTCGACATGAAAGCGCGCCGCGTCATCCGCGCCGAAGATCAGGCCACGCGCTGCGGCTGGACGCCGTTCGATGGCTTTGAAGCCAAGGGCTGGCCGCTGGCGACCATTATCCGCGGCCAATTGGTGATGCGCGAAGGCGAGATCGTCACGCCGCACATCGGTGAGCCGATGCGCTTTCTGGAAACCTTGCCGCACGCTTAGGCGTGCAAGGCTTCCTCGTCAGCGCCGCGCGCTCCATATTAGCATCATGGCCAAGCTGAATCCGCGCATGCCGATCTGGCGCCGCCGCAAGCTCAACGCGGATGAGATCGCGCTTGGCCGCAGTATTTTCGGCGATGAGATCGATTGGCCGCGTGTGCGCGTGATGCAAGCGCCGCCGCTTGGCTTCGGCGCCATGGTGCCGCGCGGACGGACGGTGGTGTTCTCGCGTTGGCGCGCATGCGAGGATTTCAGCTGCACGCCGCTCGATGAGCAGGGTTGGCTGATCCACGAACTGATGCATGTCTGGCAAGCGGCGCGCGGTGTATTCCTTGCGGGCGCCAAGCTCGGTGCGCTGGGCGCGCGCGCCTATGCATATAAGCCCAAACCCGGTGCGCGACTCCGCGACTACAATATCGAACGTCAAGCCGAAATCGCCCGTCATCTTTTCCTCGCCCGCAACGGCGCAAGCGAGCCTGGCATGCCGGATCAGGCGTGGCTTGAAGAGATATGGCAGACGCGCTGAGCGCTACTCGCTCTTCAGCGTGAACTCGCCGCGCCGGGTGCGCTCCGGCAGCGTGGCGCAAAAATCCGCGACAGCGCTTTCGCCATAGCGATCGACCATATCCGCCAGCGCCGCATAGATCGCGACCGAGGCGATCACCTCCGCCTCGGCGCCCTCAGCGAGCGCCGTTTCCCACGCATCGAGGATGAGTGCGAGCGCGCGGCCCTTGAGGTCTGGATCGTCGCTCATGTCGATTTACTCCGCGTGCCGCGCGCTAAGGCCCTGGGCGACGCGCAGGCCCCGCGCGCGCAACTCGGCTTCCATCTGCCGTGTAGTGGAATCGCACACCGGAAAGCGCGTCTCTTCGTTGCGATAGCCGCGGTTGAAGCCATCGACCAGCAGCGCATTGTATTGTGGCTCGCGATCGATGACGCCGCGCATATATTCGCGCCAGCGCTGATCGCCGCGGCCCTCGCAGACGATGCGCAGATAGTGCGAGCCGCCTAGAATCTCGGAGAGTTCGATCAATTGGCCGCGATACCATTCCTCGCCGCGCAGGGGTGTCGTTTCGGCTGGCGGATCGCCTTGCTGGGCGTGCGCCGGCGCCGCGAGCGAGGCGGCCAGCAACAAGCTGCAAACAGCGTGGCGAATCTTCATGGTCGCGAGGTACCGCCGAAACTGGGCGGCAGTATGGACCACATTTTCAGGCGGCGTTCACCCCTGGTTTTCGCGATGCCCACGGGCGCGCTTGTTCCAGTTCGTAAGCCAGTTCCAGAAGCCGCCGCTCCTGGCCCTTTGCGGCGGAGAAATGAACCCCAATTGGCAAGCCGCCGGTCGACCAAGCGAGCGGCAAGCTGATCGCCGGCGCGCCGGCGACGTTCTGCAGCGGCGTGTAGCCGACATAGTCGTTCAGTGTCTCGAACACGGCCATGCCGCGCGCGCCAGAAATCTGCCCGAGCGCGACCGGTGGCTGGCCGAGCACCGGCGTCAGGTAGATATCGGCGGTCTCGAACATCGCGGCATACTGGGTTTCGATCGCGCGCAGGCGCGTGATTGCAGCCTGCAGGGCGCGTGGACCTTGCGCGCGCGCATGTGCGCCCAGTTCTATGGTGAGCGGTTCGAGCAATTGATCGAGCGGCACGCCCGGCGCTTGGCTCTCGACCAGGGCAACCACTTCTGCCGCGCCCGTCGCCCAGAGCAGGATGAAGTCTTCGCTGAACTGGCGGCCGTTGATCGTGGCGCGCTGTTCGCGCACTTGGTGGCCGAGCGAGCGGCAAAGCTCGGCGGCGGATTCCACGGCGGCGCGCACTTCCGGATGGGGGTCGTTGCCGAGCGCGTTCGGGATATCGACGATGATGCGCAGGCGTTGCGTGCTCGGCCCGGTCACAACGCCTACTGGCGCGAAGGTCGGGTTGGCGCCGGTTTGCTCGGTGGCGGCGAGCCAAGCTGCGGTGTCGCGCACGCTGCGGCTGACGCAGCCATTTACCGAAATATCGATGCCGCTATCTGGGCGTCCGCCTAGCACGCTGCGTCCGCGCGACGGCTTCAACCCCACAAGCCCGTTGCACGCGGCGGGAATGCGGATCGAGCCGCCGCCATCGCTGGCGTGTGCAATCGGCACGACGCGCGCTGCAACCGCAACGGCGGCGCCGCCGGACGACCCGCCGGACGAGCGTGTAACATCCCAAGGGTTGCGCGTGTCGCCGCCGAGCAGCGTTTCAGTCGTCGCGGTCAGGCCAAACTCAGGCGTGGTGGACTTGCCGAACGGCACGAGGCCCGCTCTTAGCAGCGCGTCCATGTACGGCGGCTGTTCCTGCGGTACGAAATTAGCAAACGCGCGGCTGCCATAGCGCGTCGGCTGGCCCACCATCGGCATCAAATCTTTGATCAGTGTAGGCACGCCCGCGAACGGTCCGCTCAAGCGCTCGTTGGCGCGCGCGCGGCCGAGCTCGAACAGCGGTGCGGCGATGAAATTGAGTTGCCCGTTGACGCGCTCGCTGCGCGCGATGGCCGCTTCCACCGCTTGCTGCGGCGTGAGGTCGCCGGAGCGGATGCGAGCGGCGACGCCCGTAGCGTCGAGATCGCCCAGCACGTCCGAATGCGCGACCTCAGTCTCGTTGCCGGCAGAGCTTTGGCACGCGGCGAGCACAGTCGCTGTGGCTGTCATTGCGAGTGCGGCGCGGCGCGAAAGCATACTCATCCGGTTCTCCCCAATCTTGTGATTTGCCGGGAGCCTTGCGCGCGCACTGTCGCGCGGCAAGCGGAAATGCTTGCCTCTGCGTCAGGTCCGCGCCAGACGCATGCCCCATGACCCGCATCCGCGCCGATCTCTTGCTTGTTGCTCGCGGGCTTGTGGAAAGCCGCGCCAAAGCGCGCGCCGCAATTGAAGCGGGCGGCGTCGTCGCCGATGGCGTCGTGGTAGCCAAACCTTCCGATCTGTTGAGCGAAGAGGCGGCGCTCGAAGTGACGCCGCCGC
>JAWXAM010000113.1:0-3331 GCA_034439495.1 Terricaulis sp. | reverse complement strand
GACCTGGGGCAGCGCCAATCTCGTCGCCATCGCCGAAACCCGCCGCGCCTATGTCGCGGCGCTACAGGCCGCCGATCGGGGCGATATCGGCCCGCTGTTGGCGTTCGCGCGGAGCTGAGTGCTCACACCAGCGCGGAGTTACGGTAGGCGGGATCGTCGGTGACTTCCTGACCGACCCAATCGGGCAGAACGAGTGCGGCATCGGGGCTGTCCAGCTCGCACTCCGCCAGCAGCAGACCCTGATGCGCGCCGCGAAATTCGTCGACAATCCATGTGCGTCCGCCGAAGGCGATCGAATGGCGCACCTTGTCGATGACGCCGCCCTGCCGCGCCTCGATCAGCTTGGCGGCGTCGGCCAGCGGGATGGCGTATTCGAACTCGTCGCGGACAAGGCCATCGCCTCTGCTTTTGATAGTAATCCAGGCGTTCTCGCCGCTGACCCGAACACGGATCGTGAGCAGATCCGTGATTGCGAGATACGCCTGACAGAGCTCTTCGCGCATGTGAGCTTGCGCGCGCCAGTCATCGGACCGCACAAGGAATTTTCGCTCGATCTCGACAGACATGGCCTCCTCTACGACGTTACGCTGACGATTTGACGACAACATCGGCGTCCTGAGCGAGGCGCTCCCGGTGGCTCACTGGGGGCAGCGCCAACCTCGTCGCCATCGGCGAAACCCGCCGCGCCTATGTCGCGGCGCTGCAGGCCGGCGACCGGGGGGATATTGGGCCGTTGTTGGCGTTCGCCCGGAGCTAACGTCGAGCGACATACTCACAGACGCTCGTGGGGAGCGGCCTCCTACGGTCCAAAAGCGATGGGTTCGGTGGCGAAAGGGTGGAGGGGGTTGGAACGGACCGTTACACAGGGTTGTGGCGGCGAGAGATTCGGCGGGGGCGCTCATTTGAGAACACTACGGGACTTGCTCATTTCGTATCGGCAGCGGGCGAGTTCCGAGCGCGAGAAGGGCGACTATTTCGAGCGGCTGGTCCGCATCTGGCTGCAGCACGCGCCAACCCAGCAGGGCCAATTTCTGCGGGTGCTGAGTTACGCGGATTGGGCCGCCGAAAATCGCATCTCGCAGCAGGACACCGGCATCGATCTAGTCGCGCAGCTCGCCGATAGCCCCGACGATTGGTGCGCCGTCCAGTGCAAGTTCTACGCATCTGGCCATCGTATTCAGAAAGCGGACATCGACAGCTTCTTTACGGCCTCGGGCAAGCGGCCCTTCACGCGCCGGCTCATTGTCGACAGCACCGGCGCGCCCTGGAGCGAGCATGCCGCCGAAGCGCTGGTCGGGCAGACCATCCCTTGCAACCGCATCGGCCTCGCCGACCTTGAAGAGAGCGGCATCGATTGGGACGCTTTCGCCCAGAGCGGCGAAGTCCACGTCACCAAGAAGAGCCCGAGGCCGCACCAGCTTGAAGCCTTGAAGGCGGTGCAGGACGGCCTTCGCGCCGCCGATCGCGGCAAGCTGATCATGGCTTGCGGCACAGGCAAAACCTACACGGCGCTCCAGATCGCGCAGGCCCTGGCGGGACGCGGCGGGCAGGTGCTGTTTCTGGTGCCCTCGCTCTCGCTCATGTCGCAGAGCATCCGCGAATGGGCCATCGACTCCACGATCAATCTTCGCGCCTTCGCGGTGTGTTCGGATGTACAGGTCGGCGTGCGCAAAGCGCGCCAGGACGACCTCGCCGACATCAGCGCCACCGATCTCGAAATTCCTGCGACGACGCTCGCCAATGTCCTCGCCGCCAAAGCGAGCAAGCCAGATCCCGAGCGGATGACGGTGGTGTTCTCGACGTATCACTCCATACAGGCCGTGGCGGACGCGCAAGCGAAGTACGGTCTGCCTGATTTTGACCTCATCATTTGCGATGAAGCGCATCGCACCACCGGCGCCACGCTCGCGGGCGAAGAGGAAAGCGCCTTCGTCAAGATCCACGACGCCAACTTTATCAAAGGCAAGAAACGCCTCTACATGACGGCGACGCCGCGCATCTTTGGCGAGGCTGTGCAGCAGGTCGCCGACGAAAAAGGTGCGATGCTCGCGTCAATGGACGATGAGAGCCTCTACGGCCAAGAACTCTTCACCCGTAATTTCTCCTGGGCGGTCCAGAACGGCTTGCTCACCGATTACAAAGTGATCGTGCTTGCCGTCGATGAAGGTTCGATCAGCGAGGGCATCCAGCGCCTGCTCGCCGACGGCGGCAACGAACTCAAGCTCGATGACGCGAGTAAGATCGTCGGTTGCTACAAGGCGCTGACCAAGACCGATCTCAAGCCGGATACCGACGCGGACCCGACGCCGATGCGCCGCGCGCTCGCCTTCGCCAAAACCATCAAGGCCTCGCAACTCTTTGAAGAGCAATTCGCGCGCGTCGCCGAAGAGTGGCGCCACGGACTTGAGGAAGAGCGCGCTGCGGCACTGCCGCCGCTTCATCCGCATGTCCGGCATGTCGACGGCGGTTTCAGCGCCAATATGCGCAATGAGCGTTTGGCGTGGCTGAAGGAGGACGCTGGCACCGAGCAGTGCCGCATCCTTACCAATGCGCGCTGTCTTTCAGAGGGCGTAGGCGTGCCGGCGCTCGACGCCATCCTCTTCCTGCATCCCCGAAAGTCGCAGATCGATGTCGTGCAATCGGTCGGCCGCGTTATGCGGCGCTCCGAAGGCAAGAAGATGGGCTACGTCATCCTGCCCATCGGCGTGCCCGCCGGAATGGCGCCTGAACAGGCGCTCGCCGACAATGAGCGCTACAAGGTCGTCTGGCAGATATTGAACGCGCTGCGCGCGCACGATGATCGCCTCGACGCGACCATTAACAAGATCGATCTTGGCGTCGATCCGGGCGACCGGATTGAGATCGTCGCGGTCTCCAACGATTTTCCGATCCGCGCCAAGGCCGCCAAAGCCAATCTCGATATCGGCGGCGGCGCGGCCTACGAAGGCGACGACTTCTCGACCTCGATCCCGCGCGGCGAGCCTACGCAGCTTGGCTTCGACTTTCCGGAATACGCCAAGTCGATCATGGCGAAGATCGTCAAGAAGTGCGGCACTAGGAACTATTGGGAAAATTGGGCCGGCGATGTCGCGCGCATTGCCGAAATCCACATCACCCGCATCAAGGCGGCGGTCGAGCGCGCCGGTTCGGAAGAGAAGGCGGCGTTCGATGCGTTCCTGGCAGAGATCAGGGATGATCTGAACGATTCCATCACCGCCGACGAAGCCATTGAGCTGGAATTTCTCGCAAGCGGCATTAGCGGCGCGCATGCAAGATATGATCGCCTTCTACAACGACGAAACTACCCGGGTGGGCCGGCTGCCGTCGCAGT
>JAWXAM010000112.1:0-9444 GCA_034439495.1 Terricaulis sp. | reverse complement strand
GCTAAACTTCGTCGCCCGCTTCATCGACACCAAGCAGCCCTTGGCGCTGATCAACGCCATCGCGCGCCTGCCATCGCCGTCGGCGCTGCGTTTCGTTGGCGCCGGCGAGCTCGAGATGCAAATGCGCGAAGCGCTTACAAAAGCCGGCCTGGAGGCCGAATTCCCCGGCTGGATCGCCGCGCCGTTCAGCCAGTTCCATGATCAGGACGTGCTGGTTTTGCCGTCGCTCTGGGAGGGCCTGCCGTATCTCCTGCAAGAATCCCTCGACCATGGCGTGCCAATCATCGCCAGCGACAATCCCGGCAACGCCGCGGCGCTGGCTGACGGCGCGTACGGCGCGCTCTTCCCAGTCGGCGACGACGCCGCGCTCGCCGCAGCCATCACCGCGGCGCTCGCCAACCTTGACGCTCTAAAAGCCAAAGCCGAGAACGGCCGCGCGGCGCTCAGGGCCCGCTACGGTGCGGACGCTCTCTGGCGCGCGCTATCTGAAGAATTGCAGCAGGTGAGTGAGCCTTCGCATGTTTGACTGGCGCAAAGTCTCCTCCGATCCCACCAACCGCGAAGCGACCATGGGCGTCGATGCGTTTCTGCGCTCGATCACGCGCATCGAGGAGACCTCGCGTCTCGACATGGTTCTCGATTTCTGCCGCGACAAGGACGTGCTCGATATCGGCGCCGGCGAGCACGATGTTTCGTTCTTCTCGGAAGAAGGCTGGGAGCACGGCCGCATCGCCCGCGTCGCCAAGCGCGTCGTCGCCGCCGAGCTGATGCCGGAGCTCTGCGCCCACTACAACGCCAAGGGCTTCGACTTCCGTCATGTCGACGCCACCAGCGATGTCGATCTAGGCGACCGCTTCGACCGCGTTTTCATTGGCGACGTCATCGAGCACGTGAACGATCCCGTGGCGCTCCTCAATTTCGCTAAGCGCCATCTCAAGCCCGATGGCCGCATCCTGGTAACCACGCCAAACCCGTTCGCACCGCGCTTTCGCCAGCATCGCCGCCAGCGCAACCAGCGCTACGTCATGGCGAACCTCGAACACACACGCTGGGTGTCGATGTCGAACATGCACGAGATCGTCTGGCGTGCTGATCTGGAAATGGCGGCGCTGCGCTGGCCGCTCATGAAACGCCCGAAGAAGGGGATTGCGCGCGATTGGGCGATCTTCAGTAAAAAACTACTCCTCTCTGTGGCGCCTCTCGAAGACGTGTTCGTCGAATACGCTTTTGAACTTGCGATGCCGGGAGAGAAGCGCTCGGCTCAAAATGTCGGCGCGGAAAAGGCCGAAGCGCGCGCGGATTAAGCCCCCAGCGCTTTACCACGACGAACCGACGCGAAACTGCGACGAACAGAGGGCGGACTGCAAAGGGCGTTACCCCTTTCTGCGCCGAGTTCGCTAGGCTGGCGCGATGACGAACGGGGAAGTCGAACGAGGAGCGATCGGCGCGCCGAGAGGCCTGCTCGACCATCCTGCGTGGACGCGCTGGGGCGCGCACGTTGCGTTCTGGCTGATGTACTTCGCCATCCGCACCGCCGCCGCAGCAGCCGATCCGCCGGATGACGCCAGCGACTTTCCCTATTTGCTCAACCGCATTCTTGTGGTCGCCAGCTATTTCGTGCTCACCGGCGCGTTGCTCGCAATCATCGCCGGCCCACGCGCCAGCCGTTCGAACTGGGCGCGCAATCTGGCTCTGGTGCTCGGCGCTTTGGCGCTAGCGCCGCTCACGCAATACAGCGAGCAGGTTTGGCCGCGCTGGCTGGCTGGCTTTTCGCCCGAGCCCTATCCGTTCGTGATCTATCTCTTCCAGTTCGGCTGGGCGTTGCCGCTGTGGGGGCTGACGCAAGCGCTGCTCGGCTATCACTTCGAGACCATGACGCAAGCGAGGGCCGTCGCACGCGCGCAGGCGCTGGCCTATGACGCGCAGCTCAAGATGCTGCACTACCAGATCAACCCGCACTTCCTGTTCAACACGCTGAACGCGATCTCGACCTTGGTGCTGGAGAAGCGCAACGCGCAAGCGGAGAGCATGATCCTGAAGCTCGCGGGCTTCCTGCGTTACTCGCTCGATCGCCAGCCTACAGAGATGGCGGCGCTGACGGCGGAGATGGATGCGCAGCGCAAGTATCTCGAAATCGAGCGCACGCGCTTTGACGACAAGCTGCAGGTGCGCTTCTCGATCGAGCCGGGCCTGGAAAACGCGCGCCTGCCGAGCCTCATCCTGCAACCCATCCTCGAAAACGCGATCAAATACGCGATCACGCCGCGCACCGAAGGCGGCAGCATTGACGTCGCCGCCTATCGCGATGGCGACCTGTTGCGCATCTCGATCGAGGATGATGGGCCCGGTCTGCCGCCGGAAGGCGATACGCGCCGCCGCCGCGGCGTCGGCCTCGCCAATGCGCGAGAGCGTCTTGAACTGATTTATGCCGGGCGCGCCGGGCTCACTGCGCGCAATCGCGAGCCCAACGGGTGTCGCGTCGAAATTTGGTTGCCTTTGGAGGAAGAGCGTGTTGGCCGAGCCGCTGCGCCTGCTTTTAGCTGACGACGAACCGTTGGCGTTGCGCCGGATGCGTCTGGCGCTGGAAGATATTCCGGACGTCGAGATTGTCGGCGCCGCCAGCGATGGCGTGCAGGCGATCAACGCGATGCGTGATCTCCGGCCCGATGTCGTCCTGCTCGACATCAAGATGCCGCTCGCTGACGGCTTCGAAGTCGCTAACGCAGTTGAGGATTCCGGCGGTCCCGCCGTTATCTTCGTGTCCGCGTTCGATTCCTATGCCGTGCGTGCGTTCGAAACATCCGCCGTCGACTATCTCGTAAAGCCGGTTGAGTTCGAGCGCTTGGCCTCTGCGATCGACCGCGCTCGCACGCGCCGCGCTGCGCAAACCGCCGGCAAGCGCGCCGAAGAGCTCGCCGCCGTTCTCGACGCCTTGCGCCGTGAATCCGATGAGCGCGAAGGGCCACGCTACGAGCGTGAGTTCTGGATCCGCGACCGCGGCCGTTTCCTGCGCGTGCCGGTCGGTGATGTCGAACGCATCGAAGCCGAACGCGATTATGTGCGCCTCTATTGGGAGGGCCGCACGCTGCTGCACCGGGAAACGATGTCTCACCTCGAAGAGAAGCTCGATCCCAACGTGATGCTGCGCGTTCACCGTTCGGCGTTCGTGAACTGGGATCGCCTCAAGGCCGTGCGCCGTGATGCCAATGGTCGGCTCATGGCCGTGCTGCAGAGCGGCGATGAAGTGCCGGTGAGCCGCGCCTATGCGCAGCGCGTTATGGCGGAGATGAAGGCGCGCGGTTGAGCCAAAAGGGCGGGCGGCCGAAGCCGCCCCGCCAAGGTGGCATGAGGCGAAACCAATTCTCGCCACGCTCTAAGGATGTTCGCACTCCGGGTTTCGGATGCAGCGCCGGCGCGCTACAAAGCGCGCGGAGGCGGAAATGTCGGACAAAGTTATCGTCGTCACGGGCGCGTTTGGCGCTCTCGGCCGCGCCGTGGCGCAGCGTGCCACGGATCGCGGTTACGCGGTTGCGATGCTCGACTACGCGGCCGCTCCGGCAGAACTCGCGGGCGCTAAGCTCGTTTATGGCGGCGTCGATCTCACCAAGCCCGATCAGACCATCGCGGCCGTGCAGAAAGTCCGCGACAACGCGGGCCGCATAGATGCGTTACTCAACATCGCCGGCGGCTTCACCTTCCGCACCTTGTCAGAAGGTGACGGCGCCGCCTGGGACGCGATGTACGCGATCAATCTGAAAACCGCCGTCAACGCTTCTCGCGCGGCGCTGCCTCACCTGATTGAAACCGGCGGCGCCATCGTCAATGTCGGCGCCGCTGGAGCGCTCAAAGCTGGGGCCGGCATGGGCGCGTACGCCGCGGCGAAATCAGGTGTCCACAAACTCACCGAAAGTCTCGCCGACGAAATGAAGGGCAGGGTGCGCGTGAACGCTGTGCTGCCTTCGATCATCGACACGCCGCAGAACCGAAAAGACATGCCGGACGCCGACCATGCCGCCTGGGTGCGCGCGGAGGAATTGGCCGACGTGATGCTGTTTCTGGCATCGGCTGAGGCCAGCGCCGTAACCGGCGCCTTGGTGCCGGTAGTGGGCCGCGTCTAAGCGGCGTGTTGCCGGCGCAACGAAGGAACTTTGAGCGGCCAGTGCGCTGCGCGGAGTTCCCTCGCGCGCGTTAACGGTTTGCACCCGCCCACCACACAAAATCACCTCGATGGCTTGCGTTCTACCAATCCGATTCCCGCCATGGGAAAATCAGGCGCGTGAGTAAAGCTATGGCCGTCGTGGTGATCTTCCGGAGTGGGGCTGAGAGCTGCGCCATCGAGCGTGCGCTGGTGCAGCACATCGCGCCGGTGCCGGCGCTCTCGCGCCCGCCGCTGACGCCGCCGGCGCTTGCGGGCTTTCTCAATCTGGCCGGACAGGCGCTGCCGGTTGTCCGCGCCGAGCGCTTATTCGGCGGCGCCGACACCGCGGACGACAATATCTATCGGCACGTTCTCATCTTGAATCTCGGCGACGAGCAGATCGGCCTCCTCGTCGATCGCGTCCTCGATGTGCGCGACGTCGATCTTGGTGCGCTGCGTGAAGTCTCTAGAGAAGCCAGCGTTAACGGCAGTGTCGTCGGCGACCTCAGCCTGGACGATGGCATCGTGCATCTGCTGAGCGGCGATCGCCTCCTCATGGCCGCCGAGAGTGTCCAGATCGAGCAATTGCGCGCCGCTGAGCAAGCCCGCCTTGATGCCTGGGCGCCGTCGTGAGCGAGCTTGACGCTTTCGAACGGCTGCGCGCTGCGCTTATCGCGCGCACTGGCCACGCCTATTACGCCGACAAAGACAAGCTGCTGCGCGACAGAGTGCGCGAGCGGCTGGAAGTCTTGGGTCTCTCATCGCTGACCACGTATCTCCAACGGCTTGAGGGCGCCGACGGCGAAGAGGAATGGCGCGCCCTCGAAGACATCATCACCATCGGTGAGACCTATTTCTTCCGCTACGCCGACCATTTCGAACGCCTGCGTCAAGAAATTCTCCCCGAGCTCATCGCGCGAAAACGCGCCGAGCGCGCATTGCGGATATGGAGCATCGGCTGCGCCAACGGCGCTGAAGCGTATTCGGTCGCCATCGTGTTGCATGAATTGCTGGGCGCCGAGCTCGCCGACTGGCGCATTGCGATCATTGGTGGAGACATCTCCGAGCGTGCGCTCGCCGCCGCCCGCGCCGCCCGTTACAGCCAGTGGGCGCTGCGCACTGTCACAACAGACGAACGCGAACGCTATTTCGACGCTGTGGACGCACGCACCTGGGCGCTGAAGCCGCAATATCGGGCCATGGTGCGCTTCGAGCGCCAGAACATGCTCGATCTGCTGACGCCCAACGCGCCGCTGCAATGGAGCGAGTTCGATCTCATTCTCTGCCGCAATGTGCTGATCTATTTCTCTCCCGAGCAGGCGGTGGCGCTGACCCGCCAGCTGCGGGCGCGCTTAGCGCCCGGCGGCACGCTTTTGCTGGGGCACGCCGAAGCCACCTTGGCTGACGATCCGGTGTTCGCGCCGCTAGTGCGCAGCGAGTTCAGTCAGGCGCTAGCGCCGCCGCAGGCTTTGCCAACTCTGGAAGAGTGGCGGCCGGCCCCGCTACCGGCGGCGCCCGCTCCGCTACCAGCGCCTAAACCCATAGCAACGCAAGCGCCGTCAACGCTCGACGACGTAAAGCGCTTGGCCGACGCCGGCGCTTACGAAGCTGCGCAAACCGCGTGCGATGCGCTGATCGCGCTGCAGCCGACAGCGGCGCGGCTTTACTATTATCGCGCCATTCTGCGCCACGTCAGCGACGATACGGCCGGCGCCGAATCCGATCTAAAGCGCGCGCTTTATCTCGATCGCAATTTCGCGCTCGCGCATCACCGCTTGGGCCTCTTACTGCTCGGCGCTGGGCGCAAGCAGGAGGGGCGGCGTTCTCTAATGACCGCCGCGCGCGTCGCCGCGGCGCAGCCGGAAAGCGCGCCGCTTGAAGAAGGCCAAGGCGTCACCGCGCACGCCTTTGCCGCCATGGTGCGCGCGCAAGTCGAGCAGACGGATGCGGCCGCATGAGCGCTTCACCGGAAAACCCCGGACGCCGCGCTTGGGAGCAGCGCCTGCTTGAGGAGCGCGCGCGTGCGCTCGCGGCGCCGCGCACGGCGCTCGGCGAGGAAGCGCGCAATGCGGAACGCGTTCTCGTTTGCGCTGTCGGCGATGCGCTGTTCGGTTTGGACATGCGCCGCGTCCTGCGTGTAATGCCATTTCGTCATCCGGCCCGCTTGCCGAGCGCCAATGCCGCGCTGCTTGGTCTGATTGCGCGCTCCGGCGTCTATCATCGCATCTTCGATCTTGGCGTATTGCTGAGCGGCGGCGCAGCGCGCGACGGCGGCTACTTCCTGCTCCTGCGCACCAGCGTCGCCGGACTACGCGTCGATCAAGCGCTCAACATCGCTGCAGTCGTCCCGCTCAAGGCCGAAGAGGCGCCGCATGGCGCCGCCTCGTACCCTGCTACGCGCGGCTATGCCCGTCCGCTCCAAGACGGCCTCTTTGAAGGCCGGCTCATCTCGCTTCTCGATCTCGATAAATTGTTAGCGGACGCCGCGCCGTCCGCACATGGAGGACACCGAAGTGTCGATCTCTAATCGTCTCATCATCGGCTTCGGCATCGTCATCGCGCTGCTGGTCGTTCTCGGCTTCTACGGCGTCTCTCAGATCGAGCGTGTCCGCGATACAACCGGCCGGATTGTCTCGCGCGACCTTGCCATGATCCGCGAAGTCGCGACCGTGTCAGACGCGCAAGCCGAAATGCGCGCCTACCGAGAAGACATGCTGCGTGACGCGCTCGCTTCGCGCGGCGCGCCTGGCTCGATCGGGGAAAACGAGCGCCTGTGGCGTCAAGCGCTCGGCCGCACCACTGATGCACTGCGCCGCGCCGATGCGCTCGCCGAACAATTCTCATCCGACGCGCTCTCGTCAGAGCGCAGCCAGGCCTGGGCGCGCCAAGGCGCCTTGCTCGACGAGTTGAACGCCGAACTTCTCGGCATCCAATCGGCGAGCGAGCGGCAATTTGCATCGGTCCGCAACGGCGATCTCAGCGCTGCGCTCGCGCAGGAAGATGAGTTGATCCGCCACCGCGGTGAGTTCGCGCGCCTCGTGCGCGAGGTCCATGCCGTCGCGGATGAAGGCGTTGAACTCGGCCAGGAGCGCATCGGCGCCGTCTATAACGAGAGCCGGATATCGACCTTTATCGCGATCCTGGTTGCGCTTGCGATTGGCATCATCGTGACGTTCCTCCTGCGCCGTTCGATTATCGCGCCGGTGCAGCGTTTCATGGCGTTCGTAGAACGCGTCGGCCGGGGCGATCTTTCCGGCGAGCCGGCCATAACCGGCACGGACGAAATCGGCCGTCTCGGCGTCACGCTGAACGCCATGGTCGAGTCGTTGAAGCAGATCGCGGTGCAGAACCGCGAAGCAAACGCCAATCTGGGCGCTGCGATCGCCGAAATCCGCGCGTCCTCGCAGGAGCAGGCCGCTGGCGTTGAGGAGCAGCTCGCCGCCGTTCAGGAAACTGCCGCGACTGTCGATGAAATCACCCATGCCGGCGCACAAGTCACCAAACGCGCGCAGGAAGTGATCGCCGCCGCCCAAACGACAGCGCAGACCTCCGCCGATGGCCTCCGCGCCGTCGACGAGACCGCCCGCGTTATGGACGCGATCCGCGAGCAAGCCGAAATCGTCGCCCGCAACATCGTCGCGCTCAGCGAAAAGACGCAAGCTATCGGCGACATCATCTCCACCGTGAACGATGTCTCCGAGCGCTCGCACCTCTTGGCGCTGAACGCCGCCATCGAAGCCGCTGCCGCAGGCGAAAGCGGGCGCAGCTTCGCGGTCGTCGCGAGCGAGATGAAGGTCTTGGCCGATCAGGCCAAGGACGCCACCGTGCAGGTGCGTTCAATCCTTGGCGACGTGCAGCGCGGCATCAACACCTCGGTGATGCTGACCGAAGAAGCCGTCAAACGCGTCGTCGCCGGCAAAGAGCGCACCGAGATCACTCAGCGCACCATTGGCGAAATCACCAGCCGCGTGCAGGAGGGCGCGCTGACCTTTCAGCAGATCGTCGCCTCCACCAACCAGCAGCAGCTCGGCATCGAGCAGGTGATGAGCGCGCTGCAGAACATCCGCCAGGCCAGTCAGCAAACGGCTGCCGGCACCCGTCAGCTCAACGAGGCCGCCGGCAATCTGGCGACGCTCTCGCAGCAGCTGCAGGCGTTGGCGGATCGCTACAAGATTTAACGCGGAGGACGCGCGCCAATGGCCGACATCCGCGAACAATTGCTGGCCGCTTTCGAGGTCGAGCAGAGCGAGCATGTCGAATCTATGCGCGCTGCGCTTGCGCGTGCGCGCGCCGGGCAGCCGATCGATATGCGCGAGGTGTTTCGCCGCGCGCACAGTCTGAAAGGCGCAGCGCGCGCCGTGGATGCGCCCGCCATTGAGGCGGCCGCGCATGCGCTTGAGGCGCTCTTCGCGGATGTGTCAGCCTCAGGCGCTGCGCTTGATGAGCCGGCGCTCGACGGCGCCGGCCGCCAACTTGATGTGATCGAGCGCCAGGTGAAGGTGCTATTCGCGCCCGAGCCGGCTATGGCGGACGCGCGCCCCGCCGCCGGATTCCTGCGGGTTGATTCCGAGCACATCCAAGTTCTGGCGACTTCGCTGCATGAGCTCTCCGCCGATCTTGCGCTGATTGAATCATCCTCTGATCGGTTGGATAATCTGCAAGGGCAGGCACAAGCTCTTGCCCGCAGCGCCGAAGCTGTGGCTGCGCGCTTGGCCTCCTCGGAGACAAGCGCGCTCGCAGCGGAGAGCCGCGCCTTGGCGTTGGCGCTCGCAGCTGTTGCGCGCCAACAGGGGCAAATGGCATGGGCGGCGTCGCAGGCGGCGGCGCGTGTTCGCGGCGAGATGGAGCGCATCGCGCTGGCGCCGGCCGCAAGTGTGTTTGCTGGCCTTGATCCGATGGTGCGTGAACTGGCCGCGTCTTCCTCCCGCGATATCAATTTCCACGTCGAAGGTCTGGATACCCAGGCCGACCGCAAGCTGCTGCAGAGTCTGCGCGATCCCGTGATCCACCTCCTGCGCAATGCTATCGCGCACGGTGTGGAGTCCGCCGAGGCGCGCGCGGCCGCCCGCAAGCCCCCGCGCGGCGAGATCGTGTTGCGTATTGAAGCCAAGGGTGGCCGCTTGATCGTAAGCGTCCAAGATGATGGGGCGGGCCCCGATCTGAAGCGCATTGAAGCGGTCGCCATCGCGCGCGGGCTGCTGCCACAGCGCGTGTTTGGCCAGTCGCCGCCAGCAGCTGAGGCGCTGTTGGCGATCGTGTTCGCCCCGGAATTTTCGACTGCGGCCGGCGTTGATAAACTCTCCGGC
>JAWXAM010000111.1:0-3193 GCA_034439495.1 Terricaulis sp. | reverse complement strand
GGATTCCCTCAATGGGTGTTCTAACAGCTAAGTCAGCCCTTGGGCGCCTCAAGTCCGAGTGATGCGAGCGTTTGCTGAAAAGCGGCAGGCGGCGGGGCGCTGAATGCGCGCCTACCGCCTTCGGGATGGGGCAGATCGAGGACGGCGGCGTGGAGCATCAGACCGCTTATTTCGGTACCGGCCAGATGAAAGAGCCCGCCGTATTTGGCGTCGCCCGCAATGGGCCGGCCGATCGCGGCCAAGTGCGCACGGAGTTGGTGCATGCGGCCAGTTTCGGGTTGGAGTTCGACCAAGGCGGCAGCGGCGCTGGCCGCGAGCGTGCGATAGCCCGTCAGCGCGGATTGCGCGCCGGTTTCGCCAGGGCGCCCGATCTCCATAATGTCCAAGCCTTTGCGCGAGGACTTCTTCAGCGGCAGGTCGATGGCGCCCTCGGCCGGTGCGGGCGCCCCTCCGCAAACGATTGCAAGATAGGTCTTGCGCACGTCGCGGCCAGCGAACGCTTCGGAGAAGAACGCCGCCGCCGGTTTGGTGCGCGCGGCGATGAGGACGCCGGAGGTGTCGCGGTCCAGACGATGCACGAGACGCGGGCGCTTGCCGTTAGACTTTGCGAACGCTTCGAGCAAATCTTCGAAGCTGCGTTGAACGCCGGAGCCGCCCTGCACGGCGAGGCCGGCGGGTTTGTTAAACGCTAGAAGGTGCGCGTCCTCCGCGATCACCAAACCACGCGCGAACTCGATCTCGTGCGGCGCCAGGCTCACTGCGCGGGCCGCACTCTGGATTGCGCGGCGGATTGTTCGGTTTCGCTGAGCAACGCATCCAGTCGCGCACGATCATACCAGTGACCGGCAGCCATGACGCCCTGTGGCGCTCTCAAAACGCCCAAGTCGCGCTCCGGATCGCCCGCGAGTAAAACGAAATCCGCGCGCGCGCCTTCACGAATGACGCCAAACTCACCCACTTTATCAAGGAAGCGCGCGGCGTCCAAAGTGGCGATGCGCAAAATTTCCGTGTTGCTGAAGCCTGCTTCGCTGAAGAACCCGAGCTCTTCATGAATTGCGAAGCCGTACATCACATAGGGATTTGGCGCGTCTGTGCCGATCAGCAGCGGGGCGCGCGCTTGACGCAACGCCCGCAGCATTTCGATACGCCGCGTGTGCGCCTGCTGGGTGACGCGATAGCGCGCCGCGAGATCGGTACCCGGTGGAATGCGCGTGGTGTAGCTATGCCAAAAGTCCAGCAAACCCTGTTGCGCATAGCGTAGCTCGGGAGCCGCATCGGCGGCGTTGATGTCCACGAACGCGCGCGAGGGCGCGAGATGGACGATCAGCGTCGGCACTTGCCAGACGCCGCTCGCGGACACGCGCTGCGCCAATGGCGCGACCAGATCCGCCTGCGCGGCTTGCCAGCGCGCTTGCACACCTTGCCCTTCGCCACCGAGAGCACGCTCGTAGCCATCAAGATGCTCAATGCTGTCGACAGGGAGATCGAGCACCTCGTCCAGCGTCATTGACGCCGGAACGTGCGCGTAAATCTGGAGATTGTGCGCCCGGGCCTCTTCGACACCGGCTCGAAACTGTTCGGGCGTCAGCTGGGCGTAGAGTTTGATCGCGATGTAGCCCGCCTCGGCGTCCTGGCGAACACGCTCTCGTACGCCTTCCACGCTTTCGACAACAACGCCGGGACCCCAGAACGAGCCGGGACCGTCAATGAGTTGTCCGCTTGAGTAAACGTAGGGGCCAACCACCTCGCCGCTCACAGTACGGGCGGCAAGATCGAGCGTGGTGCCAGGGCCGTTGCCGCCGCCGAAGCCGGACGGGTTGCGGATTGTGGTGATCGAATTAGCCAGCATCAGCACGCCGACCGAAGGGTCCTGATAGTGGACGTGCATGTCGGCAACACCGGGCGCGAGCAAGCGCCCTGCGCCGTCGATAACCGTAGCGCTCTCGGGGAGCGAAACCCTGTCATCAGGCGCAATCGCAATGATGCGATCGCCACGCACGACGACGGTGTGGCGGGCAAGGCGTTCGCCGCCGTACTCGGTCACCACGGTGACATTGCGAAACGCAGTCACCGGATCGCCCACGTCAATCACGCGTTGCGGCGCCGATGCGCACGCCGATACCAAAAAGAGTGCGGCGAGCACCGCGTGGCGGATCAGCATCTTCATTCCCTCCACGCCTCCGTGGCGCCGCTCAGCGTTTGAAGCCAACCCCTGGGGCCAGCTCAAGCGGAAAATTACGTCCTAGTCTTTGCGTTCAGCGCGGAGCTTCGCCCAGTGCTCCAAGCGCTCCTTGATCACGCCTTCGCGGCCACGGCCTTCCGGCGCGTAGAATTGGCGGCGCTCCATCTCGTCGGGAAAATAGTTTTGCCCTGAGAAGCCGCCCTCCGCGTCATGGTCGTACGCATAGCCTGAGCCGTAGCCCAAATCCTTCATGAGCTTGGTTGGCGCGTTGCGGATGTGCATGGGCGGGCCGAGTGCTCCGGTTTCGCGCGCCGCGGTTTTGGCTTGCTTCCAGGCGACATAGGCGGCGTTGGATTTTGGCGCGGTGGCGAGGTGGATCACGGCTTGGGCGAGGTGCAGCTCCGCTTCCGGCGGGCCGATGAAGTGGACGGCGTCCTTAGCGGCGTCGCAGACCAGGAGCGCCGTGGGATCGGCAAGGCCAACATCTTCGGCGGCGGCGCGCACCAGGCGGCGCGCGATGAAGAGCAAGTCCTCACCGCCATCGATCATGCGGGCGAGCCAATAGAGCGCAGCGTCCGGATCGGAGCCGCGGATGCTTTTGTGCAGCGCGGAGATGAGGTTGTAGTGCTCCTCGCGATCCTTGTCGTAGGCGGGCGCGCGCTTTTGCAGGAGTTCGCCGAGCGCTTTGGCGTCGAGCGGCGATTGGGTTTCGAGCGCGAAGAGCTCTTCGCTGAGTGTTAGCAGATAGCGCCCGTCGCCATCGGCAAGATTGGTGAGCGCGATGCGCGCGTCGTCCGTGAGCGGCAGCTTGCGCTCCAGCAGCGTTTCCGCGCGCTGTAACAAGAGATCAAGTGCCGGTTCATCGAGGCGCTTCAGCACGAACACTTGCGCGCGAGAGAGCAAGGCCGCGTTGATCTCGAAACTTGGGTTCTCGGTCGTGGCGCCGACGAGGGTGACGACGCCCTGCTCCACGTACGGCAAAAATCCATCCTGCTGGGCGCGGTTGAAGCG
>JAWXAM010000110.1:0-29526 GCA_034439495.1 Terricaulis sp. | reverse complement strand
CGCCGCCGCTTCCGGGTAGCCGGACGCGTCACGGACAGCACCTTCACGCTCGATCACATCCCTCGCTTCTGAATTGCTCGGCTAGCAACGAGAACTCCCATGCGAGGGATTGGCTGAGTATCGCTCAGCTTTTCGGGTGTAGGATACGTTTTTGCGCGAGGCTTGAATTTGCTGGGGGAAGTGGTGCTTTGGTGCGGGATAGAGTGGTCGAACACTATTGGGCGTTGCGCGATGCAAGGCGAGGGCGGCCGTCGAAAATTGCCGCCCTCGCTTGTTTCTTTAGCTTCTGATGAAAGCCAAAAGATCTGCGTTGATTGTATCGGCGTTCACCGTCGCCATGCCATGTGAGAAGCCGGGATAGATTTTGAGTTCGCCCTGCTTCAAAAAGTTGATCGCGAGCTTGGCGCTATCATCGATGGGCACGATTTGATCGTCGTCACCGTGCATGACCAAGGTCGGCACGTTCATGGCTTTGAGATCTTCGGTGAAATCGGTCTCCGAGAAGGCTTTGATGCCGTCATAATGCGCTTTTGCGCCGCCGATCATGCCTTGGCGCCACCAATTGTCGACGACTGCAGACTTGGTTTCGACGCCTGGCCGATTGAAGCCGTAGAACGGACCCGACGCCACCGCGCGATAGAAGCTCGAGCGATCAGCGGCGAGCGAAGCGCGGAAGCCATCGAACACTTCCATAGGCAGGCCGCCCGGATTGTTCGGAGTCTTCAGCATGATGGGCGGCACCGCCCCGATCAGCACTGCTTTGGATACACGGCCCGATTTGGCGCGGGCGACATAATGCGCGACTTCACCGCCGCCGGTTGAATGGCCGATATGGACGGCGTTCTTGAGATCAAGCGCCTCGACCACTGCCTCAACGTCGGCGGCGTAGTGATCCATATCGTGACCGTCTGAGACTTGCGACGAACGGCCATGACCGCGGCGGTCGTGGGCGATGACCCGATAGCCCCGATTGACGAAGAACAAGAGCTGCGCGTCCCAATCATCGGAGCTGAGCGGCCAGCCGTGGTGAAACACGAGCGCTTGCGCGTTCTTCGGACCCCAATCCTTGTAGAAGATTTCAACGCCGTCCTTGGTGGTGACGTAAGCCATTTGGATTTCTCCTGTTTGCAAGATTCTTCAGGTCAATTCGATTGCGTGGCGGACTGCGAGACGCTGCGTGCAGCCTGATCGATCACATCCGCGACTTCGCGATGGCGCGTGATGAACGGCACGTGACTTGCCTCGACCTCGACAATCTGCGCGTTGATGCGCTCAGCCATTTGACGCAAGAGGCGCGGATCGATGGCGCGATCTTGGGTGGCGACCACGGCCCAGCTCGGGCGGGTACGCCAGGCCGCTTGCGTCACCGGCGTAGCGAAGTTCGCCATATTGATCGGCACTTGGCTGTCGCGCAGGAAAGCTGCGTCGGTCTCGCTCACATCTGCGGCAAAGCCTTCGCGAAATTTTTCTAGATTGATGAAGCCAAAGCCGTCCGGCCCGGGTTCAATGACAAATTCGGGCGGCGGCGGGATTTCGGCTAATTGATCGCCTGTGCTTTCGCCGACGTCAGGCGCGAACGCGGACACATAGACAAGGCCCGCAACATTTGGATCGACGCCGGCTTCAGTGATCACCGAGCCGCCATAGGAATGGCCGACGAGAATAGTGGGACCTTCTTGGCGCGCGAGCACGCGGCGCGTTGCGTTGACGTCGTCTTCTAACGAGGTGAGCGGATTTTGCACGATGGTGACGCGATAGCCGCGACCTGTGAGTTCATCATAGACGCCGCGCCAGCCTGAACCGTCAGCAAAGGCGCCGTGAACGAGGACTACGTTTCGGACTGTTTGATCGTCTGGAATGGTCTGCGCCGTCTGCGCTTGCGCACAACTTGCCAGCGTCGCCGCCGCTGCAGCCGCGACCAACATTTTGCCTGCACTCTTCATCATGACACCCTCCTGTATATCGAGCGCGATTTAATCGCGTACGATCTATATATATGACGCTCAGCTGCTGTCAATCGGTTGCGATTAAATTGCGTGCGATCTATCTAAAGGCTTGAGGCGAAACCTAAGCTTATGAAAAAACCAACGAAAATGCCGAAGCAGGAATTGGCTGGATCACTGGCCGACTTCCTTTGCTTTGCCGTCTACTCGACCAACCTCGCATTCAACCGCGCCTACAAGCAGCTCTTCGAAGAGCTGGGGATCACCTATCCCCAGTACGCCACGCTCATTGCGCTGAACGAGGCGGGCGATCAGACGGTGGGGGAATTGGGCGACAAGCTCTTCCTGGAATCGAGCACGCTGACGCCTTTGCTCAAGCGGCTTGAAGCGGCAGGATATGTGACGCGCCGGCGCGACGCTGAAGATGAGCGGCAGGTGCGCGTCAGCCTCACGCCCGAGGGCAAAGCCATTTTCGAGCAGGCGTTCTGCGGACGTGAATCCGTCATCGAAGCGACCGGACTCGATCCAGACACGTTCGTGCGTCTGCAGCGCGATCTGATTACGTTGCGCGACAATCTGTTGGCTTCGTCGAACAAGTAGCGTGCGGTGCTTGTCTGGGCCGGGCTTTCGAATTGACGCGCCGCCAGGCGTGCACGCCAGAGCCGGACTCGATGTTGCGGGTGGGGGCATGTGAGCCACTCCTTAGCTTTGGGATGAGGAATCACACCGTCGGGATCGTGCCGCCGTCGATGACGTATTCGGCGCCGGTGATGGAGGCGGCGCGGTCGGAGGCGAGGAAGGCGATGAGGTTCGCCACCTCGCCAGGAGTAGACGGACGCCCAAGCGGAATGCCGCCCAAGGCGTTCATGATGATCTGCTTGGCGCCATCGCGGTCAGTGGTCGCGTCTGCGGCGACACGGTCAAGAAAGTCAGCGGCTGCCTCGGTTTCAATCCATCCAGGCGATACGCGCATAACCCGCACGCCCTTAGGTGAGACCTCTTTCGAAAGGCTCTTGCTGTAGGTCGAGAGCGCAGCCTTGGCCGCTGCGTAAGCGGTGGTGGATTGCGGCAAGGGCAATGCGCTTTGGATCGACGTTACGTGAACGATCACACCGCTACCGCGCGCGACCATTGCTGGGAGAAGTGCGCGATCTAGCCGCACGGCGGGCATGAGGTTGAGATCGATCTCGTTTTTCCAGTCCTCATCGCTCAATGCCGAGAAGCCGCCCGCAGGCGCGGAAGACCCGCCAAGCATGTGCACGAGGATGTCGATATCGCCGAGGCGATCGCGCACGACTTGCGCCAATGATGCGCAACCCTCTGCGGTGCTTAGGTCTGCGGCCGCGAACAGCTCCTCAGGGAAATCGGCTGGCCGGTTGCGAGCGGTCGTGATCACGCGAGCGCCGAGTTCGCGGAAAAGCGCCACAGTGGCCGCACCGGCGCCGCGTGTTCCTGACGTGATGAGCGCGCTCTTGCCGCGCAGATCTATAAACGCGCTCATGCGCCAATCTCCAGCGCGACGATTGAGTCTTCCTTGAGCGTAAAGATGAAGCTCAGCACGAGAGGGCTGCCCGGAAATTTGCCGCTCACTTCGGCTAGTACGGTGAAACGCGAGGCTTCGTTGGTGATCTGGAGTGGTTGCGAAGTAGCTTGGTACTGCGCCTTGGCCGCGCGCCACCATGCGGCGATGGCCTTGTGGCCAATGTGCGTCTTGCCTTCGTCCTTCACGAGGGCGTTGACGGCGAAGGCTTCGGTCGGCGCTGGGCGGGCGGCGTCCTTGTCGGCGTCGAAATAGGCCTGGATGGGGGATGGGAGTTTCATTTGTCGTCTCCTGTTGGTGAGCGACAAGTTACGGCTCGACATCCGTCGCGATAATCGGGATAAAAGCGGATCATACATTGCGAAATACGGGACAATGTACCGACCAGGCCTTGGCGAACTCGAAGCCGTGATCGCAATCGCCCGCGAGGGGTCGTTCCGCCGGGCGGCGCTCGCGCTGGGCATGTCCACGACGGCGCTCAGTAATGCCGTTGCAAAGCTCGAGGCCAATCTTGGCGCGCGGCTCTTCAATCGGACGACGCGCAGTGTCTCCTTGAGTGATGCCGGGCGAGCGTTTGTCGAGCAAGTTTCGCCCGCCTTGCGCGACATCCAAGACGCTATGGCGGGCGTGCGGTCGCAGCAGCAAACGCCGTCAGGGACGTTGCGTATTAATGCGTTCGCGTCGGGCGCACGCGAGATCATGTCTCCGCTCGTGCTTGAATTTCTGCGCCTCTACCCGGATGTGCATGTCGACCTCGTGACCGAGGGGCGTTTAGTGGACATCGTCGCCGATGGATTTGACTTGGGCGTACGCCGGGCAGATCTCGTTCCCGCCGACATGATCGCGCTCCCGGTGGGTCGTGTGCAACGCTATGCCGTCGTGGCGTCGCCGACCTATCTCAAGACGCACGGAAAGCCGCAGACACCGTCGGATCTCTACGCGCATCAGTGCATTCGCATCCGCTTGCCGAACGGCGCCTTGTTTCGTTGGCATTTCGAGAAGCGCGGTCAGGTGGCGCAAATCGATGTGAAGGGGCCGCTCACATTGGATGAAGCGAGCCTCTCACGGGCTGCAGTCCTCGACGGCGTGGGAATTGGCTTTTTCCTGGAACAGGATGTGCGCCCCGACATCGAAGCCAAGCGTCTCACGCGACTGCTCGAGGATTGGACGCCGCCGCTTGCTGATCTGTGCCTCTATTATCCAAGTCGCCGCAATCCCTCGGCCGCGCTCAAGGCGTTCGTCGGGCTGGCGCGCGAGTTTAGTAAGCGTCCGAAATCCTAGACGTTGAGAGCGTCGCCGATCTGCAAGATTTGCATCGTGACGCTGACCGTGCTGCTGCACGCCACGGGCGTCACTCACTCATTGCGGGAAATGCTCGGCGAGAGTTTCAGCGGTGCAGCCGAAAATGGGGCGCGCGCTTTCCCTGAAACGAGACAATGTATCCTGCGCAGCCGCTGGCTTGCCGATTACGGCCTGCAGCTTGCCCGCGCGCAAATCCAGGCCGATACGGCGGCGCTGAATTGTGGCGCATAGGTTCCGAACTGATTGCCCGCTGCAAGACGCTCCATGGATGCGGCTTGTGTCTCGGCTTGCGCGAGATAGTGATCGACCCCTGGCAGCAAGATCACTTGCGCTCCGCCCGGATTGACGGCGTTGACGATGGCGGCCAGGCGCTCGTGATCTGCGCGGTTGGTGGCATAATCGGACTCGCCGTAGATCAGGAGCGTCGGCGCGGTGAACGCGCCCCAAATCCCGGCTATGTTGATGTCGGTAAGTTGGCGCATATACGCTTGCGACATCGGCATAGGAACGAGGTTAGCGCACTCCGGCGTCTGCGCGATCACTTGCTGCACCGGCTCGCCATTCAGCAGGATGCGGTTGCTGCAGGATGCGGTCACGATCAACGCGGCATCGACGTCGGCGGGCGACGCGCCGCCAAGTTCAAGTTGGCGGCGGATATTGATGAGGCTGTATTCCATCCAGGTGACGCCAGCGCCCTGCGCCGCGATGACGCCCGCCACGGGTTGGCCGGCAGCGAGAAGCGGCGCGCCGATGGAGCCGATGCTGTGACCAAATACGAAGACCTGATCGGGGTCGACTCTCCGGTCAGCGCGCAAGGCCTGAAGCGCCGCAGCATAGCCTGCGAGCTCCATGTCAAAATCAACCGTATTGCAGGCCGGGCCTTGGCTGTCGCCCATGCCGCTCTTGTCGATGCGCATGACCACTATGCCGGCGCGCGTGAGGTCATGAGCGAGACGTGCGTACATTTGTGAAACGGGCGTGGAATCGTCGATGGAATAACAGCCAATGCCTTGAACGATGAGGACAGCTGGGCGACGTCGGTTCGCCCCGCCGTTCGGGGCGGTCACGAGTGTACGCCGAAGAGCGCCCGCAACCTCCACCGCGCCATAAACGGTTTGGATGCCAGGCGCGTTTTCGCGCGGCGCTTCAATCAAGGTCACGTCGAGCGTTGTTGGCGCCCCGTCGCGTATGATTGCAAAGGGGGTAGCGCGTCCTGGTCTGGCTGCCCGCACTCCTGCGACGAAATCAGCAGGCGTTGCGATCGTCGCCGCGCCGACCCGCTGGATCAGATCGCCGGAGGAAAGTCCCGCACGTTCGGCCGCCGAGTCGGGCGCTATTGCCGTGACAGTGACGCCGCCTTCCGAAGCCGCCACGCCCGCGCCGAGCTGTGAGCGACGCGGTAAGGTCTGCGCCTGCGCCGACTCCGCGACGATGGTCAAAGCGAACAAGACGAACGACAACGTTACGCGCAGCGCAAGCGACATGGATGCCTCCCTGGAGGCCGTCCTGGCTTGTGTATGAGCGGCGCGCGAGTCGTCCGCGACTAAACGTGCGCGCAATGCGACGAGGCGCACTGCGCCTGTGCTTTCGTGCGTTCACGTCTAGCTCTCTTAGATGTGCAAGACCCGCGAAGGGGGAGCATCCTTCGCGGGCGTTGGGCGCACGCGCGTTGTAAAATTAGGCTGCGTGCAAAACCTGATTGATGAGAGACATAACGGCGGGAGCGACGGTCATAACGGCGACGAGCGCCGTGAAGAAAGCGGTGGACGAACGGGAGCTGACGGCTTGGTAGCGATCACAAACGGCTTGGACTGGAGCGTGCATGGGACTTCTCTGGCGGAGGATTTAGGCGACGATCTGTGCGGCTTGGTTCAACGTGGCGAACGCCGTCGGGGCGAATACGGCGCAGGCGGCGATCAGGGCATAAAGCTTGATCATTGGTCTTGCTCCTCAATCCGAAGCGTCATCGCTTCGATGAAGAGGACCCTACGGGCGCGTGCTCCTTGCCGCTGTGACCGATGGCACACCTAGCAATAGCTGATCGTCGCTCTTGCAGCATTGCTGGCGGCATTGGAGCGGAGCGCTGTGCGACAAGCGGTGAGACGCCGGTTGTCCCTGGTGGCAGACTTCTGCCATTGAATCGCGATGGCGGCTGATGGGGCGGCAATGACAACAGAACTCACTATGCTTGGCTGGGCTTTGGTTCTGGCCTTGGTTCAAATCCTTCTCTTCGACATCGCCCGCACGAGCCAGTATGGCGCCAAGTGGAACATGGGCGCGCGCGATGGGACGATGCCTCCCTTATCCGCTGCTGCTGAGCGCCTAAAGCGCGCGCAGGACAATCTCTTCGAGACATTGCCGCTCTTCATCGCTGCTGTGCTGATCGCCCACGTGGCGGACCGCAACAGCGCGCTGACGGCGTTAGGGTCACAAGTCTATCTTGCGTGCCGCGTCGTCTATGTGCCGCTCTATGCGTTCGGTGTGCCGGTGCTGCGCTCGCTGGTGTGGATCGGGAGCGCTGTCGGCCTTGGCATGATCATGTGGGCGGTTTTGGCGCCAGTCTAGTTAGGCGCTCCGAAGCGCGTTCTTCGCCATGCTGCCTCGCCTAGCGTGATGGCGCTGACGGTGGTCCTGTTGCGATGGCGCTCCCGCGCGCCGTTAAGTCGGCACAAACCGAAGTGCAGCGCCGTTGTTGCAATAGCGCAGGCCAGTGGGCCGGGGGCCGTCTTCGAAGACGTGGCCCTGGTGCCCCAAACAGCGCGCGCAATGGTATTCAGTGCGCGGCGTGAACAGCAGCACGTCCCGCTTGGCGCCTATGTTCGCCTCGATGACGCGGAAGAAGCTCGGCCAGCCGGTGCCGGAATCGAACTTCCACTCGGAGCGGAACAACTCAAGCTCACATCCAGCGCAAACGAACGTCCCGCGCCGATGCTCGTTGTCGAGCGGGCTTGTGCCGGCGCGCTCGGTAGCCTCCTGGCGCAGCACGCGGAATGCCTGCGGTTCAAGTCGCGCACGCCATTGCGCCTCCGTGAGCCGACGAATTGGATCGTTGGCGTAGCGCGCTTCGTTCGCGGTGGTTGGGATTTGCTGCGCCTCAGCGGCGCAAGCGGCGATTGGCAGCGCGGCGGCGGTGAGGAAGAAGGTGCGGCGTGAGATTGTCATACTTTGAGATACGTATGGCGGGCTTGTCTGGTTTCACGCTTGGACGTGGAATTCCAGGGCGGTGAGGCTATCCCCGAGGGAGCGGGGCACTGGCGAATATAGCCCAGGTTACGAGCACGGGCGCGGCAGGACCTGAGCGTTCGGCCATGCCAAAGTCTAGCGTGCTTTGCTTCTGGGCCCTCGCGCGTGACGCCGGGGCGATCAGGTCACATTGCGGGAGGTCCCAGTCGCTGAGCTAATGCGGGCGTGGATCGCCGCGTCATTTATTGCCATGGTTTGCCGGGTTCGCCGGAAGAACTCTCCGCGTTTGGGGCATGGACGCCGCGGCAGCACGTTCATGGTCTCGATCGGCTTGGGCATCACAATGGACCCTACGAAGAGAATGTGTTGTTGGCCTTTGATGCAATAGGCGTGGACGAGCCGGTCACACTTGTGGGTTTTTCGCTCGGCGCCATGTCGGCCGTGCGCATCGCGGCAGAGCGAGGGCCCCTGGTACGCAAGCTCATCTTGATCTCGCCCGCGGCGCCGCTGCAACTCGGCAACTTCCTACCCGTCATGGCCGGGCGACCGGTGTTCGAGGCAGCACAAGCGGGTGATTTGGCGCTCCGCCTCTTCACTGCATCGCAAGCGTCGTTAGTGGCGCTTGCCCCAAAGCTCGCGGTGAAGACGATGTTCCGTGCGAGTACTGATGCCGAGCTGGATCTGCTTGCTTCGCCGCGCTTCGTTGAGGTCGTAGTTCGTGGGTTGCGTACTTGCCTCGGGCCGCGCCAAGCAGCGTATCGAGGCGAACTGCACGCTTACGTTCGGCCGTGGGCCCACGTGCTGGATGATATTCGGTGTGAGACCGAGATTTGGAGCGGCAGCCTTGATGATTGGGCGCCGCCGGCGATGAGTGAGGCGCTCAAGGAGCGGCTTGGCGATCGCGCGTCCCTTAATGTCTGCCCGGGCCTCGGGCATTACTCGACTTTACGTACAGCGTTGTCGCGGTTGGATTGAGCGCAAACGGCGATATCGCCGCGCGTGCTGGCCCAACCTGCCGCTCAGTTTGCGCCGTTCAAGGCCCAATCGTATCCGTAGTTCGAAATCGTGGCCGCGCCGGCAAGGCGCCTTTGCAGCTCAGGCGAGGCGTAGCGGCGCACATGCGTTAGGACGCCAGCGTCGGCGCCACCGAAGTCGTCTGCGAACCATCGGTAGAGTGTTGAGACGCGCACGCGACCTTGCGCGTCAATCGAAACGCCGCGCGGGTGGTTGATGTAGGTGCGTGCGGCTGCATTCAGATCTGCATCCATGGTCTCGGCTCGCCAGGCGCGCGCTGCAAGGTTTGGACAGCCAATGGACGCGCAATTGATGGCGTAATGAATGCGCGGCTCGTTAAACGCGCGGCGGAGGATCGAGTTTTCAATTTGGTCGAGGGTCAAGCGCCGGCCTTCGACGGTGACGCGCGGTGTTCGCCATGGACCGATCAATCCGCGTGGATCCAAGGTTTGGCTGCGGATGTCGCGGATCGATCGTACAGGGTAGTTCTCGAGGATGATCTGGAGCGTGACGGCGTTGTAGAGGTTGATCCAATGGGCGAGTTGTTCATCGCGCGTCATGCGCGACGGGTGATCGCCTTCAAGCGAGGCCACATAGGCGTTGAGCGCGCGCACATCGTCAGCGCTGGCCTTCCAGGCCGCATAACGCACGCGGTTGATGCCGTCCGATGAAGCGACGACATAGCGCGACAGCAGCCGATCGTAGGTGGCCGTGTCGGCCGCCTGCGCAGGAAGGGGCGTTGCGATCATCGCAAGGGTCAGCATGGCGGCGGCGAACAGTTTTCGGTCAGACATTGGCGGCTCTCTTGGGTGCAAAAAGGGCTACGCGCCAGGCTGGGCGCTGGATGCGTTCAGCGAAAAAACACTTAAAGTGGCCGCAGCTCGTTCAAGGTCGGGCGCAGGCGCCGCATCTAGGCGCCCAGTTGAGACGTATAAGCGTGAGACATGACTATAACGAACCCGCCCCGCGCCAAGTTTTCTGACCCCGCCTTGACAGCGCGGGGCGAGCCGCGCGCTACGGTGGCGTTCGATGAACTGAAGACGCTTTGGGTCAACACCGGCACGCTCTGCAACATCACGTGCACGCACTGCTATATCGAGAGCTCGCCGACCAATGACAGCCTCGTTTATTTCACAGAGGCCGATTTGGCGCCGTTCCTCGATGAGGTGGCGCAGCTTGCGGGGACGCCGATCGAGATTGGCTTCACCGGCGGAGAGCCGTTTCTCAATCCGCAGATCATCGGGCTTGTGGAAATGGCGCTGGCGCGCGGCCATCGCGTCTTGATCTTGACCAATGCGATGCGGCCGATGATGCGCCCGCGCATGCGCGATGGATTGCGCGCCCTTAAAGCCCGGTATGGTGAGAAGATCACGCTCCGGATCAGTCTCGATCATTATGACGCCGATCTTCACGACGAAGAACGTGGGTCTGGCAGTTTCGCCGCAACGCTGGACGGGATCGATTGGCTTGCGCATGCGGGCTTCAGGCTCTCTTTGGCAGGCCGCACCCTTTGGGGCGGTGATGAAGCTGAAATACGCGCTGGCTTTGCCCGCCTGATCGCGGCGCGCGGCTGGCCCATCGATGCAGACAATGCAGAGCAACTCGTCCTATTTCCTGAGATGGACGAGAGCGCCGAGGTCCCGGAAATTAGCGACGCATGCTGGGGCATTTTAAAGGTCGCGCCGGCGGCGATGATGTGCGCCAGCGCGCGCATGGTGGTGAAGCGAAAAGGCGCAGAGGCGCCCTCGGTGATCGCATGCACGCTCCTTCCGTACGAACCGGAGTTTGAATTGGCCGCGCGTCTCGCCGACAGTTTAGCGCCGGTTGCGCTAAATCATCCCCATTGCGCCAAGTTCTGCGTGCTCGGCGGCGGCAGCTGCTCAGCTTAGGTTTTGGCGAAGCGCCGCGCGCAGATTGCGTCAAGCTTTTGCACCAAGTCTTGATTCCACTTTGCGGGATCGGTGATGAGCGCCATGTCGAGGCAGGTATCGATTGGCGATGGCGAACGCGGCACTTCACTCAGCACTAACGTGAGCTCGGCCAAGATCTGTCTGGCGCGGGCGACGTTGGCGTGCATGACGGCGAGGATGCTGGCGACATCGACATCGGCGCTGTCTTCTCGCCAGCAATCGTAATCGGTGACCATGCACAGAGCGGCGTAGGGAAGTTCAGCTTCGCGCGCCAGACGCGCTTCTGGCATCGCCGTCATACCGATGATGTCACATCCCCAGCTGCGATAGAGGCGGCTCTCTGCGCGCGTCGAAAACTGCGGGCCCTCCATTGCGAGATATGTTGCCTTTGGCTTGATCTCAGCGCCTGCGCGGCCGCCTGCGCTTTGCACGAGCGCCGAGAGGCGCGGACACACCGGATCGGCCATGGAGACATGAGCGACGACGCCGGGGCCAAAGAAGCTGTTAGGGCGCTGGCGTGTGCGATCGATGTATTGATCGGCGAGCACAAGGGCGCCAGGCGGCAGATCCTCTCGCAGAGAACCCACGGCGGAAACAGAAACAATGTCCGTGCAGCCTATGCGCTTGAGCACATCGATATTGGCGCGGGCGTTGATGGCGGATGGCGGGATCAAGTGGCCCCGGCCGTGCCGCGGTAGGAAGGCGAGCTCAACGCCGTTTAGAACGCCTGTCAGCACTTCGTCGGAGGCCTCGCCCCACGGGCTGGCGATCCGCGTCCAACGGCGGTTTTCAAGGGCGTCGATGTCGTAGAGGCCCGAGCCGCCAATAATTCCCAAACGCCAAGATGTCATGCGATCGAACTCTCTCAAGGCAGTTGCGCGAGCAGCCGAACCAAAAGCTTGGTGCGCGCCGAGAACAGGCTCTCGGTGTAGAATTGCCCTGCAGCGCGCTTCAAGATTTCTGCGCGAGTAGGATAGGCGGGCACGAAGCTTGATGTGAAGGCCGCGATCTTGAGCTTGTTGGCGATCGCCAGGGCGACGGTTGCGATAGTCTCGCCAGCGTGCGCTCCGACGATGACGGCGCCCAGAATCTCACCATTGGTGCGGACGATGACGCGGGCGAAGCCCTCAGTGTCGCGCTCGGTCTGTGCGCGGTCATTGTCGTGCATCGGCACTAACAGCGCCCGCACCTTATCGCCCCAGCGCGCCCGCGCTTCTGCTTCCGACAAGCCCACAGCCGCGTATTCGGGCTCGGTATAGATCACGCGTGGAATGGGCGCCGCGTCTGCGCGGCCCGGCGAGAGCTTGAACAAAGCATTGCGCACGAATAGCGATCCGTGGAGGCCCGCAGCGTGGGTGAATTGTTCGCGTGAGGCGACGTCGCCCAGCGCATAGACGCGCCGATTGGAGGTTCGCAAGCGAGCGTCGGTGGTGACGCCGCGTTTGTCGTAAATGACGCCCGCAGCCTCTAAGCCAAGGTCCTCGACATTGGGCTTGCGTCCAGCCGCGACGAGAAGGTGAGAGCCTTCGACGCGTTTGGTTGCGCCGCCTCGTTCGATGTCGGCTGCGATGACGCCGTCTGCGCCTTCGATGCGCTGCGCCGTCGCGGATTCGAGCAGGGTCACGCCCTCTGCGTTCAGTTTTGCGCGCAGCACTTTGGCGGCTTCGTCATCTTTGCCAGCGAAGAGCGCGCCGGCTTCGATCAATGTGACTTTGGATCCAAGTCGGGCGAAGGCCTGGCCGAGTTCGAGCCCGATAGCGCCAGCGCCAAGGATGATGAGATGTGTCGGCAGCGTATCGATGCTGAAGATGGTCTCGTTGGTGAGATAAGGGACCTCGCTCAAACCCGGAATTGGCGGCGCGCCAGCGCGGGCGCCGGTGGCGATCACCATCAGGCGCGCGCGCACACGCACACTCTCGGAGACGATCGTGCGCGCGTCGGCAAAGCGCGCGCGTTCGCGCACGACGCTGACGCCGAGGCCTTCGAAACGCTCTTGGCTATCGATCGGCGCAATGGTTTCGATCACACCGTGGACGTGCGCCTTTACACGGAACCAATCGACTTGCGGAGGCGCGATGTCGAGCCCGAGTAGCCCCGCCGTGCGTGCGTTCTGGGCTGCACGCGCCGCTGCAATCAGCGACTTTGAGGGCACGCAGCCATAATTGAGGCAGTCGCCTCCCATTTCACCGCTTTCAAACAGCACGACCTTTTGGCCAAGCTGAGCGGCGCCGGAGGCTGCGACTAATCCAGCGGAGCCGCCGCCAATAATGGCGATGTCCGCTTTTATGTTTTCCATAAAAGCTAAACTCCTAACTGGCCGCTTTCGGGCGTTTAAAGCGGCTATAGATTGCGGGTGCGATCGCGAGCGCTGCGAGCGCGATGAAGGCGGGCGCCAATTCTCGCGCGAACGCTGCGATATCGGGCGCCTCTCCGGCGTCGAACGCTGCGCCGAGGCCGGCGCCGATCCACGTGTAGGCGATGACGCCAGGGATGATCCCGACAGCGGTCGTCCAAACGAAGCTGCTCAAGCGCGCGCCGAGAAAGGCGGGCGCTACATTGGCGATAAAAAACGGCACGACCGGGACCAGCCGGAGTGTGAGCAAGTAGCTGATGGCGTTTTGTTCAAAACCTGCCTCCAGCTTTTTCAGGAAGGGGCCGGCGCGCGCTCGCAACGTATCGGCAAGAAGGTAGCGCGCGATCACAAACAGCGCCGTCGCGCCCAAAGTGGCGCCGATCGTGGTGGCGACAGCGCCGCCAATCAGACCGAACAAATAGCCGCCCAAAATCGTGATCCAGAACGCGCCCGGAAGCGCGAGCGTGGTGACCACTACATAGATTGCGATGAAGGCGGCAAAGGCGAGGATTTGATTGGCCGCCACGAATGCCGTCAACGTCTGGCGCTGTGCGCGCAAGGTTTCGAAATTGAGATAATCAAAGACCCCGAAACGCCATGCCGCTAACAGCGCCAAGGCCAGCACGGCGCCCAACGCGAGCCTACCCCAAATGCCGCGCCTGGCGGGCGGCGCCTGTTCGAGCTCGGCCATGCATCATTCTCCCGTGCCCACTGGGCATGAGCGCTCACCCTGGATACGCGCAGGCCGCAGCGCGGTTACATCTTAGGTGCACCGGTCGCAGCATCCGCCGCACTTGCCAAGTCTGAACCTCGCGGTCATGTGGCCCCAATGGGCATTGCGGTCATAATTCCAACGCTGAACGCCGAGGCGGGCCTTGCCGCTACGTTGCGCTCCGTTGCCGGGACCGAGGAGATCATCGTCATCGACGGCGGCTCCGAAGATGCGACTGTTCGCGTGGCCAGCGCGGCCGGGGCGCGCGTCGAGGTAAGCGAGCGTGGGCGCGGTCAGCAATTGCGCGCAGGCTCTGAACTCGCGACCCAAGACTGGCTGCTCTTCTTGCACGCTGACACGCTCCTGGCGCCCGGCTGGCGGGCTCATGTCGACGCGTTCACGAACGAAGCGAACGCGGTCGCGACCGTTGGTGTGTTTCGCTTCAAGTTGGACGATGCAGCGTGGCAAGCGCGCGTTTTGGAGTGGCTGGTGGCGTTGCGGGTTCTTCTGTTCGCGCTTCCCTACGGGGATCAGGGGCTCTTGATCCATCGCAGGCTCTACGCTGCACTGGGCGGGTTTCGACCGCTGCCGCTTATGGAAGACGTGGACTTCGTGCGCCGTATCGGCAGGCGGCGGCTAAAGACGCTTGCCAGCGCCGCAACGACCTCGTCGCGGCGCTGGCGCGAAGATGGTTGGTTGAAGCGCAGTGCGCGCAACGTCGTCTGTCTCACGATGTTCAGCGTCGGCGCCCCGATCGAACGCATAGCGCGCTTCTATGGTCGCTGATCGCACTCTCGTGTTGATGGCCAGGAGGCCTCGCTTACGCGAGGGCAAACGCCGCTTGGCCGCGGATATCGGCGACTCTGCCGCGCACCGTTTTCAACGCGTCGCACTGGGTCGACTATTGCGTCGCCTAGGCGCGGACCCGCGCTGGCGGCTTTGCCTGGCGATCACGCCCGATGAGCCAGTGGAGTGTCCCGGGGCCGACCTCGTACTCGGTCAGGGAGAGGGTGATCTTGGCGAACGCATGGCGCGCGTGTCGGCGCGGTTGGGGCCGGGCCCGCTCGTCTACATCGGCAGCGATACGCCGGACGTAGCGACAACTGATATTGAAGCGGCGTTCGAAGCGCTGGAAACCAGCGACGCGGTTATCGGCCCGGCGCTTGATGGCGGCTATTGGCTCATTGGCTTTGCCCAAGCCCAGCGCCAACATTTGCCGTTTAAAGCCGTTCGATGGTCGACGCCGCATGCGCGCGCCGATACGCTCAGCAATCTGGCCGGTAGGCGCGTGATGATGCTGCGCGAGTTGGAAGACGTTGATGACGGCGCCAGTTATCGGCGTTGGCGCCAACGGATGGCGGGGAGGCAAGGTGCATGAGTAGGATTCGTGGATTCATCGTGGCGGCGGCGTTCTTTCTGTCGTTGGCGCTGCCAATCTATTTTGCTGCAGCGGCGCTCGCCACGCGCTTTGGTTTGATCGATTGGCGGTTCGGCTTCGGCGCGCTCACGCTTGGCTACGGGCCGCTGTTGCTGATGGCGGCGGCAGGACTTGCGCTGGTCGCGCTGGTGCTGGCGCTGCTGGTCAAGCCAAGGACTGGCTTGGGCAAGGCTGCGCTTGCGCTTGCTATCCCTGTTCTCGCGCTCGGCTATGCGGGCTACGTGCGCAGTGAAGCGGCTTCCATTCCGCCCATTCACGACATCGTCTCCGATGCGGGTGCGCCACTTATGTTTTCAGAGCGGGTGATGGCGTTGCGCGCCGCCGTGCCAGGCGGCAATCCGGTCGAGGCCGATCCGCACGTGCCCGATGATGATCGCTTCGGCGCTGCCGCTGGTCAGTCGGCCCGGGCTCTCCAGCGGAGCGCCTATCCGGACATTCAACCGATCATGCTTGCACAATCACCGGCCGAGGCGTTCGAGACGGCGCTGGCTGCGGCTCAAGCCGAAGGGTGGAGCATCGACGCGACAGATCCGGCGAACGGCCGCATCGAGGCCAGCGTTCGCTCCCTATGGTTCGGCTTTGTCGATGACGTGGTTGTGCAGGTAGCGCCCGCAGCGGGCGGATCGCGCATTGATATACGTTCGACGTCGCGCGTTGGCGTCTCCGATCTCGGCGCCAACGCCAAGCGCGTGCGCGCGTTTCAAAGCGCGTTCGAGTGATCGGGCAGGCGCTGAGTTTCAGCGAGCCGGTTATTCGCCTTGGCGCTTTTGTCGGCGTGTTTGTGGTAATGGGCGTTTGGGAGCTTGCGGCGCCGAAGCGGCCGCAAGCCATCTCAAGAGCGCGGCGTTGGCCTGGAAACCTCGGATTCTCCATCATCAACACGCTGGCGCTTCGCATACTCTTTCCAGCTGCGGCGGTCGGGGCTGCGATCTTCGCCGAATCTCGGGGCTGGGGGCTCTTTCAAGTGATGAACGCGCCTGCGGCTGTCGCGATACTAGGCTCCGTGATCGCCCTTGATCTTGTGATCTACCTACAGCATCGGCTGTTTCACGCCGTGCCGCTGCTCTGGCGGCTCCATCGCGTCCACCATACCGATCTTGAATTCGACGTGACCACAGGCGTGCGATTCCATCCGGCCGAAATATTGCTATCGATGTTGATCAAGATTGCAGCGGTCGTGGCTTTGGGCGCGCCGGCGGTTGCTGTCTTGGTGTTCGAAGTGTTGCTCAACGCGACGACGATGTTCAATCACGCAAATATCAAATTGCCGCGGGCGCTCGATCGAATTGTGCGATTGATTGTTGTGACGCCTGACATGCACCGCGTGCACCACTCGGTGCGTCGTGAGGAGACGAACAGCAATTTCGGATTCAGTTTGCCGTGGTGGGATCGAGCATTTCGCACCTACCGCGCCCAGCCCGCCGACGGCCATGATCGGATGACGATTGGTGTTGAGAATTTCCGCGACCCAGCGAGCTTGCACCTGTCACGTATGCTGCTGCAGCCGGTCCATGCCGACGATAGATGACATCGCCAGCTATGGGTTCCGGCGAGCGTAGGCCAAATTGATGGGTAGGACGCGAGCGGGGCTGGAAGGCGCGCCAGCCATTCCGAGCAAAATGGCGGGGACCAAACGCACGCCGCGTTAGCTTCTGCGCTTCTTGCTTTTGGACGCCTGAAGAGTGTCTTGGGCCACGCGCAGCGTCGCGATGCGCGCGATGAGGTCGTAAGGTATAGGCTCATCGAGTGGAAACCGCAGATTCCCTTTGGGGCCGCGGTAGCGTTTCAACTCATGTTCGAGCTCTTCATCGCCTCTGACGGGTGGAAACATCCCGATGTGATTCTTGAATGCGGCAAAGTACAGGAGGACTCCGTTCTGCCGGAATGCCGGCATTCGATAGCTGATGATCTCCTTCGCACCCGGGGCGGCCCTTCGGATCAGCGCTCTAATCTTAAGAAGGACAGGTCGCACCTGGGGCGATGCCCCGGCGATATATGCGTCAATCGTCCCCGCCCGCTCGTCGTTCACTGGATCAAGCCCTTCGGCCCACGCCCACACTTCACCATAGCGCGCTGACCGTCTGCAAGCGGCGAAACCTTGCCGGTGCGGATAGGTTCTTGGCGGGGGCGTTTATTGCGCGGGGAGCGTCGGCAGGGGGAAATGAGGCGAGCCGCGCCTAATTCGCGCGCGCTTCCTGGATCAGCGCTTTCAGCTTGTCGCGCGCGATGAGTTTGATGCCGGCGCGGCCCATCGCGATCCAGCCTTCATCGACCCATTCGTGCAGTTTGCGGTTCACCTTTTCACGCGACGCGCCGATGCGGCGGGCGATCTCGGTTTGGGTGAGCGTCACCGACGGGCTGTCGCCGGCTTCTTCGAGCAGGCGTTGCGCGAGGCGCCCGCCAAGATCGAGCGTGTGCGCGTCTTCGAGCGCGGCGTCGGCGTGGCGCAGGCGCTTCGACATTTCGGCGATGAGTTTCAAGAGCGCCTTGGGTTCGCTTTCGAGCGCGCTGATGGCTTGGTCGCGGTGAATGCGCAGGAAGCGCGACTTGCGGATCGCGGCGATGTCTGCAGAGCGCACGCCGCCGTCGAGCACGGCCATTTCGCCGATCACCGCCGGCGGCTTCAGCGACGCCATGCGCACGTCCTTGCCGCCTTCGGTGGAGGAGCGCACTTCGACTTCGCCTTCGAGCAAAACGTAGAGCGCATCGCCTTTGTCGCCCTTGGCGAAGAGCAGCTTGCCGGTTTCGACGGTGCAGGGTTGGCCTTGCTTGGCGAGCCGCGCGCGCGTGGCGTCGCTGAGCGCCGCCATGAGTTCGGCTTTCGCCAGCGCCGCTTCGACGCTCTGGAGATCGTATTTGTCGGCCATCGGCGGGCGCAACATTGCCGCCCCATGCGCCAGCGTCAATCGGAAGCGGCCATTGCGTGCGCGGGGTGAGCGCGGCAAGCTTTTGGGGTAGGGGAGGTGCGCATGAGGGCGTGGGTATTTGCTGCTGCTCTGGCGTTCGCGCCGGCGGCATGGGGCCAGCAGTTCTATAATCCGGCGCCGCCGCCCCCGCTCGGACAATTTTCGCTTGGCATGTCGCTGGATGACGCGCGCGCGGCGGTTCCTGGCGCAGAATGGGAGAGCTTCATCGACGAAGAAACGCAGCGCGCGAGCATGTACACGCGCGGCGAGGCGGTGGAGCTATACGGTTTGCGCTTCCGCGCGCAGCTAGCGTTCACGTCGGGCGCGGCCACGCTGGCACACTTCACGACCGAGGTGCAGCTTTCGCCGGAGGGGTGCCGCGATCAGCACCGGGCCATGGTTGAGCAGGCGATGCTCACGCGTGCGCCGTTCACGCAGCGCGACAATTGGTTTTATTTTTTCCACGACCCAGATGCGCCGCGCGGCCACGCTGACGGCGATGTATGGGTTTCAGCGCCGAACACGCCGGTTTTCGGCGTTGCGCAGACAGTGCGCGACGAGCGTGTGCAATTTGACTCTGTCATATTGGTGCACAACGGCCGCGCGCACGGGCAGATGTTTTACTCCGGCGCCGGCGCGCACGGCAGAATCACTGCGCACTCGATCACGCGCGGCGAGGAGAGCGTGTGCCGGCTGGTCGTTTCCATGGCGCGGCGCGCCGCCGGGCAGATGCCGAGCCCGGAGCGTTTGGCGGAGCGGCTCGCGGCCGCGGAGCTTGTTCGTCCGCCGATTTACGTCGACACGCCGTCAGGCTGGGAGGTGCAGCGTTACTATCCTGAGAACGCGATGAGCCGGGAAGTGCAGGGCATGGCGCAGCTGAGTTGTCTGGTGCTCGCAGATGGCGCGCTCGCGTGCGTGGTGCTGCAGGAAGATCCGATCGATTTTGAGTTCGGCCAAGCGGCGTTGCGGATCGTGCGCGGCTATCGCGTAGATACGTTCGCGATCGCGCCAGGCAATCGCGTCAATATCGTCTCGCGCTTTATGTTGCCTCAGTAGCGCCTAAGCGCCGGGCGCCATCGCCATTTGGCGGCGGATTTCGCGGCGGAAGAGGTCGATCGGCTTGGGGCCTTGCTTGGTTTCGAGGCTCCAGAAGGTCCAGCCGTTGCAGGCCGGCGCGTCCGAGGCGACGGCGCCGATGCGGTGGATGGAGCCCGTCTCTTCGCCGAGCACAAGCGAGCCATCGGCACGCACGCGGGCGCGTTTGCCGTTGGGCGCGACGAGCCAGGCGCCGGGATGGATGAAGCCGGCTTCGATGACTTGGCCAAAAGGCACGCGCGGCTCCTCTTTCTTGGATTTGGTCACCGCCAGATCTTCGATCGAAACCGGTTTGATTTTCTTTAACCGCGTCCGCGCGCCTTCGGCGTAAGCGGGGTCGCGTTCGATGCCGATGTAATGGCGGCCGAGGCGCTTGGCGGCGGCGCCGGTGGTGCCGGTGCCGAAGAACGGATCGAGGATGACTTCGCCGGGCTTTGTGGTGGCGAGCACGACGCGGTGGAGGAGGGCCTCCGGCTTCTGCGTCGAGTGGAGCTTGCGGCCTTCGCGGTTCTTCAGGCGCTCAGAACCCGTGCAGATCGGCAGCGTCCAGTCCGAGCGCATCTGCAGGTCGTCGTTGAGCATCTTCAGCGCGTCGTAGTGGAAAGTGTATTTCGACTCTTTCGAGCGCGCGGCCCAGATCAGGGTTTCGTGCGCGTTAGTGAAGCGGGTGCCTTTGAAGTTCGGCATCGGATTGGTTTTGCGCCAGACGATGTCGTTCAAAATCCAGAAGCCGAGGTCCTGCATGGCCGCGCCGAGGCGGAAGACGTTGTGATACGATCCGATCACCCAGATGGCGCCGTTTGGTTTCAAAACGCGGCGGGCTTCGGTGAGCCAGGCGCGGGTGAAATTGTCGTAGGCGGCGAAGTCTTCGAACTTGTCCCATTCATCGTCGACGCCATCGACGTTGGATTGATCGGGCCGCGTCAGCGCGCCGCCGAGCTGCATGAAATAGGGCGGATCGGCGAACACCAGATCGACGCTGCCATCGGTGAGCTTTTTCAGCTCCTCGATGCAATCGCCCTCGATCAGCTTGTCTTTGAAGTGGCGCGCCATTGGTCCCCCGGAAGCAGGGGATTCTCTATTGACCGGACTCGCGAATCAAGAGTCCGCAAGTCGTTAACCATAAAGAATGATCAGCCCGCCGGCTTTATCCCCAGCGCCTTGCGCTGGCTGAAGCGCGTCCGCAGCGAGAGCAGGTAGGTGATGAAGAAGATGTAGATGAACACCTCTTCGGCCTCGCTCCAACGGACATAGGGCAGGGCGGCAAACCAGGTCGTATCGTCGAGCCGCTTCGGCAGCGCAGCCAGCTGCGAGAAGATGACGGGCGCGAGGCTCGCCAGGGTTGGCGCCAGCCACCACGGATTGTCGAACAGCCCGCGGCCTTTGCGGAAGTGCTTCACCAAAGGATGCACGATCGTGCCGAGGATCATGCCCAGCAGCAGCAGGGCGCGCGGTTTTTGATCGAGCCAGCCGTCGGCGGTGTTGTGGAAGTTGGTTTCGCCCTGGTCGTTAATCTCGGCGAAGATGCCGCTGGTTTCCCAACCAAAGAAGTGCTGGCCCCAGCTGATCTCCTCGCCGAACAGGAAGATGAGGCCGAGCAGCACCACCACGAGCCATCCGCGCAGCATCGGCGTGTCGGCGCGCACAAGCATGTCGACCGTCAGCGCGAGCGCGATGATCAGCGACAAATTCTGCGCGATCTCGAACAGGCCTTGTTCGGTCGTACGCGCGCTGCCCGCCAAGGCTTCGGGGTTGAACCATACAAAACCAATGATCGCCGCGAAGATCAGACCGCACGCGATCCACACCGCAAGCGCGGAAATATCGCGAGTTTGCGGGTGTCCCGCGGCAGTGTCCCCTGTCGTCATGGGGCGGAACATAGTGTTGGCCGGGCGCTTGTAAACGCCGCTCAGCCGGCGAGACGCATCTCCATCGCCAATTGCACCGGCTTGAAGCTGCGCCGGTGGATCGCACAGGGGCCAAGGCGCTTCAGCGCCGCTTGATGCTCCGGCGTGCCGTAGCCTTTGTGCTTAGCGAAGGCGTAGCCGGGGTATTGCGCGCAAAGTTCGGTCATCATCCGGTCGCGCTCGACCTTGGCGATGATGGAAGCCGCGGAGATCAGTGGCAGGTACGCATCGCCATCGATCACGCACTCGACCGCGCATGGCAGATCAGGCGCCATGTTGCCATCGATGAGCGCCGCAACCGGACGCTCCGAAAGCGCTTCAAATGCGCGTTTCATCGCCAGATGCGAAGCGCGCAGAATGTTGATCGTGTCGATCTCTTCGACGGTGGCGATGCCGACTCCGACGATCCCGCACGCGCGGATCGCCGCGTAGAGTTCGTCGCGCGCTTCGGCGCTCAATTGCTTGGAATCGTCGAGCCCTTTGGGGCGGCCCTTGGCCGGCAGGATCACCGCCGCGGCCACCACCGGCCCGGCCAAGGGCCCGCGCCCCGCCTCATCGATCCCACAAATCGCCATGGGCAAGCATGGCCGGGATTCCGGGCGGAGAGCAAAGGCAAGCAGGGCTGGCTATTTGATAAGGATGCTTGACATTATCCAGGTCGCCGGGTAAAGGTCGCTTGTCAACGAGACAAGCACGCTTGATGGAGGGTCAAATGCGCAGAGGGTGGAGCCGGGCATCTGTGTTTGCGGTGGTGGTCGCGATCGCGGTGGCCTCCGGCTTTTTGAACGATCGCCCCGGCGTAAGCACCGCCGCCGCCAGCGCGCCGGCTATGTCTTTCAGCGTTTCGCTCGCGCCGCTGGCGCTCGAGGTGCGGACCGCGGACCTCGCCATCAAGATCAAAATTTAAGGAGGCGACGATGCCGCGCGAGACCAATCCGAAGATCATCAGCAACGGCCGCCGCTACATGGGCAACATGGCCGTCGCCGGCGTGCTCTATACCGCGGCGGTGTTTGGCGGCGCGTTTGCGATCCGCAACGAGGCCTTGCCGCAATGGGCGGCTATTCTCGCAGCGCTTGCGCCGCTTCTGCCTGCACTGCTGATGCTGCGCGCGTACGCCATCTTTCTCAATGGCATCGATGAATTTCAGCGCCGCATTCAAACCGATGCAATGCTGATCGCCGCCGCCGTTGTTGGCTTTGGATCGTTCGCTTACGGCTTTCTGGAAGAGTGGGCGAACTTCCCGCACTTGCCGCTGATCTGGGTGTTTCCGGCGTTGATCGGCATTTGGGGCTTGGCCGCCTGCGTTCTGCGGCTGCGCTACAAATGAGAAACCGGCTCAAGGTCCTGCGCGCCGAGCGCAATTGGAGCCAGGCGGATCTTGCCGACAAGCTCGACGTTTCGCGCCAGAGCGTGAACGCGATCGAGACCGGCAAATACGATCCCTCGCTGCCACTCGCATTCAAGATCGCCGCAGTGTTCTCGCTGCCGATCGAACAAATCTTCAGCGCCGACGAAGTCGCGCAAGCTGCTGAATAGGAGAAGCGCCATGTCTGTTCTGCCGGTTTCGCAAAACAAGCGCCGCGCGCTGGTTCGCTCATTGATGATCGTGTTCGGTCTCGTCTTGGTCGCTTGCGCGTTGGCGGCGCGC
The DNA here is from genome assembly GCA_034439495.1 of Terricaulis sp. Classification (GTDB taxonomy): domain Bacteria; phylum Pseudomonadota; class Alphaproteobacteria; order Caulobacterales; family Aquidulcibacteraceae; genus Vitreimonas. The sequence goes on along the minus strand of JAWXAM010000110.1, from coordinate 6,574 downwards.
ACGTGGGATGTAGAGGTGCGAGGGCCCATGGCGGCCTTGCTCATTGTGTTCTGTGTGCTCGCGGTGTTGGAGTTCGCGACCTTCGACGAAATCGCCAAACGCGCCCATTATATCGCTTGGTATTGGGGCAGCGTACTTGGGTTCATTTGCATTGCGCTGATGCAAGTGGTGTTTGCGTTTGAAGCGCCCCCATTCGTTGCGGCGCAACGAACGCTGATGGACTGGTTCGGGCATGCTGACGCTTCGGGCAGCTTCGCCGCGGGGATGCTGTTTGGGCCGCTTTTGATGGCGGCGGGCTTCTTCATCGTGCGCGGCATCGATTGGATGCGCAGCCGCTAATTTCGGTCTTCAAATTCGGATCAACAAAAAGGCGCGTGAGCGCCAAGGGGATGGTCATGCTTGTTGTTCGTCAATTCGTGCTGGCCGCGTTCGCCGCATTCATGATCGGCTCAGTTGTGGGGCCAGCGCCCGCGCAGGCGCAAGATTTCACGCCGACGCGCTTTAGCGTTGAAGTGCGCGGCGCGGGGCCGGATGTGATTCTGATCCCCGGTCTTGGCTCCAGCCGCGATGTCTGGGCTGCCGAAGCGGAGGCGCTGGTCGCCACGCACCGCGTGCATCTCGTGCAAGTCGCTGGCTTCGCCGGCCAACCCGTCGGCGTGCCGGCAGGCGAGGTGATCGCGCCGCTCGTTGAAGAACTCGCGCGCTACATCGAAGCGAACGATATCGAGCGCCCTGCCGTGATCGGCCATTCGATGGGCGGCTTCTCCGGCCTCATGCTTGCGCGCCGCCACCCTGAAAGTGTCGGCCGGCTGATGATCGTGGACTCGCTGCCGTTCTTCAGCGCCATGTTCGGCCCGCAGATCACGGCCGCCGCCGTTGAGCCGCAGGCGCGCATGATGCGCGACCAGATCTCAGCGATGGACGACGCCGCGTTCGCCGCGCAGCAAGCCGGCGGTGTGCGCCGGCTGGTCAAAACCGAAGCGCGCCAGGGCGAGGTCGTGGCTTGGAGTATCGCCTCGGATCGCGCGACCTTCGCGCAGGCGATGTACGAGGTGATGACCACCGACATGCGTCCCGAGGTCGCCGCCGTCACGGCGCCGATCACCGTGGTTTATGCTTATGACCCGGCCATGGGGCCGGAAGCCATGGTCGATGGGCTCTATCGCGGCGGGTACGCCAGCGCCCCCAACGTCAATTTCACCCGCATCGACGGCGCCTTCCACTTCGTCATGTTCGACCAGCCGGCCGCGTTCCGCGCAGCGGTGGCGGCGTTCCTCCGCTGAGCCAGTCTTGATATGAGGGGCGGGCGCCTTTAGGCGTCCGCCATGGCTCCCCACAAAGCGCCCCGTTGCTTCCAGGACGTGATCCTGACGCTCCAGAATTACTGGGCCGAGCAGGGCTGCGCGATCCTGCAACCGTATGACGAGCAGGTCGGCGCCGGCACTTTGCATCCGGCGACGACGTTGCGCTCGCTGGGGCCGAAGCCGTGGCGCGCGGCCTATGTGCAGCCATCGCGGCGGCCGAAGGATGGGCGCTATGGCGAGAACCCGAACCGGCTGCAGCACTATTATCAGTTCCAGGTGATCCTGAAGCCGAACCCGCCGGATCTGCAGCAGCTTTATCTGAACTCGCTCGCGCGCATCGGCATCGATCCGCTGCTGCACGACATTCGCTTCGTCGAAGACGATTGGGAAAACCCCACGGTCGGCGCTTGGGGGCTAGGATGGGAAGTGTGGTGCGATGGCATGGAGGTGTCGCAGTACACGTACTTTCAGCAAGTCGGCGGCTTGGATGTGAGGCCGGTGTCGGGCGAGCTGACGTACGGGCTTGAGCGCTTGGCGATGTACGTTTTCGGCGTCGATCGCGTGTTCGATCTGCCGTTCAATGATCCCGATAGCGCAACGCCGCTGACTTATGGCGACATCTTCCTCGAAAACGAGAAGCAACAATCGCGCTACAATTTCGAACTCAGCGATCCTGAAATGGTGCTGCGCTGGTTTGGTGACGCGGAAGCGACGGCTGCGCGTTTGCTGAAAGAGGGCAATGTGCTTCCCGCGTTCGATTACACGCTGAAGGCGTCGCATCTGTTCAATCTGCTCGATGCGCGCGGCGTCGTCTCGCCAACGGAGCGGCAAAGCTTCATCGCGCGGGTGCGGGATTTGGCAAAGGGCTGCGCGAGCGCTTGGGCGGAGGGGCAAAGCTAATGCCCCAGCTTCTCATTGAATTTTTCAGCGAAGAAATCCCAGCGCGAATGCAGAAGCGTGCGGAAGAGGATTTGGCGAAGGCGTTGGGTGAGAAGCTCAAAGCCGCAGGCCTCGACGCGAAGGCGATCAAGACGTTCTCGAGCCCACGCCGCATCGGCGCCGTGATTGACGATCTGCCGAGCAAAGCGGCGGACGTGAACGAGGAGCGCAAGGGGCCGCGCGTTGGTTCGCCTGAGCAAGCGCTGCAGGGCTTTCTGAAAGGCGCGGGACTGACGTCGATCGATCAAGCGCAGATCGTTGAGGATAAGAAGGGCGCGTTTTACGTGGCGCGGATCGAGCGCGCCGGGCGGGAGACGAGCGCGATCGTGCAAGAGATTGTGCCGGAGATCGTGCGCGCGTTTCCGTGGCCGAAATCGATGCGCTCGGGATCGAGCGATCTGACTTGGGTGCGGCCGCTGCATAACATTTGCTGCGTGTTCGATGGCAAAGCGGTGAAGATTGCCATTGAGGGCGTGGGCAGCGAGGCCGTGACGTGGGGGCATCGCTTTCATGCGCCGGAGGCGATGCCGGTGACGAGCGCGTCCGATCACGCTTCGAAATTGCGCGGCGCGAAAGTTCTGATCGAGCGCGAGGAGCGCAAGACGATCATTCTGGAGCAAGCGCGGAAGCTCTGCGTCGCGCGTGGGCTGGAGCTGGTGGACGATATCGGCCTGCTTGAAGAAGTGGCGGGGCTGGTGGAGTGGCCAGTGGTGCTGCTCGGCGACATGGATCCGGCGTTTCTCGATTTGCCGGGCGAAGTGATCCGGCTCTCGATGCGCACGCACCAAAAATATTTCGCCGTGCGCGATCCGAAAACGCAAAAGCTTGCGCCGCATTTCGTGACGGTGGCGAACGTCGAAGCGAAAGATGGCGGCAAGGCGATCGCGGCGGGCAATGCGCGCGTGCTGAGCGCGCGGCTGAATGATGCGCGGTTCTTCTGGGATACGGATCGGAAGACGCCGCTTGATACGCCGGAGCGTCGATCGAAACTGGATCAACGCGTATTTCACCAACGGTGGGGGTCAATCTGGAATAAAGTGGATCGTACCACGGCGGCAGCCGTCGATCTGTGTGAATATACCGGCGCTAGGATTCAACCGGTAGTCAGGGCAGTCCAGCTCTCTAAATTGGATCTTGTAACGGCAATGGTCGAGGAGTTCCCCGAACTTCAGGGGCAAATCGGGCGTCAGCTTGCCGAGGCGGACAAGGAGATGGGGGACGTTTCCGAAGCGATCGAGGATCATTATCGCCCTTTGGGACCTAGCGACCGCGTTGCAACCGCTGTCGTAGCCGCGACTGTCGCCATCGCTGATAAGTTGGACACGCTTGTTTGCTTCTGGTCCATTGACGAGCGTCCCACTGGATCAAGCGATCCGTACGCGTTGCGGCGCGCCGCACTGGGAATGGTCAGAACCATCCTTGCAAACAAATTCGCGGTGCCGTTGCGGGAGATATTGGACCTTCGCTTTGTCCGCGCGGAGTGGGACCTGATAGATAGAGCGACTGAGAGTCATGTCGCCGCCGTGCAGGCATTGCCGGAAAGGGCGCTTGACGTTGCGACCCGTAAACTTGCTCTTCAAAGCGCGCTCAACAGCGAAATTCGCAATGTCGGTGATGACGAAGTCGAAAGAGCTGCTCAGCATACCGAGTCGCTCTTGGCCTTCCTAGCCGATCGCCTCAAAGTTCAGCTTCGCGATCAAGGCAAGCGTCACGATCTCGTTGACGCTGTCTTCGCGCTCGGCGACGACGACCTCGTCCGCATCGTCGCACGCGTCGAAGCCCTCGATGCGTTCCTGAAAACTGAGGACGGCGCGAACTTGCTGGCGGGCTATAAGCGTGCGGCGAATATTCTCAGCGCCGAGGAGAAGAAGGGGAAGTGGAGCGCCGAGGAGGCCCAAGGCCAAGTCGATGCGAAGCTGCTTGCCGAGCCGGCCGAGAAGGCGCTGCACGAGGCGCTGGCGAAAGCGCTGCCGTCCGCGCGCGCTGCTGTGGAAAAAGAAGAGTTCGCGGCGGCCATGAAGGCCCTCGCGGGCTTGCGCGCGCCCGTCGATGGGTTTTTCGATAAGGTGTTGGTCAACGCGCCGGAGGAACAGATCCGGCGCAACAGGCTTCTGCTGCTCTCGCGCTTTAGAGAAGCGCTGTCCGCGGTCGCGGACTTCTCGAAGATCGAGGGTTGAACTCTCTCGCCGGCGCGCGAGCAAAGAGGAACACGATGACAAAGCAGTGGGTGTACGGGTTCGGCGGCGGCGAAAGCGGGGGCGATGCTTCGCTGAAAGCGCTGCTCGGCGGCAAGGGCGCGAACCTGGCGGAGATGGCGCGGCTCGATCTGCCGGTGCCGCCCGGCTTCACGCTGACGACGGAAGTCTGCAACGCGTATTACGAGAACAAGCGCAACTATCCGGCTGAGCTTGCCGGCCAAGTCGATGCGGCGCTTGCTGCGCTGGAAAAGAAAACCGGCAAGAAGTTCGGCGATCCCGCCAACCCGTTGCTCGTCTCGGTGCGCTCCGGCGCGCGTGCCTCGATGCCGGGCATGATGGATACGGTGCTGAACCTTGGCCTCAACGACGAAACCGTCGAAGGCCTCGCCAAACTCTCGGGCGATGCGCGGTTTGCGTACGACAGCTATCGCCGCTTCATTCAGATGTATTCCGATGTCGTGCTCGAACTGGAGCACGGCGTGTTCGAGGAAATCCTCGGCACGCACAAAGATACAAACGAGTATCGCTCCGATACGGAGCTGACCGCCGACGATTGGAAACAAGTCGTCGCGCAGTTCAAGCGCGCGGTGGAGCGCGAACTCGGCAAGCCGTTCCCGGCGGATCCCAAGGAGCAACTCTGGGGCGCGATCGGCGCGGTGTTCTCAAGCTGGATGAACGATCGCGCGATCTTCTATCGCAAGCATAATAACATCCCCGAAAGCTGGGGCACGGCGGTCAACGTGCAGGCGATGGTGTTCGGCAATATGGGCGACACGTCCGCCACTGGCGTCGCGTTCACGCGCGATCCGAGCACAGGCGAGAAGAAATTCTACGGCGAATTCCTGATCAATGCGCAGGGCGAGGACGTCGTCGCCGGCATCCGTACGCCGAAAGCGCTGACCAAAGCTTCGCGTATCGAGATGAAAGAGCAGGGCGAGTCGCTGGAAGAAGCGATGCCGCAAGTGTTCGCCGAACTGGTCGCCGTCTATAAAAAACTTGAGGCGCACTATCGCGACATGCAGGACCTCGAGTTCACGGTCGAGCGCGGCACGCTCTATATGCTGCAAACGCGCAACGGCAAACGCACTGCCAACGCCGCGCTGAAGATCGCGGTCGATATGGCGAGCGAGGGGCTGATCACGCAGGACGAAGCGGTGTTGCGCGTCGATCCCGCGGCGCTCGATCAATTGCTGCACCCAACGATTTCGCCCGGCTATAAGCGCGACATCATCTGCAAAGGCCTGCCGGCTTCACCGGGCGCCGCGGTTGGCGTGGTCGTGTTCGATTCCGACGAAGCGCAGGAGCGCGCGGCGACGGGCGAAGCCGTCATCCTCGTGCGCGAGGAGACGAGCCCCGAAGACATTCACGGCATGCACGCGTCAAAAGCCATCGTCACGGCGCGCGGCGGCATGACTAGTCACGCCGCCGTCGTCGCGCGCGGGATGGGGCGGCCGTGCGTCTCCGGCGCCGGCGATATCCGCATCGACATGAAGGCCGGCGAATTCCGCGCTGGCGGGCGGGTCATCAAAGCCGGCGAGACGGTCACTGTAGATGGCTCCGCTGGCGAAGTGCTGTTCGGCGCGGCGCAGATGGTGCAGCCCGAACTCACCGGCGATTTCGGTACTTTGATGGCGTGGGCCGATGCGGCGCGGCGCATGAAAGTGCGCGCCAATGCGGAAACGCCAGCGGACGCAGCGCAAGCAGTGAAGTTCGGCGCCGAAGGCATCGGCCTTTGCCGCACCGAGCACATGTTCTTCGACGCTGAACGCATCGCCGCCGTGCGCGAGATGATCTTGGCGGAGAAAGAGAGCGCCCGCGTCGCTGCGCTCGATAAGCTCTTTCCGCACCAGCGGCAGGATTTCGTTGGCATTTTCGAAGCGATGGGCGCGCGGCCGGTGACGATCCGCTTCCTCGATCCGCCGCTGCATGAGTTCTTGCCGCACACGGAAGAAGATTGCGCCGATGTCGCCAAAGCGACGGGGCTTGATGCGAAAGCCTTGCTCGCGCGCTCGAAGGAATTGGCGGAAAGCAACCCGATGCTCGGCTTCCGGGGCTGCCGGCTCGCGATCGTCTATCCCGAGATTTACGACATGCAGGCGCGCGCCGTGTTTGAAGCCGCGTGCGATGTCGCTG
>JAWXAM010000109.1:0-21122 GCA_034439495.1 Terricaulis sp. | reverse complement strand
GTATCTGCGCGAAATGGGCAGCGTCGAGCTGCTCAGCCGCGAAGGCGAAATCGCCATCGCCAAGCGCATCGAAGCCGGCCGCGACGCGATGATCCGCGGCCTCTGCGAAAGCCCGCTCACCTTCGAAGCCATCATGGTCTGGCGCGACGAATTGCGTGAGCAGAAGATTCTGCTGCGCGACATCATCGATCTGGAAGCCACCTACGGCGCCGAGATGGGCATCGTCCCACAAAGCGCGCCCGGCGTGAACGCGGACGGCCTCGTCGATCCCGAGCAAGCCAAGATCGAAATCGCCGAAGCCGAACGCAAAAAGGCCGAAGCCGCCGAGGCGCAAGCGGCCAAGGACCCGGCCCAGCTCGCCGCCGAAGCCGAAGACAGCGACAGCGAATTCGACGACGAACAGGCCATCTCGATGTCGGCGATGGAAGCCGAACTCAAAGAAGGCGTGATGTCGACGCTCGACAACATCGCCGAAGCCTTCGGCCAATTCCGCAAGCTGCAGGAAAAGCGCATCGATCTGCGCCTGAAGGGCAAGTCCCTCCCCGGCGCGCAGGCGGAAAATTACGAAGCCGCGCAGAACACGATCATTGAAGAGCTGAAGAAGCTGAAGCTCAACAATGCGCGTATCGAAAGCCTGGTCGAGCAGCTCTACGCCATCAACCGCAAACTCATTCAGCTTGAAGGCAAGCTGATGCGCCTCGCCGATTCAAACGGCGTCTCGCGCGCGCAATTCATCGAAGCCTACCAAGGCAGCGAACTCGATCCGAAATGGGCCGAGAAGGTCGCCGCCAAGTCGAAGAATTGGGCCAAGTTCGTGGCCTCCGAGGCCGACGACATCGCCGACATCCGCTCCGAAATCGGCGTGCTCGCGCAAGAAACCGGCGTCCCGATCGACGAATATCGCCGCATCGTTCACGCCGTTCAAAAGGGCGAACGCGAAGCGCGCCAAGCCAAGAAGGAAATGGTCGAAGCGAACCTCCGCCTCGTCATCTCCATCGCCAAGAAATACACAAACCGCGGCCTGCAATTCCTGGATCTCATTCAGGAAGGCAATATCGGCCTGATGAAGGCCGTCGATAAGTTCGAGTATCGCCGCGGCTACAAGTTCTCGACCTACGCGACGTGGTGGATTCGCCAAGCCATCACCCGCTCGATCGCCGACCAAGCGCGCACCATCCGCATCCCGGTGCACATGATCGAGACGATCAACAAACTGGTGCGCACCAGCCGCCAGATGCTGCACGAAATCGGCCGCGAGCCGACGCCGGAAGAGCTCGCCGAAAAACTGGGCCTCCCGCTCGAAAAAGTCCGCAAGGTGATGAAGATCGCCAAGGAGCCGATCTCCTTGGAAACGCCGATCGGCGACGAAGAAGATTCACATCTCGGCGATTTTATCGAGGACAAGAGCGCGATCTTGCCCGTCGACGCCGCGATCCAAAGCAATCTCCGCGAAACTACCACCCGCGTCCTCGCCTCGCTCACCCCCCGCGAGGAACGCGTCCTGCGCATGCGCTTCGGGATTGGGATGAACACGGACCACACACTGGAAGAAGTGGGCCAGCAGTTCAGCGTCACGCGCGAGCGGATTCGTCAGATCGAAGCGAAAGCGCTCCGCAAACTGAAGCACCCGAGCCGCTCACGGAAGCTGCGGAGCTTCTTGGATAACTGAGTGTGGTTCGCGCGATTCACTTCTTGGCAGCCATCGAGGGCAACTATTGGCAGGAAGCGCCGAGAAGCAAAATTTGGTTCAGTGGCTATTGGGATCCGTCGGGAAACTTTGAACCGACCGAGGATTTCTCAGACGTCTGGATAATGCTGCACAAGCCCACCCAGGCGAAGAAGTCGTTTCTCGGCGGGCCGATCCTTGATTTCCTGGCGGATGATCGACCAGAGTTTTCACGCTCTGCACGTTTCGTGTTCAAGTTCGAATTGGACAGGCGCGCAAAAGAAGTCGCTTGGCCGAAAACCGGCCGAGGTGGTGCCAACGTACACTGCAGTCGCCTCGTAGACTGGGACCTTCCATCAGCCTGAGTAGTCGTCATTCCGGACGCGCTTTGCGCGCGATCCGGAACCCAGAGGCACAAAGCACATCGCTTCCTCTCCCTTCTCCCGCATGGGCGGGAGAAGGTGGCGCGCAGCGCCGGATGAGGGTGGGTGCCTCACAGCGATGCGCCGGCATCAACACCGCACCACATCCCGCATCTCGCCCCCTCACCCGCTGCAAGCAAGCTTGCAGCGACCTCTCCCCCTCGCGGGGTAGAGGTGCGGCGGAGCGCGAAGCAAACACTCCAACACCCACAAACGAATCCGAATGAGCATCCCTTCTCCCGCACGGGCGGGAGAAGGTGTCCCGTCGTAGCCTTGGCGGAGGCGGACGGATGAGGGTGGGTGTTTCAGACTAAAGCGCAGCACGAAAGCTGTACCAAGTCCTGTCGCTCACCCCCTCACCCTGCCCTCTCCCCCTCGCGGGGGAGAGGGTTCAAGAAATACGAGGATAGACCCGCACCAATCCGACCGAGTGCAAACCGGGCGCATCCTGCCCCGATGCAACCCGCACCAAACACAACAGCCCCGCCCGACCTCTGGCACAGCGCACGCGCTTTTTTCTGCGCGCTGCACATGCTGTTTGGCGGTCCGGAGACCATCGCCGATCGACACACGCTGGCGCATAAAGCCTACATGCAGTTGCTCTCGTGGCTGCGCGTCGGCGAAGCGATGATGCGGCGTCTCATCGCCATCGAAGCCGCCGCCTTCCCCGCGCCCGCCGTCGTAAAGTTGCGCATGCCGCACAAGCACACGCGCAAGCCCGTCTCGTTCTGCGCCGATAAGCCGGAAGAATGGCGCGTTGCGTTTCGCTGCTTCTTGAACCGCCAGCGAGACGCGAGCGGCCAAAGAAGGTACGCCGCGCGGCGGTTCCACAGCGCTTGGCCGCTGGCCGAGCGCTACGAAGCTTTGATCCGCGCGTTCAACGATCCGCTCCGCTATGCGCGCCGCCTCGCCGCGCGCTTGCACGCCGCGCCGCACAAGTTTCCAAGCCTATTCGCCAAGCCGCCCGAATACGCGCACCGCGTCGACAACGCCGAGGCGTTCACCGCAACGGCGATTGAGAGATGGCGCCCGCCAGACTCCAGCTAGGTCGCACAGGATCCGGCGCACACAAACACCCCGAAGCGCACGCTTCTGGGGTCGCGGCCGCTTGCCTCAGCGAATCTCCAGCACAGAATTTTGCGGCGGCGCGACGGCTTCGCCCGATTGGTTGAACGCCAAAATGCCGACCAGCAATTCCAACACCGAGCCCGAACCGTCGCCATACGCGCCATTGCGGCACGCTTCGAGATTGCCTTCGACGTAGCAAAACCGATCGTTCGGCGCGCCGGCTGAATAGCGCCGCCCCGCAAACGTCACCGTCGCCGCGTATTCGCGCTCGCTCTCGGCGTTTGCGTCGACAATCCGAAACAGCGGCACCCGTTCATCGGCCCAAAGCGGCATCCCCGGCGCCGTCACCCCCAGCCGCGCATAGCGCGCGCCATCCGGCGAAGCCGCATTCGGATCGCGCCGCATCAGATGCCCGACATAATAAATCATGTCGTCGAGCGACCGCAGCGCCATCAGATAACGCGTTTCGCCAACGAGAATTTCGACCGGACACGTCGGATCCGTTTCCGCTGGCGGCGCTGCTCGCCGCGGCGTTTGCGTCGCCGATCCTGGCGCAACATAAACCGCAAACGGCCCGCATCTTCCCGCTTCCGGCGTCGGCGCCGCGATCCGTTCAGACCGCGACAGCGCAATCGCCAGCTCCCGCATCGCCAAAACGAAAGCGCAGCCGCCCTCGTCATTGCCGTTCACGCAATCATTGGCGATCGTCCCGGCGCTATTGCGCAAATCCCGATACGGCCCGCCATTCGCCGGCACGATGCGCACGCGGTCGACGATCAGCATCAACAGCAAATCCGGATTCCAACCAGAGTCCCAGTAATACCGAAACAGCAGCGGATCAGTTGGCCGAACCACAATATTGGCGAACGCATCGGTTTCGAACGGCGATACGGTAAAATCCGGTGTTTGCGAGCGCGAACTCTCGAGCCCAAACTCGCCCTGCCCCCACGATTCACCCAGGTCGCTGAGTTCAACCCCGCCCACCGATACCGAAGCCCCGCGCGAACCTCCGCTCTGCGTGAAACCGCTCATCGACGTGTACTGCCGCGGCTGGCGATTGGAGGCGCGCATGATGTTGAGCAAAACCTGCGCGGTGATTGCGCCGTGATACGCCTCGTTGAAGGCCATCGCGTCATCCACGATCCGCCGCGTCATCGCCTCGCGTCGATTCTGTTGGCGCGCATCGCTCACAGCACACGCCGCCAAGGCTGCCGCCATTGCCAAACCGATAAGCGTCCGAACCAGCCGCATGATCCCCTCCAGACGCGAGCTTTCGCCAAGCTTTGGGAACTGGCAAGCGCCTACGCGCCTTCAAAGAAAAAGCGGTTCCGGCGGTGCTTTCTTGCACGCACAGTGATCCGCACTCACGAGCGCGGCGTAGCCCTCAAGTCATGGGCGGGGACAACGCAGAGGGAATTACCCATGACTCGATCACTTCAACTCGCACTCGCCTGCGCGACCGTCGCAATCAGCGGCGCCGCTCATGCACAAGACTGGCAGGGCGGCTATATCGGCGGCCAAGCCGGATACGTGTTCCAGCCTGACGACGACGGCGAAACCATTTTGTTCGACACCGACCTCGACGGAACTTTCGGTGACACGGTTAACACAACGGCGCCGGCGAACGCCTTCTCACCGGGCTTTTGCGGTGGCGCCGCCAACGGCCCTACTCCTGCCGCAGGCTGCAGCTCGGACGATGACACCGGCGAATACGGATTGCGTGCAGGCTACGATTGGCAATTCGGCAACTGGGTTTTCGGCGGCGTCGGCGAGGTAAGCTGGACGGACGTCCAAGACAGCGTCAGCGCGTTCAGCACAACACCGGCTTTCTATACGATGACACGGGAAGCCAATTGGATTGCGGCCGCACGCGCGCGCGGCGGTTACGCGTTCAGCAATCTCTTGTTCTACGGCACCGGCGGCTTTGCCTGGGCCAATATCGACCACAGCTTCACCACCTCGAACGGCGTGAACACATTCACCGAAAGCGGCGATGACGAAGTCACCGGCTATCAACTCGGCGGCGGCGTGGAGTGGAACCTCAACCAGCAATGGCGCGTCGGCGCCGAATATATCTACACCAGCCTCGACGACGATGATTATCGCGTCCGCGCCAGCGGGCCTGCCCCGGCGACCAATCCGTTCATCCTGGTCAACGCGGCGGGCACGGATTTCCAACGCTCTGAGGAAGAGTTCGAATTCGACAGCCTGCGTTTTACGTTGAGCTACCGTTTCGGCGGCTAATTGCGATCGGCCGGGGAGCGCTCGCTCTCCGGCCTTTCACCACGCATAATTGAAGCTCACGCTCACACGCGATTTCTTCGCGGCATTGGTCGGCACTTCGTGGCGCACGAAGCTTTCCCACATCAGCACTTCACCGGCCTTCGGCTGCACATAGATAAAGCTGCGCTCTGCCTCCGGCGCATCGGCGCGTCGCGGCGGGGCGGCCATCATCAGCGGCAGGCGCGGGTCCTCTAGTTTCAGCGCCGAAGCCCCGGGCGGGGTCTCAACATAGTAGGTGCCGCTCAGCACCGAATGCGGATGGATGTGCCCTGTGTGAACTCCGCCAGGTTCGAGCACATTGATCCAGATCGAATCCAGCTTCAGCCGCCGGCCGCCGAGCTCCAGATGCAGCTCGCGCGCAAACGCGGCCGCATGCTTATCCAACACCCCTTTGAGCTGACTTATACTCGGATCGCGCTTCGGCAAATCATCGAGTGATGCATAGGAGGTGTAACCACGATAGCCGTTCTCTTTGCTCCAGCGTTTGCCCGCTTCATCTTCCGCCGCGATCGAGCGGCACGACGCGAGCAGCGCGCGATTGTCCACGCCCTCGGCGGCGGCGCGGTAGAGCTTGGTGACAAAGAGCGTCGAAACATCGGCCATAAGCGCGCGCTTACTGCGTTTCCGCGCCGGCGCAAATGCTTTCGCTCAAAACAAAAAGACGCTCCCGCCGGGAGGACGGGAGCGTCAGATGTGAGCGTGTCCGCGCGGGAGGCTTTGGACACGCTTGGGCAAACGGGGAGGACTTACTCAGCCGAGGCGGTTTGCAGCGCCGGGGTGATCGAAGCGATGGTCAGGTCGCCGCGGTTGCGGGCGACGTCGCAGCGTACGTTCTGCAGATTGCCAGCGTTCCAGACGTCGAGGTCGACGCGGATCGTGGTGCCACGGACGCGGACTTGGTCGAGGCGCACCGTCCGTGTCTCGGCGCCGGCCTGGTCGGTCACGGCGGCGCGGCACAGGCGGATCGCCTCGGTACGGTCGGTCACGTCATCTGCGGCGGCGACGCCGGGCAATGCGACAGAGGCGAAAATCGCGGCAGACATAAGAAAATTCTTCATTTTACCCTCCGGGGAGATGAGGCCGCCGGCCAACTATGACGACCGGTCTATTATGGAATTATCACTAGACCGACCGTCATACAAGTGATATCTTCGTGTGATGGCAAAAACTTCATCTGCGCGCGAAGACATGCTCACTGCCGCGGTCGATCTGTTCGCCGCCCGGGGCTATGAGGGCGTCGGCATCGCTGAGCTTTTGACCAAGTCAGGCTCGCCGCGCGGCTCGCTCTATTTCCATTTTCCGGGCGGCAAAGAGCAGATCGGCGCGGAAGTCGTCGCGCGAGTCGGCGCCGAAGTGGCGGCGCGCTTTCGCGGCCTGCACGATAGCGGCGTCGATCTCGAAACCTTTATCGACCGGGTGTTCAAAACCACCGCGAAGGAAAGCAAGGAGCGCAATTACACCGCTTCGTGCCCGATGGCGGCGATCGCAACCGGGTTTGGCAACGACAATCCAAAACTCGCCGCCGCTGTGCGCTCGGCCTTCGCAGCCTGGGAATCTGAAATCCGCACCGCCGCCAAGGCGCGTGGCCTGACCGACGCCAATGCTTCAGTGTTCGCCTCGGCGATGTTGGCGGCGATGGAGGGCGCGTTCGTGACCTCGAAAGCGCTGGAATCCTCCGATCCGCACAAGAACGCCGCCCGCGCCATCAAGGCGCTCGCAGCGGCTTTGCTCCCGAACTAAGCGCGCTCGATCCGCGCCGCAAAACATCCGCGCCGCGCGTAGTGCGCGTGAATGTAAGCGACCTCAGAACTTGCAAAGAAGCGCTCAATTAGGGCGGCGGCATCGCTTCCCTCGCTGAGATCAGCTTCAACCATCATGTGCGCTGCGTTGAAGCCGCGTAGCGAAAGCGTGCGCCGGGCTAACGCCGGCGGCATTGAGCCGATGAACTCCGCCCGTTGTCGCGTCTCGCGCACGAAAATCGGCCCCTGCTGAAAATAGGGCGTAGCCGCCGGTTGATGCGTGTAATTGAACAGCAGCACGGTCTCGCCGACTTCGGCGTCATCGAGCGAAGTCCGGCACGGCGAAGAGTTCGCCTTTTCGACTTGCACCCGCTCCACGCCCTGCGCCTTTAGCGCCGCATCTGACAGCGCATGCAGCGGAGCAAATTCGTCCGCCGCCAATCCCACAATCCGAAAGCTCATGTATGATCTCCTGAGTTCATACCCTGCCGCCATGACGCCGCCAGCGCTGGCCACTTCCGGACCTTCTGCTAAGCACCCCACATGCGCCTCAATCAGATCACCGCACCAGCTTCAGACCTCGAAGCTTCGATCGCATTCTACGAATTGCTCGGCCTTCGCCTCATCGTGAAAAGTCCGCACTACGCGCGCTTCGAACTTCCGCACGGCGAGGCGACGTTCTCGCTGCACGTGATCGAGGGCGAGGTCGCGCGCGAGAATGCGCCGCAACTTTATTTCGAATGCAGTGACGTCGACTTTGAAGTGCGCCGCCTCAAACTTGCCGGCGTGGTTATGGAGCGCGAAGCGCAGGCGCAGAGCTGGCTCTGGTACGAAGCCTGGCTGCGCGATCCGGCCGGAAACGCGATTTGCCTCTTCAACGCCGGCGATAATCGCCGCTACCCGCCATGGCGCATCGATCCGCCGCCGCCGGCGAAAAACATGCACCTCGTCATCCGCGACGGCGCCTATTGGGCGGTTGTAAAAAACGATGGCGGCGCAGAAGCGTGGCGTGCGCTGCAAGATCGCTACGGCGACTACAAAGCTTCGCTCGGCCCGTTCGACCTATTCGCGCTCCTGGCCCTGCTCGAGGCCGATTGGCCCGATCTTTTCATCGCGCACCAAGAAAAGATCCGAAGCTTTGCCGCGGGCGCAGGACGGGAACTGGAATTCTAGGCTTGCCCTGGCTGCCGGGCTTCGATTGAAGGACGCCCATGGAACACTTGCTCGACGGATACCGGATCTACCGGGAAAAACGCTGGCCCGAACTCCGGGCTCTGCATCGCAGCCTCGCCCAGCGCGGCCAGGCGCCCAAAACGCTGGTGATCGCCTGCGCCGACAGCCGGGTTGATCCGGCTACGATTTTCAACGCCGATCCGGGCGAGCTCTTCGTCGTCAGGAACGTCGCCAATCTAGCGCCGCCCTTCGAAGAAGCGCCCGGTTTCCACGGCGTCAGCGCCGCGATCGAGTTCGCGGTCACCCAACTCAAAGTCGACCACGTCCTGGTCATGGGTCACGCCCAGTGCGGCGGCGTTGCTGCGGCTTTGGATGATCGGCCGCGCAACCCCCACTCCTTCCTCGATTCCTGGATCAGCCTCCTCGACACCGCCAAATCGCGGATTGAACCCCACGCGCACGACGCCACCACCCAGCTCGAATACGAGTCCATCCGCGTGACATTGGAAAATCTTCGGACCTTCCCGTTCGTGGCTGAGGCCATTGAAAAGCGTGGCCTTAACCTTATCGGCGCGCGCTATGGGGTAGCCGACGGCGGCCTCGAACTGCTCAACACAGTTACCGGGCAATTCGAACCAGTTGTTTGACGCGAATTCACCCCATTTCTAGGCGATCCAAGTACCGCGGCGCCATGTTCCATGCTAAGCGCCACACCGGGACTTAGGCCGGGGACGCAGGAGACGTCATGGCGGACGTACTCATCGTTTGTGTCCGCGAGGACGAGCCGCAAGCAAAGGCGCTTGCGGAGATGTTTGAAGCTGCGGGCTTTTCGATAGGCGGCGCGCCGTCGAACGACGGGGCTTTGCGCTCGAGCGGCGCCGGCGTTGTCGTCTGGTCGCAAGCTTCGATCCGGTCGCGCCCATTTCTCGATGCCGCCCAGCGCGTCATCAACGCGAACAAAGCTATCGTCGCCAGCCTCATCGATCCGCCGCCGCCGTCGAGCATTGGCAATTCGCCGGCGTTCGATCTCTCGCGCTGGAACGGCGATCCCAACGATCCTTCGCTCGATCCGCTGTTCTTCGCGGTCGACCGTATGGTGAATTCGGCCCGCGTTGGCGCAGCGCCTGCGCGAGACGAAGCTTACGATGCTCCGCCGCCGGTGCGCACGCCATCGCGCGCTGCGCCGCCGCAAGCGCCGCCGCCGCCCGCTTATCGCGCACCGCCTGCCGCTGCGCCGGCCGATCCGCTTGGCGCTGAGGCTGAGCACTGGCGAACGATCCGCGAAAGCCGCAACCCGGCTGACTTCATGGACTATCTCTCGCGCTATGGCGCACAGGGCGCGTTCGCCGAAGTCGCCGAATTGCGCTTGAAGCAACTCACCAGCGGTGATCAGCGCCCGGCGCCAGCGCCGCGTCCTGAGCCACGGCCTGAACCTCGCACCGAGGCGCGCGCTCAAGCGCCGCGCCGAGAAGCTGCACCGCCGCCGCAACGTCGTCCCGATCCGCCGCCCCGGCGCCCGGATCCGCCGCCGCGTCGAGCTGAAGCGCCGCCGCGCATGCCGCCGCCGGAGCGGATCGATCGTGACTTGCGCGATCCGCCCCGCAACGAAGGCGGCGCTCTGCGCGCTTTTGTGCTCATTGCACTTCTGGGCGGCGCTGCTTTGGCCGGCGGCCTCTATTTCGGCGGCGGGCTTGGGCCCGGGCCAGAGCAGAGCAGCGAAATCGTCGAGCCGCCAACGCCGCTCGGCGCGCCGAGCGATACGCCGCTCCCAGAGGACGCGCTCGGCGGCGCCGAGGTATCGCCCGAACCAGCAGGCGCAGACCGGCAAACCCAGATCGCGGCGCGCGAAGAACAGCGCACGGCTGCGGCGCAGCAACAGCGCGAGCGTGACCGCGAACGACAACGCGAGTTGGAGCGCGAGCGCGCCGCGGCTACGCCAACACCTGCTCCAACAACGACCACCGCCGCGAACACGACGCCGCCGCGCAGCGGCCCGGTTTCGCTGACCGGCCCCACGTCGGGCGGCGACACTCTATCCTCCACCGGCCAAAGCGCCGTCCCGCTCGCGCCGCCAACAACGGCGCCAGCAACGACGCAGCCCGCAGCGACGACGACGCGCCAAACAGAACCATTGCGCGGGACTGCAGGCACCGTGACGTGGGCGCAGCGCCCCTCGGCGCGGCGCATTGCTGATCTCTATCCGCAGCGCGCCTTGCGCGAAGGCGTCGGCGGACGCGTCACCATGGATTGCGTCGTGCAGCCCTCGTTGAGCGTCGTGTGCAGCATCGCTTCGGAATCGCCGGCCGGCGAAGGCTTTGGCCGCGCCGCCTTGAGCGCTTCGAGCTCTTATCGCGCGAGCCCAACCCTCTCCGACGGCTCAAGCGCCGTCGGTGCGCGATCGCGCATTTCGGTCAGCTTCCAGGCGCCGCAATAATTAGTGCGTCACCCTGAGCTGCTGAATAGCACGGCCGATTTGCTGGAACGCTTGGCGCAATTGCGTGCCGTTGTCGGCGTTGAAGAAGTGCGCCGGGCTTGAAGCGCAATCCTCGAGAACGTCTGCAGCCCCGGCAACGCCGCCAAGATCGAAGCCAACCGTATAGACGACGACGCCACGGGCCTTCATCGCGTCGCACATCGCTTCAGCCTGCGCAAAGCCATCGCCGTTCGGCGCATTGCAATTGATCCGATCGCTGGAGCCGACACCGCTCGCGTCGCGTGCGATGACGCCATTGCAGTAGTGCGTGTTGAACTCGCCGTCGGTCATCAGGATTGCGACTTTGAGGACCTCTTCCGGATCATAGGCGGCTGGGCGTCCCTCGCCCGACCACAGATACGCAAAGTTCGGCGAGAGCATGTACCAGCCCCATGCAAAGCCAATCTGGCCCGCCGTGGTGCCCGCAGGCGAGGTGAGCGACGCGATACGTGCGTTGAGCGTGGTGCGGTTCGATGTCAGCGGCATAATTTCCGCCGAGCCGCAGGGATTGCCGCTGGTGGGATAATTGATCCCCATCGGCGTGGTGCTGGGCGCGACATCGGTGTAGCGGTTCGGCCCGGTGCGCTCGGTCACGCAATTGTTCGTGGCTTGATAACGGCGCGCAGCGTTCGAAGCGGCATTGAGGAAGCGATAGTACATGCAGCCATATTGCGCGCAGAATGAAGATCCGCCCGATGTATAGGCGCCATAGCTCGGCCCATTCGTTCCATTGAGCATATAGGTGTTCGACGTAAGTTCGGTGACCTGCCAGGTCGCGTTCGTACCGTTGTTAATCTGCGTCATGCCGTTGACGCCGGTGATGAAGACGTAATCGTCCGTCTCAAGCCCGTGCGAGTTCGCCGTCACGACGACTTCGCAATTCGTCTGCAGGCATCGCGTGGCAGTGCCGCCAGAAGAATAATTGCTATATCCCGAACCGTTGATGTTTCCGCCCGTGGCGTTCTTCAGCCTGAACGAGTTCGCGTTGACGACTTCAACCGTGTACGTGTTGTTGTTGAGTTGCGTCATTCCGTTGACGTTGCGAATGCGCACGCGATCGCCGTTGGAAAAGCCGTGGCCGTTGGCGGTGATCACCACCGGATTGGCGCGGGTGGCGCCGGAGATATTGCGCGCCGGGCTGCTCGACCAAGCGGCGCCGCTGATTGAGCGCGAGCCGGTGAGCGAGCCACGCACTTGCGAGGCGTTCGAGCCGACATTTACGCCGACGGCGAAAGGAACGAGCGCCACACGAGAATAGTAAGGCTCCTGCTGATCGCTCACGACCAAGTTCACGAGATCCGTTGCGGCCGCCCGAAGATCGGAGATCTTGCTGCCGGCCATCGAGCCGGTGGTGTCGAGTACGACCGAAACTTCAAGATCGACGCCGCCCTGCTCGGCTTCGGATTGAACACGAATGTTCCAGTCCGAATTGTTGACCAGCGCTGCGAGCGTCATCGGCATCGGCAAGCTGGCTTCAACGCGGTGGCCGACATCGCCGAGGTCGGTCACATTGAACGTGACTTCGCTAGTCGAGAGCGAACCCATTTCTGCATCGAAGTAGGCGCGCGCAGCAGCGGTGCGTTCGGCGAGCGTCAGGCCAAAGCTTCGCTCCGCCACGAGGGCCGCGCCATCGGCGGCGTTTTGCATCTGCATCTGGATGGTCTGGGCGCGGGTGAAATCGACGGTGAGCCCGATCAGCCCGATCAGGACAGCGCCCATCAGCCCCCACATCATGGCGACGTTGCCGCGCCGATCGCGCAGGAATCCGCTCGCCTTGGTGAATGCCCGGGTAACCATTTTCCGCCTCAAAAACCGACCCTTAAGCGCAGCAGCCTTACGGGAAGGCGCTTAATTTCCGATTTGAGAACCTGGTAAACGGGCCGATTTCGCTTGCCGGCGGAACTTTTTTGCTATTATCGTGATATCACTTTGATGGCATTGGAGGGTAATGTCGTGGTTGCGAACGCGCTAAGTCACACCGAGGAACGCAAAGCCAATACGTCCAACGGCGGGCTGATGCTGCTCCTGACGCTGGTCAGCCTGGTGGTTGCGGGCTGGGCCTTAATCGAAGTCATCCGGTACGAGACCGGGTTCAGCGCGATGGTGCTGATCGCGTCGTCCATCATCTTTACGCTGCTGCTCTGCGGCTTCTATTCGCTGCAGCCGAATGAGGCGGCCGCGATCACGCTGTTCGGTAATTATAAGGGCACCGACCGCACGCCCGGCCTCCGCTGGGTGCTCCCCTGGTACACGCGCAAAAAGATCAGCCTGCGCGTGCGCAACGTCACCGGCGAAAAGCTCAAGGTGAACGACAAGCGCGGCAACCCGATCGAGATCGCAGCCGTCGTCGTCTGGCGCGTCACCGATACGGCGCAGGCGCTGTTCGATGTCGATGAGTACCAGAGCTTCGTCGACATCCAGATCGAAACCGCCGTCCGCGAAATCGCTTCGCACTTCGCCTACGATCACGCCGCCGAAGGCGAGCCGACGCTGCGCGGCGATGCAGATCAAGTATCAGCGCTGTTGCGCGAAAAACTGCAGGACCGCACTTCGGTCGCCGGCGTCGTGGTTGATGAAACCAAGCTCAGCCACCTCGCCTACGCACCCGAAATTGCCGGCGCGATGTTGCGCCGCCAACAAGCGGAAGCGGTGCTGGCCGCACGCCGGTTCATCGTGCAAGGCGCTGTCGAGATGGTGCAGCATGCACTGGAGCAGCTGAGCGAACGCGACATCGTCACGCTCGATGACGAACGCCGCGCGGCGATGGTGTCGAACCTGCTCGTCGTGCTCTGCGGCGATCGCGATGCGCAGCCAGTTGTGAACACCGGCTCGCTCTACACGTAACGGCCAATGCCGAGTGATCGCAAAGCCTTCGCGCTGCGCCTCGATCCAGCGCTCCACGACGCCATCGCACGATTGGCGAATGCGGAATTGCGCAGCGTGAACGCGGAGATCGAGTTCTTGCTGCGCGAAGCGCTGAAGGCGCGCGGCGTGAAAATCGAGGCGAAAGCAAAAGACGAAGACAACAAAAACGGGGGTGAGTGATGTCTACGACGAACAAATCGATTGTCTTCCTCGTCATCGCATTTGCGATCAGTTGGGCGATCGTGATCGGCGGCTGGGCTTTGGGATGGCATGAACAGCCAAGCATGGTGACGGTGGTGCTGGCGGGTTCGATGTTCGGCCCCTCGATCGCAGCTTTCATCTGCGCGATGGCGTTTGAAAAAGGCCGCCGCGCCGAGTCGCTGGGCTTACGGTTTAAGCCGAACCTTTGGTGGCTCGCTGCCTATATCGCCGCGATCTTGATTTGCGCCGCATCCGTGGCGATCACGATTGGCGCTGGCGCCAGTTCGTACGTCGACCTCAGCACCGGCGTGATCGCGATGGCTGAGCAGGTTCAGCCGGGCCAAGCCGACGCGCTGCAAGCAATGGCGCCCTATCTCGGCATCATCGTACTGGCGCAAGCGCTCATCCTCGGCGCGCTCGTCAACAGCGTGATCCTCACCTTTAGCGAAGAACTCGGTTGGCGCGGCTATCTGCACGGGCTGTGGCGCGGCGCGGGATTCTGGCGCGCCTCTCTCGGCACCGGCTTCATCTGGGGCATTTGGCACGCGCCGGCGATCTACCTCTTCGGTCTCAACTATCCCGACAATCGCGAAGTCGGCGTCGGCCTCTTCATCGTCTTCTGCATGCTGCTTTCTCCGATCCTGACCTTCATTCGCGATCGCGGCGCATCGGTCTGGGCAGCGGGCATCTTCCACGGAACCTTCAACGCGCTCGGCGCACTCACTTTGATGACGCTCAGCAACCCGGCCTTTCCGTGGAGCGGCGTTGTGGGCATCGGCGGCTTTGCAGCGCTCGCCATCGGGGTTGTGATTGTCGCGCTGCTGCAACGTCGCGGAGATCAACAGGTTGCCGGTTGAGTCGCGGCTCTGGCTCACGAAATTAGGCGCGTTGGCTCAGCTAATCGTTTGGGTCAGCATGATCTCGCTCGTCTTGGTCATAATAATGCTGGCGCTTGCAGGCCACAGCACTGTCCAGCTGGAGATGAATGGCTGGTTGGGGCGACTGACTCTCGCTCTCGCGGCAGTTCTGTTGATCAGCGCGCTCGTCGGAATACCGGCTCTCGTCGTATGCCGTTGTAAGCAATGCGCAGGCCATGTCTTCGATCCTAGCGCACCGCCAAGGAAGGGCTTCATTGGCGGTGGTCGAGAGAACTTGCGTATCCTTACGGGCCGCGGGAAATGCCCCCACTGCTCCGCGCCAGTGCAATGACGCCCTAAGAGCTTTCAGGGCCATACTGGTTGGACCAAGGCTCGCCTTTGCGCGTCAGCAACAATGCAGCCGCGAGACCGTAGCAGATCACGGAAGCGAGGACCCACTGCCACAAGCTGGTCATGCTGTACCAGCCTTGTGCGGGCGGACCCTCTAGCACCACCCACGCAAGCGCGAGCATCAACGGCGCTACGGCCCACACAGCGCCAACGCCGAGATCGTGCAGCCGGTTCGCGACGAGACAGAACGCGCACCAGAAGAGCGCCATCCAGCCAAGCGCGGCAACCATCAACCTGTGCTCCTGCTCAAATCCGAGCAGAGCGCCAAGCACGAAGGGCGCGGCGAACCAAACGCTCGCGCCCAGGAACCAAAGTTGGATGCAGTACATGAAGAGATGCTGGCCGATGCGCTCTTCGGGCCATGTCATCACTTGGAAAAGACGCGCGGAGTCCGGTGGCTCCTTCAACACAACGGGCGAAAACGGATTGGCCCGTTTCGGTTGGGGCGGCTGAACAGGTGGCGCTTTCGGCGGTGGCGAAGGCGCGGCGGCCATTGACCCATCCGCTTGCCGCTTGCGTGCGGTGAAGATCGTCAATCCCGCATAGACCGCACACGCGAGAAACGACGGTCCCATCGCAGATCGCATCAGCGCAACCGAAAAACCCGTCGCGTCCGCGTGCGAGCCTACCAACGCACCGAACACGACCAGCCCTACGACTGCAGGCATCAGCAAACCGCCGCCGAGGAAAACCGCGAGCCGCGGCCATTTCGACTGCACCGCTACGTACTCAAGAATGGCGAGCCCGGCCGCCAAACTGGCCGCGTAGCCGGGCAAAACAAAGATCGCGTAGATGAAGATCCAGCCTGCGGCGAGCGTGTCCGGCCCCGCCTGCGCGAGCCCCGACGCCAACCACGCGGTCACGCCAACGACGACCGCAATGACCCCTGCGACAGCACGCCCCATCGGATTGAGACTCCCAACCCGTTGTCTTTGCCACAGGACGCCTTGCCTTCACGTTAGCCGGCATGGTTTGCAGGCGTTAGGCTTGCTGGAAGGCCCCCTTGCCGCTAAGCACGCGCGATCCCCCGGATGGATCGATTCTTGGCCGCACAACGCGGGCGGAGACGCATGCCAAAACGTACAGATATCAACTCGATCCTGATCATTGGGGCCGGGCCGATCATTATCGGCCAAGCGTGTGAGTTCGACTATTCAGGCGTGCAGGCGGTGAAGGCGCTGAAGGCCGAGGGCTATCGCGTCATCCTGGTGAATTCGAACCCGGCGACGATCATGACCGATCCGAACCTGGCAGACGCTACCTACATCGAGCCGATCACGCCGGAGATGGTCGAGAAGATCATCGAGGTAGAAAAGCCGGACGCGCTGCTGCCGACGATGGGCGGGCAGACCGCACTGAACTGCGCGCTGACATTGGAGCGCACCGGGGTGCTGAAGAAGCACGGCGTCGAGATGATCGGCGCCAATGCCGACGTCATCGAGAAGGCCGAGCACCGCCAGAAATTCCGCGACGCGATGGACAAGATCGGGCTTGAAAGCCCACGCTCGCGCCTGTGCAACACGATGGAAGAAGCGCTAAGCGCTCTCGAATACGTGCAGCTGCCTTCGATCATTCGCCCGTCGCTGACGCTCGGCGGCTTGGGCGGCGGCGTTGCTTACAATGTCGAAGAGTTCAAGGAGATCGTTGAGCGCGGCCTGGCCGCCTCACCCATCACGGAAATTCTGGTCGAAGAAAGCATCATCGGCTGGAAAGAGTACGAGATGGAGGTCGTGCGCGATAAAGCGGACAATTGCATCATCATCTGCTCCATCGAGAACATCGATCCGATGGGCGTACACACCGGTGATTCCATCACCGTCGCGCCAGCGCTGACGCTGACAGACCGCGAATATCAGATCATGCGCAATGCGAGCATCGCGGTGCTGCGCGAAATCGGCGTCGAGACCGGCGGCTCGAATGTACAGTTCGCGGTCAATCCGCAAACTGGGCGTCTTGTTGTTATCGAGATGAACCCGCGCGTGTCGCGGAGTTCGGCGCTGGCCTCGAAGGCGACCGGCTTTCCGATCGCCAAGGTCGCGGCCAAGTGCGCTGTCGGCTACACGCTCGACGAAATCGCCAACGACATCACCGGCGGCGCCATGCCGGCGAGCTTCGAGCCGACGATCGATTACGTCGTCACCAAAATTCCGCGCTTTGCGTTCGAGCGCTTCGCCGGCGCCGACACTACGCTCACCACCTCGATGAAGAGCGTCGGCGAGGCGATGGCGATTGGGCGGACGTTCAAGGAATCGCTGCAGAAAGCGCTGCGCTCGCTCGATACCGGCCTGATGGGCCTCGACGAAATTCAAATCGAAGGCGCCCAGGACGAAGACCAGGGCCGCGCTGCAGTGCGTGCGCGCTTGGTGACGCCGAAAGCCGATCGCCTGCTCGTTGTTGCTGAAGCTTTGCGCCGCGGACTTACCGTGGAAGAGATTTGCGCCGCCTCGCACTACGATCCGTGGTTCGTGCGCCAAATCGCAGAAATCATCGAAACGGAAGCCGAAGTGCGCGCCAACGGCCTGCCGAAGGACGCCGTCTCGTTCCGCGCTTTGAAGGCGGACGGCTTTTCCGATGCGCGCCTCGGCAAGCTCACCGGCCAGCGCGAACGCGATGTGCGCGCCGCGCGCCGCAAGCTGGGCGTGCGCCCGCAATACAAGCGCATCGACAGCTGCGCCGCCGAATTCCGCGCGACGACGCCGTACATGTATTCGACCTACGAGTTTCCCGCGTACGGCCAAGAGCAAGCCGAGTGCGAGTCCGAACCGTCGGACCGCAAGAAGATCATCATTCTCGGCGGCGGCCCGAACCGGATCGGCCAAGGCATCGAGTTCGATTATTGCTGCTGCCACGCCGCGTTCGCATGCGCCGACCTCGGCGTTGAATCGATCATGGTCAATTGCAACCCGGAAACGGTGAGCACCGACTACGACACCTCGGACCGCCTCTATTTCGAACCGCTCACGACAGAAGACGTGCTCGAAATCGTCGAAACCGAAAAAGCGCGCGGCGAGGTTCTCGGCCTAATCGTGCAGTTCGGTGGGCAGACGCCGTTGAAGCTGGCGCAACCCCTCGCTGACGAAGGCGCGCCGATCCTGGGCACCAGCGTCGATGCGATCGATCTGGCGGAAGACCGCGATCGCTTCCAGGCGTTGCTCCGTAAAATCGGTTTGAAGCAGCCGGAAAACACCATCGCCGGCTCGATCGACACCGCGCGCGCAGCGGCCGGCCGCATCGGCTACCCGGTGATGCTGCGCCCGAGCTACGTGCTCGGCGGCCTCGCAATGCGCATCGTGCACACGGAAGAAGAACTGACCGACTACGTCAACCAAATCTCCCGCGCTCTCGGTGGGCCAAGCGAACTTGTCGTTTCCGACAAGCGCCCGCTGCTGGTGGACCGCTATTTGCGCGACGCTATCGAAGTGGACGTCGATGCGATCTGCGATGGCGAAGACGTGTTCGTGGCCGGCGTGATGGAGCACATCGAGGAAGCTGGCGTGCACTCAGGCGATAGCGCCTGCGCGCTGCCGCCCTACTCGCTCTCAAAAGAAATCGTCGCCGAGATCGAGGCGCAAACCGCAAAACTCGCGCTCGCGCTCGATGTGCGCGGGCTGATCAACATCCAGTTCGCGGTGAAGGATGGAGACATCTACATCCTCGAAGCTAACCCGCGCGCCTCGCGCACAGCGCCGTTCGTGGCGAAGGCAATCAATCGTCCGATCGCAGCCGCGGCGGCGAAAGTCATGGCCGGCGTGAAGCTAAAAGAGTTGAAGCTCGACCGGCCGTCGAAGAACCATGTCGCCGTGAAGGAAGCGGTGTTTCCGTTCGCGCGCTTCCCGGGCGTCGACCCAGTGCTCGGCCCGGAGATGCGCTCGACCGGCGAGGTCATGGGGCTCGACCAGGATTTCGCGGCTGCCTTCGCCAAGAGCCAGATCGCCTCCGGTATCAATCTGCCCACCGAAGGCTGCTGCTTCATCTCGGTGAAGGATCTCGACAAGGCAGGCCTCGTGCCCGTCGCGCGCGACCTAATCGCCGAGGGCTTCAAGATCATGGCGACCGGCGGCACCGCCGATTACCTGATTGCTCAAGGCATCGAGGTGCTGCGTGTGAACAAGGTGGCCGAGGGCCGACCGCACGTCGTGGACGCCATGAAGAACGGCGAGGTTCAGCTAGTCTTCAACACCACCGAGGGCGCCCAGTCCTATCGCGACTCTTATTCAATCCGCCGCACGGCGCTGACCCAGAATATCCCTTATTATACGACGGTTTCCGGCGCTCGGGCCTCGATCCAGGCCATTCGGCGGCTGAAATCGGGGGCGCCCCTAGGCGTAAGGGCCCTTCAGGCCTATGCTTGACGTTGGGCCGGGCCGGATACAACTTTCTCTTTCCTAGACGGACTTACACACACACTCATGGAAAAAATTCCAATGACCGCCGAGGGTTATCAAGCCCTCGACGCAGAACTGAAGCGTCTCAAGACGGAAGAGCGCCCCGCCGTGATCGCCGCGATCGCGGAAGCGCGCGCGCACGGCGACCTCTCCGAGAACGCCGAGTATCACGCCGCCAAGGATCGCCAGTCCTTCATCGAGGGCCGCGTGGCCGAACTCGAGGACAAGATTGCGCGCGCCCAGATCATCGACATTTCCAAGCTCTCGGGAAAACAGGTGAAGTTCGGCGCGACCGTGAACCTGCTCGACGAAGATTCCGGTGATAAATCAAAGTATAAGATCGTCGGCGAGGACGAGTCAGACGTGAAGGCCGGCAAGATTTCGATCACCTCCCCGATCGCGCGCGCGTTGATCGGCAAGGAAGAAGGCGACGTCGTCGAGGTCATGGCCCCGGGCGGGCCGAAGTCCTACGAGATCGTGAAAGTGAAGTACCTCTGACGCTGAGGCGAAGGCGGGGCTGGAAGTGAAAAACGTCGGCTATCAGCCCGCCGAGCCGATCCGGACCTGGGTCGTCACCGATGGCCGCGCCGGGATTGAGAACCAGGCGCTAGGTCTGGCGGAAGCCATCCAGCGCCGCGCTCCAATCCGACTCACGACAAAACGCGTGCAATTGCGAACGCCGTTTTCATGGGCGCCGCCGGGCTTCGTGCCGGCGCCGCGGCTGGCGCTCAGTATTGGCTCGGACGCCATGGAGCCGCCCTGGCCCGATCTCTTCATTGGCTGCGGCCGCGCCTCCGTGCCGTTTGCGATGGGTGTCAGAGCCTGGTCCGAGGGCCGGACGTTCGTGGTGCAGCTGCAAGACCCACGCGTGAACCCGCGCGAGTTCGACGTCGTCATCCCGCCCATTCACGACAAACTCGAAGGCCCGAACGTGCTGCCGATCGTCGGCGCATGTCATCGCGTGACGCCCGAACGGCTCGATCAAGAACTGATCGATTTTTCGCCGGGGCTGGAGGATTTATCGGCGCCGCGCTTTGCTGTGCTGATCGGCGGCAAGTCGAAGCGGCAAGATATTTCCGCAAAACGCGCGCGCGAAATCGCGGACGCGCTCGTTACAGTGCAGCGCGCCACCGGCGGCTCGCTCATGGTGACGCTCTCACGCCGCACAGGGGACGCCGCGCGGCTGCAGTTTCGCACATGGCTCGCGCCGCACTGCGCGGTGTTCTACGAAGGCGACGGTCCCAACCCCTACTTCCCGATGCTCGGCGCCGCTGACCACATCTTCGTCACCGCCGACAGCGTCAACATGGCGACGGAAGCGGCGGCGACCGGCAAACCCATTCACGTGCTCGCGGTAGATGGTTCGGCGGGCAAGCTCGACGCATTCCATCGCAGCCTCGCCAAGCGCGGCTGCTCGCGCCCCTTCAACGGCACGCTCGAAAGCTGGACTTACCCGCCGCTTTTGGAGACCGACCGCGCGGCGGCCGCGGTGCTGACGGCATGGTCAGCGCGGGTCGCGTAGCTGCGTCACCGGTTTGCGTAAGCCGCGCTCGTACCACCCACGGCTCGCGTTCACGCC
>JAWXAM010000108.1:0-4234 GCA_034439495.1 Terricaulis sp. | reverse complement strand
TTCGTCACGGCCATGCAGCAGCGCGGTCGCTTCCGTGGCCAGCACTTTCTTGGCGTCGTTGATCTCGGCGCCTTGCAGCGCCTCGAGGCGCGCGATTTCGTCGAGCGGCAGGTCGGTGAAAATTTTCAGGAAGCGGCCGACGTCGGCGTCTTCGGTGTTGCGCCAGTATTGCCAGTACTCGTACGGGCTCTTCATGTCGGCGTTAAGCCAGACTGCGCCATCGGCGGTCTTGCCCATCTTGGCGCCGGAGGATGTGGTGATAAGGGGTTGGGTCAGGCCGAAGAGCTCGTAGCTCTCCATGCGGCGGCCGAGTTCAACGCCGTTGACGATGTTGCCCCACTGATCGGAGCCGCCCATCTGCAAGCTGCAGCCGTAGCGCTTCTTCAGCTCCACGAAATCGTAGGCTTGCAGGATCATGTAGTTGAATTCGATGAAGCTCATCGGCTGCTCGCGCTCGAGGCGGAGCTTGACGCTATCCATCGAGAGCATGCGGTTGACGCTCATGTGGCGGCCGACCGTGCGCAGGAAATCGAGGTAGTTCAGTTTCAGCAGCCACTCGGCGTTGTCGACGAGGATGGCGTCGCTCTTGCCGTCGCCAAACGTCAGGAATTTCTCGAACGTGCCGCGGATGGAGTTGGTGTTCTTGACGATCTGCTCCTCGGAGAGGAGCTGGCGCATCTCTTCTTTGCCGGAGGGATCGCCGACGCGGGTGGTGCCGCCGCCGAGGAGAACGATGGGCTTGCCGCCGGCCTGTTGGAGGCGGCGCAGGTACATGATCTGGGTGAGGTTGCCGACGTGGAGCGACGGCGCCGTCATGTCGAAACCGATATAGCCGGTGACGCCCGCCTGGGCGGCCTTATCCAGGCCCTCCAAATCGGTGCATTGGTGGAACTGCCCGCGCGCGACGGCGGCGCGGAGGAAATCGGATTGGACGTTGGCTTCGGTGGTCATGGCGGGGCGGGCGATAGCACGGAAAAACCCTGCTCCAAAGCCCCGCGTTACTGCGTTCTTAAGCGGTTCTTGTGTTAGGTGGGCGGCGTGCTTCGCGAACTGATTTGCCACCCGGATACGCCCAGCGGCGCCGTCGATCGGATCGACGTGGCGATTGCGCGGCCGGAGCCGGGGCTATTGGCGTTGCGCTTTACGGTGAGCGGGCGGATCGCAGAGGTGCGGCTTGCGCCGCCGAGCGATCCGGTGCGCGCCGATGAGCTTTGGCAGACGACGTGCTTTGAAGCGTTCGTCGAGACGATGCCGGGTTCGGGCTATTACGAATTCAACCTGTCGCCATCGAGCAGATGGGCGGCTTATCACTTTACAGATTATCGCGACGGCATGGCGCTGGCTGAGCTTTCGCCGCCGGCGATCATCACTGGCGCCAACGCAACGCACATCGATGTCGATGCGCTGATCTATCTGCCGGCGAGCGATGCGCCGTGGCAGCTGGCGCTGACGGCGGTGATCGAAGAGACGAATGGCGTGAAGTCGTACTGGGCGCTGAAGCATCCACCCGGTAAACCGGACTTTCACCACGCCGATGGTTTTGTTGTGGAGCTTCTATGAAATTCGGCATCGATCGTTTGCTTGAAGATGCATCGCTGCGTGCGCCGCTTGCAGGCAAGCGCATCGCACTGGTCGCGCACCCAGCATCGGTGACGCGTGATCTCACGCACTCGCTCGATGCGCTGATGGCGTGCGGCGATATTCGCGTGACCGCCGCGTTCGGGCCGCAGCATGGCATGCGCGGCGACAAGCAGGACAACATGGTGGAGTCGCGCGACTACACCGATCCGGTGCTCGGCGTGCCGGTGTTCAGCTTGTACGGCGATCAGCGGCGGCCGACCGGGCAGGCGATGTCGACGTTTGATGTCGTGCTGATCGATCTGCAGGATCTCGGTTGCCGCATCTACACGTTCATCACCACGCTTCTTTATGTGATCGAAGCGTGCGCCAAGGACGGAAAAGAAGTGTGGGTGCTGGATCGGCCGAACCCAGCGGGGCGTCCGATTGAGGGCCTGACGTTGCGGGCCGGTTGGGAGAGCTTTGTTGGCGCGGGGCCGATGCCGATGCGTCATGGGATGACGCTTGGCGAATTGGGGCATTGGTTCATCGATCACTACAAGCTCGATGTGAAGTATCGTGTGATCGCAATGGAAGGATATCGGCCTGACGATGCGCCCGGTTATGGCTGGCCGATTGGTGAGCGCACTTGGGTCAATCCTTCGCCGAATGCGCCGAACCTTTGGATGGCGCGCGCTTATGCGGGCACGGTGATGGTGGAGGGAGCGACGCTGTCAGAGGGGCGCGGGACGACGCGGCCGCTCGAATTGTTTGGCGCGGCGGATATCAATGCGCGCGATGTGATGGCGGAGATGGAGCGTTTTGCGCCGCACTGGCTAGGTGGCTGCAAGCTGCGCGAGATTTGGTTCGAGCCAACCTTTCATAAATGGGAAGGCCAGCTTTGCCATGGCGTGCAGATTCACTGCGAGGACCCGGCGTATTACGATCACGAGGCGTTCAAGCCTTGGCGCGTGCAGGCGCTGGCGTTCAAGGCTATCCGGCGGCTTTATCCGGACTACGAATTGTGGCGCGAGTTCTCGTACGAATACGTGTTCGATAAACTAGCGATCGATGTGATCAACGGATCGCCGCTGTTGCGCGAATGGGTCGATGATGCGAACACGGCGCCGGGTGATCTCGATGCGATCACTGTGCCGGATGAGCAAGCGTGGGCGGCAGAGCGCGCGAAGTATCTGCTGTATTAGCGTTCCAGCAGATCACGGACTTTATTGTTGAAGACGCTGATCTCGAACGGTTTGGTCAGCACTTGCATGCCCGGATTTAGGTGGCCGTTGCCGACGACGGCGTTCTCGGCATAGCCGGTGATGAACAGGATCTTGAGGCCGGGGCGCTTCTTGAGCGCGGCGTCCGCGACTTGGCGGCCATTGAGGCCGCCCGGCAAGCCGACGTCGGTGATCAGCAGATCAATATGCGCGTCGCTATCAAGAATTTTCAGCGCGCTCGGCCCGTCGGCGGCTTCCAGCGTTTGATAGCCGTGCTCTTGCAGGAGATCGAGCATAAGCATGCGCAGGATGGCTTCGTCATCGACGACAAGCACCATCTGGCCGTCGCCGCGTTCTACATCTTGTGTCGGCGCGGTGCTGTCTTGTCCTGCGGCCTCGCCGAAATGGCGCGGGAAGTAGAGGCACATCGTCGTGCCCTCACCAACTTCAGTATAGATGCGCACCTGGCCACCGGATTGGCGCACGAAGCCGTAAACCATCGAAAGGCCGAGGCCTGTGCCTTGGCCGAGTGGCTTGGTGGTGAAGAACGGGTCGAAGGCGCGCTCCAGGATGTCTGGGGTCATGCCTGTGCCGGTGTCGGTGACGCAGAGCGACACGTACTGGCCGGGCGGCAGATCGCGCTCAAGCGCGGCGCGCTCGTCTAGCCATTTGTTGGCGGTTTCGATGGTGAGGCGGCCGCCCTCGGGGGCCATCGCATCGCGCGCATTGATGCACAGATTGAGCAGCGCATTTTCGAGTTGGGACGCATCGATCTGCGCTGTCCAGAGGCCACCAGCCTGCACGACTTCGACGTGGATCGCTGGCCCCACGGTGCGACGAACGAGGTCTTCCATGCCGGCGACAAGTTTGTTCACGTCGATTGGGCGCGGATCGAGCGTTTGGCGGCGCGAGAAGGCGAGCAGGCGTTGGGTGAGCGCGGCTGCGCGACGTGATGATTCCTGGGCGGCCGAGAGATAGCGCTCGATACCAGTGGTGCGGCCTTCGGCGATGCGGGTGGCGATGATTTCGAGGCTGCCGGAAATGCCGGCGAGCAGATTGTTGAAATCGTGGGCGAGGCCGCCCGTCAACTGGCCTACCGCCTCCATCTTTTGCGATTGGCGCAGCGCCTCTTCGGTCTGCATCAATTGGCTGGTGCGTTCCTGCACGCGGCGTTCCAGTTCAGCCGCGGCTTCCTTTTGGTCGTGGATGTCGGTGTTGGTGCCGATCCAACGGATGACCGCGCCAGCTTCGTCCTTGATCGGCGCCGCGCGCGCCAGATGCCAGCGATAGGCGCCGTCCGCGCGGCGCAGGCGAAACTCGGTTTCGTAAGCTTCGCCCGTACTGAGCGCCTCGCCCCAGCGGCCGCTGGCGGCGGGGATGTCATCGGGGTGGACGATGCTGGCCCACTCGACACCATCAAGTGCGCCCTGTGCGGCGCCGCTATAGGCGTAAAC
>JAWXAM010000107.1:0-6110 GCA_034439495.1 Terricaulis sp. | reverse complement strand
GGCGCATGCGCTCGGCCGCCGCGAGGCCAGCGGGGCCAGCGCCGATAATGCCGATGCTTTCGCTGCGCTCGGCGCGCGGTTTAATCGGGGCGACCCAGCCTTCGCGCCAAGCGGTGTCGGTGAGGTATTTTTCGACCGCGCCGATGGTCACCGCGCCGTGGCCGCTTTGTTCGATGACGCACGCCCCTTCGCAGAGCCGGTCCTGCGGGCAGATGCGGCCGCAGACTTCCGGCATCGAATTGGTGGCGGCAGCGACTTCGTAGGCTTCGCGGAGCCGGCCCTCGGCGGTCAGTCGCAGCCAATCCGGAATGTTGTTTTGGAGCGGGCAGTGCGTTTGGCAAAACGGCACACCGCACTGGGCGCAACGCGATGCCTGAGCTTCCGCCTTTTCGGCAATGAATTGGCGGTGGATCTCATGGAAATCGCCCGCCCGCTCGGAAGCAGGGCGTTTGTCGGGCCAGCTTTGCCCGAGCGCGACGAATTTCTGCATGCGTTCAGTCAAGAACGCTCCTCCAAAGGCCAGTCCAAAGGGAGATTATTTCTGTATCCGGCGATTCACCCGCATTTCAAGCAATAAGCTGCCTCTAGTGCTGCAATGCAGCAAAAAACTGCGGCTGGTTTGGTTAACGGCCCATTTTCGCCGCCCGCCGCGTCCACGTTTCTCGCGTCCCCGAGCGCCCTCAGGCCGCAGTTTTGCAAGGTCGCGCCTGAAGCCTTCGGATGAGACAATCACGTGTCGCGACTCGGTGAACTAACCACAATGGATGATCAGCCCGCTCAGGCCGAACCCGCCCCAGGGCCAACGCTCTTCGGGTTGAATCAGACTTGGCTGCTGATCGGCGGGATTGCCGCGCTGATCGGCGCGCCGCTGCTGCTCACCCAGTTCGGCGCGGAATTCACCCGCATCGGCCAAGCCGCCCTGCTCGGCGTGCTGCAAGGGCTGACCGAATTCTTGCCCGTCTCGTCGACCGCGCATCTGCTGCTCGGCGCCGATGCGATCGGCTACAACGATCCCGGCGGCATCTTCACGGTGATGATCCAACTCGGCTCGATCCTCGCGGTGATGTGGCTCTACCGGCAGCGCATCATCGATGTCGTCACCGGCCTGCCAACCAAGCCCGAAGCGCGGCGTTTCGCGTTGATGCTTTTTCTTGCGTTCCTACCGGCTGTGGGGATCGGTTTTTTCGCGGCCGATTACATCAAGCTCGTGCTCTACAACAGTTTCAGCATCATCGCGTGGGCGCTTGTGATCGGCGGCGTTGCGATGCTTTTGCTGGAGCGCTCTGCGCCGAAACCTGTTGTGACAGACGCAAGCACAACGCCGATCTGGCGTGCGGTCGCGATTGGCTTCATGCAATGTATCGCGATGATCCCGGGCGTATCGCGTTCTGGCGCAACCATTTATGGCGGGTTGCTGCTCGGGCTCGACCGTCGCGCAGCGGCGGAGTTTTCCTTCTTCCTTGCAATGCCGACCATGATCGCGGCGTTTATCTACGACTTCATCAAGATCAAAGATCAGATCAGCGGAGACCGCATCACCGAAATCGCGGTGGGCTTCGTGTTCGCGTTCCTCTCAGCGCTGATCGTGGTGCGGCCATTCCTGGATTTCGTGACCCGCGTGGGCTTTGCCCCGTTTGCGTGGTATCGCATCGTCATCGGCGCCGCCCTGCTCGGCGCCATGGCTTTGGGATGGCTGTGAGCGGCAAGGTCTGGACCATCGGCTACGAAAAGGTCGGCCAAGGCGATTTCGTCGCGGCGCTCAAGGACGCGAAGATCAAGACGCTGATCGACGTGCGTGAAGTCGCAAACTCGCGCCGCGCCGGCTTCTCCAAGAAATCGCTGGCAGCGGCGTTGGACGAAGCAGGCATTGCCTACATTCACATGAAGCCGCTCGGCACGCCGAAAGCTGGCCGCGAAGCCGCGCGCAAGGGCGATAGCAAAACCATGCATCGCATCTTCGAAGCGAAGATGGTGGAGCCTGAAAGCCAGCTTGCGCTCCACGAAGCGGCGGAGCTGGCGAAGAAGAGCCGCGTCTGCCTCATGTGCCTGGAGCATGATTGGCGCGAGTGTCACCGCACCATCGTTGCACAGCATCTTGAGGACGAGTTCGGCGTTACGCCGACGCACCTCTCGCCCGAACCGCGTCTCTGATCGCAAAGCCTAGCAGCGCGACCCATGCGATAACGAACGTGAGGCCCATAATGCCGGAGCGTGTAACGTGATCGCTCGCCGCTGCGGCCACGCCTAACGTAGGCGCGAGGAGCACCACGCCCAAGATCCAGCGCCGCTTCTCCGCGACGAGGCACAAGCCTGCGCAGAACAGCGCATGCGCCGCCAGCAGCGCAAACTTGCTCCATGCCCCGAGTTGCGATGACGCAAGCAGTTCTCCAGGCGCATCGAGAGCGCGGGTGATTTCCAACAACGTTGACGTTTCCAGCACGTCGGCGAGGCCCGCAAGAACAGCGCTGGCTACAGCGGCTGCCGCAAGGGGCCTGCCCCACTGCCCGCCGGAGAGGTACAGCGCCGCACACATGCAGAACGCCACATAGGCCGGGATGAAGGCGAGCAGATCGACGACGTTCACGGCATCCATGGCGGCGATGACGAGATCGCGGCAGATGCTGTCCGCCGGGCCGAAAATGTTCGTGAGGTCTTCGGTGTTGCGGGCGAACTCGAACTGAATGACAGCGCCGCGCCCCATGCACTGGCCGGCTTCACGCATTTCCGGCAACAGCGAAAACGCGACCGACACCGCCAATACGGCAGCGCCGGTTATCGCCGTCGAGATGGCCCAGCCGCGCGTGCTCACGCGGGGTTCTGGCGGGTTTGGAATTGGCCGTACGGGCGGAAACGCCAGAGGTAAGTCGGCGCGATCGACTCGACGCTTTCAAGCTCGCTCACGCCCAGATCCTGGATCGTGCCGACGCTTGTATCGGCCCCGACGACGTTGTCGGTTTTCAGCATCCGGACTTGATCGCCAGTGAGCGGCGGATCAGCGAACGGGATCAGACCAAACGTCCAGCCCAGCAGCAAACCCAGCGGCTGTGCGATAAAAAATGGCAGCGACAGCATTGGCACGGGGCGATCTGTTTCGGTGCGGATGCAATCCAGCAATTCCCGGAACGTGTAAACGCGCGGACCGCCGAGTTCGAACACACGCCCGCGGGCGCGCTCATCAACGATGGCATTGGCGATCGCCTCGGCGACATCGCCAACGAACACTGGCTGGAAGCGGGTCTTGCCGCCGCCGATCAAAGGCAAAGGCGCAAACGGGCGGAAAGCGCTGAACGTGGCGGCCATTTGGCCGAAGCGGTTGAAGAAATTGTCCTCCGGTCCAAACACAATCGATGGCCGCACGATCGTCGCGCTTGGCAGCGCGTCGAGGACAGCGCGTTCCCCGGCGTATTTGGTGCGGGCATAGAGGGCGCCCTGGGGCGCAGCGCCGATCGCAGACACATGCACCAAACTCTTGATGCCGCGGCGGGCTGCAGCGTCCGCGATCGCGCGCGCGGCGTCGACGTGGAGCGCTTCAAATTTTTGCTTGCCGCTCTCGTGCAGCACCGCAACCAAATTCACGACAGCATCGGCGCCTTCGAGGGCGGCGTCGATGGACTCAGCGAAGCGCACATTGGCCTGTACCAACTGAATCTGGCCGACATCGCCCATCACGCGCAGTTCGTTGCCGACGTGCGGGCGGCGCATGGCGATGCGGACGCGCTTGCCGCGCTTTGCCAGGGCGCGGACGACTTGTTTGCCGATGAAACCTG
Organism: Terricaulis sp.; assembly: GCA_034439495.1. GTDB lineage: Bacteria > Pseudomonadota > Alphaproteobacteria > Caulobacterales > Aquidulcibacteraceae > Vitreimonas. Next base: position 2,343 of record JAWXAM010000107.1, on the reverse strand, counting down.
AGCCGCCGAATACAACGACAAGTTCTGACATGAATTGCTCCATCAGGGCCGGTTCAGCACCGCTCTTGGATAGTGCGCTGACGGCTCCTGAAAGTGTGCCGAGTTGTGTCGCGGTATGAAGATTTCGACAGAACTTGGCAACTGGTTGGGAACCGTTCCGGCGCGGCATGTTCCTGCGGAACGATGTCACGCCCGCCCGGCTTGACCCATTCAACGGCCCGTTAAGTGGTCGAAACCCTCAGAGAGAAGACCCAATGAAGAAGTATCTCGCAATTGCTGTAGCCGCCGCTGCTCTTATGACCGCGGCGCCAGCAGCCGCCCAATCGTGGCAAAGCATCAACCAACGTCAGGACCGCCTTGACGATCGTATCGACACCGGCGTTCGCAACGGCTCGCTGACGCGTAACGAAGCGGTACGCCTGCGCGCTGAATTCAACGACCTCGTCCGTCTTGAAGCGCGCTATCGCGCCTCGAACGGACTTTCGGGCAACGAACGCGCCGATCTTGATCGGCGCTTTGATAACCTCAGCCAGCGCATACGCATTGAGCGCCACGACCGTGACGATCGCGGCTGGCAGAGCATCAACCAGCGCCAGCGTCAGATCGACAGCCGCATCGATTTCGGCGTCCAGCGCGGGTACATTTCGCGCCGCGAAGCCACACGTCTGCGGGCTGAGTTCAACGATATTGCGCGCCTCGAAGTGCAATACCGCCGCAATGGCCTCAGCAATCCGGAGCGTCGCGAACTTGACCGCCGTTTCGATCGCTTGAGCGCTACGGTAGAAGCGGAACTGCGTGATCGCGACAACCGCCGCGGTTAAGCTGAAACACTTGTGAAGAACCAGAGCCGCCGGTGCGCAAGCATCGGCGGTTTTGCCTTATGCTGGCCCCGTTTCCGCGTACACCAGAGCAGCAATGGCACAGCCGCACCCTACCCGCCTGCGCGAAGTCGAAGCGCCGCTCGCACATGACAGCCAAGTCATTGACGCGCGCTTCAAAGTGGTCGGCCGCAAAACGCGCGCGCTGCGGATTTTCTGGGGCGCGCTGGTTGCGATCTTCTGGGCGGCGCTGATCGGCTTTCTTATTCCGCCGGCCTGGATTTTCTTCGAGAGCATCGGCGAAATGTTCGCCGCGAGCACGCCTTAAGCGCTCAACCGCGCCAGTTCATCCTCGCTAATGTCTTCGTTCGAATAGACGTCCTGCACATCGTCCAGATCGTCGAGCTGCGTTAGCAGCTTCATCAGCGTCTCGGCCTGATCGCCTTCAACCGGGATGGCGAGATCGGTGCGCCAGACGAACTTGGCGCTCGCCGGATCGCCGAACTTTTTCGTCAATGCCTGCGACACGCCGATGAGCGCATTCATATCGCAGGTGACGACGTGCTGCTCATCTTCGACCACGCAATCATCGGCGCCGGCTTCAATCGCGGCTTCGAGCATCGCATCTTCGCTGGCGGCGGCGAGCGGATAGCGCACTTCGCCGATCCTGCGCCATGAGTTCGAGACCGAATTGGTTTCGCCGAGATTGCCGCCCGATTTGGTGAACGCCGCGCGCACTTCGCCGGCGGTGCGGTTCTTATTGTCAGTGAGGCATTCGACAATGACGCCGACGCCGCCGGGGCCGAAGCCCTCATAGCGGATCTCGTCTAGATTTTCAGCGCCAGCGCCGCCGCCCTTATCGACAGCGCGCTGGATGTTATCCTTTGGCATGTTGACGGCGCGGCCGGAGGCGATGGCGCGATAAAGCCGCGGATTGGCGTTCGGATCAGGACCGCCCAGTTTCACCGCCGCCTGAATTTCACGCGCGATCTTGGTGAAGACCTGCGCGCGCTTTTTATCCTGCCCGCCCTTGCGGTGCTGAATGTTCGCGTATTTTGAGTGACCTGCCATGGCCGGGGCTTCTAGCTGGGGGTTCGCAATTTCTCAAGGCGGCTTGCCGCCTCAGCCGGCGTTTCGGGGTGGGCGCCAGTTCGATCGGTCCTCGAGGTGTTTGAGCGTCGTCAACCGCTCGGCGACCGCGCTCGCCCGCTCGGCAATGCGATACCAGCGCTCCGCTGCGGCGAGATCGCCGCGGCGGCTTGCGGCGCGCGCGTGCTGCACGGCTTTGAAAACATCGTAGGGCGAAGTGGACATAGCTCCTCCGTTGCGCGCTAGACGCGCGTCATCCTTGTGGGCTTGCGCCGGAAAAAATGGAGAGCGGGACGCGATGGGTCTCGTCTCTTAGTGCGCTGCGTGAACAGCGCGGAATAGACGCGATCCATCGCGTCCCATGATCGATTTATACCGGCTTGGCGCGAGGAGGTTTTTCACTCCCGTGGCTCAGCGCCGGCAGCGTGCAGGCTGT
>JAWXAM010000106.1:0-18741 GCA_034439495.1 Terricaulis sp. | reverse complement strand
GTCTCGCTCACACTTCACGCTTGATCATATCGCTCGTCGCATTGGGTCGAACATTGGCCAACTGCCCTCCAGCGGAGCGATGTGAGGATGATAGGCGCGGTTTGAACTCGGTCGGATTTGCGCGGTGCTATCCCCGTATTTGGGGTTTCAACACGAAGCGCGATCGCATCCAACACGACAAAACACGGTCGTCATCCCGACGCGCGGAGCGCGATCCGGTGCCCAAAGCCAACGCACTGCGCTTTGTCACACGTGAGTCCCGGCTCTCCGCTTCGCTGCGGCTGGGATGACGACCGTGTTTAATAATTGTCTGCTGTTGGCCCTTAGCGGACATTCATGGGCGTGGCACAAAGCGGCCATGAGAAACCTGATGGTCTGCTTCTTGGCGAGCGCGCTGTGCGGATGCCTGTCGTCGAGCAACAACTCCACCGGCGCTATTGTCAGCGACTATTCGGACGTGGCTGCTCACGACGGCGATCAAGTAACCGTGGTTGGCTATCTATCACGCACACACGAAGCCACCGGTCTCTATTTCAGCTTGGCAGACTTAGATAATGAGAACGATCGGTGCATTATGCCCCATCCTCTACCCGAGGCTCGCCATGGTGCCCGAGTGTCAATTTCCGAATCCTGAGTCGGACGCGTTGCGGCCGCGAACTCATTTGCACGAACACCTGCGACAATTATGAGTTAAGATCAGCTTCGCCGGAATGACTGCTTTCGGCGAAAAGCGGTCCTGCGCGCTAAGTTCTGCATGCTCCGGCAAACCTCATCCGGCCGCTTCGCGGCCACCTTCTCCTTAGCCAGGAGAAGGGAGGCAAACCGCCACTGCCCGCATCCGTTCCGGCCCATGGCGGTCGTGCGCGCGATCCCTCTCCCACCAGGGAGAGGCGCGAGGCCGCGTGCGCGACGAAGTCTGTTTTTCGCCGAAAGGCGACATAGCCTGTTTCAGGTCGGTGGCGGCTGACCCTCACGCGCCGCGATTTCAGCGCGGATGCGCTCCATCTCCTTATCAAGACCTTTGTCTCGTCCCGTCTTGCGGGTCTTAAGCCACTTGAACAAAGCCACGACGAGCGCGCCCACCGCGAGCGTGATTGCGATGTCGATTGCCGAATACATCGCATAACCCGGCGCATCAGCCCAAGTTAGCTGCCAAACATCCCTGATCAAAAAGAGCAGCAGGTAATTCGCAAAAACGTAGAACAGCAGGAACATGTATTCCGGCCTGATCCAGAGCAGGATCAGGATGATGATGAGTCCGGCATATTCCATGGCTCGCATCCTTGCGCGGGTCAGCCGCAAACTACCAGAATGCGACGGTCCGTTAAGGGCAACAGAGGTCATTTATGTTCTGGCGTACGCCTACACCAGCCATCCTTTCGGGTTCGGGATGGGTTTGCGCATGACGCCGAGCACGAGACCAATCAACGCGCGGACGATGGCCCAGATGGTCACGGCCACGGTGATGTAGAAGCCGACGATCGCCAGCGCGCCGAGGATCATGCCGAGCAGGCTCGCCAGTACGTTGATGGCATAGCCGATGATTAGAGTGCGCAGCGCGTGTTCGTGGTGGGTGTTGGCCCACGGCATGGCTTCGCCGCGATTGGTGTAGACCAAAAGCACGGCGGCGACGGCGACCGCGAGCGAGATGAACGACCACGGCACGGTGGTCAGGAAAAAATTCAGCAGGAACGCCGCTATCGTCAGCAGGTGCGCGAGCACGACCTTGCCGCGATGTGATTTGAGGCCGAGGCCGCCCTGCTGGCGCACGGCAGGCTTCTTCGGCGGGCGGCGAAACGGCGTGACGTTATCGGATGGCATGCGCTTGTGTACGGCGATGCGGGCTCATCAAGCAAGGCGCGCGGGCGCAATCCGGTGGACGCTGTGTTGGAACCGTGGCCTAGTCTGCCGATGTCTTCTGCCCGCGACCTCTTTCCCGTGACGCAAACGACGGTCGACGCCGTTTATGACGTTATCTTTGCGCCCTGGCTGAAAGAAATTGGGCTTACGGATTTCAAGATCGAGACGGGGCGCGCTTCGGCGCGGCTGCCGGAAGCGGATCATCTGAAGTTTCGCAATGGCGGTGTCTGCGGCCAGGCGCTGATGGCGGCGATCGATACGGTCGCGGTGTTGGCGGTGGCGACGGGCGATAAAGAGATCAAGGGCACCGCTTATCAGCACACGCAGTTTCTGCGCTCGGCGCGGGGCGATGACATGATCGTCACCGCCGAAGTGCTGCGCGCGGGCAAGAGCACGGCTTATGTCGACACGCGCATCACGTTTGCCGGCAGCGGCGCGTTGGTTGCGCATGCTGTGCTTGAGTTTGCGTTCTAGGTCGGCGACGGCGCGCGCGGCTTGGTGACCACCCAGATGATCCAGATCAGCATTGGTTGCGCCAGAAGGCGGAGCCACAGCGCAGGCGTGCCGATAGAGGCGTAGCGCTCAGCGTGCAGCAGCATTTCGATGTGAACGGGCGTAACGCAAATGGCGAAGGCGATGAGCGCCCAGCCGGCGATGCGGCGCGTGCGTGGCCAGAGCAGAGCGAGTGCGCCGGCGATTTCGAGCGCGCCGGTCAACAGCACGACTTCGCGCGGGTATGGCACGTAAGGCGGCACGACGGAGGCGAATGTGTCCGTCAGCACAAAGTGGCCGATGCCGCCGCCGAAGAACCAGGTGAAGACGAGCGCGAGACCGGCTAGGCGCCACATAAGCTAGAGGTTCAGCAATTGTGGGTCGCCGCCTTGGGCGGCGATGTTGTTGCTGATGGCGCGTTCTTCGCCGAAGCGCGGCAAATAATTGGGGCCGCCGGCTTTTGGGCCGGTGCCGCTGAGGCCGGAGCCGCCGAACGGCTGCACGCCGACGACTGCGCCGACGACGGTGCGGTTGATGTAGACGTTGCCGGCAGGCACCGCTTCGATCACTTCGGCCGCGAAGCTTTCGAGGCGCGAGTGGACGCCGAGTGTGAGGCCATAGCCTTTGCTTGCGAGCTGCGCGCCGATGTTGGCGATATCAGCGGGGTCGTAGCGGACGACGTGCAGGATCGGGCCGAACACTTCTTTGTCGAGCTGATCGAGGCTGCTGAGTTCGATCAAGGCCGGGCCGAAGAAGTTTCCGCCGAGATGGCTGACGTCGATCTGCTTCAGCACGCGCGCTTCTTTCGACGTGCGCGCCATGTGCTTATCGAGATTGGCTTTGGCTTCGGCGTCGATGATCGGGCCGATATCGGTGAACGGATCAGCGGGATCGCCCATGACCAGCGCATCCATGGCGCCGATCAGTGTTTTGATAGTGTCATCGGCGGTGTCGTTCGGCAGGAAGAGCAAGCGCAAGCTGGAGCAACGTTGGCCGGCGGAGTTGAAGGCGGAGACGATCACGTCATCGACCACCTGCTCTTTCAGCGCCGTGGTATCGACGAAGAGGCCGTTGAGGCCGCCGGTCTCCGCGATCAGCGGCACGATCGGGCCGTCCTTGGCGGCGAGCGTGCGGTTGATGATACGCGCGACTTCGGTCGAGCCGGTGAAGGCGACGCCCGCGATGCGCGGATCGGCGACGAGTTCGCCGCCGGTTTTGCCGTCGCCTTGCACGAGCTGCAGCACATCGCCCGGAAGGCCGGCTTCGCGGAAGAGCTTTACTGCAAACTCTGCAATACGCGGCGTTTGCTCGGCGGGCTTGGCGACAACCGTGTTGCCGGCGGCGAGCGCGGCGGCGAGCTGGCCGGTGAAGATTGCGAGCGGGAAATTCCACGGGCTGATGCAGACGAAGACGCCGCGGCCGTGCATTTCGAGATGATCGGTCTCGCCTGCCGGCGACGGCAGCGCGCGCGCGCTGGCGAACAGGCGCTCGGCTTCGGCGGCGTAATAGCGGCAAAAATCGATGGCTTCGCGGACTTCATCGATCGAGTCTTGCAAGTTGCGGCCGGCTTCGCGCGCGATCAGGGCGACCAGCGGATCGTGATAGGCCTGCAACTTATCAGCCATGGCGCGGAGGATCACGCCGCGCGCTGCGCCGCCTCGATGGTTCCACTCTTTGAAGGCGGCTTGCGTGGTGGCGATGGCTTGGCTCACTGGTGCGGTGGGCGCTGGCGCGTTGAGCGCGGCGCGTGCGCGCACGAGCGCTTCGCGGTCTTCGGCGATGGAGAGATCGCGGCCGGTGGAATTGCGGCGGCTGGCGCCGAAGATTTGCGACGGCGGCGGCAGGCGGCGATGGCGATGCGGGTTCGCTTCGAGCTTTGCGATTGGATCGGCAGCGACGATATCGGGTGAGACGTCATCGTCCAAGAAGGAGTGCACGAAGCTGGTGTTGGCGCCGTTCTCAAGCAGACGCCGCACAAGATACGGGAGCAAATCTTCGTGCCCGCCGACTGGCGCATACACACGCACAGGCGGCGGCGGATCGACGGCGAGGTAAAGCGCCTCGCCCATGCCGTGCAGGCGCTGGAATTCGAAGTCGGTGCGCCCGGCGCTGGCGGCCATGCGGCGGATGGAGGCGACGGTGTGGGCGTTGTGGGTGGCGAATTGCGGGAAGATGGCGCTGCCGGCGCGGAAGAGATCGCGGGCGCAGGCCATGTAGTGCACGTCGGTCGCGGCTTTGGTGGTCCATACCGGAAAATCGGTGCGGCCCATCACTTGGGCACGTTTCACTTCGCCATCCCAGTACGCGCCTTTCACAAGACGCACTTGGATCGGCGCACCGCGGCGGCGCGAGAGTGAGACGAGGCGCTCGATCACGGCGCGCGTGCGCTTTTGGTAGGCTTGGATGACGATTCCGAGGCCTTCCCAATCCTTCAGCGAAGGTTCGAGCGCGAGTTTTTCGAACAGTTTCAGAGAAAGCACGAGGCGATCGGCTTCTTCAGCATCGAGCGAGAGGCCGATGTTCCACTTCTTTGCGCTTTCCGCGAGTTGCAGCACGCGCGGGTAAAGCTCACGCATGACGCGCTGCTCTTGCCGCGCTTCGTAGCGGGGGTGCAGCGCCGAGAGCTTCACTGAAACGCCGTTGGAGGCGTGCGGGCCCTGCCCGCCTGCCGCTTCGCCGACCGCGTCGATGGCGCTGGCGTAGCTGCGCAGATAGCGCTCAGCGTCTTCGTCGGTGCGGGCGCCTTCGCCGAGCATGTCGAACGAGTAGCGGGTGGCGAGGCCTTGGCGCACCATGCCGGCGCCGCGCTTCAAAGCTTCGTCGATGTTGCGGCCGAGCACGAATTGTTCGCCGAGGATGCGCATGGCTTGCATGGCGCCGGCGCGCACGACGGGTTCGCCCATGCGCTTGATCAACTTGCCCACGACTTCGCTGGCTTCGCCTTTGAGCTCTTCCGGCAGATTGACGACGCGGCCGGTGAGCATCAGGCCGAACGTGCCGGCATTGACGAGCCAATGATCGGACTTGCCGAGGTGGGCGGCCCATTGGCCGGTGCTGATCTTTTCGGCGATCAGTTTGTCGGCGGTTTCAGCGTCCGGCACGCGCAGCAACGCTTCGGCCAAACACATGAGCGCGAGGCCTTCGGCGTTGGAGAGGCCGAACTCTTCGAGGAAGCTCTCCATCACGCCTTTGCGGCGCTTCAAACCGCGGGCTGCAACGACCAAGGCGCGCGCTTCGGCGTTGACGCTGGCGCGGGCGGCGGCGTCGAGCGGCGTATCGGCTAGGAGCGCGGCGACGGCGGCGTCCTCATCCTGATATTTCAGAGCGTCGAGGGCGTCCCAATCGATGCTGGCGGACGGGTGCGGCGTGGCGGCGGTTTGCATGGCGGGCTTTTGCGCGCGTCCGGCCCTTAGGGCAAGCGGGCGGCGGCTGCCTCTTGCGCGGCAGGGCATCGCAGGCCAGAACGCGCCCCAATGAGCAGCGACGCCAACACCGCCGCGCCGGCGAACCAGGACGCACACGGGGCCGAGGCGCCCGCATTGGCGCACAAAGTCCTCCTCGTGACCGACGCCTGGGAGCCCCAGGTCAACGGCGTGGTGCGGACCTTATCGAGCACGACGCAGGAATTGCGGGCGATGGGCTGCGAGGTGGAGGTGATCTCCCCGGCCGATTATCCGAACACCATTCCGCTCATCACCTATTCGGAAATCCGGCTCGCACTTGGCGCGCGCGACGACGTTGAGGATCGCTTTCTCTCCTTCGCGCCGGACGCCGTCCATATCGCCACCGAAGGCACGCTGGGCTGGGATGCGCGGGCGATTTGCCTGAAGCACAAGTTTCCATTCACGACGAGCTACCACACGCAGTTTCCGGAATACGTCACGGCGCGCTTTCCATGGATCCCGTTGTGGGCCGGCTATCGCTACATGCACGCGTTCCACGACAAGTCGGGGCGCGTCATGGTGGCGACGCCGACTATGCAGAAGCAATTGGAGCTGCAGGGCTTCCGCAACACCGCGATCTGGAGCCGCGGCGTCGACATCGAACAATTCCATCCGAGCAAGCGCGGCATCGACGGCGGGGTGTACCCGGCAGACCTGCCACGCCCCATCTTCGCTTATGTCGGCCGCGTTTCTGTCGAGAAGAATATCGAAGCCTTCTTGAAGCTCGATCTGCCCGGCTCGAAAGTCGTGGTCGGCGGCGGCCCGGCGCTTGAGGAGCTGAAGGCAAAGTATCCGGGCGCGACGTTCACCGGACCCAAATTCGGCGAAGAGCTGGCGCGCCATTATGCGGATGCGGACGTCTTCGTGTTTCCGAGTTTCACCGACACGTTCGGCTTGGTGATTCTCGAAGCGGCGGCGTGCGGTACGCCTGTCGCGGGGTACATCGCACCGGGGCCGCAGGATATTCTGCCCGGTACTGGCGCTGGCATCGTCGACAACGATTTACAGAAAGCCTGCCTGGAAGCGCTGCAGCTCAAGCGCGAAGATGCGCGCGCCTTGGCCGAGCGTTATTCGTGGCGCGCCTGCGCAGTGGAATTCCGGCGCAATCTAGAGCCGCTGCCGAAGGAGCGCGGGCGCCGCTTCTGGCACAAGCTCGCGGACCTCCGCAAACGCGCCAAGGAGCGCCGCCGCATCGCCCGCGACAAGCGCTTGGCCGAGCGCGCTAAAGCAAAGCGCTAACGCTTTACCAGCGGATCGATTTGCGCAGGCGGTAGCGCAGGTAGATGGCTGACCCGTTCAGCAGCAGCGTGATGAACAGCAAGACGATGCCGGCTGCAGCCGCGATCTCGAGGAACTCGGCTTGCGGGCGCGAGGTCCAGTTGAACATCTGGATCGGCAGCACGGTGAATTCAGAGTTCAGCCAATTGGTCGGCGACCAGCTGGCGACGGCGTCACCAACGGTGGCGATGGATTGAACGGTCGCGCCGTGCGGCAGCTCATACGTCTGCCCTGCTTCAACCGGCATTTCGGTGAAGTCCGGCATAACGACGACGCCGTCATGATCGATGGTGATGCGCTCGACAGCTTCCGGCGTGACCGGCGCGCCGTATTCATCGACGGCGCCAATGATTTGGAAAGTCGGATCGCCGGGGCGTGTGACGGGCAGGAACGCCACGAAGGTGAGGCCGCCGATCAAGATCAGCGGTGCGGTTTCGCCGATGGCGCGCGAGATACCAATGATGACGCCGGTGACAACGCCGGGCAGCGCGTACGGCAGCACGTGATGCTGCGTCGCTTGCCATTTGGTTGCGCCGACAGCGACGGCGGCGTGGCGGATTTCCTGCGGCACGCCGCGCACCGCTTCGCGGGTCGCGACGATGATCACCGGCAAAATGAGCAAGGAAAGCGTGACGCCGGCTGTGAGAATAGTTTGGCCGAGGCCGAACACCTGCACGAAGAGGCCGACAGCCAGAAGGCCGAAGATGATCGACGGCACGCCGGCCAGATTGTTCACCGCGATTTCGATCGACGAGGTGATGATGTTCTTCGGGCCGTACTCTTCCAGATAGATACCGGCGAGCACGCCGATTGGGATGGCGATGAGCGCGGTGGTGATGATCACCAGGATCGAGCCGACCCAGGCGGACAGAATGCCGGCCTGCGCCGGATCCGAAGATGGAAAGCTCATGAAGAACGCAGCGGTCAGCCGGTGACCGCCATCATTTACGAGCTCGCCAACCAGCGCCACGAGCGTGCCGAGGCCGATGAAGGTGGCGACGATGCCCCAGACGATGAAGCTTGCGTCCTTGAAGCGGCGCATGCCCAGGCCCTTGGGATGGGCGGTGATGTCGCGAATGGCGGTGGTGGGATCGATCGCGGTCATTAGTACGCCTCCCGGAAGCGGCGTTGCAGCCCGAAGGCAATGAAGTTGAACATCAGCGTCAGCACCAGAAGCGCGAGGCCGGCGGCGAAAATGCTTTGATACTCAAGTGTGCCGAAGGCGATGTCGCCGAGCGCGACTTGCGCGATGAAGGCGGTGACGGTGGCGCCTTGTTGCGTCGGGCTGGTGACGATTTGCGGCAGCTGACCGCCCGCAATGACGACGATCATCGTCTCACCCACAGCGCGCGACATTCCGAGGATGACCGCGCCGATAATGCCGGAGATGGCGGCGGGAAACACAACGCGGAACGCCGTCTCAAGCCGCGTCGCGCCCATGGCGAACGAGCCCTCGCGCATGCTGCGCGGCACCGCGCGCATAGCGTCTTCGGAGAGCGAGGCGATGTAGGGAATGATCATCAGGCCCATGACAAGGCCAGCGGACAGCAAGTTGAAGCCCGGCAATCCAGGGATCAGGCGCTGCAGGATTGGCGTCACGAACAGGAGGGCGAAATAGCCGTAAACGACGGTGGGCACGCCGGCGAGCAGTTCGAGCGTCGGCTTGATCGACTCGCGCATGCGCGGGCTGGCGAATTCGGAAAGATAGATCGCAACCAAGAGGCCGAGCGGCACGGCGACGGCGAGCGCGACGAGTGTTGACATGAACGTGCCAGTCAGCAGCGGCGCGATGCCGTAGTGGGCGTCATCGAAGAGCGGCGTCCACTGCGTCGAGGTGACGAACTCAATGAAGGAAACTTCGGCGAAAAACTTCGCTGCTTCGGAGATGACGACGTAGAGGATGCCGGCGACGATAGCGACGGCGAGCGCGGCGGCCGCAAACAGCAGGCCCTCCATCAGCCCTTCAACGGGGCGCGCGCGCTTTTTGGTAAAATCCCGCTCCACGGAGCCCCCTCGCCTTCTGCTCGAACAAAGCGCGCCCCTAGAAAGAACCTGGGGACGCGCCGATTCCGTTGGCCTTTTAGCCTAGAAGTTACCCCGGCGGGAGGCGGCGAATGCGCCGCCCGCCGGGGTGCTTCCATGCTTTATTGCTGGACCGGTTCCACCACCAGCGGACGGGCGATCACTTCCGCGATCGTGACGCCGATGGCTTGGCGGCCGCCGAAGGCAGTGCCTTGCTGACGGCGCTGCGCGCGCTGCAGGTAGGTCTGATAGGCGCTCGCTGGCAGCGGCACATAATCGACCTGCTGAGCGTAGCGGGCGGCATTGTTGATGAAGTACTGCGCGAACTGCTGGACTTGCGGACGACGGAGCGCAGCGGCGTTGATGTAGATGAACATCGGACGCGAGAGCGGCGCGTAGGTGCCGTTTTCAGCGTTGGCGACGGACGGCTCAACCGGGCCGTTGCCGCTGTCGACCGAAAGCGCACGCAGACGCGAGCGGTTCTCTTCGTAATAAGCGAGGCCGAAATAGCCCATGGCGCCTTGGTTCGAAGCGACGCCTTGGACGATCACGTTATCGTCTTCAGACGGCGTGTAGTCCGAGCGCGAGGCGCGCGAGCGGCCGTTCACGGCTTCCGTGAAGTAGTCGAACGTGCCCGACGCGGTGCCCGGGCCATACAGCGACAGGGCGAGATCCGGGAAGGACGGATCGACTTGGCGCCAGTTGTTGATACGGCCTTGCGCTTCCGGCTCCCAGATGCGGCGCAGTTGCGCGGTCGTGATCGAACGCAGCGGGTTCGACGGGTGCACGACGACGGTCAGCGCGTCGAAGGCTACCGGGATTTCAACATACTGAATGCCAGCGGCGCGGCAGGTCGCCATTTCGCTGGCCGAAATCGGACGCGAAGCGTTCGAGATGTGGGTCTCGCCACGGCAGAACTTGCGGAAACCGCCGCCGGTGCCGCTTTCACCAACAGTGACGCGGACGCGACCAGACGTTTGTTGTTGGAACGATTCAGCGACCGCTTCCGCGAGCGGAAACACAGTCGACGAACCGTCGATCTGGATGGTGAAGGCTTGTTGCGCGAGAGCGCTGGTGCTGATCGCCAAAGTGGCGATGGCGACACCGGCGAATTTGAGAATGTTCATTGGGAGAACTCCATTTTCCACGAGGCGCGAAATCGGCGGAGACGCACGGGGTTGATTGTGCGTCTCCGCCAGGTCGCGGGGCTCAGAAGTCGAATTGCGAACGCAGCGAGATGATCGTCGCTTCACCGTCGGCGCCGTCACCGGGGTTGGCGTAATCAATCTCGGAGTGGGCGTAGTTCAGCTTGAAGCGGACGTGATCGACCGGGATCCAGTCGAGGCCGATGGCGTAAGCAGTTTGCTCACCCAGCGTATCGGTCGCGAGACCGATGCCGGCGTCGGTCATGTCGATGTAGTCGTAGCGACCGGCCAGAGCGAGGTGGCCGTAGCCGCCATCGGTGCCGAGCGGACGGCGCGGGACGATGGCACCGAACGAGCCTTGGTTGCCGCGATACGAGCGGCTTTCGCCGGTCAGCGACCAGGACAGGTCGACATAGTAGCCGCTGTACTCGAACTCTTCGCCGTTTGTGAGGGTCTCGCCGTTGAGCACGATGTACTCAGCAGTGAGGCCGAACGGGCCGTATTGGCCGGCGAGCTCGACGCCGTACGTGGTGTCGCTTTCGCCGCCATCGCCCACGCCGCTCACGCTGAGCGGGCGGCCGCCGCGGCCGTTGAGCGGACGCGCTTCGTACGTGAAGGCTTGCGTGCCGCCAGCGTTACGCTGACGCGCCGAGACACCGAAGTGCAGCAGCTGGGTGCCTTCCGGCGAGGTTTCGAAGATCGGCGCGAAGGTGAAGCGGCCGCTGACGTTCAGTTCTTCGTTGTTGGCGAAGCTGGTTTCAGCGCTGTTGACCGAGTCGCCTTGCACGGCGCCCGAGGCGGACCAGTTGGCGCCGCCGAAGATCACGCCAACACCAGCGCGACGGCCAAAGCCGGCGACGCTGTAAATGCTGGAGCGTTCCATGAACGGAATGTCGAGCGAAGAGATACGATCTTCGAGCGGCGAAGTGATGTTGTGCTCGCCGATGACCAGCGACCAATCATCACCAACGTATTCCAGGAACGCGTCATCGACGGTGATGGACGTCGCCGACGGCGCGAGAATGAAGTCGACCTTATAGCGCCAATTTTCCGTCAGACGACCTTGGACGCCCAAGAAGGCGCGGCGAACGTAGGAACGCGTGCCGTTCTCGTCCGTGGTCGGAAGGCCACCGAAATCGAGTTCGCTCGAGAGCACGTCGTATTGGAAGCGGCCGCGCATCTTGAAGCGGGCATCGCCGAAGCGGTCTTCGCCGACCGTGCCGGTCCAGCTGGTGGAATGGGTCGGCGCAGGCGCCGCGGGCGCCGATTGAGCGTGCGCAGCGGTAGCGCCCGCCGCGGTGGCCAGAACCGCGAGTGCGGCCTTGGTGAGCAAATTCTTCTTCATTGGAGACCCCCTTCAGAACCCACTTGGTTCGGGTACGGGCGACTCGCTCCCGAGACGCCGCTGAACGATGCGGGGGTTAAGCGGGGGCAATGACGGCTACGCGAAGGTTCCGCAAAGGCTCCGCGACAGTTCGATTGCGGTTTTGTGACGTTGCTTGAACGCCTCATCTGCAGCTTTGGATGGTGCGCCGGGAGAAGCTTGTTGAGCTAGCGCATCGTTCTGACAGCGCGGGGGAAATTAACTATCAATCGCTCTTTACATTGGGGAACGATGTACCTATTTCGACTCGTTACCGGCGGACCTGGAAACAGCGTCCACTAACGCCCCCTCGGCCCAGGCCACCTGGGGGATCGCAAGCAACGGGAAGCAGGATGCTTCCTAGGCGATCCTCCGGCGCAAGCTCCCAAGGGCGGACCTGACATTAAAGCATGTCCGACTAACGCCGGCCTGGGAATGAACTGAACCGCTGGAAAGCGAGTTCTCGTTTGGGAGCTGCCGGATGGACTCTGTCCTCTCGCCTCTTGATCTGACTGCGCGCGACGCGCCGGAAGGTCCCGTGGCTATCGCCCGCCCGCACCGCGTCGCCGCGGCTGCGACGTGGTTTCGTGAAAATTTTCCAGGCGAGGTGTTTTACGCCGTTAAGGCGAACCCGAGCCCATGGGCGCTCGATGCGCTTTGGCACGCTGGCATCAAGAACTTCGACGTCGCGTCCGACGCCGAAGCGCACCTGATCCATAGCCGCTTCCCAGGCGCGCAAATCGCCTTCATGCACCCGGTGAAGAGCCGCCGCGCCATCGCGCGCGCCTTCCACGATTACGGCGTGAAGACTTTCGCGCTCGATAGCGAAGACGAGCTCGAGAAAATCCTCGCCGAAACCAACGGCGCGAAGGACCTGACGTTGGTCGTGCGCTTCGAAGTGTCCGGCGACGGCTCCGCTTACCCGCTGGCGCGCAAGTTTGGCGTCTCCGCTGCTGAGGCGCCGGCGCTGCTGCGAAAGACCCGCCAAGTCAGCGAAGAGATGCTCGGCGTCTCCTTCCACGTCGGCAGCCAGTGCATGCGCCCTGACGCGTACCGCACCGCCATGGACGGCGTGAACCGCGCCATCGTCAAAGCCGGCGTAGTTGCCGACATCGTCGATATTGGCGGTGGCTTTCCAGCCATCTATCCGGGCATGAGCCCGCCGCCGATGATCGATTACGTCAATGCGATCAAAGCCGGCTTCGAAGAAATGTTCGTCGCTCAGAATGCAAAGCTCTGGGCGGAGCCTGGCCGCGCGCTTGTCGCGGAAGCTGGCTCGACCGTGACGCGTGTCGAGCTGCGCAAGGGCGACGCGCTTTATCTCAATGACGGCGCCTTCGGCACGCTGTTCGACGCCACCCACCTGAACTGGGCCTTCCCGGCAAAGCTGCTGCGGGAAACACCGTCGCGCGCCAAGCTGGCGCCGTTCCGGCTCTATGGTCCGACCTGCGACTCGATGGATGCCGCAGCTGGCCCCTTCATGCTGCCGGCCGACATCCAGGAAGGCGATCTGATCGAGATCGGCTCGCTCGGCGCCTATGGCACCGCCATGGGCACGCGCTTCAACGGCTTCGGCGATACGGTGACGATCGAGTCGAAAGATTCGCCGTGGCCGAGCATGTACGGCGAAGCGACGGCTAAGGTGGTTGCGATGCCGAAGCGCAAGCGCGCGCCGAAGAAGCAGCCAAGCCAGGGCTAAGCTTAACTAGTCGAATGAAATGAACGGGGCTCGCGGCGACGCGGGCCCCGTTTTGTTTAGGCGTCGAGCACACCGCGCACGAAGATCAGGTAGTAACCAACGATCCCGGCGGCCATGTACGCGCTTGCCGCCAGCACAACTCCCGCCATGCCGACGCGCGCGAAACCTGGGCCATCCTTGGCGCGCAGGTAAAGTTCCACCAGCGCGAGCGGCAGCAGGTATGAAAGATAAGAGAACACCTCGAACAAGAGCCCGCTCGGCGGCGCCTGTGCGAGCACGATGTAGCCGAACACCAAGAGCCGCAGGAAGAACACGCCATTGACGACGACGAACGCGCGCAGCGCCCAGCGCCGGTGACTGCTGATGTTACGCGTTGCTGCTGCGCGCCATGCGAGTGCAGCAAGGATGAGAACAAGCACGCCGTTAAAGCTGATGGCGAAGTTCGACGCCAAGCCTTCGACCGCAATCTCTCGCGTGAAATCTATCCAAAGCCCAGCAAGGCTCGCGAGGATGGCGCAGACTAGAAACACGCGGCCGTTCCAACGGTGAAACCATGGCGCGTGCTTGCGGATCTGCGGGATGAGTTGAAGCGTGCCGCCGAGCACAATGATCGCCGCCATGATCACATGCCCGGCGAACGCGAGATTGCCCATAGCGTCGCCGGCGACATAGCCGTGACTGAGAAACGGGTTCTCGTCCCAGGCTTCGAAATTGCCGGAGAGAGTCGAGGGGCCGTAGAACGAGGCGATGAAATAGAGAAACACCCACTGGCCGGCGAGCAGCACGACAAACCAAAGGGTCGTCGCGCCGTTCAGCAGCGCGTCGGGAAATTTCGCGCGCGCGGGGGCGACGGTTTGGCTCATGCAGAAGGTCCTACGTCGCGCACACAACGCGACTATCGATCTGCGATATGCTATCGTTGACTAACGATAAGAGCCCATGACGCGACGCGCCAAAAACATGATCCTACGTAACACGCACGAAAATGACTGAAGCCACCGTCTCCGCCGGCTACACGCGCGCGCTGCTCGATTTTGCGATCAGCAAAGGCGCAGGCGAGCGCAAGCTGCTGATGCGCGCCGGCATCGCGGCGGAGGCACTTGGCGATCAAGACAACCGCCTGCCGTATGCGTGTTACGTTGCGCTGATGCGTGCGGCTAAGGAGGAAACCGGCGACCCCGCGCTGGCGCTGGAGTTCGGCGCGGCGAGTGACATACGCGCCTTTTCCGTCGTCGGCCTGATCAGCCACGCTGCGGCGAACATGATGGAAGCGCTGATGCAGTTGAATCGCTATGGGCGCTTGGTTGTCGATGTAGAGGGCGTGGCGGACGGCGCGCGATTTGAGCTTACAACTGTGAATGGTCAGCGTTGGATGGAAGATCGCCGCGCCAATCCGAACGATTTTCCGGAGATGACGGAATCCACTTGGTCGCGCTTCATCGTCGCGACACGCCGCGACTTTCCGCAACACACATACGCGCTCGAAGCCCACGTAACGCACGCCGCGCCCGCCTATCGCGCGCGCTATGAAGAGCTGTGGCAAGTGCCGGTGACATTCAGCGGCCACTGGAACGCGATCCGCAGCGATCTTGCGTGGGAGCGCGTCGAGATCCAGCCTGAGAACCGCTACGTGTTCGGCGTGTTGACCGAGCGCGGCGATGCGCTGCTGCAGGAGATGGAGGCATCACGCACCGTACGCGGCCGCGTCGAAGCGCTGATCATGCCGATCCTGCACACGGGCGAAGTCAGCGTTGAAACGATCGCGGGCAAGCTCGGGACGAGCAGGCAGACGCTTTACCGCAACCTAAAGGACGAAGGCGTCACCTTCGAACAGGTGCTGGACGCGCTACGCCATCGCATGGCGCTGGATTACATCGCGTCGCGAAAAGTCTCCGTGAACGAGACTGCCTACCTCGTCGGCTTCTCGGACCCGGCGTCATTCTCGCGCGCGTTCAAACGCTGGACCGGCAAGAGCCCGCGCGATTGGCGCAACGGCTCCGCGACTGGCGCGCCGTAGCGCGCTAAGCGGCGGTCATGCCCCCATCAACGACCATTTCTGAGCCGGTCATGAAGGCGGCTTTGCTCGACGCCAGGAACGCGACGGCGTTGGCGATGTCGATGTCGCGGCCCAGATGGCCCATGGGGTGAAACGAGGCGAAGCGCTCCATCGTGTCGTTGACGCCGCTGGCGCCGGCGATGGCTTCGGCGGCGTTGCTCATCATCGGCGTGTTGATGATGCCAGGGTGCACGGAGTTGACGCGCACTTTCATGCCGCCGCGCGCGCATTCGAGTGCAGCGGCTTTCGTCATCAAGCGCACCGCGCCTTTGGAGGCATTGTATGCGAGCATCATCGGTGAGCCGATGATGCCGGCGACGGACGAGAGATTGATGATCGCTCCGCCGCCGTCCCACTTATCGCCGCGCTCAGCGATGGCTGGGATGGCGTGCTTCAGGCCGAGGAACACGCCTTCGACGTTGACCTGCTGCATGCGACGGAAGCTTTCGAGCGTCTCCATCGCGATCGGCTTCATCCAGAAGATGCCGGCATTGTTGACGAGAATGTCGAGCCCTCCGAAGCGCTCCTTGACGAACGCGACAGCGGCGATCCATTGCTCTTCGCTGGTTACATCGTGCTGGACGAACGCGCCGTCGATCTCCGCCGCAATCGCGCTGCCGTCGGCGACATCGCTCACCACCACCTTCGCGCCATCCGCCGCCAGCGCTTTCGCCGCCGCTGCGCCGAGCCCGCGCGCGCCGCCCGTCACCAAAGCCACGCGGCCTGCAAGTTCGCTCATGGTTTCCTCCATTTCGCGGCAGCGTGGCACGCCATTGCACCGCATGCTACGATGCCGCAAGGGGAGCTTTCATGGACGTTTTCGCACTGCTGCTGACCGTGGCGCAGATCGCCATCACCTTCGCCGGCCTCGGCGCGATCGCCAGCAATTTGAACCAAAGCTCAGCGGCGAGCCCGATGCATGCGCACCAGCTCAGAACCATGGTCGAGAGCAGCCTTATTGTGATGATACTGGCGCTCGCGCCGTGCGGTCTCGCTCTGTTTCAGGTATCGGAGCAAACGCTCTGGCGCGCATCCGCGATCTTGGCGATCGTTGTCTTCTTGCTGCCAATGCCGGGCTTCTTCGGCCGCCTCAGACGTGTCTCGCGGACCGTAGGCTTTCCGTGGCCGGCGTTCATTGTAGGCGTGCTACTGTTGTTGGCGACACTCATGATGTTTCTGCTCTGCGCGTTCGGCGCGCCGCTGGCTGGAAACTACGCTGCGACCTACTTCGCTGGACTACTGCCCATACTGATCGTGGAAGCCATCCTCTTCTCGCGGCTCATCCTCGCATTCTTGCCGCCGACCACGCCCATAGGAGCACCTCCCGTGACATGAGCGTCCGCACGCTTTCAGCCTCTCGCGGCGGCGCGGACACGTTCGCGGTCGGCCTCGAACTCCAGCCCCTGTTCGGCGCGCGCGAGCGCGATGGCCGCCTGTTTGCGAACGCACGCGCCGAACGCGCCAGTGTTCGATGCAGCCAGGGTCGCCAGCGCGGTTTGCGCGCGAACCGCGACCGCCACATCCTTGGCGCCGTAGCGCGCGACTTCGCCGAGCGAGTGCTCTACCAGTGCGCAACCGTCCAGGTGGCGCGCACGCAGTCGATCGAACGCGCAGGTTGGCGCCAAAGCATTCTCCTCACGCAGCCAATCCTCCAGCACGCGATAACAGGAATCCACGACGAGGATCGCGGTGCCGGGATCGTTCACGCCGGGCGACAAGGCGCGTGCGGCGATCTCGACTAGCACTTGAACCGCATAGAATGGGTCTTGCTCAAAGGTTCGAGCGTCTTGAAACGTGAACGCGGCGGGCGCCTCGTTGCGGACGGCATCATCCGTCGCGGAGGCGCCCACGAGATTGAGCAACGGCGCGCCGATAACGATGAAGTCGCCAGGATCGGCCATGATCTCGATCGTGCCGCCGACGCGCTCAGCTAGCTTCTGCAGTTTGCTGGGGTCGATATTGGCGACATAGCCGGTGCCGATCGCAGTGACGCGCACGCCTTCCACGCTGATCTCGCCGAGTTCCGATCCGCCCATGAAGCGCCGTTCGCATCGCGACCGCAGCGCCTTGCGCGCCACCTCTTCCACTTCCGTCAGCACGTGGCCGTGCTGCGCTAGCCGCGCGAGCCGATCGATCCAGCCAATCAGCGTCACCGCGACGATGATCACCATGACCAGCGTAGAGAGAAAGAGGATCGTGCGACCCTCAGCGCCGTAATAGTTCGCGCCGAGCGCGACGAGCGCCACAACAGTAAACAAGAAAGCGCCGACGAACGTCGCTAACGCGCGCTGGGTGGCGCCGTCATTGGTGACGAACGACGCCGCACGCGGCGTCATCTGAGCGGATGCCGCCGTGTACGCGACCACCATAGCGCTCAAAGAGAATGTCGACACCGCCAGCATGCTGGAAGCCAGCGCGGTTAGGATGCCTTCAACCGCTTCGCCACCGAGCCGCTCAGACAGTTCGCGCGGTACGAAAGGCGCGAACCACACCGCCGCCAGAGCCGCGCCGACGGCAAACAAGCCGTAAGCGCTCGCCCGCACCATCAAACGGCGCGAGAACTGGACCAACCAGAACCACCAATTACTCATGACGTGGAATTACTTGCATTCCCGCCGCAATGCACTATCTCCCGCCGCTGATCGCGTGTCGGCGGAGCGTCCGCGCGGTTGTTGTTTCTGACGCCGCCCATAGGAGCACCTCCCGTGGCTGACAAAATCGACACCAACCGCAAAGCGGAACTTCTCTCCTCGCCAGTCGAGCACATCGACATCGCCAGCTTCGACGCGCGCCCGATCATCGACGCGTGGGGCAAGATGAGCTTCACCAGCCGCGACGCCGCGCGCGCCGCTGGCATCCTCAACATGGCGCTTGAAGATCAGAACTGCTCGACCTGGCTGATCATGGCCGGCTCGACGGGCGCGGGCGGGTGCCTCCACGTCTGGCGCGACATGGTCGAGTACAACATGGCCGACGCCATCGTCGCCACCGGCGCCTGCATCATCGACATGGATTTCCTCGAAGCGCTCGGCTTCAAGCATTACCAAGCCAAGGAAATCCCGGACGACAACACGCTGCGCTCGCTCTACATCGACCGCATCTACGATACCTATATCGACGAAGAAGAGCTGCAGAATGTCGACGGCACGATCTATGAGATCTGCGAGATGCTCGAGCCGCGCCCCTACACGTCGCGCGAGTTCATCTATGAGCTCGGCAAGTGGCTCGCCGCCGGCAACGCCAAGAAGAAGGATTCGCTGATCCAGCGCGCCTACGAAAAAGGTGTGCCGATCTTCGTGCCGGCCTTCTCGGATTGCTCAGCCGGCTTCGGCATCGTCAAGCACCAAGTCGAGCGCCGCAAAGCCGGCAAGCCGTATCTCACC